>CAZPVH010000011.1:0-3062 GCA_964589975.1 uncultured Candidatus Saccharibacteria bacterium | reverse complement strand
TTTCCATCTGATACCGTGTAAGGCACGAAACCAGTCGCAAGACTGGTTTTTTGTTGAATTCCCCCCTTGAGGAGTGCTTAGTGGCTACTTTGAATTAATACCAGATTCCTAATATTTAAAAGCATGTCCGAATAGTAAGAATTAAAAAAGACCTATTGAAGCATTTTTATAACCGAGTATAATAAAGATGTAACACAGGAAAATATCTTGCCTTGGAGAAAAGTGTTATGAAAATAAACAGTTTAAAAATTAGAAGAGTAATGTTGACAAAGAGCGTTACTAACGGTATAGTTAATCGTTAGTTTTTTTGCTCTTGAAAAATTGAATTTGAATTTCTCTGGCGTTGAAAAGCAGAAAGGCTCTACTGCGGGGTATGAGTAGTCCAGCGTAAGTTGGTAACAAAAGTACTACGATGAAGGGGTGTCGTCCTTCCAGCGCCAGAGAAGTTCAAATTCTAGTAGGTACTGCTCTTTTTTTACGCGAAAAATAGTTACAACATGCAGAGAGTTGTCTTCTTGTATTTCAACTGAACAGAAAAACAAACGCCCGTGTATATTTTTAACGAAAGCAAAATGACCCCTTTTGGGGTCTTTGTTTATGTATATCCGTTCTGGGTATTTGAGGATCTTATGTAAGAAATCTACAGCTGTATCGAACTCTTCGGCTGTGCGCTTATCGTATAAATGCTTTAGAACACGAGTGCTAAGATATACCTTTGTCTCGGCATCTGGATGAGAGATTTGTAGCTTTCTATGGGTAGCGGCAGTGATGTGGCAAACAAAAACTGTGACAAGAGGAACCATAGCCTCTTTTATCGAGCCTTTTACATGACCTTCAAATAGATTTCGAGCGATTTCCTTTTTTTGACCCATAGAGCAATCGTAGCATTTCTAAACCTCAAAGCAATGATGGCCATTAAGTCGGCTACGTTACATTAGGAAGGAAGAGAAGAATTGAAAGCCGCTGCGGAGTGATCCTGGGCGGCTTTTGTTTGACGGGAGGGGATTGGCGGGGTAGATTGTCGCTGACTAGGATATGCCATTATGGTGAATTATCTACTCCGCCTTGGGGCGAAAATGCTGCTCGCGGGACTGGCGAGTATGGCTATGTACTGTATCTGGATCGATACGGTCGCTCCGGAATCGCAGCGCATCGTCCAGCTTTTTGTTCTTGCTCAATACGGGGTCTACTGCCTTTCGATACTGCTCATCTTTCACCTTGGCCGACCGCAGAAGGTGGTCGATATCCTATTTCCGCCACTCATAGCGCTCGCTTTCCCGGTTTTCTTTTGGAATGTACCAGACGGGCTTCTGATTTTTTCGTTTGTCTCGATGCTTATCGCGTCTTGTGTGTTTTCGGCTTCGAATGCATTCATGCAGAGATTGCTGGCGGCACCATACTCCTTCCCAAAATTTTCCAGAACGATGACCTTGAGTTTGATCGGTCTCGCTATAGTATTCGTGACCCTCATCTTTTTTGCTGAGAGGTCTGACGAGCTATCGTGGCTACATATCCTTCTCTGGCTAGCTTTTCTGGGAGTGTTTGTTTTACTTCATCTGGGCACATTTTTTTATCCGATATTTATCCTCTGGTTTTTCCAAGAGAGGAGAAAGTGGAAGGTATGGGTGCTATTTCTGACGTATTCGGCAGTATGGATAGCCTTTATAGTCCAGACATATCCGGTGAATGAGTGGCGAATGCAGACATTTGTCGATCCTTGCTACCACGAGTCGATGGGCTTCGATAACGCTGATTATCAGATTATCTCGGGCCGCGTCTGCGTTCAGCCGCCCGGCATCGAGGGCCCATTCAATATATCCATTCGCAAGACTCTGGAGGGTGCTGATGCGACAACATTCGAACAAATCAGTGACTCCTCATACCATCGGGACAGCCAGCACATCTTTTATGACGATAGAGCGCTTCCGGTTGATCGGAACAATGCGATCGTATTGGGGCAATTCCTCGTAGATAACGGTCGACTTTTCAAAAACGGAGAAATGGTCGATATCGAAAAAGAAACAAAATCATTTCAGCCAGAGGATAAAAGCTTCAGCCTCCAATACATCGATTCTCTTTTTACCCCGCAGCAGGGTGATTTCCCGGTTCATGTGGAGTCGAAAGATTGCGTAGCGACTCATTATGTCTGGAACTCTTTCCGTTGGGGCTATCGTTATTCTGTCTCGACAACGAACGGGAGATGTTTATTTTCGCCGGGTGAGGACGATATATTCGTAGAACAAAAGTCGATTGATGGAATTCCAGGAAAACTCTATCAGCATCAGTTCGATATGATTTGGCTGAGCGAGTCTTGCGGCGGCATCGCCTACCGGGTTATCTCGCCGAGAGATTGGGACGAATTCTTCTTGCCCAAGCTCTCACTGCAAAACCGCTGTCAGAAAAAATAGAATAGGAAAAATTGAAAGCCGTCAGAGGGTTTCTCCTGTACAATGGAGGAATGAAAAACAAAGGGCTCAAAGTGCTGTTTCAGGCGAATGGGATATTCATATTTGGCGCGAGCCTGCTCGGCCCGCTCTATGCGGTGTATGTCGAGCGGATCGTCTCGACGCCAGTGGCTATCAGCGCTTCAGCGGCGGCATTCCTCGTCGCCTCGACCCTGTTCACGCTCCTCATCGCACAGTTTGGCGACCGGGTACGGGAGAAGGAGTACCTCCTCATGGGCGGATTCCTTATCCGCGCGTTTGCTTGGCTCGGCTATATATTCGTGGACAGCATGACAGCGCTCCTCCTCGTTCAGGTGCTCCTCGGGCTCGGGGAGGCGCTCGGCAGCCCATCATTCAATGCGCTCTTTGCCGAACATTTGGACCGAGGGGAGGCGGTGAAAGATTACTCGTCATGGAGCATCTTCCAGAGTCTCGTCTCGGCGGGCGGGGTGGTGACGGGCGGATTCATCGCTACCTATTTCGGTTTTGCTTCAGTCTTTATCGTCATGGCAGCCTTTGCCATCGCCTCTTTTCTCTTTGTCTTCTTCCAACCGCGGCGGATCCTCTAGCAATTGAAAAATTGAAAGCCGCCTTGCGTAGTGCAGAGGGCGGCTTTGC
>CAZPVH010000010.1:0-3568 GCA_964589975.1 uncultured Candidatus Saccharibacteria bacterium | reverse complement strand
AATCGGACCCCGAAAAATACCATCTTTTCCCTCCCCTGTCCACGGGAAAAGAAAATGCCGTCGCGGACGAATGCCGGGCGGCAGAATGAGAAGAACGTCGGAGCGGTTCAGCTGGAGGCAGCGAGCTTCGCGAGGATCCTCTGGACCTTCTCTTCGAGCGTTGCCCTCGTGAAGGGCTTCAGGAGGTAGCCAGCAGCGCCGGACTGAGCAGCGAAAACGATGTCTTCTTTCCGTGCGTCGGCCGTGATCATGAGCACCGGGATGTGCTTCAGACCATCGTCACCCTTCATCGCCTTGAGCAACTCGAAGCCGTTCATGTTCGGCATGTTGATGTCGCTGATGACGAAGTCGAAGGCGCGAGCCCGCAGCATCATCAGCGCGACCGCACCGTCTTCAGCTTCTTCGGCATCGGTGCAGCCGATCTCCCGCAGCAGGCCACGGATGATGCGGCGCATCGTCGAGAAATCGTCGACGATGAGGAACTTCAACGCGGACTGAATCATGATGCTCTCCTCGTGTCAGGCGGCTTGGCGCCGACTCGGCACATGCTCGTCGTGGACGAACGCCTCGCGCAGGCCAGCGATACCCGACCAGTCGTCGAGGTAGCCACGGAAGCGCTTTTGGCCGAAGGGCCGCTCCTTGAACGAACGGTACTTGGCGACGAAGTCGAGCTCGTCGAGGAACGCGACCAGCGCCTCACGGTCTTCGCGGTCCCGATCATCGGGAAACCCGATCAGAACCGAGAACAGCTGCGCGAAGCCGTTGCAGGAATCGTCGATCACCGAGTAGACGTACACGGCGCCACGCGTCATCCCGTTCTCCGAGCCGATCATGTAGGCCTCGAACTCCATGCTCTCGGCGACCAGATCGCCCGAGCGGTCGCCGGCCTTCTGGAAGATGGCGAATTCACGGTACAGCCCGAGATCGACGAGCCGGTCACGGATCCTCTTCAGCACCTGGGGGCCCTCCTCGCGGTTGGCCTGGAAATAGCGCTTCACCATGGTCATGGCGTGCTCCTTATTGGTAAGTTGCTGTCCAAAATCGGACCCCGAAAAATACCATCTTTTCCCTCCCCTGTCTACCCGCGCAAATCAAAACCCGAGTAGCTTTCTCGGGTCAGTCAGTTTGGAATTTTCAGTCTAGGGAGAGACCTTTAGGGTCTGAATAAGGTAGCGGAAATCTCGCTCGAATGCCTCATCGCCTTTCGCCTGCTTTATGACAACCAGCTTATCCGTCTCATTAAGCGAGATAAAATAAGCCTTTCCTCCCGTTCCCCCTTTACTGATGCCTTCATTTCCGTACTCGTCTTTTTCGGTTGCAAAGGTCACTACCTCAGCCTCGAGTCCGCTAACCATCTGTTTCCCCCAAACAAGAATATCATTGCTTTTATACACGGCATTCGTATAGGTCTCTAGAGTTGAAAAATCTCGTAAAATATAGAAATCTATCTGTTTCCAACTCGTGTCCGTGTACCAAATATGATCGCTCCCCGATACGGTCGCATTAGGAAATAGATTCCATGGATTGTCCGTTTGGAGATAGGCTTTTTCAATATCTTCGGCAGTCATCTTTTTTTCAAGATACTCCCACGGCAAGTCTGCATAGTCGCTCGCGAGCTCTGGATTCTTCCGGATATCGCCATCGTAATTTGTTGCAAGGAAGTCCTTCATTTCTGCCAAAGTCGGCTTACGTTCTCCCGAATGCCGGGTTTCGGTCAGCCATACTTTCGGGACAGAAAAGGTGAGCTTTGTTTTTCCATCACTTACACGAACGCTCTTGTATTTTGATGGGTCGACGTTTACCGGTTCATCGGTGACTCCCACATACTTCCGCGGCTCTGGCACGATAGGCTCAGTTTCCGTCGGCATCAGAGCGGTCGTCTCGACAGACTGAATGACCGGTGTGTTGCGATCGAGGAGCGAAGCGGAGTAGAGGAAAATCCCCGCGAGGACGAGCAGCGTCAGCCCAGCGAAAAGAATTTTCTTTTGTTTTTGTTCGGTTTCCATACTGCCCTCACTCTAGCGCAAACCATTCACAAACCAAAACCCGAGGTGTCCCCTCGGGTCAAATCAGTCCGGTGAAAAAAAATATAATGGCTATTTTCTGAGTTTCTGGAAAAAATCTATGACCGACTTCAGGAGAGACTCATCCTTAAACAACTGCTTAAGTTCTTTGGCGCTGTTGACCAACGCCTCAAGTTCTAGCCTCTTAGATTCATGCTCTTCTTCATCAGCACGCTCTTTCTCTTTTCGAAATGCATCACCATTTTCATATGGTTCTACATATAAGTTTGTCATCGTATCTCGAATAAACTTATTGGTTTCGGCATCAGCGAGACGCCCTTTCTCAATTAAAAAGTCTGCATGATTGCGCATAACAACTGCGATTGTTGCCTTAAATGCGTATTTTTCTTCTAGAGACCTTTCGTTTGAATATTGTGTTGCAGCAAAGAATATTAGGAAGACCAGTGGCGATGTTAGGGTTAGCCGATAAAAAATTACACCCACTTCAGGAACCCCAGTTATGCGAAGAAAAAATGCTACCAACAATCCAACTAAAAGCAGGATACTAATACCGAGTATGGACAACCATATACGGGAATTAACTTCGAGCTTCTTTTGACGCTGTTGAAAAGAATTGGCGAATCCTGTATTTGTTATCAGCTCAGCAATTTTTGCAACCTGGTCCTTCTTTTCATCGGCCGTCTTTCGGCTTTCTTCAATATTAGCGACAAGAACATCTGCAGCATCCCGACTTCCCTCAATTTCATCCAAAAACTTCTTCGACTGATCCCTGTATGTGCTTATTTCAGAAACCAGCTTTGACGATGATTTTTGAATATCTCGAGTTTGGCCCAGTATGGCTTCGAGTCCCGTCTGGGGATCAATTATTTTTGCCTGAATTCCTTGGAAGGCAGTAAACGCCGTCTGCATCTGGGCTATTTTTTCGGCAATTTGAACCAGTTGATTCTCAACTTCGGCGAGCCTTTTTATGGCTGTTAATTTTGCCTGTTCCACGTCATCTTTCAATCCATTTGCAGCAGCAACTAGGGTATCGATAGCGCTTTCTTGTCCCTGAATTTTTCCCTGGATTTCTGCGTACTTTTTAGTACCCTCGTCTATTTGAAGTATGCCGTTTTGAACTTTCTCTAGGTTACTCTTTATCTCACTGACCAAGTTCGCAGAAAGTGTCTTTGCATTATCAATCGTCCCCAAAAATTCTTTTGCACTAATTGAGTGCTTATCGATCTCCTCTCGCTTAGTACCAATAAAAAGTTCTGCGGACTCAATCTTCGACTGAAGAGAAATGACATTCTCCAGAATATTCTTCGCCTTATTGTATTGAGTCTTAATAGACCTCACTTCTTCATCAGTGAGATTTAATGGCCTATCTTCTTCCATAAAACAAAGGCCCGCAACTGGGCGGGGATAAAAATCTTATTTCTTCATCTTGCGGCGGATGAAGGCCGGGATCTCCAGGTCTTCCTCCTCGACGATGTCCTTGGATTCCTGCCGGAGGCTGAATGACTTCGGCTGGATTTTCTCTTCGATGATGAGCGGGGTCGGCT
>CAZPVH010000009.1:0-14253 GCA_964589975.1 uncultured Candidatus Saccharibacteria bacterium | reverse complement strand
TTTGATCCGTCCTCTCGATCATATATATAGAGTTTGCCTGTTTCTCCTGGATTAAAAGAAGTAGATTCAAAAGAATTTGAACTAGGGTTAAACCTCCAAACTGTACTATCGCCGGAGCCAATCCAATAGACACTACCTTCAATATAAGTAACGTTGGGGGTACGAGAAAGCAATTCATCCCCAGCGATTTTTACCCAAATCTTTTTTCTTGTTTCCTCAATAACATTCACCAATAATTCGTTATCTAATTCTGGATCAGTCGGCGCAACCAGGTCTTGTATCGAATCGACTGGGACATCTTTTTCTACAGCAAGGTCTTCTACCGTAGCCGATTCTTCAGAAGAAGATGTGTTATTAACCTCGGGGAATATCTCCGCGGTCAATTCTTCGGTCGATTCTTCTTGAGTCACCTCTTGAGCTATAGGAGTTTCAACAAATGCCGTTTCTTCTGCGAAAACATACATCCATAGTTCGAGCAACCCGTCTCCGTCTTCTGGGTGACGTTCTACCAACACCGCTGTCATATTTTCATAAGGAATCTCCCTTAGAATAACGTCGCCCGGCAATTCACCCGGCGGGACCAAGGGATCTGAGACCGGATCGGAATACTCGATATCGAGCCACATTGCATCAAGATAGATCTTTGGCAAGCTATCAACCGTGGGTATTGTTTCTACCGATATTTGCATTCTCTTAAGATCATCAATTGAGACAAAGACTCCTATCGGCAGGTCGAAAACAGCGACGCTAGAAATGTCCGAAACATAACCAAGCGAGGACCAATCTTTACCGTCTAAGGTGTATTTGATTTCAAAAACGGATCCTGGCGGCACTTCGTCACTCTTTATAATTTCGTTAGTTTCTTCTTCGGCGTAAGCAACGGGTAATATTTTTTTCCAAAATGAGGGATTTTCTAAGGACACCGACTCTTCCGATGACCCCGAGTCGAGAGGGGGTTCTTCCGATTCTGGGGCGTCTTCATTAATATCTTCTACTGGAGATTCCTCTTCTGGAAGATTTAAAATTACACCCTCTTCTATGGTTCCCGGATCGTCTTCTTGGACTGGTCCAACGGTTGGCGCCTCATCACCAAGCACTTCGCCCTCCAGTTCAGCATCTTCTTTTGGCGCATCCTCTAAAGGCGCCTCATCTAACATGCCTTCACCGTCATCAAGATCAAACGATTGGCCTTCTGCGGCACCCGTATCTTCTTCCCGAGGCTTTATTTCTTCTTTAAGAAAAACCTCTTCTTCCAGCACTTCCGACTCTTTCTCCGTACCGAACGAGATACTCAAAACAACTCTATTATGTCTTGCGTTTTCAGGAATCTCTCCACTGAACCCGCCACAAAATATCTGGCTAGAAGAATCTGAAAGTGACGCGGAGTTTTCATCAGAAAAATTGGTAGCATCGCCACTTGAATCTGGAGAACCCTCGGCTTTATCCGTATTAGCCCAGCCACCCAAACAAACAGTTGGATAGAAGATGGAAACTTGAGCATCGACACGACTAGCTTTATTGAAAATAAATGCACCTAAAATGATCAAAATTGAAAGTATTCCATATGAGATTATCCCAAGAACTTTCCTTCGATATTTTTTGTATACCAACTTATTCATAATAATTAATTATATCTATCACCCATATCAGGCTGCACAACAATTATCTTTTATTATTTCGAGAGCAATCAGTAAAAGGAATAATTTAAACAGTAAAAAGGGTGAAATATGCTTTATCCACCAGACTTTACATTGTTTTAACATTGTATCCGATAATGAGTTTGTTTAGTTAGTGGAAAAGCAAAAGGCCCGTACGGGCCTTTTGCTTCTTGATACATATTAGTTACCGTGTCCTGAATTATCGTCGTCGTCTTCTTCGTCATCATCGTTTGAGTTTGATCCAGAATTATCATCATCGTTGTCTTCATCCTCGTCATCTGAATTGGAGTCTTCGCAGTCTTCTGCGTCACGCCATTCCCCGCGACAGAAAACTTCATCATCACTCTCCTTCTTATCGCCACCAAGATTTACACCAGCACCAATATTTACACCAGCACTAACACCTGGATTATCGTCGTCCTCGCCGTCGTCATCGTTACCATGGCCTTTGTCGTCATCGTTACCATCGTTGTCGTCGTCATTTTTATCCTCATCTTTATTATCATCGTCACCCTTTCGATCATCATCACGTGAATCAAATTTGATTAAGCCATTTTCTTTCACTTCAATTTTGAAGTCACCGTTCTCAATCTTTATCTTGCTGTCAGGGTTCGCTTCCAAGATGAGACGGATCTCATTGATCGCCGCGTTTAGCTTCGCCTGCGATTCGGCTGAGAGGCCATCCATGTCGGAGAGACTTTGAAGGCTTAGTTCGAAATCATGTTTCTCTTTCTCTGAACGAATCTTTACACTGCCTGAATTCGAGCTATTGAGGAAGGTTTTGTCTTCTGGTCGGCTGGCTCTGTCCTCGACTTCAAAGTCGATTATGGCATTTACCTTTTCCTCGGTCAGATTATATTTCGCCGAGATCTCAGCCACGATTTCTGCTTTAGTCTTCTTCGCCGTCACGAATCCATAATGTCGGTCATTTGCCTCGATCTTTACCGTGGTCTCATTCGTGAAGACGTCAACCTCTATGTCTGTAACTGTAGCGGCCGAGAGATCTAAATTTTTTGTATTCGCGCCGGCATTGACGTCATCGTTTGATTTAGCTTTCGCCTCAGCTACGCGCTCATCGGCGAACTTGACTCGAAGCTCATCTTTTTTGTCCGCGTCCGCGGTAAAATTAATTTTCGCCTTCTCAACTGCGAGGTCTAGTCCGTATAATGCATCTCCGGGCGCCGCACTGTTAGATGCCGCGACTGCGCCGCCACCGCCCAATATGATTACTAATGCGATAAGTGCTCCTATCATATGTTTCTTATAGTTAAATATTGATAATGATGTTTCGTGCATCCGCGTCTCCTGCGCGCGAGCTATTCCCGCCCATAAGACGCTCTTCGACGCCTCATCTATACCTTTCAATCTAATCTGTCTTAAATTTTCTTCGAGGTTATTCTTGTCCATACATGTTGAGTTTGCTTTTCAAGGCCGTCGTGGCCCGGTGATGCAGGACCTTGGCATTGTTCTCGGTGATGCCGAGAGTTTCCGCGATTTCGTTGAAAGCACAGTTGGAAAAATATCGGAGTTCAACGACAAGCCTTTGACGTTCCGGGAGAGTCGCGAGACAATTTAGGAGATATCGGTAATCTTCATGATGTTCCGGCTCATCGGGAATGTCATATATTTCTTCCAGGGAGGCCATGTCAGGCTTCCTGCCGTGCCATTTTATGACCTGGCGACGGACGACTTTCCAAAGAAACGCCCAGAATTGCGGAGGAGTTTGATATTCAAATCTTTGCAGCGACTTCCACAAAGATAGATACGACTCCTGGCAAATCTCGCTTGTCTCATGCTTGTCACGGGTCCGTGCGAGGACGAAAGCGTAGACACGGTCTATCGTAATATCGTAGAGTTCTCGGAATCCGCTTTCGCCTTGTTTGGCCCGTTCGATTATCTTTTCCAATTCCATACTTCCACTTATTATATACCTGCACGGAGACAAAAGGTTACGTTTGACACATCCTCTAATTATCTGTAATATCTAGCAAAACAACGAGAACATGGTGACTGAACTACAGATCCAAGCGATCAAATACCTCATCCGGAAATCGCCAGACGCCAACGATTTGGCCAAAAAATTGACAGGACTTCTCATCAACAAATCCGAAGGTTTCACCAAAGCAGTTCACATCACGCTGATCGAAAGTGCTGAACTCTCCAAAGAAGAACTTCAGGGTGTCTATCAAGGATTTCATGACATGAGAAGCAGTCCACTGCATACCCACCTACCAGAAGTGCTGGTGGCCGCAGGAATCGACATGAAGTTTTCACATTTATATGGACACTATGGCGACAACGGTGAATTCGAAGGCATGGACACAAGGGGAGATAGCGATCAAAAGAAACCACTCGCCTATACTTTCTGGCTTGCCAAGGAAACACATGCTCGAGATAAAGGTGAGGAAATCGTCTTCTCCCGAGAAGAGCTTCTATCCGTCGACTTGACCAGAGAAGGTCTCTACGCCGAATTCGAAAAATAAAAATCGCCCGCATCTCACGATGCGGGCGATCTTTTTATATACTTTTTCGGAGAAGTTCAATTCTCTTCTCTACCGGCGGATGGGTGGCGAAGAGCCCCTTGATTTTCGCGCCAAAAGGATTACTGATGAAAAGGTGCGCGGTGGCATGGTTTGCCTTTTGCATTTTTCCGGAATGAGCGCTAATTTTTTCAAGCGCTGAAGCAAGTCCTTCTGGATAGCGAGTGAGGAGCGCGCCTGAAGCGTCGGCCAAGTATTCCCTTTTGCGCGAGATCGAAAGTTGAATAAGGGTCGCAATGATTGGCGATAGAATCATGAGAACAAAACCGGCAATCATGAGAATTCCTTGTACTCGCCCGCCGCCGTTATCGCTATCGCCCCCTCTGCCCCCGCCGAAAAGCTGCGCGCGAAGGAACATGTCGGAGAGAAGGGTGATGAAGCCGACCAGCACGACAACTACAGTCGAAACCAGCATGTCACGATTCCCGATGTGCGAAAGTTCGTGGGCGATCACGCCTTCCATTTCGGTGCGATCGAGGACATTCATAAGTCCCGTCGTAACTGCAACGACGGCATGCTTCTTGTCGCGACCGGTTGCAAAAGCGTTCGGGACGGAGTCGTTAATAATGTAAAGTTTCGGCATAGGAAGTCCGGCAGTAATCGAGAGGTTTTCGACAACATTCCAGAGTTCCCTATTCGCTTCACGAGACGCTTCTTTCGCGCCAGTCATGGAGAGCACTATTTTATGAGAAAACCAGTACGAAAGCACAGATTGGAAAATAGCAAAGAATACTGCAAAGTAAAGAATTCCCGGGTGACCGTAATAGACCGACAGAAAGTATCCGAGGCTGATGACAATGATGAGAAATATAGTAAAAAGAAACCAAGTTTTCCTAATATTTCTCCCTGCCAGTGTATAGAGGTTTGCTTGCATACGTAGAATACTACATCAAAAAGCAAAAATCCGCCAAGGCGGATTTTTGCTTTAAATTCATGAGAGAGATTAGTCTTTGATCTGCGCTGAAGCGACGATTCGGTCGAACACGGCGCGGACAGTTGGGTGATTTGAATTTGTCTGGAAGACATATCCATTCTTCACCTCTCGCATCGCGTAGTTCATAGTAACATCAGTATCAGTTACACAGCCCTCCTTGTAGATCATGGCAACTGCGATAGTCGGATCAGACGCGGTCTGGGTCGAGATGCTGACAACGTCTGAGCATCCGCCAATGACTGGGTACGAAATGTAATACTCGGCCGGAGCATCGAAAGTGATCTTGTCTTCTGCACCCTTCGTTTCTGTCCAGCTAGATTCTGCCGGGACTGGGATGGCTCCGCCGGCATTCGCACCGGTACCATTTGTATTGTCCGGAGTTTCAGTATTCGGCGTTTCGTTTTCTGCGCCGTTGTCAGTCTTCTTATCCTTGAAGACAAGGAAGGCGATAAGCGCAAGAGCGACGATGATGATTACAATATTGATGATCTTTGATTTATTCATGTATTTCGATTAATTATTAAAATTTACTTTGACTGGCTCCCTTTGTTCCGGTGCTGCATCCAAACCAAAGAACTCTTTCTTCGCGAATCCAAACATTCCGGCCAACAGGTTCGTCGGGAATGTTTCAACTTTGATGTTGAGCTCCGTGACGACGCTGTTGTAGAATCTTCGAGCTGCTTGAATCTTGTTCTCTGTATCGGAGAGCTCGCGCTGAAGCTCCAAGAAATTCGTATTAGCCTTTAGATCCGGATAATTCTCGGATACGGCAAACAGAGATTTCAAGGCCCCGGAGAGCATATTCTCGGCCTTGTCCCGGCCTTCGAGCGTGCCCATTGCCCCTGCTCCCAAGGCCATATTTCGGGCCTCGGTGACCTTTTGGAGCACCCCGGCCTCGTGAGCGGCATAGCCTTTGACCGTTTCTATAAGGTTCGGTATGAGATCATACCTGCGTTTTAGCTGCACGTCAATGTCTGCCCAGGCTTCGTTCGCCCGAGTGCGAAGCCGCACCAGGCTGTTAAAAGTAAAGACGAGCCAGAGGACCAGGACGCCAATAATGATGTATAAGATTGTCATGGGGCTATTTTACAACAAAACGAGCTTGCGCAATAGTCCCTGAAAATCTTGACTTGGTCTTCACAGTGCGTAGTATACGCGAAGACAAACCTTGTAAAACCCGCACAAATGCGCCTTGCTAAAATCGACCGCACAGGAAGATTCGATCCGGCCGCATTCATGTGGCACGCGTGGCAAATCGCCAAACTTGGAGAAAACTGGAGAAGTCTTCGGATCACTAAACTGCCGCTTGCCAAAATTTCTCTGGTTTCAGAACACCGCGACGGATTCACCGTCGCAAACCAGCTAGAGCGCCTGCGCAAAAGCGAACGAATCCCGCTTGACGGCTCAATGCTCGAAATGTTCTGGAAGAACAAGGACATTATCCCCGAGTGGTGGAAAACAACGCGTCGTGGCAAACCACTCATGGTTTTCTTCATGGGCACGATGGTGGTATACGAAAACGGAGTTGAGGCCGTATTGTGCCTCTACTGGAATCACGGCCGATGGTATTGGAGTTACCGAGCGCTCCGCGATGAGTGGACAGAAAATTGCGACGCTGCGGTCGTGGATGCTTAACAAAAAACGCAACAGGCGCTCCGTAAGGAGCGCCTGTTATTTTTTGCAGAGAAGATATTAAGACCTCTTTCGAAGCTGCCAATCCTCTACCAGTGTGAGCAAAGGACTCGCAATAAAGATTGATGAATATGTTCCAAAAAACATTCCGCAGGCAAGCGTCAAAGCGAAAACTCTGGTAGATTCAGGACCGACGAAGAACAGCGCGAAGAGTACGATAATGACAGAGAGTGAAGTATTGAGAGATCGAAGCATTGTTTCGTTCAAACTCTTGCCGACAATGTGCTTGAAATCGCCTTCGGTCCTATTCGAAAGATTTTCGCGGATACGATCGAAAACAACGATAGTGTCGTTAACGGAAAGTCCAAGCACCGTGAGGAGCGCAACGACGAACAATGTGTCTGCTTCCGCGCCGGTGAAATGGCTGATGACAGCAAAGACGCCGGCGGTGATTATAACGTCGTGAACCAGCGCAATGATCGTCATGAAACCGTAGCGCCAAGATGAAATCGGCTTTGAAACCTTGCGGAACGCATAAGCGATGAACAGAATCATGGCAATTCCAACAACAATGAGAGAAAAGATGGACTTCGTTTTTAGCTCTTTTCCAACTGATGGACCAATCGAGGTGAAAGATTTTTCCTTCATCTCTATTTCCCCGTCGTTTGAAAGCGCCTTTAAAAGCCCCTGGCGTTCAGGCTCTGAAAGCGCTCGGGTTTTTACTTGGATGTCGCTCTCGCCCACTCGCTGAATCACGGCCGTGCCGAATTCGAGCGCGTCTATTCTCTCCTCCAGAGCGGCGGCCTCAGGCGTGCCGTTCGGATAAGAAACTTCCGTGAGCGAACCTCCTTTGAAATCAATTCCGACGTTCAGTCCCCACAGAGACAAGACAACAATCGAAGCGGCAATGAAGAGTCCCGAGATGCCTAAGAATATTTTTCTATTTCTGATTACCCACATAAATTATTTAGCGAAGCCGCTCTTAAACATAAATTTCATAAACTTTGAATCTCGGAAGTTAAACGACATCAGAATGATCCTGGAAACCGTCACGGCCGAGAACATGCTCATGATTGCTCCAAGCCCGAGCGTGATAGCGAAACCTTTGACCAGCGTGCTGCCGAAAGAGTAAAGGATGATGGCGGTGATGATGGAAGAAGTGTTCGAATCGCGAATAGAAGTCCAGGCGCGATCGAAGCCGACGCGAATGGCGTCCTGAATTGAACGTCCACGTCTCACTTCTTCCTTTAGTCTCTCAGCTATAAGGATATTTCCATCCACAGCAAGTCCGAGCGAGATGATGAATCCGGCAATACCGGCCGCGGTAACTGTGATGTGAGAATATTTGATGAGTCCACACATGAGCGAAATGTAGATCATAAGAGACACGACTGCGACCAACCCTGGCAGCCTGTACCAGATGATGAGAAGCACGGAGAGAATAACGAAGCCGATAAATCCAGCATAAACACCAGCCTTGGCCGCTTCGGCTCCAAGCGTTGGACCAATAGACTGAGTCGATAGAAGCTCGATAGGTACCGGCAACGCTCCAGAATTTAGACGACCAACCAAGAGCTTGGCTTCGTCCGGAGTACTGTTGCCTGTGATCACCGCCTGGCCGCCAGAAATGGCAGACTGTACGACTGGCGTCGAGATCGGCGAACCATCCAGGTAAATCGCGACTGTTTTCCCGATATTGTCTTCGGTGATCTGCTCAAAAAGCTCAGATCCAGTCTTGTCGAATTCAAGGTTTACTATCGGCGTTCCGAAAGCGGCACCTGGCTGGCCAGACTGAGTAAATGTAACCGAGGCGCGCTTCAAATAGCGGCCAGTCAATTCAGTCGAAACATAATATGGGTCAGGAGGAACAACGCCGGTCATATCTTCACCAGCCGCTGCGCGGGCAACCAGCGCTTCAAGCTCTTTCTTCAAAGCTTCCTTCTCGGGACCCTCTGGACGCTCAGTCTTGAATTCTAGGAGCGGCGTCTGGCCGATCATACCTATAGCCTGCTCAATATCGGTAATGCCAGGAAGACCGATGCGGAGTCGCTGCTCGCCGTTGTTGGCAAAATTTCCGTCTTCAACCTGCACTGTCGTTTCAGCCACGCCGAAAAGGTTGATGCGGCGCTCGATAACATCGCGAAGCGATGCCATGGCTTCTTTGGTCTCTCCCTCCGGAACCCCGGAAACATCTGCTCTATAGATGAGCTCAGTACCGCCCGAAAGATCGAGACCCTGCTTGAAAGCATACTTCGAGTCAGGATTTAAAACTTGCGTTGAATAAACAAAATAGGCGACTGAGGCGCCAACAAGGATGACAAACAATGCCAGGATTCTTTTTTTAATCATATTGGGAGTATTCTACTACAACCCTTTTAAAACTCAAGAAATGAAGTCCCTGATCCGACTGGACAAAGCGTACCAAAGCTTGTACGAGAAAAAGGTGACTGCGAAACCAATCAGGTATCCTGTCAATATATCAAGCGGGTAATGAATGCCGGCAGCAATGCGAGCTAGTCCGATCAAGAGCGCGCAGATGATAAAAAATACTCCGACCCCCTTGTTGTAAATAAACATGCCAGTTGCCAAGGCGCCGAAAGCAGTCGCGTGCCCCGACGGAAATGAATCATACGGCGTTATAGTGATGAGCTGGACAACTTCTGGAAGCGCGGCAAAAGGCCTAGGGTGCCTGAATATTGCCCACTTCAAAACATCGGTAATCATGATTGAAAATAGGACAGTAATGGCTGCCATGGAAAACCGGAGAAGATTTCGGTGCAAAAAGATAAGATATATGAAAGTAAAGAAAATCACTATCCATGGCAAAGACTCGGCAAGAAATACAATAACCGAATCTAAAAGCGCGCTTTGTCCAGCAAAGCTGTTGAAGAAATAAAATATTTTTTCGTTAAGGCTCATCCCGTTAGAGGCAGGTCGCGGTCATCCCGCCATTTGCCTTGATTATATTCATAATATTATCTTTATTCATTTCCATTAATATTTCAATCACCTGCGACCGCGGCCTCTAACGGGACTCATATTATAGGAAAAGATTTTTGAAAAGCGACGCAACGGTAATCGGTCCGAGACCTCCCGGCACGGCCGAGAAAACGCTCACCTTGGCGCCGCAGGCAGGATCAATATCTCCCCGGAGTTCTCCGCTCGCTGTCGATGCCCCGGCGTCAATTAAAATTGCGCCTTCTTTTACCATATCGGGCGTCACGATCCACGGCACGCCTGCGCCAGATATTATAACATCGGCCACCCTGGTAAGACTCGCCAGATCCGGTGTATCCTTATCAGCTACTATAGGCTCAAATCCCTCGCGCTGGAGCCACAAGACCACCGGCTTCCCAACAAGCGCTCCCATCCCGATTACGAGTATTTTTTTACTAGATAAATCAATACCGTATTCTTTCACTACTTCGCTTATCGCCTGCACGACTGGCGGCAGCCGCATGGTTTGCCACTTTACAAATCTCTCAACCGAAGAAGCGGAGAGCATGTCGACATCTTTATCTGTGCTGACAGAATTCAAAACCCTGACCTTGTCCAAGTTTGATGGTAGAGGCAGCTGGATAATTGAGCCATCGAACTTTTCAGTCTCTGAAGTAATAGTGGCTAGTAGTTTTTCTTCCTCAACGGATTCCGCATATCGAAAAATCTCTACATTTATACCCACATCCTGGCCAAATTTTTTCTTCAGCGCGACATAGCTATCTATCACTGGGTTCTGACCAACATAGAAAATAGCGAGCGACTTCGGCGCAGGCAAACTCTGGTTCATCTCTTTTATCTCGCCTTTCATCCGGAGGGCGATCTTTTTTCCTTCAACTAACATATTTAGATTCCTAAAAACTCATTATGCATATCGTCTCGATGAATCTTCCGTCCATATTTATTCATACCTGTCATTATTCCAAGACAAATGAAGAGCGTGAGAAGATGCGATCCGCCGTAACTCATAAACGGCAGCGTAATTCCGGTAACGGGCATGAGTCCAATATTCATGCCGATGTTTATGACCGAGTGAGCGATGATCATGGTCGCGACGCCAACTCCGAAAAGCATCTCAAAGTTTGTCGCGGCATAGAGTGACATTCTGAGGATTCGCCAAATAACCAGAACATACAGAAGGAGAATGGTAAACGAACCAATGAATCCCCATTCCTCGGAAAAGGCCGCGAAGATAAAGTCGGTTTCGTATTCCGGGAGATATTTGAGTCGAGACTGAGTTCCATAGCCAACGGCCTTACCGAACATTCCGCCTGAGCCGACGGCTATCGTCGACTGGTAAGCATTGTATCCGACGCCCTGAATGTCCGCCAGCGGGTCAAGGAATGTCCGGATACGAGCTTTTTGATAGTTTTGGAAAACGAAAGTCCACAGGATGAAAAAAGCTGCCGCCCCGATGCCAGCAATGATAAGGAGGTGCTTTTTGGAAATTCCGGAAACCAGCGTGATCCCAAGCCAGATAAAAAATATGATGATAGCCGAACCAAAGTCTGGCTGGATAAACACCAGGAGAAAAGGAATCATGGCATAAAGCGCCGAAATAAAAATATGCTTCGGATGAGCGATCTCCACGTGCCGGCGGGAGAAATATTTGGCGAGCATGAGTATCAAGATGATCTTCATGAAGTCGACGGGCTGGAATGAAAAAGCGCCGAAATCAAACCATGACGTCGCGCCTTTGATTGTCGAACCGAAAACAAACAGTGACGCGAGCAATAAGAGGAAAAAAACATAGAGCGCCACCAAGACATTTGTCTTCTTCAGGAATCTGAAATCAAAAAAGGATAGTGTGAAAAAAGCGATCAGCGAAATCACCACCCAAACGAGCTGCGAGCCGAAGAGGTTTGACTCGCCCTCGGCGCCAGGCAAAAAAGCTTTCATGGTAATAAGACCCGCCGCAATAATCGGCAGAACGAAGGCCAGCAGCAGCCAGTCTATATGTTTGAAATCTGTTTTAGGCATATTAGTTCGGCGGCGGCAATTCAAAGACGTTGATCTGAGGGAACACGTCTATCCTGGTCGGCCTGGCCGAGAGCGGCTTCGGCCAGGTAAAGACCACCCCGACCCGGCCGTTTTTAGGCAATATGTCGACGACGGTTTTTGAGGCGGTCATAACGTTATCATTCTCATCATAGAGTACAGCAAACACATCAAAGTTCTTTATCTCAGCCAGCGTCTTGTTCACTATTTCAGCTTCGAGTTTCGGCGACGTCAAAGGATTCGTTAGGACTTTACTCTCAGCCGAAACTGCCAAGGCATTCTTCTGATCGCGATTAATCTTTATCCACGTCGGCACGGACTGGAACTCAAACGTCGCACGCTTCGGAATGCGGTTACCCGTCTCAATACCGGCTTCGAAAATAGCCGTGCGGTCGTTCGACGTAATGAACGTCGTACCACTCTGCCGGCCGATGAAAATATTTTTATCATCATAGAGTTTGAACTCGTATTTCATCATCGGGATTCCGGATTCTCTGTTCTGGTTTTCGATATACGCCATGACGTTATATTTTCCAGAAACAACTTCAAATGGCTGAACCCAGAGCGTGATGAGTTTCAAAGCCTCGGCTGTACAGACTTTCTGGCATGATCCTCCGCAGTCAATTCCCGATTCGTCGCCGTTCATTTCGGCGTCGAAGCATGTCGGCTCTTTGTTGAGGTATGGGATGACAATAATTGCCGCGGCAATAAAAAGCCCCAGGAAAAGTATTCCCATGAAGAAAAATTGCCTTTTGGTTCCCCACGCTAAAGACATGGAATAAGTATACCGTATAAGGTATACAGTATAAAGTATTATGAAATAGAAAGCGGCGCCCTACGGGCGCCGCTCATATTTCAATTCTTCCTTTTCCCGAGAACTACCAGAGCCTGATCGCAAAAGGCTTCCATCTCACCTTCGAACAGGCTGGTCCCGACACCTTCGAGCCGCAAGCGATCTGAAAGCATCTGCTTCTTGGCATAGGCTGGTTCACACCCGACACAAATCTTCGTCATCGGGCGGTGAAAACACTCTCCAATGCAACGGCCGAGATCGTACATCGCATTGGCACCATACGTATGATCATGGTCGATCATCCGCGGACCCGGGATCCTCGCATCTTGCTTCGGAAACCAGAACATCACGAGTCCAGTATTCATCGCCCAATTGCGGTGATATATCCCCCACTCGATATGACTTTTGAATTCCGGATGAATCGACTTCTGAGAGAAGTCTGTAAAGGCTATCCCCGCCGAAGTACTTCTGATCATCCTGTTCGCGGCCTCGCGGCGCCAGCTGATCGGTGCTCCGCGATTCGGTCCAGTCAAGAAAATGACTTGTTCGCCTATCCTTGGCACATCACTCATGCCGATGATTCTTCCCATGGTTTGGTGGTTTTGGTTTTCGTTATTTTTACCAGAAAGTGGGCCAAAGTCAATAAATTCTGCAAGCAAAAAGCGGCGCCCTACGGGCGCCGCTTTCAATCTGCTGTTGTGGTTACTTCTTCACCATGAAGGCGAAGCGCTGCTTACCCATGTGTTCGGTGTTGTTATTCATCGGAAACGAGGTCAGAAGCTTACCTCGGCTATCAGGGTAGCTTACGATGACTACATGCATCGGGAATTCGCTTCCTTCGATCTTGATCGGATCAATGGGAACGTAGACTTCCTCACCGAGAGGTTGATTAAGGTACGCAATGGCATATTCCACTGCGATTTCCGGGGTGCATTTCTCGAGTCCGATCTCTTTGGCCTTGGCGATAGTCTCACTGTGTTTTGCACCGGCTGGGAGACCGAGATCACGATTCGAAGCAGTGACGATCTCTGCGGTCCCGTAGTCATCCGATAATACGAATGACGGGCTATTGATCGCCATCTGCATGATCACTTCAACGTCTCTCCCGGCACTTGTCAGCCTACTCAACATGCTGGCCTTTCTGAGGTGGTCGTACTTGGCACTGCCGAAATCAACCGATTTTGGTCGCGCCAGAAGTTTCTTCGGATCCTTAGCTGGCGGATTCAGTCGTGCAAGAATCTCTTGTAGTTCGCTCGGATTATTTCTCCAAGCTGTTTGAAGTTCTGGTGACATGTTCTTTGGTAACGCTCGCATGAGCGCTGCTGCAAATTCCCAGTTGTTGCGCGTAACCTTTTCGATAAAAAGATCGGCAATGGCTTGATCCACGGTATGCATGGCTTGTTCCATTTATTTGCCAGCGGGCTCTCACATGATGCGAGTTTGCCTTAGCCAGCGATGTTCTATAGAGGTTCGACCTCAATAAAATACCTTTGGCCAAGGCAAACAAAGTAACCATTTCAAAGGACTTTTGCTAATACGACATTACCATGATTAACAATAAAAGTCAAGGTCAAAAACCCTTATTTTACTTGATATTTTGGGTATTTTTTTATAATATTTCTCTACCGAGGGCCCATAGTTAAGTGGTATAACGCGTCCATGGCATGGATGAGGCCGGGGTCCGATTCCCCGTGGGTCCAC
>CAZPVH010000008.1:0-17248 GCA_964589975.1 uncultured Candidatus Saccharibacteria bacterium | reverse complement strand
ACACACATAATACAATGGGTGGGACAATGGGTCGCAATGTGGCAACACGGAGCCAATCCCCAAACCCATCCTTAGTTCGGATAGGGGTCTGAAACTCGACCCCTTGAAGCTGGAATTACTAGTAATCGTGGATCAGCTAGCCACGGTGAATACGTTCTCGAGTCTTGTACTCACCGCCCGTCAAGTCAAGGGAGCCGGGGATACCCGAAGTCTGCGCATCGCGTGGCCTAAGGTAAATTCGGTGACAGGGACTAAGTCGTAACAAGGCACGGGTAGCGGAAGCTGCTCGTGGAATAATTCAATTTGAAATGTTGCGGAAGCAATGTGAGTGTCGATTGTAAGCCTAGCTTACAATACCGTGGTTAAAGGTGAAATAATTTAACTCGTTGTCACAACGTAAAGTGGCCGAAAACCTGTCTGCAATAGTTAATGGATCGCAGAAGGTAGAACGAAACGGAACAAAGGATACTATTGTAAAAGTATAACGAAGATTTCTTTTAAATGATTCAGTGCAAGGTATGCAAAAGCCCCGAAAGGGGCTTTTGCTATTTTAATCGAATATTTCCACTAGGCGAAAACATTCGGGGGAGGTAAAATAAAATCATGAAATATAAACCTTCAAAACATTTTGTCGTTTCTGCAAGTCTTCTACTTCTGTCTTTTTTAATCTTAAAAGGTGTCATTATTCCTGGTATTGTTGCCGGTCATTTAAGAGTTGGGTCTAATCTAGCTCAGGTTTCCTCAAAAGCCCTTTCTTATAAGCAAGATGATAAAACTAGTATAAGGGGGATTTTTGATGTAGAGCATATGGAATTTTTTAATGAAAAGGGCGAAGTTAAAATAGCCTCAAACCAACCATACATTGTAGATGCTGCGGGGCGCAAGACTTATCTTGATATAAAGCCTGAGAAGTATGAAAATCTCGTGGATAAAGAAGTTGTTTATGATAAAAAAGCAGGGAATCTCTTAGAAAATAAAGACCCGAGGTCCATTTCTTCTGCTTTGAGAAAAGGGCGACGAAAAGGTAAGGCCCTAGTTTTCTTGGCCAGATTTGAGAATTCGTTAACTGACCCAGGAACACCTGTTCAATTCAAAAATAGGATGTTCGGTAACGGGTTCTTTTTCTCTCCGAATAATGCCTATGTAAATAGATTTTTCAAGGAAATGACTCACAATAAAGTTACATACGGCGGAGACGTTTTTGGATGGTATGAATTTCCCGGCGAGGGCTCGATCAATAGTAATTGCGTTCTAGCGGATGAAGATATCCAAACCATGGCTAATTTTTACGGCGTAAGCGTGTCAGATTACAATACCGTCATGGTTTTCACTAATTGTGCTGATTATGCGAATATTGGCGGGGTATATAGCGGACGTTATGATGTATTTGGGGCGGGTATAAATCATTGGGTTATTAAAATCGCGGGGGGATCCAATGCTTTTGGTGTAAATAATGCAAATTCCTATAATACGATACCGTCATTTGTATTGGCGGCCATTCACGAGTTGGGTCACAGTTTCGGCTTGCTTCATTCAAAGGCTTTAGATTGTGATCAGGCGTCACTTGGTTTAGATTGCTCAGTCAGTGAATACGGTAATCCATTCGATAGGATGGGGCACTGGGTGGGAAGGGTGTTCGGGTATCTCCAACAGCGAAAAGCTGGTTGGATTAATTCAGATAATATCTTGCAAATAGATTCACCGGGTTCTTATTATATAGATAATCTTCAAACTAACGGTGGAGTAGTCGGAGCAGAGATATATGTTCCAGGTCTGACGCTTCAGTCACCGGTTTTCGGATTGGAGCACAGGAAGGCAACTGGTTTTGATTCGTTTCTTTCAGGCGCACAATACGGAAATGTTACTAATGGATTGATTTTGTATGCCAACACTAGTCACACCATCTGGTCTAATCCATGGGGACAATGGTGGAATTCGCCATCGAATCTAGGTGAAGAATTAACCAAGTATACCAAGATAGTAGACCCTCATCCGACTCCTGCGGGTATAGTCGACGATTTGGAATTTGATGCAATTAACATCAATGATACTTTTTCAGACCCTAACTTCGGAGTAGAAATATCTGTGACCGATGTTGATGAGTCGGGGATTTATTTCGATGTTAATTACATTGATCCTCCATGTGAAGCAGTTCATACGGTCGACGATGTATTTTTTGCTAAAGAAATATCGTATGAAATTGGCGGGCCCGATAATATAGATCATCAAGATATAACCTCACCAGTTTTCTTGCCATCGCAAGTTGCTTCAGCGGCCATTAGTTTTGCCGATTTTAATGCTGACTATTTCTTTGATGAATATCCTGTCTGTCCAGAAAGGAATTATGCAATTGTACCGACCGATGATTTTACAGACATGATTTTCGGTGGAACACAAGATTTTACTATTCCTGTAGCTACAAATGGCAGTGTTTCAGTACCGATAGATCCTATTATGAGTCAGCCTCTTGGTAGTTATATATTGAATTTTAAGATCAAAGATTTGTCTACGCTTGATGAAATGCCGATTGTTATTAACATCTACAGAACAGAATAAAACCCATATTTCAAAAATCCACCGTTTTTTCCAAAACAGGTGGATTTTTGTTTGGATGGGTTGTATGATATGGGTAGTTAATTATTAACCACTTACTTTTATTATATGCAAATGAACACAGGAGACAGGAAGGTTATGAATAAGGCCATCATGCTCCTTCTTATCGTCGTCGCGGCTTTCGTTCTCATTCTTTTGATTGCCGGCAAGAACGGCACCAAGCTCGAGGACTTCGGAGATACCCTGACCGAAAGTGCTATCCTCAACGTAGACGGCAAGCACCTGGTGGCCGCGGTCGCCAACACGCCGAAAGAGCGCGAACAGGGACTTTCCAACACTCATTTCTTGAATGGCTCTAACGGCATGTTCTTTGTTTTTGACGAAGCGGACGAGCACGGCTTCTGGATGAAAGACATGCAGTTCTCAATTGATATCATTTGGATAAATGAAGAGAACCAGATTGTCGACATGATGGAAAATGTTTCTCCTGACACATATCCACAGGTCTTCAAGCCAGAAGTTCCAGCAAAATATGTCCTTGAAACTGTCGCTGGATGGGCCGAAGAGAACGAAGTTGACATCGGAGATACTGTTCTCATCTCCGAAGCGCAAAACTAGAGATTCGAAAAAAATATTTTTCTGAAAACCGACTAAAACCCGCCGAAAACTCCATAGTTTTCGGCGGGTTTTTAGGTGCCTTATAGACAAGCATTCACCGGGGTGTTCAAAGTGGGAAATTTTTATTTTTCCACAGCTTTTTGAAGGGTTATTTCCTATACAATGAGGGGACCTAATTTTATCTTTAACCTAAAGTTTGCATGAATTTGAACATCACAAGAAGGGACGGCACGAAAGAAGCTTTCGATGCTGATAGGATCAATCGCGCTCTCGAGAGGGCATGTCAGGGGCTCCCGGATGTGGTGGGAAAAGTCATAAAAATAGCAACAGAGATGGAGCTCACCATCTATGATGGCATAAAGGAAGACGAGATTGATCTTGCGACCATAGATGCGGCGCTTCAGAACGTAAAGGACGATCCTGATTTCGATCGAATCGCCACGCGCCTTCTACTAAAGACCGTTTATAAGAGAATCCTCGGCGACTATCCCCGTGATAACACCACTATCATCGCTGAAAAACACGTCGAATTATTCCCGAAGTATATTAAGCAGGCTGTCGCTGATGGACTTCTCGACAAGAGAATGGTTGAGAAGTTTAATCTGGAAGATCTGGCAAAGCACCTTGATACGACCCGCGATGAGCTGTTCCAGTATGCCGGACTTTCGACCCTTCTTCATCGATACTCACTTAAAGATGTAAATAATATTTCCCAAGAGACTCCGCAGTTCTTTTTCATGCGAGTCTCCATGGGCCTCGCTTACAATGAAAAGAATCCAACAGAATGGGCAAAGAAATTCTACGACAAGATGTCGCACCTCGAGTACCTCTCCGGTGGCTCGACGAACCTCATGTCCGGCACGGTCAGGCCTGCAATGTCGAACTGCTTCCTTATCGAGATGCAGGATGACATGGAGCATATCGCCAAAACTGTCGGCGACGTTCTGATGATCTCGAAAGCAACTGGGGGAATCGGAGTATCAGTCACGAAGCTTCGCGCCACAGGTTCACGGCTCGCGACATCAAACACTGTTTCATCTGGTCCGACACCTTTTGCAAAGATAATGGACGTGGCTGTTCGCGCTGTTCAGCGCGGAGGCAAGAAAAAGGGCGCGCTTTGCTTCTATATGGAGCCATGGCATTTTGACTTCCCGGATTTCATTGACTGGAAGCATAACGCCGGCGAGGATAATCTCCGTATGCGCACCGCGAATACGGCCGCATATATTCCTGACGAATTCATGAAGAGGGTAAAGGCCCACAAGCCGTGGTACATGTTTGACCCCAAAGAAACACCCGACCTCATCGAGCTTTATGGAGAGAAATTCAGCAAGCGCTACGCTGAATATATAGATATGGCCGAGGCAGGGAAGCTGAAGCTCTGGAAGAAGATGCCGGCCGAAACGCTCATGCGAAATATGCTTGTGTCGCTTCAGGGCACATCGCACCCTTGGTTTACTTGGAAAGATCCGATGAACCTCAGGGCGTTAAATAACAATACCGGCACCATTCACATGTCGAATCTCTGCACCGAAATCGCTCTGCCTCAAGACCGAGATAATATTGCCGTCTGTAACCTGGCTTCCATTTCGCTCCCGGCGCACCTCTCTGGAAAGTCTGTAAACTGGCAAAAATTTGAAGAAACTATCCGCGTTGGCGTCAGGCACCTGGATAACCTGATCGACATCAATCTTTTGCCTGTGGCCGAAGCTAGAAAATCCGACCAGGAAAACCGCGCTGTCGGACTCGGTCTCATGGGCTTTGCCGATGCTATAGAAAAGATGGGCTTCGCTTATGACTCCGAAGAATCATATAATCTAGCCGATCAGGTCTTTGAATTCCTTTCATACATTGCTATCGACGAATCAGCGAACCTAGCGAAAGAGCGCGGCGCTTACAAGAATTTCCCTGGATCAGAGTGGTCAAACGGACTTGTGCCAATGGATACTTTAGCCCGGCTTGAAAACGAGCGTGGCGTTGAGCTTCAGGTAGAAAAAGTTTCAAAGCACGGAGGCCTAAACTGGGATACGCTTCGCGAGAAAGTGAAGTCTGGCGTTAGGAATGCCACGCTTCTCGCTATTGCTCCGAATGCAAACATTGGCCTCGTGGCTGGTACGACGCCAGGAATTGATGTTCGCTTCACTCAGGCATTCTCCAGAAATAAGATTTCCGGAAAGTACCTCGACATCAACCACAACTTGGTAGCCGAACTAAAAAAGCTCGATATTTGGGAAATGATCCGAAACGAGATCATCCAGAATCAGGGAGACATTTCTTCGATTGCCGGAATTCCAGACGATATCAAAGAGATTTATAAAACATCGTTTACAACAGACGCTTATGGTGTGATCGAAATTGCCGCTCGCGCGCAGAAGTGGGTAGACCAAGCGATTTCTCGCAACATGTACCTTGAGACTCGCGATATTGATGAGACGATGAAGATTTATACCGCGGCGTGGGAAAAAGGACTCAAGTCAACATATTATCTCCACATGAAGCCACGACATACGGCCGAGCAATCAACAGTATCGGTAAACAAAGCTCGCGCTTTGGGCAAAGTAGGGTTCGCGAATATTTGGAACGCAAAAGATGTTCCTGCCCCGGTTATTACTCAGGCTAATCCAATAAACGAAGATGCTGTTTTGGTTAAAACGCCATCTGTCCCAACGCCGGATATAGAAGACCCGGGCACCGCCAATATCTGCCTCAGTTGCGAATAATTATTAGTTACTAATCACTAAACTATATGGCACTCGTAGGAAAGTTTTCACCTGAAGACACAAATTTATATCCCTCACAGTACAAATGGGCTAGAGAACTCTATGATCAGGCTATTGCAAATACCTGGTACCCGCATGAGATTGCGCTCAAAGAAGATTTGGATGACTTCGCAGCCATGACAGCTGACGAGCGCCACTCGGTAAAATTCATCATGAGCTTCTTTAACCCTGCAGAGCTTATCGTAAATCGCTCTCTCGCGCTTGGTGTTTATCCATACCTCAAGTCTGCCGAGTGTCACCTGTACCTCGCCAAGCAGATGTGGGAAGAGGCGAACCACTGTGTTGCTTTTGAATATGTCTTAGAGACTTTCCCTTTTGACAGAGAAGAAGTTTATGGCATGCATCTTAATACTCCTTCGGTTAAAGCTAAAGAAGCCTTCATAAATAAGTACATGAAGCGCATGACAGAAGATACTCTAAATGTCGACACCATAGAAGGGAAGAAAGATTTCATCAGGAATTTGGTGGCAACAAACATTGTCATGGAAGGAATCTGGTTCTACTCGGGCTTCATGGTCATGCTCTCATTCCGACAGCGTAATAAGCTCCGAAATTTCGGCTCAATGATTAACTGGGTGCTTCGTGATGAGTCGCTTCACCTCAAGTTCGGCATGAATTTAATCTTGAACATTTTGGAGGAGAATGGTGAACTTTTAACTCAAGAATTCGCAAATGAGATTAGGAATATTGTTATTGAGGGTGTTGACCTTGAGACAGCCTACAACAAAGACCTTTTCCCGAAAGGAATCCTTGGTCTTAATGCGGATTACGTGAATCAGTATGTTCAGTATGTTGCTGATAGGCGACTTGAGGAGCTCGGGATGCCTACTCACTATAATGTTACAAACCCGGCGAAGTGGATGACTACGGCAACTGACGTCTACGAGCTGGTAAACTTCTTTGAGCAGCAGAATACCTCTTACGAAGTGAACGCGAAGGCTGACGGGGGATCAAAGCCGAAAGAAGAATAGCGATTAAAAAGAAGTCCTGAGAAGGGCTTCTTTTGTTGTTGACTAGTCTGCTTTTTTGGGTATCATTCTAAAAAAAACCGAACAAATGGAAATGCCACTCAGGTATGGTTCCGAAATGGAAACCTGGTTACAGGTCAGTATTAGTGAAAAGAAGATCGCCGCGAGAAGGAAGCTCTACCGTGCTCATTTCTGGCAGAGGACGAAGGATTTCATCTTTCTGTTTTTGTGGGTAATAGTCGTAGGCGGTATTGGTTTCTTGTGGGCTACCTATTTAGGAGTTACTTCAATGAGAGGACTCATGGTACTTTTAGCTGCAGGACTATTTTGCTGGATCCCCATCAGTGATGAAATAGATGCAGCCTGGTATGCACCTCGAAAAAAGAAATATGCTCAGGATCAGGTAGATCTAGGGGTAGAACAAGAGTTCATTATCCCGCATTTCGATAGTGCTCTTGCTGATTACTATTCCTGCCCCGAAGGAGATGACCAGAAAAAGTGCGCCCTGAAAAGCAGGAAAGATGCCATCAAGCGTTTGGGAGAAAGGCATGGTCTCAGTTTCTGGGATCGTGATGACAGAGAACAAGATTGGGCGTTCTCTCACCTTGAGTGGGGTCAGTGATCGCTCAATCGAGAAGAAGGCCCCGCTACGGCGGGGCTTTTCCTTTTGTATAGAAAAAGTGCTGCGGTAAGGCAGCACTTTTTCATCTATTTGTTCGTACCTATAAGCCGGATTCTGTCTCGCTTGCGCGAGGATGGGCATTTGTCTTGTTCGATTGTTGCCAATCGAATCTTTGCGGTTCAAACCATATTGCTATGGAATACGACCTTGCGTGTAGGTAAGGATTTTGCCGTTTCACTTCTGCCTTCCGACAGAATTATTCCCGAAGGAACCCCTTCGCTTTCGCGTCAGGCGTCACTGCTCGCACCTCTATGCTCGCGCACGGCGGGCGTTACCCGCTACCGTCCTACAAATGAATGTACACGTCCGGACTTTCCTCTCTCTCCGCCAGCTGGCGGAGTCGAGCGACCATCCGATACAAACAGGGTTATTTTACCCAAATACTTGACTTTGTCAAAGTGCCGTGATAGACTACCCCCGTGAGTGCTTAATTGCTTCTTTAATTAGGCTCCTAACAAAACAGCACGGAAACCGGTCTTGGCCGGTTTTTGTGTTTTTATGGGTCTAAAATGCCTTATTTTAACAGGTTTATGTTAGAGATACTGGTATTCTGTGTTAGAATTTAGGGGTGTCTGGCCTCTATTGATGGCCAGCGGCTGCACTCACATTTGTTTTGTTGGAGCTCGCACCCGCTGGCCTTCTATGGAGACCATTTTATAATCCTATGTTTAATAAGCATTTCATCAAGAGATTATCGTTTTTCGTCCTTATTTTGGCTGTTGGCGCGGTCATAACCGTAGTGGTGAATTATCTAGATAGCAGTAGGTCCGGTATGGCTGGAAGCTCAGAATTTGACTCTTCTGTAACAGAGTGATAATATCCCATTCGTAAGCCATAGAGACAGCGGGTGAGAAGCGAGCGCGCGCAGCTTCGCAAGACCTTTTGAGAGCTTTTCTGAGCGATAGCGAAAGAAAAGATCCAAAAGGTGTACAGCGACTGTAAGTCGTCTCTAATCTCTTAATTTCCTGCCGAATGGTCGAATCCGCCGAAGAGGCGGGCTCTCTCAAAGGCATTACACCGTTTAAAACGGTTATTATTTTTATCAAACAGCACTTTACCATTATGGCAAAGACAAAAGATCAAAAGAAAGAAGTGGTCAAAAAGCTGTCTGCCGAGCTCAAAGACGCCAAGTCTGTCGTCTTCGTCAACTTCGAGAAACTCCAGGTTGCTGAAGAGACCAAGCTTCGCCGCGCTCTCCGTGATGCTGGAAGCAAGTATCAGGTCGTCAAAAAGACCCTGCTTACTAAAGCATTCGAAGACGGCGCAGTCACAGGCGAGATGTCCGAGCTGCCAGGCATGATCGGTATCGCTACGGGCTCTGACTCGATAGCGCCAGCCCGAGACGTCTACGCTTTTCAGAAGGATCACAAAGACAATGTAAAGATTGTCGGCGGGGTCTTCGAAGGACGCTTCGTCGGTATGGAAGAGATGATGAACATCGCAACCATTCCGCCGCTCAAGACGCTTCAGGGTATGTTCGCAAATATTATCAACTCACCGCTCCAGCGTTTCGCTGTTGTGCTCAGTGAAGTAGCAAAGACTAAATAATTAAAATATGAATCAAGAACAAATAATCGACGCAGTAGAGAAGATGACAGTTCTAGAATTGAACACTCTTGTCAAAGCAATCGAAGAGAAGTGGGGTGTATCCGCTGCGGCTGTTGCCGTCGCTGGACCTGCCGCTGCTGCCGCCGAAGAGAAGTCAGACTTCAAAGTCGAACTCACTTCTGCCGGTGAAGCAAAGATCGCAGTTATGAAGGTTGTGAAGGAGGCTCTCGGACTTGGCCTCAAAGAGGCAAAGGACCTCGTTGACGCAGCTCCATCAGTTCTAAAGGAATCTGCAAAGAAAGAAGAAGCAGAAGCTCTTAAGAAGGCTATTGAGGACGCAGGTGGAAAGGTAGAACTAAAATAACGCAGTTATTTTTGACTACCTTTCGGCCGGAGCGATGTTTTTGTTTGAACTCGAGCTTGTCGAGAGTGAAAGGCAAAAACCGCGAGGCAGGGTCGCGCAAAATTTCCGTCAGGAAATTTATGTGTGACAAGGTCGTAAAATAACGCAAAAAGTTGAACTTAAGTAATTGGCTAGTTTCCACTTAGGTTCAATTCAAGGAATCGAATCAAGCAAAAATCCCCGTGAGGGGATTTTTGCTTATCCCCACAATGTCTCCTGTCTTAACTATTGGCCTAATTGTATAATCACTATATTAAAGTCGTATAAAAATCTATGAAACTGACTAATAAAAGAATCCTAGGAGGTTTGATTGCATTACTTTTTGTAGTCTCGATAGCGCAGTCCCACGCGATAGTGAAAATTGCCAAGAATATAAAAGGTGATTCGAAAGCCAATCAGTCGGCACAGGTTTTTGGTAGTGTCTCTTTGGCTTACCCTCATCAAAATGTATATGGTCCCGAAGACAATAAACAATCTTTCACTTTTACATCAAACAGAGTTGCCAGTATTAAAGCATGTGCGGCTGGCGGTGGTGGTGCCGGTGGAAGTCGAGGCTACGAAGACGGAAGTAATAATGGTTCGGGGGGTGCAGGCGGAGGGGGAGGTGGTCGTGGTGAATGTCGAACACTTTCAAGGGTTAAATTTAGATCAGGTGACGTGGTAACGTGGAATATTGGTTACGGTGGATCAGGTGGTCAATATGGAATAATTAATGTTGATTTTGATGGACCTCAAACTCTCGACGATACTTCCCCGACAGCGGGCATGAATGGAGGAAGTACTCAAGTTTTTGTAAACAGTACTCCGTTATTTGCTCCTTTGATAGGTGGTAATGGTGGCCATCCTGGAACCAATGCAAGTTCTGGAGGCCCTGGATGGGCCGGCGAAGCATTTGGAGGATCAAGTGATAATACAACGGCTCATGCTTCTTGGCATATGGGTGGATATGGCTCCGGTAGTTCTGGAGGTGCTGGTGGGCAGGGAGAAACGAGCTCGAGCTATGCTGGCGGCCTTGGTGGCGCCGGAGGGACGGCTGTGTCAGGAAATCAATTTGGTTGGAACGGAAACGATGGTTATCCTAGTTTTGGCGGAGGAGGCGGAGGAGGCGGAGGAGGCCTGTGGTATGACTATAATCACAATAACGGAATTGGAGGACTTGATGATGCCATCATGAATCATGGTGGTTGGGGTGGAACAGGAGGAGACGGTTATGTCATAATTTATTGGTAAGAACTAAAAGCAAAAATCCCCGTGAGGGGATTTTTGCTTTTAGGTAAAAACTTGGGTTGAGATCCAGATGAAGACGGCCAACGAAAGGAGGGCGGCACTTATCCAGGCGATATGTGCGTTCTTTTTGATAGCTTTTCCAAGGAGTTCAATCTGCAAGTTATCAAATGACTGTGTGCTACTCCTTGTCATCTTGCTGCCGAGGTAGATGCCCCTGATTATCAATACTAATTGCAAAATCAAAAGAAGTGGTATGAAGGCCGTTGCTTCCTTTTTAAACATAAAAAGCATTCCATTAATAAAATCCGGACAACCGTGTTCGATATTAAGGGAGTTAAGACAGTTGCGAAAATGTGTTTTCGCTAGGAATATATATAAATTACCTAGAATTGTCATAATTACCCCGGATATAAATATTGATAATGTCGGGGCCCCAAACGCCTTAAATTTATATTTCATAACAAAATTATATTAATAAACATTTTTAACAACCCAGAGGAAGAACGAAATCATTTATTTCGGGATTCCAAATCGCTTGGCAGTTATGATTGAAGTCAACCTCATTTTGCCCTATAGGAAATCTTGTGCGTGCGGGCTGATATCTAGTGTAATTTACAAGCGTCAAAAGAATAAGACCAAGAAGAACAGAAAATTTACCGATAAATCTTATTACCCTTATCTTTTTAAATAACCTCAAGCTTTCGATTCCTTGGCTAGTTTCGATAGACCGTTCTTGCTTAATTGCCGATATTCCTAAGATAATATTAATTACTACAAAGATTATATAGATGATTAAGATAAATATAGACAGGTCAGAACTTGCGACATAATAGAAAAATGGATAGATCGAACTGGAACATGAACCGACGCCACATGGAACGAACCCTGCAGAGATCCAAGCTATTACAAGTAAAAATGTTCCGACTAATGGCCACAGAAACGCACTAAGTTTATATTTCATAAGAAAATTATATCACAAGAATCTGCCACAAAATCTATATTTGGCAAGGTTTTGCGGGATAGGGAATAGAAGTATATAATTGCGTGCATGCATATCCTCGCGAAACTATTTTCATCAGAAGCACTTGTCAAAATCATGCGGCTTTTCCTTATGAATAGGGACGTTGGATTCGAGAATAAAGATGTTTCAAAGCATTGTCGTACAAAGCCGGCGGCGACTAAGCGGGAAGTCTTGCTCCTCCAGTCTATTGGCTTCATCAAAAAAGCATCTTTTTACAAATCTGTAAAAGTCCGAGCAGCGATGAAGAAGAAAAAAGTCTCAGGTTGGTTTATAAATCCGGAATTTCCATACCTCACTGCGCTATTCGATCTCCTCATCACTAGCAAGTCGATCGACAAGAAAGAGTTGGTCAGCCGCATTAAAAAAACTGGCAAAGTGAAAATGCTCGTTGTCGCCGGCGCATTCATAAAGAGTGACTCAAGTAGGCTTGATATCTTGGCTGTTGGGGACGGAATCAGTCAGAAGAAATTTGAGACAGTTGTTCGCGGTCTTGAGTCCGAAATTGGTAAAGAGCTCAAATATTCGGCATTTTCAATCGGTGAATTCAATTATCGCGTCAGTATGTACGACAAACTCGTCTGCGATGTCTTCGATTTTCCTCATGAAGTCGTTTTTGCCTCGCCGGAATTATCCACAGAAGGCCTAAAAAACCGCAAATAGAAAGGAAACTAAAGGGCGGTATAATAGAGACATAAGCTATTTGGTCGAAACAAAATAGCTTATTTAATCATTAATGTCCCAAGAATTCATTCGCGGGACGAGTTAGTGGATATATATATGTTCATACAACAATGGGGAGATGTCTTTACGTCATCTCTACAGGGATTGTGGTTGGGGGTAGTGGCATTCGTGCCTAAGCTCATCTTTGCCATAATCATTTTTATCATCGGTTGGGCTATTGGTGTCGTCGTGAGTCGCGCGCTCGCGCAGGTTATCAATGCTCTAAAGGTTAACAGGCTGTTCGAAAGCGTTGGCGCGAAGAGCATGCTCGATAGAGCAGGCTTTCGCCTAGATTTCGGACGCTTCATCGGCGAGGTTGCCAAGTGGTTCATCGTATTGGTGTTCCTTATGGCTTCTCTTGATGTCTTGGGACTCGACCAGGTAAACGTCTTCCTCCGCGAAGTCGTCCTTGGTTACCTACCACGAGTTTTCATCGCCGCTCTTCTTATCGTCATCGCGACTCTTTTGTCCGACGCGATCAAGAAGTTTGTCGAAGGCTCTGCCATGGCTATGGGTATTCGCTCAGCTAGAATGGCTGGAACAGTCGCTAAGTGGGCGATCTGGATCTTCGTCATAATCATCGTCTTGTCTGAACTCGGCATTGCGCCTCAGTTCATGCAGATTCTCTTCACTGGCATAATCGCGATGCTCGCCCTTGCTGGCGGACTCGCGTTCGGTCTTGGTGGCAAGGAAGCTGCCGCACGAGCGATCGAGAGAGCAAAGAACTCGATCTCCTCACAGGAGTAATAGAGAAAGAAGTAAAATATATTTTCCAAAAATCCCCCTTGGGGGATTTTTGGTTTCCCCAAGCAGGACGCCTGTATCAGGGTTATAATATAAGCATTAAAAATCTTAACCATTTTATGAAAAAAATATTCTTGTCTCTTTTTATTATCTCTTTTGTCGTAACACCAGCTGTGTCTCATGCTGGATTTTTTGATTTTTTCCGTGGAGGCAAGCTCGAACTTGGTGCTCAAGCCAAAACAGCACTCGACGGCTCTTCAGATGATGTTACCTATAAAAAAGGTGACAAGAATTTGGATATCTTGGAAATCCAAATCATGCTTCAGAAGCTCGGATTATATGATGGAGACCTCTCAGGCCTCATTGGGCCGAAGACTGAAGCGGCGATCAAGGCCTACCAAGCTTCACACAAATTGCCCGCGACAGGAGAGCTTGATTCCGTAACTTTCGCCATGATCCTGGGAAAAGAAGTAAAAGAAAATGTTAGAGACGATAGGGGCGGCGGTGGCGTAACCGCGGATATAAAAATGTTTCTTGGCGGCGCATATAATCCTGCGACCGGACTAATGTCTACAGCTTTGAATGACGCCGGACTCATCCCAGAAGTCGAGCCTTATTCTGATTTGAATATTCCAATGGAAGGAGGCGGAGATGAAGAAGTAACTGATATGACTGTATTTGATGTGAATGGGAGCAATGCAATTGTTGATTGGGTAATAGTGGAAGTCAGGAATGGAACGAACATGTTTGATATCGAGCACTCTCGCGCGGCGCTCATTCAAGCGGATGGAGATATTGTTGATGTTGATGGCATATCTCCAGTGAGTCTTCCGGTTGCGCCAGGAAACTATTATGTCTCTGTACTGCACAGAAATCATTTACAGGCCATCACCGAGAATCCGGTCAGCCTTTTGGGGGAGGTGGATATGACGCAGCTTCCGCTTTACGGCACAAATCCGGCAAAGTTAGTGAATGGCATTCAGATGCTCTGGCCAGGCGACGTGAATGCTGACCAGACCGTGCTTTATACTGGCTTTGGTAATGACAGGGATCTTATACTTGTTGCTTTGAATGCTAATCCGAACAGCACTATCGCCGGTTACCGAAGTGAGGATGTGACCATGGACGGTATTACTAAATACACCGGCACAGGAAATGACCGCGATATTATTCTCCAGACCGTTGGCGGCATAACTCCAAACAACGAAGTCATCGCGCAGCTTCCGGAGCTGACATCATGTCTCATGGCGGAACTTGTCTCGACTGATGCGACCGCACAACAGGGCGAGCCTGGATTCTCGGATGTTGGCGCATACACTATTACATTTGAAGTTACAGCAATGTGCGACGGGAACACATATATAAGCAAAGAGTCCAGCCAGGATGAAGGAAACGATACCCCGGATCAAGGGACGACGTTTGGCGTAACAGTTTCAAATCAGAATGTCGCAATGACTGCTCCATCGGCACTCATATGCAATGATTGTTCGGACGAAAATGAAACATCTTATATCTTAGACGAAGGAGACACGCAGACCTTTAATCTTCATGTCTCTGTATCGCCAACAACAGGAGACATGTTCGCGAAAGTCTATCTTGATTCCATAAACTGGTCTGGGACACTTGGCCCAGCGACTCAGTTCTACGACTTGAACACCGGTCCAGGATCAGACTTTGAAACAGATAATCTGTTCCTCCAAGACGCTAACTAATAAAATATAGTTATATGAAAAATACACTCATCGCAATTCTTGTAATCGTGATCTTGGTACTCGGGTATCTTTTCATCAAAGAAAAAACCAAGCCGGTTGACTACAGTAACGCTTGGCCGGAAACCGTGCCGGCACGACCGACGAATAATAATTATCCAACACAGACAAACAGCCAAGATGGCAATCAAAGCAATTCTACGTCAGAGAACAACAATCAAACCGGATCTACACAATTCTCTGGTCAGCATGTCTTTGAAACCGTTGTCGGTAATTCCAGCGCACGCGCGGTAGATGTTGGTTTTAGTGTTGCGTCGAAAGTACTATACGAGACTAGCAATCCTATGTGCGGTTTTGGTAATGAGTTTATCTCGCCGTGTTCGATCTATGTAAAAGATAATTCAGGAAATACGAGAAAAGTTTTGGACTGGCCGACTGCATCAGCTAAACAAAAATATCCAAACTCATTTATCTGGCAAAACTTTTACCTGCCAGGTGATGCGAGGTTTGATGGGGACATTATGGTGTTCACGACACGCCGGTCACTTGATTGTAATGGGTATGATATAGAGTATTGGAATCTTAATTATAAAACAGGAGAAGCTTACCTGATACAGACACGTCCAGGAGTTGCGGATGATTGTGATTAACTTGAGTTTGGTCTCACTAAAAACCGCCCAGCTGGGCGGTTTTTAGGCCCCTTAAAATAAGAGAAAATTTTTGGCACGTTCCTATAAACCCTTATTTATTTGGCTTTTTTCGCTATCAGTCAAAAGCTGTTGTGAATCCTCGGTTTTTGGGCAAAATTCGCTTGACTTTCTTTTACCCATGACTATACTTGTCCTCACGTATGAATATGAATAGAAAACTTTCAAACAGGCGGGTATAGAAACCTTTGTTTAGAGGTAACTGTACCGCCAAGATGGCGGTTTTTTAATCCGAAAGTACGCACGTTTTTTGACAAATAAATATTGAGTAAGGGTAAAAATATTTTCACGAGTGAAATTATCAAAGCCCACGACAATTATGGTGTCGTGGTCCTGAAGCTTCGATTTAAGCGTCGAGGTGTAGGGAGTGATTCTTAAATTTCCTAATAGGAAATTTAAGAGCGTATGGTGGATACCTTGGCATAAAATGGCGATGAAGGACGTAGTACGACTGCGATAAGTTTCGGGGAGCTGTCTAACGAGCTTTGATCCGGAAATTTCCGAATGGGGGAACCCCATCCCGGTCATACGGGATGATCCTGACCTTAGGTCAGGGAGCGAACCTGGGGAAGTGAAACCTCTCAGTACCCAGAGGAACAGAAAACAAGTCCGCGTAAGCGGAAGCATTCTCTTAGTAGCGGCGAGCGAAAAGGGAGAAGCCCAAACCGGCACATCTTACATTTGTAAAAATGCGCCGGGGTTGTAAGACGACGACGTGGCGTAAGTCAGATGAGTCAAAAATTGCGTTGTTAGTAGAATTTGCTGGAAAGCAGACCCATAGAAGGTGATAGGCCTGTAAACGAAAATTAACGCAACTCATTTGTTGTCGCTCTTGAGTAGCCCGAGACATGAATAGCTCGAGTGAATCTGCCGGGACTAACCGGTAAGGCTAAATACATTTTATGACCGATAGTGAACAAGTACTGTGAAGGAAAGGTGAAAAGAACCCCGAGAGGGGAGTGAAATAGAATTGAAACCATATGCTTACAAAGAGTTGTAGCGGGTATTTATATCCGTCACAGCGTGCCTATTGAAGAATGAGCCAACGAGTTTATGTATACTGCTTCGGCTAAGCCCCAAAAGGGTGGAGCCACAGGGAAACCGAGTATTAAAAGTGCGCCGGTAGTATGTATAAGACCCGAAACTAAGTGAGCTTACCATGAGCAGGGTGAAGGGGGTCGAAAGACTCCTGGAGGCCCGAACCGTTTAGCCGTTCAACACTATCGGATGACTTGTGGTAAGGAGTGAAAAGCTAATCGAACTTAGTAATAGCTGGTTCTCTCCGAAATAGCTTTAGGGTTAGCGTCAAGCGTTCCCTACGGGGGTAGAGCACTGGAAGGATTGGACAGGTGGAAACATCGCTAATCCTACCAAACTCCGAATACCGTAGATAAAGAGCTTGGCAGTTAGACTATGGGGGCGAAGCTCCATCAGTCAAAAGGGAAACAGCCCAGATCTACAATTAAGGTCCCAAAACTAGATTAAGTGCAAACTAAGGATGTGAAGTTCCATTGACAATGAGGAGGTTGGCTTAGAAGCAGCCATCCTTTAAAGATAGCGTAACAGCT
>CAZPVH010000007.1:0-24190 GCA_964589975.1 uncultured Candidatus Saccharibacteria bacterium | reverse complement strand
CCCCTTCCGCCCGCCTCGCCTTGAACCGGAGCGGAAAGGACGATTTCAAGTTTTTCTTTGGCGGCAAATTATTTTGACCCAATTGGGATCGTCATAACTCTCTCGAAATAAAATTCGTCATTCGGAACAGCATATTCAATCGAGCCACACTGAAACGTACCTTCCGGAACCTTTCCTTGCAACTCTTTCAACAACTCCTCTGTGCGTTCTACAGTAATAAATTCCGCGATGGTCATGTGTGGCTCACGATCTTTTCGAGTCAGTGGATTTCCTGCGAATATCGAAGTGGAATGAATTGCTTTTCGCAAGTCAAAAAATTCTTTTCCAGGAGTTATCGTGTAGCAAACTCCAGGATAAGGAGGGAAGCTTCGTAATGGGCCATATTTTATTTCAAATGGTTGAACAAGAGATAAAGCCTCTTTTAATTCTGTGAGCTGTTCATCGGTTAATGGATTGTTAAGAGGTTCACTCAAACTAATGTGCGCTTGGCAATAATCAGCAGATTTTGGGTCGAATTTTTGTCTCAATTCATCTATAGGCTCAATAACCCCATTTGGCGGGAAAATATAAAATGCTCCGTACTGGTATTCGAATTTCCACTTTTCCCAATTTGCAGTATTTTTTGCATATTCAATTTTTTGAAAATTGTTTTTCATAAATCTATTTTAATAGTTCTTCAATAGAAACACCGAGGGCTTTCGCAATTTTTGCCACCAAAACAACAGATGGTTTTTTAATAACCCCACTCTCAATCTTTGTAAGGGTTGTATATTTCACCCCGGACTTTTGGGCAAAATCCTCTTGTGAAAGCCCCGTTTTTGTTCGGTGTTTCTTTATGTTCTCGCCGATATTTGGTTCAGTTGCCATACTTGCAGTATCTTGATAGTATTAAAATGATTTGATATACTTTCATTATCATACTATCAAAAATTATGATTTATTTCAATTCAGTAAAGAAAAGTCCGCTTCTGGCCTTCATAAAGTTCGAGCCGACATTTTTGACAGGTTCTTTGGCAGTCTGCCTTTCCGCTCCGATTCAAGGCGAGGCGGGCGGAAGGGGGGTGTGGGGGGAATTCCGCCCGCCGAGCCCAGAGAGTTCCGTTCGGATATTTTCAAACAGACACCGCATTAAAAATCTAATAATTATTAACCACATTACCTTGGAAGTGATATTTAAGTTAAGATTGTAAATATGGGTGTATATGATGAAAAAACTGAAAATAATAAATGTATTTTCTGTGAGATAGTCTGCGGGAATATTCCAGCCCCTATTTTTTGGGAGAATGATGAATTTCTTGCGTTCCTTTCGATAGATCCTAATACCGAAGGATTCTCTTGTGTAATTCCTAAGCAGCACTTTGGTAGTGATGTTCTCAAAATGTCTGATGAGGTATTAGCGAGGTTTGTTTTGACAACAAAAAAGGTGGCAAAAATATTGGAGGACTTTTATCCTGATGTCGGACGTGTTGGCTTGATTATGGAAGGAACGGGTATTGACCACGCTCATATAAAGCTCGTTCCAATGCATGGCACTGAACACATGAAACTTGGACAATGGAAACAATATCTTTCTGGGCAGGAACATTGGTTTGAAAGATATGAAGGATGGATTTCTTCAGCAGGGGGTCCGAATGCTGATATGGGGAAACTTAAAGAGCTAGCAAATCGAATAAAATCGTTTGTTGCAGGGGTATCAAAAAAGAATTAAAAGTTTTCATTTGCCAATATTTATTTCACAAATCTGATGCACCATCTTTCCATTTTGCTTGTATGAGTAACTTTCCCAAACTAACCATCTCATGTCAGATCAGGGCCGGACAGCCATTTACTGGAGATCCTTATGTAATTAAAAAAATAATAGATTCTGTTGTTTATGCTGGGGTCGAGAGTCTACGCCTTAGTGGCGCAGAATATATAAAATATGCGAAAGAAAAATTTCCGCATGTTTTTGTTATCGGTACAAAAAAGGTAGTAAGAGAAGGGTCGCCAACATCTGGTTGGGTAACGCCAGATATCCATAGCGCGAGAGAAATAATAGCGGCTGGCCCGGATATGATTGTAATTGACGGCAGCGCCAAACTTCATGAAGAGGATTCTCTCAGGCAGCTCATATCTCGAATCAAAAATGAGTCGGATATTTTCATTGGCTGTGATATTGGTACTGAAGAAGAGGCGGTACAAGCTATGGGGTGTGGTGCGGACATTGTCTTGACCACATTTGTTCAGGCGAAGACTCGGGAAGGTGGGGATTGGGAAAGTCATATTGAACTCGTAAAATTTCTTGGTTCTAAAAATATTCCTTTTATTGCCGAAGGCGGCATAGTGACTCCGGCTGAGATGCAAGAAATGCTCCGGCTTGGCGCAAAGAGTGTGGTAGTGGGGAAGGCAATAGTTGATCCGGGTTCCATTGCCGAAAGATTTGTCCGCGCCGCCGAAGAGTCCAGCGAGAAAAGGCTAGCAACGCTTTTTGAGGTCTGGTCTGACGAAACGTCTGTTTCCACGGCTCCCCTAAGCGCCCACGGCTCATCGCGAAAATATTTTAAAATGGAATCAGAAAAGAATACCGCCCTTGGCGCGGTGGGTCAGGATCCCCGAGAGAATCAAGCGTTCATCGAGCTCGGGAGACACTTATTGGCGAAAGGCATTTCGGTTCCAAAGATTTATGGCTCGACAGCAGATTACTCTTGTTACCTTCAAGAATATTTTTCTGGCGAAGATTTATTCCAGAAGATAAAAAATTCTTCCAAAGATTCTTATCAGCCTCTTTTAGAGAAAGCCGTAGACCTTGTCGTTTCGTTTCAGAAGAAGGGTAGTGAAGGTTGGGATTTTAATCAGTCATATCCATATCCATCTTTTGATACCGAGGAGATTAAGCGCGATTTTGAGAGATTCAAGAAAAGTTTTCTTTTGAATCTAGCCGTAAGCTATGACAAAAAATCCTTGGAAGAAGATCTGAATTTATTAATTAAAAATGTGTCTGAGATTAGAGATGAACAATATGCTCTTATGCACCGTGATTTCCAAACGAGAAATATTCTTGTGACAGAGAGAGGATACGTGATGATAGATTTCCAGGGAGCGAGGAGGGGTCCGCTTCATTATGACCTGGCTTCACTTTTGTATCAGTCTCAGCTTGATTATTCGGATGAACTTCGAGCATCGCTCGTGGAATATTTCTTGCAAAGCCATCCAGAGCTCGACAAAGAAAAGTTTATGAAGGACTTTTGCGTAATCGGTGTTATCAGGCTTATTCAGTCCATAGGTTCATACGGTATCGCTGGGCTAGAGGGTAAGAAAGAATATTTCCTGAAGAGCATTCCTTATGCGCTTAATAATCTGAAACAAGTCCTCGATACTGCAAAAGCAGACTATGGTATTGTGCTTCCGAGTCTAACTAGTGCCGTATTGTCAGCTAAAGAAAATTTTAATAAAAAACATGATAAAGATATATAGCTTTTCATTTGAATATTCGGAAGTTCCTGTGGCGCAAGAGCGGCACGAGCTTCAGTATGTTTTCGACTGCCGGCCACTAAAGAATCCGGGCAGGATAGCGGAAATGCAGACACAAACGGGCTTTGATTTGGATGTCATAGACTACTTGGAAAAACAAGCTGATATAGAAAGTTTCCTTCGGCCCATAAAAGCTCTGGTCGATATTTCCTTGTCTGAGTATTTGGAGAAGCAGGATCGTTACAAAAATATCTCATTCTATTTTGGCTGCACTGGTGGGAGACACCGATCGGTCTATTGTGCCGAAGCCGTTGCGAAGTATGTCAAAGAAAAAGTCGAACACCCCACAGAGGTGAGGCACTTAGTGCTTGAGACCATAAAAAATTCATGAAACTAATTGTTCTGGCCGCGGGAAAAGGCACAAGATTTTATCCGCTTACGAAAGATACGCCAAAGGGTATGATTGAGATATCAGGGAAACCTCTTCTTGAGCATGTTCTTCATCCTTACCTTTCGCATGTTTCGGAAATAATATTTGTTATTAATAACGAGACGGGGCACAAGATAAGAGATCATTTTAAAGATTTATACGAGGGTCACCCGGTTTCTTATTTTGTTCAAGGGATCAAATCTCCGAAGGGAACTTTCGGCGCCCTTACTTTGGTTCGAGAAGTAGTCGGTCAGGAAGTTTTTTGTGTCACAAATTGTGATGATCTTTTACTTGAAGAAGATGTGATAGCCGCCATGTCTCAAGGTGTGCCGGGAATCGGCGTGACGAGGGCTGTGATGCGATGGAGCTATCTTGGAATCGATAGCATAAATGGATATGTAAGTGGCTTTAGGCGTCATAACAAGGATGAAGGAGAATTTACAGAAGATAATTTTTCTAACGGATTCCATCTTCTGACATCAGAAATATTTTCTTTTGATCCCGTAGAGACGAAAGAAGGCGAAATTGGACTCCCTCAAACATTATTTGCTAACCTGAAAAGGTATCCTTTGAAGGCTTTTACATTTAACAAATGGCAGGCTGTGAATGAACCAGAAGATTTAAAGATGGCGCAGGATTTTCTATTATCGGTATAATTAACCTATGGAACACATGCCACAAGAGCCGAGAAGATCCAGGATCGAGGAAGCGAGGGATGTGATTTCTCGGGCCAGAGAATCGGTAAAGGAAGAATTTAATAGGACGCAGAATAATTGGGTTAGCTGCGCCAAGAGTATCGCTTTTCAATTAGAGTTATATCTTTCAGAAAATGCTAGACCGGAATTCGAGGAAGGACAATATGAAAAAATGTATGAGAGATTGGAAAAACTCAAAGTAAAACTTCACGAACTCCAAGAGGCCTATCCAGAAAAGGAAGATGTTCCTCCGCCTGAAGCTCAAGAGGAAGTATTTGATTTGATAGATAGCGTCCTGTAGCTACTTTTTATCGTGATGGCTGCCGCCGAAAAAGATCGTGAAGGGCGCCATAATAAGCTCCAAAAACATTTCGAGTAATCCTCTCATGGGGACATCATACCTTAGGCGGGGAAAAGCCACAAAGGCGCTTCGGTGGGAAGACTTGCGTTTTTACGAGGGGAATAGTGTATAATTACAAGCATTATATAAGTAGTAATTTTAAGAATATTATGGCAGCAAAAAAGAAAGTGGCGAAAGCGGCACCAAAGGCGGCAAAGAAGGCGGTCAAGAAGGCTGGAGGAGCAAAGAAGGCGAACAGCGCTTTCATGAAGCCGATGACTATCAGCGCAGATCTCGCGGCTGTAGTCGGGAAGGGGCCAATGGCTCGCTCTGAAGTTGTAAAGGCTCTCTGGGCATACATAAAGAAGAACGGCCTCCAGGATCAGAAGAACAAGCGAAACATCAATGCTGACGCAAACCTCAAAAAGGTCTTCAGCGGCAAGGGGACAGTTTCAATGTTTGAGATGACAAAGCTCGTTTCAAAGCACCTTTCCTAAGTCCTTCAATAAGAGTATAATGAGGGCGGAAGCTCCCATTACCACTTAAACTCTAAAATCATGGAAAAAGAACTAAAGAATTACAAGGTGGCGACGTGGGTATTTGCGATTATTGCGGTTATCTTGGCAGTGCTTCTCATAATGACAAATAATAAAGAAGCCTCGTCGGGACTCGAAGAAGCCACAGCGACGCTTCGAAAGTGTAGCGATGATTTGGCTACATGGCGAGCGGCTAACCCTTCAGCGGTTACAGCTTCTCCCGAAGCGCAGGAAGAACTCTCTGACATTCTAAAGGCATGCTCCGGCAACACTGGAGATTCTGCAGATGAAGAGTCGGTACTTCCACAGTAATAAAAATAATTAGAAGAAGCCCCGCGCAAGCGGGGCTTCTTCGTTTCAATGCGCGATCGTAAACGCCAGCACTTTTCTGGCTCCAGCTTCGCGTAGCGCCCGACGAGCTTCGACGAGCGTCGCATGGGTCGTGGTGATGTCGTCGACGAGAAGAATATTCTTGCCGGCGACCTCTTCGGAGTTCTTGGCTGCATAAGCTCCGCGGAGATTCTGGAGACGTGTACGGCGATTTTTTATTGAATGCTGGGTTTCCGTGTCTCTGACTTTCATGAGAAGGTCCCGGGTTTTGTAGCCATCGCCAAGTCCTCGGGCTATTTCTTTTGCCAAAATTTCCGACTGATTGTATCCGCGCGCCTTTCGGCTTTTCTTCGACAAGGGTATGGGAACTAAAGTGATGTCGGTAATATTTTCAAATATTGCCCGGTCGGCCAGTTCGGCAATGAGATGGTCTGCGGCAAAGACAGCCAGGTCTTCGGCGATCGAGAATTTGTTCTCAAATTTGAATTGCCAGAGGAGACGCTTTATTCGCGGATCCTTATAGCTCCATATCGAAATAATCCAAGAGGGGATTATTTTCTCGCAGTAGGGGAGTTTAGCCGCGCACTCACTACAAAGATAAGCCCTAAATTGCCGACAGTTAATGCAACGTTTCGGAAAAAATATATCCAAGATTTTTCGCCAAAAACTCTTCATGATTATCAACAAATTGCCCGTTTGAGAGGGTTTATTGTGATATAATTTTACTATATATGATGGACAACGTATTCAAAGGCCTGATGGGAAAGCTCGGGGAAGTCTTGAAGTCGAATAAAGGCGGCAGTGTTATTGGTGTTGATATCGGGGCATCTGCCATAAAGATCGTCCAGCTTAAAAAAGAAGGAGGCAAGGCCGTAATTGAAACGTACGGATCTATCTCAATTGCGCCATTTGCTGGAGGAGAGGTTGGACAGGTCATCGCCGCTCCCGAAGAATCTTTGGTGAAGGCGCTCGAAGATCTATTTAAAGAAGCAAACATTACAACTCGAAACTCAGCCATGTCTATCCCGGCCTCTGCCTCACTTGTTTTTTTGGTCGAGCTTCCTGGCGCGGTTGGGGAGAAGGAAGTGCCAAGCATAATTTACAACGAAGCGCGTCGTTACATCCCTGTCCCAATCACTGAAGTTGCAATCGATTGGTGGCTTGTGCCTAAACGTCCCCTTGACGAACTCACTGACGACTCCATGAGACCGACAGCGGCGGAGATTAAAGAAGAAAAGACGAAAGTGTTGGTCGCGGCCATTCATAACGAAGCTCTCGACAAATACAAAGGCTTGGTAGCGGATGCGAAGCTCGATACAGATTTCTTTGAGATCGAAATATTCTCGTCAGTTCGTTCCACTTTGGGGCAGGACCTTGGTACGAATATGCTTCTCGACATAGGCGCCTCGAAAACAAAAGTTTCGATAGTGGACCGTGGCGTCATCCAGGATTTTCATATCATAAATCGCGGTTCTCATGACATTACCAGCGCCTTGGTTACGGGACTTGGCGTTTCCTTTCATGATGCAGAGGTTATGAAAAGAGAATATGGCGTTCTTGAAAATCTTAAGCATCCAAAAGCTCAGAGCGTTGTAGCCACAGCTCTCGATTACATACTTTTTGAGGCCGGGAATGTGGTTCTTAACTATGAGAAGAAGTATAATAAGAGCATTAGCAAAGTTATTCTATGTGGAGGAGGAGTTATGTTGAAGGGCATGATGCCAAAAGCGAAGGAAAAATTTGGCGCAGAGATTATCATGGGCAATCCTTTTGAGCGAATAGAGGCCCCGGCGTTTCTCGAAGGCGTGTTGGCTGAGTCTGGTCCCGAATTTGCAGTCGCCGCTGGTCTTGCACTTCGAAAACTTCGCTAAATGTGGATAGCGCATTGTTGGAACGTGCTATATTTATGTAATTGATAGGGAATATGGTCGTACATTATTTGGTAAAAATTAAAGTGGCGAAATATTTGTAATGGACAAAGAATTCCAGACATCTTTCGTGCCGAAAAAGCCGATCATCGAGAAAGCGGCGACAGCTCACTCTGGTGGCGGGCTTTCTGGCGCCTTTAATCTTATCGCCCTCATCATATTCATTGCTTCCATATTGGCCGCTGGCGCAACATACTTTTACAGAGGCTCCCTTATTGATCGTGTCGCCGAGTATAAAGTCTCTCTCGAACGCGCCCGCGGAGCTTTTGAACCATCTCTCATAACTGAACTTCAGGTTTTAGATAAGAGAATGCGCGCCGCAACGGAAATACTCGACAATCATGTCGTTGTTTCGCCGATCTTTGCGCTTATCGGCGAGATCACACTGCCGACTGTTCGCTATAGCGACTTCTCTTATGAGTTTAACGAAGAGAACAAAAACTTGGTTGACGTCATCATGACCGGCGAGGCCAAAGGCTACAACTATATCGCCCTCCAGGCGGATCTCTTCGGCGACGACAAGTTCATCAAGAATCCTATTTTCTCAGACTTCACGCTGGACCAGAACGGCAATGTCGATTTTGCTCTAACTTTTTCTGTCGACAAGTCTCTCGTTCTATATGAATCATATCTGGAACGCGAAGCTTCGCTCGCCGGAGAGGCTGAAGCGGCGATTGTTCCGACAGTAGAAACCACGCCTGATACCGTTAATCCTAATCCACTAATGCCATGAGATTCTTACTCCCTCTAGCTTTGATCGGCGTCGGCATCGGAGGCTTCTTCCTCATCACCAGTCCGATTTATGATGACATTACACTTTTACAGGCCGAGGCCGAAGTTTATAACCAAGCTCTTGAGAATTCAGCCAATCTTCAGAAAGAACGTGATCGATTGACGACTAAATACAATAGTTTTGCTGCGGCGGACATTAACAAGCTTGAAAAAATGCTTCCGAACACCGTCGATAACATTCAGCTCATCTTGGAAATTCAGGAAGAGGCTTCAAAGCGCGGCATAATCGTTAAGAACGTTGAGTTTGAGCCTGAGCAATTCCTGGATCAGGGGGCACAAGATGCCGCCACATCTCCTAACGCCACGACGACACCAGCAAATAACACCGCTTCCGGTCAGGCGAGCGCAGCCGGCAATACTCCGGCAACATCTACCAGAAACAGAACCGGCCGCACCGCCGGGGAAGATGATAATAAAGACTATGAAGCTTTTGAGCTTGAATTCTCCGTCGAGGGATCATATCCAGACTTTGTCGCTTTCATGGAGCTAATGGAAAGAAGTCTGCGCCTCATCGATATCAACACCATCTCTTTTACGCCGGGAACTTCAGAGAAGGATAAGAAGTATACTGATGATTACAGATATTTATTCCGCATTAATACATATCGTTTAAAGGATTAACATGAGCAAGACTTTAAAAAATATCTTAATTTTCGGAGTCATAGCGATCATCATCGTCCTTGTTGTGGTTATGTTTGTCGGAAAGACTAAAGCCCCAGCAGCAACTCCGGGTGCAAATGGTCTGCAGACCAGTTCCGGTAATCCGGTCTCGACCATAGTTAATCCCCAACCGCAGAGCACTGTCGAAGCCAGTCAGATCGGCCAAGAATTCATCAACCAGCTCGTTAATCTACAGGCCATAAAGCTTGATGACGAGATTTTCTCTAGTCTCTCATTTCAGTCTTTGGAAGACTTTACTATCATCCTGGTCCAGCCGGGGAACGAAGGCCGGCCGAATCCTTTCGCGCCGTTTGACGCCGACGGCACTCAGCCTGACGCTCCTGACCCAGTCGAAGGAGAGCTGAACGTCACTCCGATACCAAACGGTCAATTACCAGCTCCTAATAACAGCTAACATGAATTTCCTCGAAGGACTTGTCGAGGAGGGTCTTTTGACGCGAGAGCTCGCGGTGAAGATTTCTAATCTTGCACGCAAGAATTATGCCGGAGATATTGATGAAGCTTTGGCAAAAGAGACTGATATTGCCGAAGAAACGCTCCTGGCTTTCAAATCAAAATTCTTTAGTATCCCGTCAAAGTCTATTGGCCCGAAAGAGGTTGATCCAAAAATTCTCGAATACATCTCCGAAGATTCGGCGCGTCAGTATGGGTTTATTCCGGTTGGTCTTAAAGACAAAGTATTAGAGGTCGGCATTGTTGATCCTGCCCGAACCGACTCTCTGGACGCTCTCCAATTTATATCATCTAGAAACGAAATGCCTTATAAGCTTTTTGTTATATCGAAAAGGAACTTCGAAGAACTGTTGGCCAACTACAAAGGCCTATCAGGTGAAGTTGATCAAGCGCTTTCGGATCTTGATACTGAGCTCTCAAAAGCAGATACTCTGGCCAGAGACGATAAGGCTCTAAACCATGAGAATGACGCGGAATCTATTGATGAAAAAAAGATCGTTGAAGAAGCTCCGATAATAAAAGTTGTGGCGGTCATACTTCGCCACGCTGTCGAAGGCGGCGCTTCTGATATCCATATAGAGAACACTGGCAAAGAGGTGAAAGTACGTTTCCGTGTGGACGGCGAACTGCATACTTCGCTTACCTTGCCGCTTAATGTTAACTCCGGAGTAGTCGCGCGTATAAAAATTCTAGCGAAGCTTCGGCTTGACGAAAAAAGAAAACCCCAAGATGGCGGATTCAGTGCCAAAATTGACGGCAGGAAGATTGATCTTCGTGTCTCAACTTTCCCCGCCTATTACGGAGAAAAAGTTGTGATGCGTATCCTTGACTCCGAACACGGAATCAAAAATCTTGAGGACCTCGATATGTCGCCGGAGCATCTCGAGATGGTCAAAAATGTTATCAATATCCCTTACGGCATCGTGCTCATCACTGGTCCGACCGGCTCCGGTAAGACCACCACGCTTTACGCCATGCTTAACGCTATCGACAGGGAATCAAAGAACGTTGTCTCCTTGGAAGATCCGGTTGAATACCATGTGGACGGCGTCAATCAGTCTCAGGTCATGCCGGAGATCGGCTACACTTTCGCTTCCGGACTCCGCTCCATTCTTCGTCAAGACCCGGACGTAATCCTCGTGGGAGAAATCCGCGACAAAGAAACCGCTGCGCTCGCGATCCAGGCCGCGCTTACGGGTCACTTGGTGCTTTCGACTCTCCACACTAACAATGCCGCTGGCGCCATTCCGCGTCTCATAGACATGGGCGTCGATCCTTTCCTTATTGCGCCGACGTTGGTCCTCGCCATCGCACAACGTTTGGCCAAGAAGACTTGCGCCGACTCGCGCCAAGAAGTTCCGATCGACGAGGCGACGAAAGTCATGATCGAAAAGCAATTCGAGGATTTGCCGGCAGAATTCAAGTCGAAAATAAAAATAAGTGATAAAATGTTTAAGACAGTACCGTCCCCAACTTGTCCGTCTGGTACCAAGGGTCGAATGGCTGTTTTCGAAATGTTTCCGGTCGACAAGGAAGTTGAATCAGTCATTTTGAAAACGCCGACGGAGCTTGATATTTACAAGCTCCTCCGAAAGAAAGGCACGCTAACCATGAGAGAAGACGCCATTATGAAGGCGCTCCGCGGCGACATTCCGATGACAGAAATATATAAGTTTTAATCCCGTTAGAGATGTTTGTGTTAGAATTAATTACAATGAATCCAAGAGCCTCGGTCGTAAATTATTTACAAAATATTATAAAAGATACGCAAATCTAAAAGATTTGCTATCTCTAACGGGATGGATTACGGACAAAAAATTGACGGTCTCATAGAACAAGTCGTTATCGGCAATGGCTCCGATCTGCATCTTGCGGTCGGTCGTGTCCCGATGGTCCGTATCACCACTCAGCTCCTTGGAATCGTCAAAGAGGCTGAGATGACCGAAGAGGAGGTGACGGGAATGCTTGAGCATATGCTTGGGAATGAAGAAAAGCTCGCTCTCTTCCGCGAAAATCAGGAAGTCGATTTTGCCTATGATTGGCGAGGAGAAGCGCGTCTTCGCGGCAATGCGTATTTCCAAAAGGGTAAGGTTGCTATTGCGCTTCGTCTTATTCCAAAAGTAAAAACACTCGAAGAGCTTTCATTGCCACAGGCTTTGAAAGATTTTGTCCGTCTGCGCCAAGGATTTTTCCTTATTGTCGGACCGGTTGGGCAGGGAAAGTCGACTACCATGGCCGCGCTAATTGACATAATTAATACCGAGCGCGCAGAACATATTATCACTATCGAAGAGCCGATCGAGTATCTTTTCGAGTCAAAGAAGTCCATCATCGATCAGCGCGAAGTCGGCATTGATACCAAAGATTTCGCCACGGCTCTCAAGTCCGCTTTTCGAGAGGACGCCAATGTTCTCATGATCGGCGAAATGCGTAGCCGCGACACCATCAGCGCCGCCGTCACGGCCGCCGAGACCGGACACCTCGTGTTCTCGACTCTCCACACGAACAACGCGCCGCAGACCATCGATCGCATCATCGATTCGTATCCGCCGGAGCAGCAGGATCAAGCCAGGTCCCAACTTGCGAACTCTTTGGTCGGTATCTTTTCCCAGCGTCTCATTCCGCGAACGAATGGGGGACTCGCGCCGGCTTACGAGCTTCTGGTCAATAACAAGGCTGTGGCGAACCTTATTCGCGAGAACAGAACGCACGAGATAGATCTTCTCATTGAAACCGGTTCGGAAAACGGCATGATTGATATGAATCAGTCGCTCCTCGATCTGGTTCGAAAGGGAGAAATTACAGTCGATGACGCCCGTCATCATGCCTTTAACAAGAAAGCTTTTGACGCGCTACTATAAAATTTATGTTATTTACTTACAAAGCCTTAGACCAAGAGGGAAAGAAGAAAGACGGCACTATTGATGCCCTGAATAAAACTGTGGCCATTTCCGCGCTCCAGCGCCGCGGACTTATTGTCGTCAATCTTCGGGGCGAACAAGAAAAATCATTCCTCACAGGTACATTCCTTTCTCGCGTGCCCCTTCGGGACATCGTCATCATGTCTCGTCAGCTCGCGACGCTTTTTTCCTCGCAGGTTTCGGCCCTGAAAGCATTTACACTCCTCTCTGAAAACGCTGAGAACAAGATGCTCGGCGCCCAGCTTCGTGAAATCGGCGACGACCTTCAGGCGGGATCATCGATTTCTGACGCCTTAGCCAAGCATCCGGACACTTTTTCCGAATTTTACGTGAACATGATCAAAGCTGGTGAAGAATCAGGAAAGCTCAATGACACTTTTGAATACCTGGCCAAATATCTGGATCGCCAATACGCGCTGACTTCGAAGACCCGAAGCGCCCTCATCTATCCGGCATTCGTTGTTGTTGTCTTCATCTCCGTCATGATCCTCATGTTCATCATGGTTATCCCGAATCTATCCGAGCTTCTCCTCGAGTCCGGACAAGAAGTGCCGATTTACACCCGCATGATTATAGGGATATCTGAATTCTTGGTTAACTATGGAATCTTTGTCGCCATGTTCTTCGTCATTATGGCGCTTTATCTTTGGTGGTTCCGCCGAAATGAGAACGGCAAGACCTATCTCGACAAATGGAAAATCTCGGTCCCGTTCATCGGTGATCTTTATCGAAAGATGTACCTCTCCCGTATTTCGGATAACCTAAACACCATGCTCTCATCCGGTATTTCTATCATTCGCGCAATTGAGATTACCGGAGATGTCGTCGGGAACTATGTTTATAAGAATATCTTAAAAGACGCCGAGAATGCTGTTAAGTCTGGATCGAGCCTCTCGGATGCTATGGGTAAACATCCCGAAATCCCGGCCATCATGGTCCAGATGATTAAAGTCGGCGAAGAAACCGGAAGCCTCGGGTCCATTCTCAAAACTCTCTCCGACTTCTACAGCCGGGAAGTGGACGACGCCGTGAATACCCTTGTCGGCCTTATCGAGCCGGCCATGATCGTGCTCCTCGGCGTCGGTGTCGGCGTTCTCCTTACTTCCATTTTGGTGCCGATTTACAATATTGCGAGTTCCATCACCTAAGAGTAATCCACAGGTTTATCTGGGGGCAGGATAGGCAACAGTGTGGCGTGTTATAATGATTCCATTAATTTATAAGCATTAACAAGTAGTTTTAATATGAAATTTACATCTAAGAAAGGTTTTACATTGATCGAGCTCCTGGTCGTCGTTGCCATTATCGGTATATTGGCTTCCATCGTGCTCGTCTCCTTGAATAGCGCCAGGGCAAAGGGTCGCGACGCTTCAGCTAAAGGATCCCTCTCGAGTCTCAGGGCAGCGGCAGAGATTTGGTATGACGATCATAACGGATCCTATGTAGGTTTCTGTGTCCCGTCAACAGGAGGAGCAGCATCACTTCTTCAGGCTTCCGATCAAGAAACAGGCACCACTTATCCAGCCAAATGTTATGACTCAGCGCTGCAGTTTGCCGCTTGGGACCAGTTAAGTACGAACCGCTACTTCTGTGTAGATTCATCTGGCTTTGCCGGGGAGTTTAGTCCTACTAATCCCACTCTGCCACTTCCTGTTCCAGCAGATGGCTCAACAAAGTGCTTCCCTTAGTTAGAGCAAATCTAATTACTTATAAACAAAAGCCCCGTGCGGGGCTTTTGTTTATAAGTTGTGATTGTTAAATAACAAGTGTGCTATAATTTTATGATTAATTATAAATAATATTTTGGCATGATTTATAAATCTAATAGAGGCTTCACACTTATTGAACTTCTCGTCGTGGTCGCCATCATCGGTATCTTGGCTTCCATAGTCTTGGTTTCATTAAATCAAGCTCGCGAGAAGGGTAGGGACGCATCAGCAAAAGGATCAATGTCCTCTCTCAGAGCCGCGGCGGAAATTTGGTTTGACAATCACAATGAATCATACGACGGATTCTGCGCGGGCGGCTCTAGCACAGACGCAGGGGTGCAATCACTTTTGAATGCCGCAGCTGAAGAGACCGGCCAATCTCCAGAATGTGAATCAAATGATATCAGTTTTGCCTCCAGGATTATCTTAAATAACGAGTTTGCGTTCTGCGTGGATTCCAGCGGTTTTGCCGGTGACTATTTGCCTGGTGGTAATCAGGTGGGAGGTCTCGGGTTAGATCCGGGCGGGCACCATGTTTGCGTATCTTCATAAATAATTATATGTATTCTTCAAAAAATAAAGGATTAAAAGGATTTACTCTCATCGAACTTCTCGTCGTTGTTGCGATCATTGGAATACTCGCTTCCATTGTGTTAGTTTCTTTGAATCAAGCTCGCGAGAAGGGCAGGGATGCTTCAGCAAAAGGATCACTCTCGAGTCTCAGGGCCGCAGCCGAGATTTATTATGATAACAGCAACGACAGCTATCTCGATTTCTGCGTAGGAGGATCAAGCAGTCACCCAGAAATTCAGTCTCTCTTGACCGCGGCGGCAGAGGAGACAGGTACTCCGACAAGCTGCGAGTCCAACGTTATCAGCTGGGGCGCGCTGGTCCAGCTCAATAATGGACAGTATTTTTGTGTCGATTCTTCTGGGTTTGCCGGAGAATTCATAAACAGCACAACTCCAGTTAGCGCGGTCAGTATTGATGGTAACAATCAATACTTTACCTGCGTTTAACAGAGTTTCGCAATCAACAGCTTCGTTCAAAACAGGCCCGCTTAGCGGGCTTGTTTTGTTACAATATAGGCAATGGAAACTCTTATTCTCATACTTATTTTCGCATTCGGCACGATCATCGGAAGTTTTTTGAACGTGGTAATCTGTCGGCACGGCACGGGTAGGGGACTTGGCGGACGTTCGAAGTGCGCCGTGACTGGTAAGACGCTTCACTGGTACGAATTGGTTCCCATTATCTCTTTCCTTATCCAAGGCGGCCGGACGCGCCACGGCGGAGCGAAGATCTCTTGGCAGTACCCCTTGGTCGAAGCCGGAACCGGCTTTATGTTCATGTTCATCGGGATCAAGTTCCTACCGCTCCTTTACGCGCACCCTTACGCCTTCATTATTAATCTGATCTTCTGGTTCGCGGTATTCTCATTCCTCATTCTGGTTTTCGTCTACGACTGGTACCACCAGATGATTCCGGATAATTTTCTGTATCCTCTCATTGGTCTCGGGGTGGCGGGGCTTGTTTGGCACAGGCCGCTCTTTGAATGCTTGATGGTCCCAAACATTTGGATGATCCTCGCGGGACCATTGGTCGCGCTTCCGGCCTTCGTTATCTGGCACATGACTCAGGGACGGGGAATGGGCTTTGGTGACGTGTTGCTTCTTTTGCCGCTCGGTTGGCTCGCGGGAATTTCGCGCGGGTTTGCGGGTCTCATGCTCGCTTTCTGGCTCGGCGCCATCGCGGGAATTGCCCTCATGGTCCACGGTAACAAGAAAATGAACAGCGCCATAGCCTTCGGCCCCTTCATTATCATCGGGTTCGCCATCGCTTTCTTGTATAATGTCGACATGAACAGCATCGCCGGCTTTTTCGCCAATCTTTTGTGATAAACAAGAACAATAAATTCAAATTTTTAGGAATGACCTTTGTCGAGCTTGTCGTCGTGCTCGGCATTTTCGGCGCCATCGCTTCAACGGTTCTCTTTAACTATCGAGATTTCTCGGAGAACGTGAATTTAAAAAATTTGGCGCAAAATATCGCTCTCCAGATAAAACGCGCTCAGACTGACGCTGTTTCCGGACGTCTGCCGCAGCTTTCTGTAAACCAAAGCGGGGGGACGCCTATCGGTTGGAAGCCAAGCTTCGGCGTCGCTTTCAATATCGAAGATCCGGCGAACGCGTATAAGTTATTCTATTATTTCAACAAGGGCCTGCAGGACGACAGCGATTATTATGAAGATATGAATGACTTCGAGGGCGGCGGCACATATCTTCCTCCATGCGGATCGGATTTAGAGTCAGAATGCCTCGAAGAGATAATTATTACCGGCGGGGAATTTATCGACCTCATCTGCTTTGAATTTGACACGATCGAAGTCGATGATGACTGCGACGGCGTGGAGTCAGACAGGGCTTACATATCTTTCACTAGACCGCGTTCAAACGCGAACATCCGCATGACCGGAACCGATGATCCGAAGGAGAATGTTTATATCCGCATATCGAGTCCAGGAGGGAGGCACAAGTATATCGCCATCTGGGAATCGGGTTATATTAGTATCCAATAATTATGCGATTGATAAACATAAAATTAAAGGCCGGATTTACACTCGTCGAGGTCATGATCTCTATCGGTCTTTTTACCATCATCATGGTTATCGGCATTGGGGCGATACTCGGGGTTAATTCTACCCACAGAAAGACTCAATCCATGCGGAGCGTTGTCGACAACCTCTCTTTCATTATGGAAGACATGGCGCGCTCAATGAGGCTCGGTGATTATTTTGTCTGCAATGAGGCAACGCTGACATCTATCGGCCTGGCCGACATCGCAAATCAAGCAACTCAAGACGGAGAAAATTGCAAGAGTATCGCTTTTGAGCCGTATTGGAACTATGACCCAAACGACGAGACTAATCAGATTGTCTACTTTATTTACGAACCGAACGATAGCGTTGGCACGATTTTCAAAAAAACCGAAGAAATGGATTCATATGATGAAGGAGAATTGATCGCCATTACGCCGGCGGAGATAGACATCGATACGGAAAAATCTGGTTTTTGGGTCACGGGCGCCGAGAATGAATCTATTCCGGTTCAGCCGAAGATAACCATTGTCTTGGTTGGGACGGTTCGCATGGGAAATGCCGAGACGGAATTCAATCTACAGACGACCGTGTCGCAGAGACTCCTCGACATAAACACATTCAACTAACATGAAAAAGTTTCAGCATAAAAACAAAGGATTCACCAACACACCAAAAAATTTTTGTGTGAGCCTGCGAAGCAGGCGCGGGTTCACGCTTATCGAGACGCTTGTCGCTATAGCCATTTTTGCTTTTTCCATCACTGGACTCATTACCATCACAGGGCAGGGGGTTTTTGACACGAGCTATGTAAAGAACAAGCTGACAGCCGGTTACTTGGCGCTCGAGGGCGCGGAGATGGCCAGAAATATTCGCGACACCGTGGGTATTCAGGGGACAGTTGCCTGGAGCCAGATGGTTCAGCCGGGCGGGAACTTGTACCTGAGTCGCTGCGTCAGGAGTGATGACGAAGCTTGTACGATCGATCCATGGACCAATAACGTTTTGGAGTGTCCTGGTGGAGTTTGTCCTGCTCTTACGTACAACACGGGTAACGGTCGTTTTGGTTATGAAGTTCAAGACAGCTCGATATTCGCCTCAATTTTCACACGAACGATATTTATCGAGGCGGTGAACGCCCAAGAATTCGTCCTTACTTCCGAAGTTTCTTGGACGCAGGGAAGCCGGGATCATAAGGTCGTTTACAAATATAATCTCCTGAACTGGATCGGCCTTTAATTTATGAAAAGACAATTAAGAGAAGAAAAGAATAAAGGTTTCGTGGTCCTCTTTACCGTGCTGATCGCCTCAGTCGTGCTCGCCATGGCGCTCGGCATGGCGAACATTGCCCTGAAGCAGATAGTTCTCACCGCTTCCGCGACCGACGCGAACAAAAGCTTCTATGCCGCCGATGCTGGAATCGAATGCGCGCTGTATCACGACATAAAAGCAACGCCTACGGCATTTAATCCTGGCGGACCAGGCAGTAGTATTGATTGCGGGGCTGTCCAAAACCTCATACCAACTCAGGACAGCTTCGGATATTTTACCTTTTCTATCGACTGGAGCACTCCGGACGGCGATGTGTGCTCGGATATTGTCGTCGATAAGACTCTCTCAAACCAGACCAGGGTTACATCAAAAGGCACGAATCATTTTTGTGGCGAAACAGGCCCTCGAACTGTCGAACGTGTTATAGAAGTAACCTACTAATTTCCTCTAAAATGCTGTAAAATAAGGCCTAACTTGTCCCGTTAGAAATTTTGTGACGCATTCTGGACGGGTGGTTTTTAATATTAAATTTCTATCGGGATGACCCAAAAAGAGGCCCAAAAACGCCAAAAACAGCTCCAAAAAGAGATAGGGAGACACTCGGAGCTTTACCATACCTTGGACGCCCCGGAGATAAGCGACGAAGCTTACGACGCCTTGGTGCGGGAGCTTTTGGATATCGAGGCGGAATTCCCCGCGCTCTCAAAAGGGAGTGTTAGCCAGAAAGTCGGAGGAAAAATTTTGGAAGGATTCGAAAAGGTTCGCCACATCGTGCCGCAGTGGTCGTATGACAACATATTCGATTTTAATGAGCTTCGGGCCTGGGAAGAGAAAGTCAAAAGGTTCATCGACAAGTCAGGTGGATTAAAAGATGATGTGCTCGATTATATTGTAGAGTTGAAGATAGATGGTCTTAAGGTTGTACTTACTTATGAAGCTGGAGAGTTTGTCCTGGGCGCGACCAGGGGTGACGGCGAAATCGGCGAGGACATAACAGAAAATTTAAGAGTCATACGAAATATTCCGGAAAAAGTTTCAGACAAGCGGAATTTTGTCGCCATAGGTGAAGCTTGGATAAAAAAATCCGAGCTCGCGAAAATAAATCGTGAACGCGAGAAAGAAGGATTGTCGCTGTACGCGAATCCGCGAAATCTTGCGGCCGGAACGCTTCGGCAGCTCGACACTGATGCCGTCGCGAAAAGAAATTTGCAGACCTATGTTTATGATATCGAGTTTCCGAGCCTGGCGGCGGACAGAAAGATCAAGACACACAAAGAAGAATTGGAATTTCTAAAAGAACAGGGCTTCAATGTTAATCCGACATATAAGCTTTGCAAAAGCATCGACGATATCGAAAAGTTCTACGAGTCTTGGGTAGAAAAAAGGGGCAATGAAGAATACGGTATTGACGGCGTTGTGATAAAGATCAATTCGAAGCGAATCTGCGAGACTCTCGGCTACACCGCCAAGTCTCCGCGTTTTGGCGTCGCTTACAAATTCCCGGCGGAAGAAGTGACAACGGTGGTGGAGGATATCGCTATTCAGATTGGCCGTACGGGCGCACTGACGCCGGTCGCTCATTTGCGCCCGGTCGTCGTGGCGGGCTCTACCGTGTCTCGCGCTACGCTGCACAATCAGGACGAGATCGATCGGCTCGATGTCAGAATTGGCGATACAGTCATTATCCGAAAAGCGGGCGATATTATTCCTGAGGTTCTTCAGGCTCTTACTGATCTTCGTACCGGTAAAGAAAAGAAGTTCAGTATTCCTGAGTACGCAAAAAAACATAACCTTGAAATCGTGAAGGGGACAGCTGGTAAAGATGAGTCGGTTGCATGGTATGTGAAGGATAGAAATCACGCAGCGATCAAGCTCGAGAGCATGATCCATTTTGTATCGAAAAAGGGGATGAATATCGTAGGTCTTGGAGAGAAGATTGTCGAGTTTCTCATGGAGCAGGGTTTGGTGACAGAACGCAAAGACATTTTTGAGCTCGAGGCGGGCGACTTGTCTGGTCTCGAGGGCTTCAAAGAAAAATCCATTCAGAACCTTTTGGAGGCGATACAAGAAAGCCGAAATGTCGGTCTTGCAAAATTCATTTACAGTCTTGGTATCAGGCATGTCGGAGAAGAGACGGCGGAACTTTTGGCAGATGAATTCAAAACAATTGCAAATGTTCGAAAGGCAAAAATTGAAAAACTTGAGGCGATTGAGGGGGTCGGCGGCGTAGTGGCACAATCAGTCGTTGATTGGTTCGCTGATAAAGAAAACTCTCTTGAGTTAGACGGACTTCTTAAATATTTAAGAATCCAAAAAGTTGCTGGCACAATACTAAATACATTATCAGGGAAAACTTTTGTTCTAACTGGCACGCTCTCAGGTATGTCGCGTGACGAGGCGAAGGCAAAGATCAAATCCCTCGGGGGCAAAGTCAGTTCGTCGGTTTCCAAAGAAACGTCTTATGTCGTGGCTGGGGCAGATCCAGGTTCGAAGTATGATAATGCGATAAAACTTAGGGTAGAAATTTTGAATGAAAAAGAGTTCTTGACTTTGATCGGTTAACACGTAAGATTCTCTCGAAGGCTGCTAACAACACTTGGAGGTGGACGGAGCAATCCATGCATCTTTTGGTAAAACACCATAGTCTGGTGTCTACGGGGTTCGAGCCCCTTCGGTGGACCAAAAGGAGTTCTTTGGATGTGTAGAATAGGTGGGAGACAATGATGCGATTGCGTCAGTGATCGAGGAGTCGACGTTGAAATACCACCCGTCAAAGAACGAATGGAGGTTTGAAGCTTTTGGGGCGCCGCACAACGGCGCCCCTATCTATTTTAGAGCCTTTTAAATGGGCTCATTTTTGTATATACTTCTACTGTTATATGACCGAACAGGATATACAGAAACTGGCTGAATTGGCCAAAATTAATATTGCAGAAGGAAAAACAGAGGGCTTTTTGAAAGACTTCGAGTCCATTTTGGGCTACGTGAAGCAGATTGAAGGCGTAGAAATCGGGGAAGTAAAAGAATCTTTTTTCCTCAAGAATATTCTCCGGGCCGATGCGAATCCGAACCCGACTGGAGCAACGTCGGAGACATTGCTCGCCGCTGCGCCGCAAGCGCATGATAGTTTTGTCAAAGTAAATAAAATTCTGTAATGATTGATTTGAAAGGGATGACAATTGAAAAAGCGCATGCTGGATTCCGGTCTGGCGAGTTTTCTGCGGTTGATCTCACAAAAGCATATATTGAAAATATCAAAGCCAAGAACGGCGAACTCAACGCATTTCTTGAAATTTTTGCCGATGCCGAAGAACAGGCAAAGCGTGCTGACGAAATGATCGCGCGTGGTGAAGTGAAAGCGCTGACCGGAATTCCTATCGCCCTCAAAGATAATATCTTATTCCAGGAACACACGGCTTCTGCATCATCGAAAATTCTCGAGAACTATACAGCTGCGTATGACTCGACTGTTGTCGCGGACTTGAAGGCACAGGGCGCCGTTATCATTGGCCGGACGAACATGGACGAATTCGCCATGGGTTCGTCGACGGAGACATCGGCATTTGGGGCGACAAAGAATCCAGTCGATACATCTCGTGTACCCGGTGGCTCATCTGGGGGCTCAGCCGCAGCGGTCGCGGCAGACCTGGCACTCCTGGCACTTGGTTCAGACACAGGCGGCTCGATCCGTCAGCCGGCAGCATTTTGCGGCGTGGTGGGATTGAAGCCTACTTATGGAACGATCTCGCGTCACGGACTTATGGCTATGGCCTCTTCACTTGATATCATTGGTCCGATCACGAATAGTGTCTCTGATGCGGAAAAAGTTTTTGAAGTCCTGGGTCACTCTGACAAAATGGACGCGACAAGTTTCCCAGACGATGCTCGATTATGTGAAAAGAAATACGTGAAGAAAATCGGTGTGCCGAGGAGATTCCTCGCAGGTGAAGGAGTCGACAAGGAGACGATGGCGAACTTTGAGAAGTCGCTCGAGAAACTCACGACGCTCGGTTACGAAGTTGTTGACGTCGATGTTCCGTTCATGGAATATTCGCTCGCGGTTTATTATATTCTTATGCCGGCTGAAGTTTCGACGAACCTGGCTAGATTTGACGGGATTCGCTACGGTCTTTCCATGCCCGGTAAAAGCACGAATGAGGCTTATAAAAATACAAAGACCGCCGGCTTTGGCGAGGAAACGAAGAGGCGCCTACTCCTTGGCGCGTATGTTCTTTCGCATGGATACTACGACGCTTACTACAATAAAGCCGTGAAGCTTCGCGCCAAGATTACCGAAGAGATGCAAAAAGTTTTCGAGAGTGTGGACCTGCTGGTCACGCCGACCTGTCCGACGCCGGCCTTCAAGCCAGGCGAGAAGAAGGATCCTGTTTCCATGTACCTCTCCGATATCTTTACCGTGCCGGCGAACATTTCCGGCGTGCCGGCGATCTCTATTCCAAATGGCAAGAATTCCGAAGGTCTTCCGCTTGATATTCAATTCATTGCACCGCATTTCGGCGAGCATCTGTTATTCGACGTTGGTAATAAGTTCGAAAAGGCATAAAATCTATATATGGCTAGCGGACTAAATATTGAATGGCTATTCCTTCAGATATACAACTTCTTTACTGAGGGTATTCATTTCAGCGGCGACTCGGGGTTCGTGCGAACCATCGTGTTTCTGTTGTCTCTTATATCTGTTCTGTTTTTTGGAGTCATTGTTTACTCAGTTATTAGGCTTAAGGAGAGACGTAAGATAGAGAAAGATAAATTCCATGAGAGGGTCGAGGCTATGAAGGAGGTTAAGAAGGAAAAGAAAAACGACCGATGGAATGCGGTAATCGAGCACATTAGTTCAACCAAAGAGGGGGATTGGCGCATTGCAATAATTGAGGCAGATTCTATGCTCGATCAGCTTACTAAGGATATGGGGCTTATTGGTGTAGATTTGGGTGACAGACTACGCCATGCTCCAACTGGAGATTTTGCCACTCTCGATAATGCATGGGAGGCGCATAAGCTGAGAAACCGTATTGCCCATGAGGGTCTAAATTTTAAACTGGAATATCGCGAAGCTAAAAAGGCTATTGAAATGTTTGAAAGTGTTTTTATGGAGTTTGGAGTTATATAGTTAAAACAAAACGCGCCCTCTGGGGCGCGTTTTGTTTATTGTTGCGGGGAACCGATTCGAACGGTTATCTTCAGGTTATGAGCCTGACGAGCTACCATTGCTCCACCCCGCTATGTATTTGGTAATTTATTTTAACTGACCACTCATCCATAACCTGTCAGGTTATTCGCTCTATATTCCTGTTGGAGCCACCCATTGCTTGGACCCGCTATTAGGTAAAGTTGATTATATATATTTTAGGATTTTTGGCAAGAGAAAGATTTCATTGCCGGTCATAAAATTTATTGTATTAAAAAAAGAAAGACCGGACAATGTCCGGTCTTTCTTTTTAAACTCTATTCCATTTTTGGTTTACAAAGGCCAATGCAGAGATATGCAACAGTAAGTACTAGATGGAGAACGTTGTCTGCCGTGTTCGTATGGATAATGATTGCATTACCATCCATTAGGAAACCGAGAACGGTTACAAGTCCATAAACTATACCGAAGACTACTGCATAAGTTGCGGCCGCTTTTGCGCTTTTGGCCGCGAAAATAAGACCGAGGATTCCGGACGCTAAGTGAATGACATTGTGTAGAGTGTCAACCTCAAAGATGCCCAAGAGGTGTCCGTTCGTCGTGATTCCCGGAATGAAGCCGAGAACTCCGACCAGTAGGAATACCCATGATAATAGCTTCAATGATTTTTGCGTGCTCATGTTATTAAATTTACTAATAATAAAAACCACATATATTTTACCTTGTATAAGGATTTAAGAAATAGGAGAAGGGGATAAACGGGGTGCCTTGACGGGACTCCTTCTCACCCGAAATTTTCCAGTAAACGGACTCGACCACGAATATTTTTCCTGACGGAAAAATTTCTCGGTCCCGGCTCGGAATTTATGCCTTTCGATACGCTCAAACAAAAATATGCCTGCGACATT
>CAZPVH010000006.1:0-34712 GCA_964589975.1 uncultured Candidatus Saccharibacteria bacterium | reverse complement strand
GTAACCTCTCCCGTGACAGGGGAGTGCTCTAACCAGTTGAGCTACGCCCGCAACAATGGCGAAAGTCTAACATAAAATGCTAGGTCCGCCAATGGTGTCGGGGGAGAGAATCGAACTCTCGACCTCAGCGTTATGAGTGCTGCGCTCTAACCGTCTGAGCTACCCCGACAATGAGACAAAATTAGCATAAAAGGCTTATTTTTTCAATCTTAAGAAGAAAGACCCCAGCATTGCCGGGGCCTTCTCTTTATTTCATCGGGATCTTGGAGAGTCGACGGATTATCTCGGCCCTCCATTCAGTGTTCCGTATGAACGGCAGCACCCTCTGCATCTCTTCGTTCCCACCGTAACTCCTAAGGAGTATTTCCTCTAGGGCATTTCGGAATGCTCCTGTCGGATCAACTTCTATGAGTGACAAGACGAGACCAATATCCGGCTTTAGCTGGCAGACCTTCATGTCTTCAGCAAATGCGTTCAAGAAAGCTGTATCCGCCTCGAAGTACTCGGGACTTTCTGGTCTGGTTGCATCTCGGAGACTCTTTGCCTCTTTTGCCGATAAGCGGTTGTCGCGATTTTTCCGGAGCTCTCGACGTGACACTTGGTCCCATACCGAGTTTATGTGTACGATCTCGGGGAAAGTGCTTGGTGTCATACTGTGGATGAGACGGTAGTCTTCGGGCTTCTTCGCCTTCTTGAGCTCTATCTTGATCCAGCGTCGAAGCTCTTCGGCTCGCTCTCCATGATCACTCAAGCCATTTGAAAGTTCGTACTGCTGATACGCTTTCTTCAGTTCATCTGAGCGATAAGCGACCCCCAAAGCTCTTTCAGCTTCTGATACCGGTATACGGTGTGCTTCGGCGAACTTCTTTATGTCGAAAGGTGATTCGGCCATGTTCTCTAGTTTTTCCGAATACTACTGAAAATACAACTTTTGTCAACAAAAGAAACTTTCAAAAAAACGTCTTATAGTTTAATATCTCTTTGTCGGAGGGGTAGGTTTGGCTTGGACGCAGCCATCCTAAATGGGCTAAGGCCCACCCTCCGATAATTTGCCGTTGTAGCTCAGTTGGTAGAGCACGCCCATGGTAAGGGCGAGGTCGCCGGTTCAATCCCGGCCAACGGCTCCATGTCGCCGAAGTAGCTCAGTTGGTAGAGCACATCTTTCGTAAAGATGAGGCCACCGGTTCAATCCCGGTCTTCGGCTCAATGAAAACTACTGATTCTAAAAAAGCATGGGACAGGGAATATGGCCGACCGGATTTCATAACCCTTGGTGAGAAGCCCCAAGCTGATTTTTTGAAATTCCTAAAGTGGGCCAAGAAGTCGAAATTTCCCCTCACCGGCATGAGCGTCGTTGATGCAGGTTGTGGAATCGGCAGGAATTCTGCGTATGTAACAAAGAAATACGGCGCGCAAGTTTCGGCTTTCGATTTCAGTCGGGAAGCTATCGCACTCGCTAAGAAAGATTTTTCTGATCCAAATATCCACTTCACCGTGAGGGGCATGGATGAAAAATTTCCTGAGAAAAATAATTCAGTTGATTTGGTCCTAGATATCATGGCCTCGTTCTCGCTTTCAGAAGTTGAGAGAAAGTTTTTTTTATCAGAAATAAATCGCGTCATGCGCCCCGGAGGAATTTTGTATCTGCGAACCCTTGCTAAAGAAGGCGACAAGAATGCGGCGTATCTAATAAAAAATAGTCCGGGTTTGGAATCCGATACATATATTCATCCAACTCTTGGGTCGACCGAACGAGTTTTTTCTGAGGCAGGTATTCGCGAGCAATACTCTCAATTTTTTGAGATACTCTATATGGAACGTAAAACTGGATACCAAAGATTTGGCAATCAGTCATACAAGAGAAATTATTGGAATGTGTATTTGCAGAAAAAGGGTTGAAATCAAGCCCTTGACCAAAATGGTATAATTCGGGTTATGGAAACTTTTAGAAAAAATCAAGAATCGACAGTCGGTTTAGAAGCAATACATTTCCTCGAAAGCTTAAAAGAAATCAATAGTCGCGATAAAGCTAATATTATTGCCGTAGCCTCGGGTGTAAAGCCAGCCACTCTATTTCAGACGGATTTTGTGGATGAGGCTGAATCTCTCTCACTGAGAACAAAGATTAAGTCAATGTGTGAAAATTTTGGTCTTGTTTTTTCTGAAGGTTGGGAACATGATCCGGAAATCATAGGGATTGTTTCTTATCACTATAGGATTGCCCGGGATGTTGAGGCGCTCCAGCGAGTAAACGAAGCATTTAAGCAAGGGCTAAATACCCATGACTATCATGAGATGCTTGGCAAGAGTCTCGGTATGCCTGAATCAGCTGTAGAAGCTTATTCTAGAAATGATAATCTGTCTCTAGAAGAGCAGAAAAAATTTCTTACTAGGGAGGAAAGAGCTTTTAAATTTTTCGGTCTTTCAAGAGAAAAATTTGAGCAAGAAAAAGGAATCATACAAGCTATCGCGAAAAAAACACAAGAACTTTCTCCAAAGCTTTATGAAGAAATATTAAATTCAGTAAAGGATTAAATGCAAGATAAATCACAAATAGAAAAGCGTGTTGCTGAGATTGAAACCGCTATGGCGTCGGGGGATTTTTGGAATGACAAAAATAAAGCCCAGGCGATGATAAAAGAGCTTCAGGATTTGAAAGCAACTCTAGAGGGCGGTTCGAAATATGATAAACGTTCTGCGCTTTTTACGATATTTTCTGGAGCTGGCGGCGATGATGCTGAAGATTTCACTCGAATGCTGTTCGAGATGTACATGAAATACGCCGGGAACGCCGGATTCGAGCTTCGGATGATCGACGAGACGCCGGCTTCGTCCGGTGGGTATCGCTCGATCAGTTTCGAACTTGTGGGCAAGGGAGCGTACGGAAAACTCCGGAACGAGTCAGGTGTTCACAGGCTAGTTCGCATTTCGCCATTTAACGCGAATGGTAAAAGGCAGACGTCTTTTTCTATGGTGGAAGTTATTCCGGTACTCGACAAGTCTGACGCAGTTGAAATACGACCAGAAGACATAGAGGTTCAATTCGCGCGCTCTGGCGGAGCTGGAGGACAGAATGTGAATAAGCGTGACACTGCAGTTAGAATGACGCATGTCCCGACCGGCATCACCGCACACGCCACAAGTGAGCGCAGCCAGGAGGCTAACAGGGAGAAAGCGTTTGAAGTAATTCTCGGTAAATTAATAAGAAAGCTTGAAGCAGAGCATAAGGACAAGGTTGATGAGTTATCTGTCTCAAAGACTACAGAAAATGAATGGGGCAGTCAGATTCGTTCGTATGTCCTACATCCGTATCAAATGGTGAAAGATCATCGTACTGATGTTGAGGTGCGCGATGTTGACAAGGTTTTAAAAAATGGGGAAATTGAAGAATTTCTTCAAGCTGAACGTGAATTATAGGTGGGATTTTGGGAAAAATCTTAAAAACTCTGCTACAATAATCCTTGTACTATGATCCGATTCGAAGGAGTTACAAAAATCTACAAAGGTGCCAAGAATCCATCCATTATTGAGATGGATCTTCAGATTAAAGAAGGAGAATTTATCTCTATTGTTGGACATTCTGGTGCTGGGAAGACGACGTTTACCAGACTTCTATTATGTGAAGAAGAACCGACAGAGGGAAAAGTTTTCTTTCACGATACTGACATACACAAATTGCGCGGGCGCAAGTTGACGAAGTATCGACGAGGTATCGGCACGGTCTTTCAAGATTTTCGACTTCTGCCAAATAAAACGGCTTATGAAAATATAGCCTTTGCAATGGAAACAGCAGGCAAGACAGACGAAGAAATCGCAGAAGATGTTCCGCATGTCTTGGATCTGGTAGACCTTACCGATCAGGCTCATCATTTCCCACGTCAGCTCTCCGGAGGCGAGAAGCAGCGACTTTCCATCGCTCGCGCTATCATCAACAATCCAGCTATCGTCATCGCTGACGAACCAACAGGAAATCTCGATCCAGTTAACACTTTTGAGATCGTTCAGATTTTGAAAAAGATAAACGACCTCGGTACGACTGTAATCCTTACAACTCACAACAAAGGCGTCATCGACAGTATAAAGAAGAGAGTGGTGACCCTGGAGGATGGCAAGATGGTTCGAGATGAAGCCCATGGAAAATACGTAGTATAAATTGGTATACGAATCCCGTTAGAAGCCGCGGCCGCAAGTAAAAATATAAAATATGATAATATCAGAAACAAAATTAATAAGTATTAACCGAGTAGGTTGCGGAACGACCGCGACCTGCTTCTAACGGGATGAAAATATTAGACCTTCGACGAATAATAAAATCGGGATTCGTAAACTTTAAACGAAGTACTTTTGTTTCACTCTCATCCGTCCTGGTTATGACGATCACTCTTTCTGTTATAACAATGCTTATTTTCTCCCAGGCCATTCTGAACTTTTCTTTGGCTTCACTGGAGGATAAGGTTGATGTCACTGTCTTCTTTACGCTTGATGCCGAAGAATCAGAGATTTTGTCTCTTAGGTCCTCGATCGAAGAGCTCCCAGAGGTTGCAAATGTCGAATATGTTTCGGCTGATCAGGCTCTGGCAAATTTCAAAGAGCGCCACGCGAACGACTACTTAACGCTCCAGGCGCTTGAAGAGCTTGATGAAAATCCGCTCGGCGCGACTCTAAATATCAAAGCCACTCAGACTTCACAGTATGAGTCCATTGCCGCGTTCCTCGAGGGAGACAATGCTCTTGGCTCAGGTCAGTCCGTTATTATCGACAAAGTTAACTACTCGCAGAACAAGCTCGTCATTGATCGACTTATTTCCATAACCGAGGGCGCAAAGAAGCTAGGGATTGCTCTTACAATTGTCCTCATGGCCATTTCTCTCATCATCACGTTCAATACCATTCGCTTGGTCATCTATATCGCCCGAGAAGAAATCTCCGTAATGAGGCTCGTTGGCGCAGAGAATCATTATATCCGTGGCCCGTTTCTGGTAGAGGGAATGCTATACGGTATTATCTCGGCTATCATTACAATGATTATTTTTTACCCTATGACGCTTTGGGTGGGCGCAAATATGACTGGATTCCTGGGGATTAACCTTCATACATACTACATTGCAAATTTCTTCCAGCTCCTTGTCGTGACAGGGGTTTTTGGGATGTTCCTCGGTGTTATCTCAAGTTATTGGGCGGTTAGGACTTATTTGAAGAAATAAAATGCTAAAGAAGAAACGCGACATCAAATACATCTTTGTGGTAGGCGGAGTAATGTCTGGCGTAGGGAAGGGTGTCACTACTTCCTCCATCGGCACCATCATCCAGTCAAAGGGCTTTCGGGTCAGCTTGATAAAAGCTGACCCTTATTTGAATGTAGATGCGGGGACGATGAATCCGACCGAGCATGGCGAGGTATTTGTCCTCGACTCAGGGCTGGAGACCGATCAAGATATGGGTAACTACGAAAGGTTCTTGAACAAGTCCATGCCGCGAGTAAACTACATGACAAACGGCATGGTTTTCAAATACGTTATCGACAAAGAACGCGCCCTGGGCTACAAAGGGAAGTGTGTTGAGCCGACGTATCATATTACCGAAGAGATTTTGCGACGTATTGAAGAAGCCGGAGAGGTCAGCAAAGCAGAATTTATTATCGTCGAGATCGGTGGCACGATCGGCGAGTATCAGAACGCTATTTTTCTCGAGGCCGCGCGTCAATTAAAGCTTAGAAATCCCGGTAATGTCATGTTTGTCATGGTCTCATATCTCCCCACGCCAAAGTCTATTGGCGAGATGAAGACCAAGCCAACGCAGAATGCCGTTTCTCAGATGAATAGCTACGGCGTTCATCCGAATATCATTGTCGCGCGGGCCGATGGTCCGGTGGATAAGAAACGCAAAGAAAAGATCGCCAACATGTCGGGTCTTGCTTCGGCGGAAGATGTAATCTCTGCGCCTAACGTTAGTAACATTTACGATGTGCCGATAAACTTTGAAAAAGACGGTCTCTCGACTCGTATTCTTTCATACTTCGGTCTTAAGCCCCGGCAAAAGGATTTGAAAGAATGGCGTGGATTTGTCTCGAAGATGAATAATCCGAAAGGGAAAGTAAGGATTGCCGTGGTCGGCAAGTATTTTGACACAGGAGATTTTGTTCTCTCGGATGCGTATATCTCTGTAATCGAGGCCTTGAAGATTTCTGCAGCGTATGCGGGCGTTCATGCAGAACTTGATTGGCTCTCCGCCAAAGATTTTGAAAAGGGCGGGAAACGCGAGCTTGGAAAGCTAGACAAATATGATGGCATCCTCGTGCCTGGCGGCTTCGGCGAGACCGGGATCGAAGGTAAGATAAAAGTAATCGAATATGCTCGATTAAATAAGATTCCGTATTTCGGCCTCTGCTACGGTATGCAGCTAATGGTCGTTGAATATGCCCGGAACGTCCTGGGGATGGAGAATGCAAATACGGTAGAAATAGACACAAAAACACCGTACCCGATAATTGACATCATGCCGGACCAAAAGAAGAAATTAGAAATCCGCGATTTTGGCGGCTCAATGCGCCTTGGAACGTATCCGTGCGTCGTTTCTAAGAAAACCATTGCGTATGACGCATACAAAGCGACGAAGATTAGTGAGCGCCACCGACACCGCTATGAGGTTAATCCAGAATATGTAGAGCGTCTCGAAGAAGGGGGTATTGTCTTCTCCGGCAAATCACCGAATGGCGTCCTGATGGAGATCGCCGAATTTCCACGTACAGTGCATCCGTTTATGCTCGGTGTTCAATTTCACCCAGAATTTCTCGCACGCCCACTTTCTCCGCACCCACTTTTTACTGAATTCATAAAAGCTTGTTTGAAGAAGAAATAATATGGAGCAACATTTTGAATTAAACAAACCAAAGAAAGAAATTGTAAGTGGTCAGGCTATTCAGTCTTTTATTCAAGACCTAGAACAGTATGACTATGAGCATAGCTCCTCACGAAAGATGGGTGGATTTTTGGCGGCGATGATGATGGGCCATATGGATAATGGTGAGGGCGCAAAAGATATTGCCAAAGAGATAACGAATAGCGTTACCGCTCAGGAGATTTTTGAAAGGAACATAGACACACTCCAGAAAATAGGTCTCGATCTGGAGTCACCCAATACAAAGGGAGACATAGATCTAAATGAACAACTAGTGAGCGGAGAAATCCGAGTAAATTTGTTAGACAAAGACCAATATGTGGATTTTTTGAAGAGTCTCGCGCCAGAGAGTTTATCTGATGCTCACAAGAAGCTTCTCGGTATGATAACTTCAAAGATTAGTGGACAAATTAGTCATGTTTACGAATTGGAAAACGAACAAGGGGATGAGCGTCTAATGGAAATATTTTCTGGACTCAGAGAAATAGTATCTGAATACGAGAGGCTCGGACTTGTTAAGGAGGTGGAATTGTTCAAGGACTATCTGGACTACATGAATAGCGGCTATTTGAAAGAATATATTTTGGTAAAAAATAATAATGTCTTTGGTGAAATCGGTACGGGTTTTAATCTAAGTACGTTCCAAAGAGATGCCGGATATGATTATTATATAAATTATTGGGATAGAAAATTTTTCGACGTACTTCATGAGGTTAGAAAAAATCCGAACGCTAAGGAACTAGAAGAAAAAATGATTAAACATGCCAAGGAGTCAATCGCTTTTGCAGAGCACGACCCTAAACTAGAGAATTATGCATTGGACGATAATATGAAGGCCTATGTCGCGAATGTTCGACCCGCAATTGCTGAAGTTAAAGCGCGTTTAGAAAATATATAAATATGGAAAACCCAGAAGGGAAATACAAAAAACCAAAAATCTTTGATCCTGAAATCCAGGCAACAATAAGAACCAATGAGCAGATAATACAAGAAACAAAGGATCTTATTAAGAAGGGTTTCGAGCTAATAAAAGATGGGGTGGAGCTTCTCGATGCTGAAACGATGTATCTTGAACATATGGAGGGCGATAAGGAATATATAGAGCTCGAAAAAGATATTACGGGTGAAATCAGACCACCCGTATATTCTAGCGAAGAAATTGATGCATCAAAACAAAAAGTAGAGATATTAAAAGCTGCAATCAAAAAGCTTAATGCGCAAATCGATAAAATGACACTAGATAATATACATCTTGATTTCATAAACGATCAATGGAAGGATATTCAAGAGCAATTCAATCAGATAATTTTAAGAGTCGACAAGGCACAACTTAATTAATATGGAAAAAGATCCAGAGAAATCTTTCAGGTGGATAATTGGTATTCTAAATAATCACAACATCCCGTTTCAAGTGGATGGCGGTTTGGCGGCGCGGGCGTATGGTGCCGATAGGGAGTTGGTTGATATTGATCTGGTGATTCCTGAAAATCGTTTTAACGAGATTATTTCCGAAGTAGAACCTTTCATTATTTACGGCCCATCACATTTTATTGATGATAAATGGGACGTATTTATGATGACGCTTGATCATCATGGACAGGTGGTAGACCTGGTTGGTGCCGAGGATCAGAAATTTTTTGATCATGAACATCATGAGTGGAAACAAATGAAAACAGATTTTTCTGATTACGGAACGGGAGAGGTGTTCGGAGAAAAAGTTCAGCTGATTCCGAAAGACAAGCTCATTGCTCAGAAAGAGGCGCTTGGCCGAGAGGTTGATCTCATAGACCTTGAATTCTTAAGGAAATAGGTGCAAAAGTCCCCGCGCTACGCGCGGGGACAGTGGTTCAAGCAGCCAGACGATACTCCGGGGGCATCTTGGTGCCAAGGGCACGGATGTATTCCTCGGCTTCCAGAATCTTCGGCAAACGCTCGGGCTCAAGGACAGAGCGGCCCCACTCAGAGTGGAATTCGACGGCCCGTAGGAACGCCGGACGGGTCCCGAGGAACGCGATCGGGTCGTAGCCAAGTTCTTCAGCCAGTCCGAACCAGCACTGCTGGATCCAGACATCGGAGAAGTTCTGGCTCATATCGGCATCACGGATGATCTGTTGCGAGACGTTGAGGGTCTCTTTTGGCAGCACATACGGATACTGGGTCGCCCGGATGATGTCCGAGATGTTCTTGAGCTCGCCCTCGTCTTCCGGCTGGATGTATTGCCGCAGGGTCATGAGCGCCACCTCGATCTCTTGTGAATCCTTGCCGCGACTTTTACCAGAGTGGTTGATGTCGTGGAAAGGGGCGGCAATGCCGAGATTCCGCACTTCGCGGGGAGAAAGACCGTGGAATTTTGCGCCGGCGTGAGCCGCACACATGACATGGAGGCCATGCCGCGCGTTGTGGTAAGGGTTCGACCGACCGGTTGAATCGACGAGGAGCGCCTGGTAGTAGGGGATGAGATTGCCCTCGTACAGGCCCTCGACGTTCATCACGATCTCAATGGGACTATGCTCTAGGGCTTTCATGGCTTTTCTGGTTTTAAAGGTTCTTCCTTTCGTACTAATCATCTGCTTTTTTTGATCCGGGCACAATAGATTTTGTCGAAAGATTCGACAAAAATTTTAGGTTGTGATATACTCGGTTTATGAAGGAAGATGAGAAAATCGTCAAAACTATCTCAAACCTCGGCTTCTCTGAGACAGAAGCTCGGGCATATCTGTCCGTACTTGAGCTTGGTGAGGCAACCATCCAAGACATTGCGAAGCAGTCGAAGATAAAGCGCACAAGTCTCTACTACATTTTAGAAAAACTCCAAAAAGACTCTGTAGTTGTCACGACGAAAAGGAATAAAAAAACTCTCTATGTCGCTTCGGCTCCAAAGGAACTTATGCGTCGAACGCGTGATCGCTTAGCCGAATTCGAGGACATCATTGATGAGATAGAGGAGAAGAAGCGGGCTGTTCAGCATAAGCCACGAGTGTACTTTCTCTATGGTGCGCCGGGATTCAAGCATATTTGGCAAATGATCTTTGATTCCAAGTGTAAAGAATTTAGAATCATTACCGAGGGTTCAAACTTTCTGGACTTCGTTCGAGAGAAATATATTCTGGATGAAATCATAAAGAATAAGAAAGCCTTGGGAGTCAAAAGCCGACAGCTTATTGTTGACTCTCCCTACGCCAGGAAACTCATAAAAAATGATTCGGTTCAGAATCGCGTTTCTAAGCTTTTACCTTCCGAAACAAAGATTCCATTTACGGAAATCATCACGGATGACTTTGCCGCGTTCATATCGCCGCGCTGGGATAACTTTCTCTTTGTCACAGAAAACGACTCCTTTGTAAAGAGTCGTAAGTCCATGTTTGATCTGGTTTGGAATTTAATTAGGTAATTTCTCCGTTACTTTTTTCTTGATAAAAAAGTAACCAAAAAATCAAGGCCTGAGGAAAAATAGCCGACGCCATGTCAATTTCAGCCAAAAAGATCCGTAAACTCGGAAAGCTTTGGCTTTCCTCAGACAGTACGGACTTTTAAGGCGAAATTAGACATGGCGTCGTGCGGATTTTTCCAATGGCCACCCCGTCCATCTTTCAGCGGAGTCAAAACATAGTTTTTCTTTTCCGAGAACCAACCCGGAGCGACACCTAGGAGTGTGAGGGCGCTTGCGTCTCGCAGGAAGAGAAAAACTATGTTTTGCGGAGCCTTCCGCTAGTCGTTGCGCATCGGCGCATTGTTCACAATCTTTACTATCTCATCCTCGTCATCAAGTATCTTGTACAGCTCCAAATCCCCTTCGGAAATAGTTTTATTCTCCACAAGCAGTGTCTGTTTGATGAATTGATCCAGGGGCTCCCAGAACTTCTTTCCGACCAAGACTATTGGGAGACGGGAAATTTTGCCCGTTTGAACCAAAGTCAGGATCTCGAAAAGCTCATCGAGCGTTCCAAAGCCGCCGGGGAAGTAAAGGTACGCTTCGGCAGAATATGCCATCAGGGTTTTTCGGGTAAAAAAGAAGTAAAAGGGGATTTCTTCGGTCACGTATTGGTTTGTGAATTGTTCAGTAGGGAGGTTAATAGTGAGCCCGAGAGACGGTTTTCCCATTTCGTAGGCACCGCGATTGCCGGCTTCCATGATTCCTGGGCCACCTCCTGTCACGATCATGCAGTTTAGTTCTCCAGCGAGCCTTCGTCCCAAACGCAAGGCTTTTTGGTAGTACTCATTGTCGATAGGAAGTCTGGCAGATCCCCAAAAGGTAACTGATTTATTACCGTCTTTGTTACGTTTTACGATCTCGAATCCCTGCCGAAACTCTTCGTTCATGACGCAGATCTGGCTTTCGGTGTGGTCCTCGCCGTAGACGTAGATACATCCGTTCTTTATCTCTTCAATAGAGAGTTTTTTTGGTCGGAAGGATTTCTTAACCTCGTTTGTTTGCATATGAGAGATATTTTAGCACGACCTTAAGAAAATGCGGAATATTTAAGACAAATACTCTGATTCAATGAACTGAATAATTTCTTCTTTTCCATTTCCTTTAAGTAAGACATTTCTGTTCGATCGTATGGCTTCTCGAAATCTATTTAAATTAGACATAAAATAGTCAAGTCTTTCCTCATCTATTCTGGGAGCCATAATACCAAAACCATTTAACTCAATCGTCTCGGCGTTCATCTCTTGTTCGTAAGTCGCTATCGGAACCGCGTATACCGGAATACCTAGATGCATGGCTTCCGAAAGCAGCGTGTGTCCGGCGGTGGAAATGATCCCGGAGCATTTCTCGAGGATTCCATAGAATCTCTCGTCGCCGTGCTTATATAAATTTACATTTCCAGATACCGCATGCTTGTCTTGATGGTGCGCAAAAATGTTGAATTTAATTTCGGGTCTATTCAGACAAATACGAATAATTTCTTCAAGTTGTTGGGGGAATTCCTTTTGAGACGAGAGGTATATTAGGACAGAGGGGGGATTTGCTGGAACATTTTTTATTTCTAAAATCTCGTCTTTTAGTATCGGCGGAAGTATGCGGACTTCTTCGCCCCCTTCTTTTTTGGTTACGTTAAAAAACGAGCACGCAATCCGTGCGGCGGCCGTCGGGAAAAACATTTTGAGACGCGCCACCTCGGCAGCATATGTTTCACTATTGAGTTCGTCAGGGAATTTTCCGAAAAGATATTTGCTTTGCTGGTCTATTGTTACTAGGGGGCTCCCGCGCTTATAGGCATATTCCGCGCTGACTGGCTCGTAGTCGCTAATGACTATATCGGGAGTTCCTATTATCTCTTCGGCAGTAGACATGGCCGATCCGTTTATTCCGGAATAATCTTTTTTATTTGCTTCTAGTTGTTTAGTGGCTTCAAGATCGATGCCTTCTTTTGTTCCCATATAGAATGGCACCGCTACTGGAACGACAGTAATATTCGTGTGTCCTTTAAAATGCTCCGCATAGAAGTCAAAACTGCTGCCATAGGAAAAGATTACGATAATAGAATTCTCCGAAAAGTATTTTATAAGAGGCAGTTGGCGCTGGGCGTGGCCATTCCCGATGCCGCATACTCCATAAAGTATCTTGTATTTCTTCATAGTTTTAATATCTCACTAGATATAAAAGATGCAGAGCCGGCCATAGAATGAACTGGGAGATTATTTAAAACATTTTTTAAATGAGATACAAGATATTTTTCTACACCTTTCGGCGGAGTTCCGACAAAAACGTCTTCTGTGCCGCCCATCACGATGTCTGCATTTACGACATCTAGGAAATATGGATACAAGCTATGCAGGGCACTCAATTCACTTAACTTTTTATTTTCCTCCACAGCGTCATTAAGTCGAACAAGTACGATGGCTCGAACAGGCTTTGTTTCCGCCGAATAACTGTCCCGATCAAGGGTAAACGCTAGGCGATTCCAGAGCTCGACAGGATTTCTAATTTCCAAATGGGTAAATTTCCCCTTTTCGCTATTCTTTATAGTGATCGTTTCTGTTCCGGCAACAGATATGAGTTCCTGCGCTTGGTCAAATTTTACTACTGTTTTATTTCCCGAGAAAATCTTTGCCTTCCCGCTTTCGACAAGCTTTAAGACTACAGACGTTTTGCCTGAGCCAGAGTGACCGATGATTAGTATCTGTCCATGTATGTCGACGCATGCTCCGTGGACAGGGAAAAGACTTCTTTTCAAAAATTCAACCCTCACGATTCCATAGATCAAATGATAGAGATCATCGGGGAACATTCCGTTCCAAGTGTCAAAAATATGTATTCGACTCTCTTCGCGGACGAGTCTCTTCTCCTCGGATTCAATGTGCTCAACGGTTAAATCAATATGATCTGGTTCTAAGTTGAGCAAAGTAATTCCCGGAACGTAAGCCTTAAGTAAGAGATATTCAGAGTCGCCAAAAGAAAGATTGTTATCACTCGTCACTTTCATCGTCAGGTTACCTGGAATTGAGAAAAATAATGACATAGTTATTCGATTGAATCGCTAAATTCAAATATTAAATCGGCTACCTTTTCCGCGCCGCCGGTGCCGAACTTATCCAATAGGGCAGAGGTTATGCTACTTCCTTTGTCATTAATTTTCTCACATGCCGCGGACACCACGCTCTCAAGCGTAGAACTGCCAGGCGCAGAATATATTGCTTCCTTAATATTTTTGAGGACCGCTGTCTGTTTGTCAAAGTAGTCTATCGGCTTTCCCAAAAGAGACCAATCTATCTGGCCGTCAGTTAGGTTTTGCCGTTTCAAGATTTCTAGCTGCTGTCCCTGGCTGTCATTTGCCGGAGGCAACCAAATTGTCGGTATATCAAACTTTGCTGCGTCATATATATTTCCGAGTCCCGCCGTCATGAAAGCGTATTTAGTATTTTCTAGGATTTCAAACATCTCGCTCCGACTGTAATTACGAACCTTTTCATCGTTCATCTTCATGGCCACGGCATTGCTGGTAGCCACGACCAATTCTTCGTCTGGCGCCAGGCATGCCTTGATGGCCCCGATAAATGTTTTTGCGTATTCGAAAACGTCATCAACTGACCAGAGTGGGTTCTGTAGGCCACCAAGATTTATGAGAACATATTTCTTTGAATTCCTTTGCCGCCTCTGAGACACGATCGGTGGGATGATTTTGATATTCTCTGGAAACAGGTCGGGCTCCTTCGTTAATCTTTCTTTGACACCGAAGAAATCCTGCGCGAGATACATATCGCTCGCGCTAACTATCGGCGGAATAATTTTCCAATACCAAGTAAGCGGATCGTAAATTATCACTTTCAATCCGGCGGATTTAGCCAAAGCAGCAGTCTCGAAATCGAGAGCGGTCACGAAGATATCATAGGTGCTTAGGACGTTCTTTATTTCTTCGTCGGATAAATCGGAAGCGTCGTGAATAGCGTCGTAGGAAAGATCCTTTTGCAGATCTAGCGTGTGGCGTTTGCCGAGGTATCCGACATATTCGAATTTTTCGCGGATGAAAGGAAAGAATGTCGCGATAGCCGCGGTCGGACCGAAGCCGAAAGGCTCAGCATTCAATATGATTTTTAGTTTAGATTTTTTCATATTTTTCTTTGCCATAGAGAAGTTGACCGAGGAGCGTTAGTTCTTCGGGACTTCTAGCACGTCGTAGTTTTTCATGATCTGAATAGCGGGCTTTCTTGCTTGCGTGCATTAGGGCCTCGCGCACGTTGCTGCCGACTCCCGTCTCAAACGCTTCCATGCGAACGCGCGCTAGTTCAGGACTATCTTCTCGGGCGGGACCAGCGGCGACGTAGGCCACATAGCGAGTCTCAGATGAAATGTTCTCGGAATTTGCGTGCGTTGTTCGGCTGTCCCATGTCACGATGTCTCCAGCACGAAGGGGAATTGTCTGCGCGCTCTTTTTTAGAGTTTCGGCAATCGGATCTGTTGACGCGAGCTCGACGAATTCTCCATGATCTGGCGCGAAGCGCGCATATTCGCCGAATACCGAGCGCGACCCAGGCACTCCGACGAATGTTCCGCGCTCTTTTGGGCAGTCAGAAAGAGCCAAGACTCCTTGGATGGTTTTAAAGTTTGGATGGATCAGGGGGTTCTGGTCTACACGAAGGGGCAGGGCATAGGATTCCGAATGTCCCGGGAGCTTCACACCCAAACGGTCAAAGCTGGTCCATAGATCTACCCGGCCCCAAATCATAACGTGGTGAATATAGAGTCTGATCGACTGACGGATATCCGAGAGCGCTTTGTCGTGATACACCTCAAAGAAGCCCCGGGAGATGAAAGAGATTCCTTCAGAGTCCGTCGGCGCGTCTTTCCATATCTCCGGCTTATCAAGTTCGCACCTGCCGTCGCTTATTTCCCGAACTATTTCGTGCATTCTCTTGATCGCTTGCTCGCAGATTTCTTTTGAGACAACATTCTTACCGACAACCATTCCGTACGTTAACCATGTGTTCCAAAAGCCGGCTTCATCTTCGAGGGGATCAAACGCTAAAGCAAAACCATCAGCATCAATCGGATATTTCCCGATCATTCCATGATCGTTTTTGTATGAATTATATCTCTCCTGTACTTCGGGACGCTTCAGGCTCGTGCGAAGACTGTGTATGAGTTCGCGGAGATTTGAGTTTAGAGAAGCTGAATCTTTGGTGTCAGAAAGCTCGATTTTCTTTACCAGATCTTTGATGTGATCATCCAGCAGCATCAGGCCCGTATTCTATCATATTTAAAGAATAGAATAAAAGGGAAGAAATTGACATTTTATATAAAATATTGTAGTGTATTGTCAGAAAAATCTTTCCACATGGAGAAACCCATAAGCATCATGGTCGGCTCGACGAGCCCCCATAAACTCGAGGCAGTCCGCGAGGCTTGCCGCATTCTTGGGCTCAGTGCCACAGTTGATGGAGCGAAGACCCTCTCCGGACAAAGCGAGCAACCCGTCGGTTTTGATGAGACGTTCAGGGGTGCTATTAACCGAGCAACATCGATCAAGATCCGCTTTCCTCGGAGTATCGCGATTGGTATTGAAAGCGGCATATTTCGTTTTCTGCCGGAGGCCCCAACCACACTCGACATTGCCGCTATTGTTCTGCTTACTCCGGACGGCAGGGAAGTCCTTACCACGTCCGAAGGGGTACAGTTCCCTGAGCATTGCGTAAAGGTTGCAGAAGATTGCGGTTTTCTGTCGACCACGGTCGGATCTATTGTCGCAGAGAGTATTGGTGGTGATCCGACCGACCCTCATGCGACTCTGACAAATGGGCGCGTGACTCGGGCCATGACGCTCGTGAACGCCTTGAAGACAGCCCTACTGCAGCTTTAACCATATTGCTCCCCGCCAATCCGGCGGGGAGCTTTTGTTTTTAGGAACCGTTTATTTATTTACCTGTTCAAATATGTGATTGTGATTTGTAGGATTGTTGCGAAACTCACCCAAAGCAGATATGGGATATTTGCATAGACTATCCAGCGAAGTTCGGAGTGCGCTTGCCAAAGGGCGGCAAGCGCCCAGATGAGTGTGCCGAGCACGAGCAAGATGTCGATTGCGGCAAGGAGATTGTTCTTGAGTCCGAATTGGAGCGGCGTAAACAGAAAATTAAACAACAGATTTAGGGCAAAGGGTAGAGCGACAATCCAAGAAATTTTTCCCGTGAACGCCCTATAAAAGACTGTGCCGAAAGAGGCGGCGATGATGGCATATAGAATCGTCCATACCGGACCGAATAGCCATGACGGGGGAGCCCAAGAGGGTTTCAGGAGTGTGCTGTACCAGTTATATGCTTGCATGCTTATATCTTATCATCTTTGGTTAAATGGGTGATGGATTGCTGAATTATTAACAATAAATATATATTGATTTACGATAAGGCCTATGCTAGGATATATTTGTTAAAAATAAGTTAAAAAATATAAGAGCCCTCGCTGCGCTCGTCTCGTATATTTCCGTCACTCGGAGATCATGCGAGCAAGCTCGCCGATGCTCCTCATTAGGAAATATGGAAAACATTTTAAAGAAAAAGGGGTCTACACTATTTCTCCGACTCGCATTAATACTTATCGCGCTCGCTGCGCTTGCGCTTTGCATACTTGCTTTTCCCGAGATGTGGCGAAGCTTCACGTTTGAGGATCAGATGTTCATGAAGCCGGGCCGCGCAATCATAATCGGCATGTATGCATCGGCGCTACCGTTTCTAATTGCTCTTTGGCAGTCTTGGAAACTACTTGGCTTCATTGATAAAAATATTGCGTTCTCAGAGCTGTCGACAAAGGCTCTCGGAAATATTAAATACTGCGCTATCGCCATCAGCGTTTTCATGGCCGCCGCTTCGCCGTTCTTTTATATGTTCGCGCAGCTTGATGACGCGCCGGGAGTGGTGGTCATCAGCATGGGATTCGTCGGCGCGGCGCTTGTGGTCGCAGTCTTCGCGGCGCTCCTCCAGAAGCTTCTCCGCAATGCTATTGATATGAAGAGGGAAAACGAACTAACTGTCTAATTGTATGTCCATAATCATTAACATCGATGTCATGCTCGCGAAGCGGAAGATGAGCGTCACGGAGTTATCAGAAAAAGTCGGTATCACGATGGCAAATATTTCTATCCTCAAAAACGGTAAAGCCAAAGCCGTTCGCCTAGAAACCCTCTCCGCCATCTGCAAAGCCCTTGACTGTCAGCCTGGCGAAATCCTCGAGTATAAAAAGTAAAAAGACCCCCACGGATGGCGGGGGTCTCTCTTCTGAGTTGTTTTTCTCAGAACAAGTTCTTCCGGAGATGGAAGCCGAACTTGTACTGGAAATTTCTGGGTTCGTTGACGTACTTATCCAAGCACTGCAGCACCCGAAAGAGCAGGTTCTTCATGGTTCTCCTTTTTAGGTTCTTCGGTTAGGCCGAGTTTTTTCGCCCACCATGGCGTTAGCGCAGGCGGGATAACCAATGTCCAGATTACCACCCATGCGACTAGCGGCATGAGGGTCGTGAGGTCGGAGAATGCGGCAACCGCAGTCACAGCCAGGACGATCGGAAGTACGCCTGTTTCTCTGACGCTGCAGAGGAACAATTGTTCCTTTATGGTCATCTTGATTCGTCCGAACGATACTATCCGGATGAACAACATAGACGCAAAGACCGAAATCGGTCGGACCGCGAAGATGAACAAGAGGGAAATGATGAGTCCCATGCCCGCGTTCTGCCAAAGGTCTCCTATACTGACAAGCGGTCCGGCCATCATGAAGATGGCGGGCTTGGCTAGTGAGTCAATCTTGGCTTCCATGATCCCTAGGGTCTTTGCGAAACGCGGACTGCTGTGGTTGTAGTTGGCAAGGAGTCCAGTGATGAACGCAGCCAGGAAGCCGTTTCCATGAAAGAATACGGCGACCGCGAACACGACGATTGGAACAACAAGCACGGCTGAAAAGTCGTAACTCGTTTCGTTTCTGTCGCTCTTGAACTTCTCGTATTGGCGCATCATGCGCCAGCCGATGACTCCGACGATTGCTCCAACCGCGAGCTCTCTGCCGAGGTGCGCCATATTGTGAGGCTCAAAGACGCCTGAGAAGACGCTTCCGATAGAGGCGACGTCGACTCCGCTTGCGACCATGATGATCACTGCGCCGGTAAAGATGGCACCCACGGCGTCATTGATGGCAGATTCGGCTATGCTGATGTCTACCAGATTCTTGTACTGCGACCTGAACGCAACGCCTTTCAGCGTCGGTATGAGCGCGGCTGGGTCAGTCGAGCCGATGATCGCAGCAAGTAGCGCCGCGGTTTTGCCGTCAATGCCTATCGCGAGCAAAAGAACCAGTGTGACGAAGAAACTCACAAAATAGCCGACGGTCGCCAGTGCTACTGTCGGTCCGGCTATTTTTGCAAAATGTCTCCGCTCCACTTCGTCACCTCCGGATTTCAGGATGATCGCAGCCAGTACGGAGCAGATCGTCACGATGACCATTGTCTGCGGTGTCAGCGGACTAAAAGCGTCATGCAAAACGATGCTCACTGCCAGCTGTAGGGTGAAAGGCGGGAAGATCGTGCCTTTTGAAAGCTCAGAACAGATCCAACCGAAACCAAGCACGAGCGAAAGTATCCAAAATGTCTCCAGAAGCGCTTTCGTTTCTATTGGCATGTGCCCCAGTATGAATGGACTCAGCGCATTAAGCACTGCCGCCCCGGCAAAGAGAGCGAGGATTCCAACGTACTGCGTGACCTTAGGGTACTGTGTGACGTACTTTTTCATATTTTTTTGGTTAATGGTTTGGTGAGTTCCAGAGCTTTTGCTCTTTAAAAGAACTAAACGTCTAAATTGAATTAGACGGATAACTATCTTAGTTTATTGAGCGGTGGAAAGTCAATTGAATTTAGTAGATAAATATAGGTGTATATTGACAAAACTCATTACTTCTGTACAGTATCTCTAAATGTGGACACAAAGCTCGATTCTGCATTTAGAGAAAACACGAGCCAAAACCAAAAACAGCACTCTATAATGAAACAACGGAAGCCCTTGAAAGCGGTTAACCGAGAAGGATTGATTGGTGGTGTTTGCGGAGGTATAGCCTACGCCTACGGTCTGCCGGTCACACTTGTTCGGATATTCTTCGTTTTGTTTGTTCTCGTCCTGACGAACGACTGGACCGCCTATATCGGGCAGGTGTTGTTTTGGTTCTATATCCTATTTTGGGCTTTCGGGCCAGAATGGGCCAAGGATCCAAAAGACTACAACAGCAGGACCGCGTAACTGACAAGAGAAAAATCATCCACATGAGCATCGTAAGGATCTATAGATGGGCAATCCCTGAGGAGAAGCACATCAAGTTCAAGATGGACTGGGAGCGGATAACCAGAGACGTTGCCAAGGGACTTGGCCAGAATGTGGCGACTTTGTTTCAGATGGAAAACGGCGACTTCATCAGCGTGACGGTTTGGCCTGATAAGCCGTCCTACGACAAGTGGGTCGCGTGGATCATGGTGTCAGCTGAAGGAGCGGAGTACTACCAATATGAGAAAGAAAGGAAAGATCCTGTGGCGGTTGTTCTCTAGCACAGAACAACGCCAAAGCCCCATAAATGGGGCTTTCTTTTTGCTCGACCGCCAGCCAGGGGATGTGTTGGAATATAGGAAATAAAAAAGACCGCACCATTCGATAGGTGCGGTCTTCACTTCAGGGCAGTCAGATAGCCGAGCTCAGGATCATCCGTGTATCCTTTCCAGAAATCATTGCCGAGCAATTGGATTCCCTCATTGGAAACGATTGGCTTGTGCCAGCAAACCGTCCGGAAGCCCACCTCAAGTAGTAGAGATTCCATCGTCTCGGGATGGTAATACACACCGATAAGGGAGCAGATCTTCTTCTCTTCGTTGAAGAGATCTATCCGGATATTCGTCTCATCAGCCCTCGGTCCCAAAAAGGTCTTTGTGGCACCAAATCTCTTCAGGCTCTTTCCGTTTGGCAGATCGATGACAAACACGGCTTTGCCTCCTTCTCTGAGTGAGTTGAAGACAAGTCCGAGGAAATGTTTGAGCACCGGGATTGTCCGCGCATAGTTTGCAACGAACGGAGCATTGATGATGTCAGCGGGACCACAATGCTGCTCGAATATGTCGCCGACAGAGTAGCTGATTTTCGGGTGAGGAGATGTCGCTTTCGCTAGATTGATTTGCGAAAGAGAATTGTCGACACCACAGACGACAGACGCCCCAGCTTCCGCCAGAGGAAGTGTGAAAAATCCTGTACCGCATCCCAGATCAATGACGGTTTTTCCTCGGCAGTCTCCGACCATTTGGAGGACAGTCGGAAGGATCGAGTACATCTTGTCGGGTTTGACGTTTGATCCCTTGTAGTTTGAGGCAAGGTCATCATAGTCATTCATTCCACGAGTTGGTCCCAAGTAGAATAGATCAAGCCAGGCAATAAACTGGCCATTCTTCCGGAGAATCCATCTCCAAAGAAGGTGGGCAAATGCGTTTTTCGCTACACGAACAAACATGTCTGTTTGGTTAGAGGGTTAGGTTTAAATCAAAGGACTAGTACCGAGATATGGATACCATTTAAAGATATTTTTAGCAACATAATATAAATAAAAGGTACCTGACCTTTTACCCGCCGCTTTCTTCTCGATATTGATCGCTTTTTTGAAGTCGGAGGGTAAGATGTGAACTGGAAAGGGTTCTAAGAACTACTAAAAGCTTCTAGCTGCTTGGTTACTTTAGGTTTTAGGTACGAATCAATATTTTCATAAGTTTTTTCTGCGGCTGTTCGTTGCTTAGACTTTGTTAGATAAAACCTATATCTAGTATCGAATTTTAGTTTCCAGCGAGTTAGTCCAATTTCTCGGAGTTCGACAATTGAGACCAGGGCTTCACTTAGAATTTTTAGCGAAATCGGTATATTCTGTTGCAACATTTCTGTTATAAGAACCTTTCTGTATTCACTAACATCTTTAAGATAGCTGGCTCTCTGGAATGGCGGAGGATTAAGTTTATTGAAAGAAATTTCTCTATTAAAGTCCAGAGTCTCTTTAAATTGTCGCCTTAAATCGTCAATTATGTAGGGTAGATCTTTTGACAGTTTATAAGCCCTAGCAATTTTATTATCTACATATCCACTGCCAGTACTCTTTACATGTACGTCATCTCCAAGAGGATGAGAAGAGAATAGAGGGAAGAATGCTAAGTCAACAGAATATTGAGTGTCATTCTCTGGTCGAGGTTTATCGATAAGCTGGGTTAGTTTTTCGTTAATAAATTTTGTAATAGTATCTCTAGTATCAAGAAGCGTATTTATTTGATCTGCAATAGTTCTATGGAGATAGTATAAATCTTCTTTGCGTCTATTATAGCGGCTATATTTTCCTGCAAACCACCATAAAATAAAGGGTGCAGAAGCTCCTATAATTGCTCCGATTAAATCTTGCCACATGAATAAAATATCTTTCATTTTCAAAAAGAATAATCTTTTGCTGGCCGTCTTGAGCTAGAACCGTGGTCGGTCAAGCCCTGTAAGGACATTTTTAATACTCCTATCTTATCATTTCGATGGTCTTTGAGCACCTATAAAATTACTTGATTTCCGTCTTTATCCAATACAACTCCTTTCGGCAGTTTATATCTATCTGGATTCTGTTTTTTATCTTGTTCTAATAGCCACTGAAAAACTGCCACCACTCTATCGGTTTCTTCCTTAGTCCAATTTTTGGGATTTCTTTTATATTCTTGCTTCATAAAAAGTGACAAAAGTGACACAGGTTTGAGTATAAAAAGTTACACCACCGTGTTACTTTTCATACTTTCATTTATCTTCCTTAATGCACCCTCCTTGTCTCCGAAAAAATGTTCTTTTGCACCCATATTATGCCAAAGATTATTCACACTTTCATCTAGTAATTTATTTAATTTATCTTTTGAAATTCTCACTTTAGTCCCATGTTCATTTAAAATTTTCCTGAAATCCTTTTCTATTTTGCTTTGATCAAATAACCATATTATCTTATCCGAAGAAAAGACTTCTTCGCCTGGCTTCCATCCACTAGAATCAATATGTTCGACTAAAACAGACTGATAACCATATTTTGTATTAATAACTTTTAATACACGTCCGAGTGTGATTCCATTTACTAATACGTAATCAGATTTAGATAATTTTTTCTTGTTTAGTTTATAGATAGAATTATCAAAACCTTTTATTAAAATCTTCTCAAGATCTTTTAACTGGTCAGGTGTTTTTTTCTTTAGTATTTTACTAAGATTTAAAATTATATGACCTGCGACAAGAGGTAATATTTGTAGGTATGCATCAAAATAATCTTTACTGTAAACAACGGACTTTTTAGGTCCTCCTATATTATTGTGGATTGCCTCACTAAGTTCACTGTAGTATCCATAATCAAGACCAAGTGCTATACGCTGAGAAGGAGCCAGTTTAGGTAACACCTTTTTAAATAAAGATCTGTAAGAATCCCCAATATCACTAAATTCTCTTCTTTTAAAAGTACTGATAAACCGACTTTTGAGTTTTGATTCTTTTACAAACCATATCTTAGCATTTTTAATACCACCACCAGACTCTAATAAATTTATTTCATTTAATATTTTGTTTATTGGTTGCTCATTCTCATTTAAATTATCCATTCCAAAAAACTCTTTTTTGTTTTTTGCTCGTTTAGCAAAAGCTTCAAGTGCCCTAGATAGAAAATAATATCTGAAATACTTATCTGAATTTGTGGATCTAAAAAGGAAACTATATACAAATAATTCGTGCAACGAACGCAACCAGAGCATCAGCTCCTTTTCTAGAGATAAGGCAAGATTAATTCCAGTATCAGTAGTAAAATCATCCTTTTTTGAAGAGTTAATTAGGTCATCAGCTCTTATATAGAAAAAGCCAACTTGTTGAAGTCTTAAACATGCATCGTATATATATCTTTCCTTTGATTTTACTTTTGACAGATAGCTAGATTCTAGTTTTGAAAATGATTCATTATCTAAACCAGTCGCCTTTTTTAAAAGCTCAGGATATCGAGTTAAAAACTTAATGAAATAATTCTTCTTTTCATCCATAGTTAAATTAATTTACTTTTACAGATCTATCTACAAATTTTGCCAAAAGACTAATAAAAGCTATGAATTCAAGTGCCATTTCAGCATCATCTTTAATTATTTTGTGGGCTCTTGGGTTTCTTAAGCCAGAAACAGCTCCAGAAAAAAGATTCATAAAACCTTTTTGCTCATCAATATCAGATTGATCGATAAGATTATTAATTTTAAGAATCGGGTTTTTAGGGCTAAAAACTGATTCCATTAACTGTGTTCCATCTTTATCATCCACACCACTATTTAATCTAACTAACGCATTTAATGCTTTTACAGCATCTTCAACAGCATTGGCATAGTGACCATCTTTATATAAATTACTAGAAGCTTTAGCTATAGCAGGATGTAATTCAAGTCCCTCATATGCCTTAATTGGCTTTACAGATCCCAACACACCAGCATCTTCAAGTGTTTCAGAAAAATGACCCTTGATTGCCTCTAGTACAGAGATCGCTCTAGCTATATTTTCTGTTATTGCATGCCGGACCTCGTGCAGAGGAGTTTCGTACATCATATTCATTGTCTGACAATCAATATTTGTCAGACTCCAATTGTATTTATCGTGTTCAACCGTATCAGGAGAATATAAATCTGAAAGAAATTGCTCAAGCTTAGTTTCTAGCGCTTTAACTTCAGGACTAAATTGCTTTGAAACAGAATTGATATCAAAATTTTTTAGATCTTGAATCCTTCTTTCAATTTTTGGAATAGCAATTTTCATCTCATCATAAGATAGGTTTGCGGGTCTTTTTATGGGCTGTTGAGTCTTTTTCATAAATTAGTTCTTTTTATCTTTAGGAGGATTAGGATCTTTTCCATAACTATCCTTATCTGATATTTTCCCATCCTTGTTATGAATAACGTGCTCAACCTTATTCTTCTTTGCCTCGATTATAGATTTTTCTAATGCTTTTTCTTTAGTATGAGAAGAGACTAAAGGTTTTTCTTGTCCCTCTTTTTTTGTCTCCCACATTTTTCTTTCTTTGTTAAATACGGTATGTATATTCTTCTTTGCCATAAATTTAATATAAATCACCAGGAAGCACAGCAACGACTACCCCTTGGATGATACAATTATCTGTTAATATAATCGGCTTGTGGTTTTTATTCGTTGACTTCGGTTGAAGTACAACAGCACCATTCGCTTTCTTGAACACTTTGACGGTTGCTTCGTCATTTATAAGAGCAACAACTTTATCATTATCTTCTGCTGTGTCTTGCTGTCGAATCAAAAGCAGATCACCGCTATTAATTCCTGCAAGATTCATAGAGTCTCCAATTGCACGCAAAAGAAAATATTTCGAACCCTTTTTAGCTAGACCTGTTGATACAGGAATCAAAGCTTGAATATTTTCTTCAGCAAGAACAGGGGTACCACATGTCACAGCACCTACCAAGGGAACATCAACAGTGCTTATTGAAGCTGTTGTTTGTGATCCGGTAAGGATAAGCTGTCGACCGATTTTCTTTATAAGTCCTGCATCGATTAGTCGATTAATTACAAGGCTTGCAGATCGTGGAGAAGCTCCACCTGTAACCTCATTAATCTCGCTAAGCGTAGGGCTTTTGCCATAGTGAACAATCTTATTACGGATAAGGGCAAATGCTTTTTTATCTTTATCACTAAGGTTATTTGTCATGGTATAAATAGTATAAATTACTCTATACAAAAAAGCAAGTATTTGCTATGATGTCTTTATGGAAAATGACCAGAAAAAACCAATGACTGTCGGTGAACTGGTGGTAAAAATACATCCCCCTGCTTTGAGTGAGGGGCAGATTTCTCAATTCCAAGAAATTGGAAGAAAACATGCCGAAATGATTGAAAATGTGAGAAAAATTGCCCAGCCTATCATTGAACAAATGAATCGTGTTCGAGAACAAGTAAAACTTTTTGAACCAGTAGAATATCCTGAAATCGTATACCGTCGTCCTGTTGAATATGACATCTTGGAAGAACTTCAAGAACTAAACAAAAACCACAAGCGACTTTTATCTTCAAGCCAAGACAGCAATGTAATTATTTATGATACAAGAAACGGATCACTCGATAGACACCTAGGTGGCAAACTTTTTTCATACGATCTCACTGAAAACGGTAAAAGAAAGCAGTTGCTTGAAATACTTCTTGACCGTGGTACATATGTAAAGACAAAAGAACTTGAGGTAATGCTTTCATCATCAGCTGTAGCAAAAATTGTTCAAACTTTTAATGACTATGCGATCAACACCCTAAGACTTCCAAAGAAAACAAAACTCATTCAAGGAAAGAAAGGATCTGGGTATCGTATCAATCCCAAAATACACATAGAGAAAGAATAAATTCCTAAGTTGACACCAAGTTGAGTGGATAACTTTGAAAAATCGCCTTTAAATAGGCGTTTTTTCTTTATGCTACTCAATTTTATGCCAATTACATGCCTATGTACCTTTTTGATTTCATAGAGTTAGTAGATTAGTCATCTACAAATTTATAAGTAATCAAATAACAACTCTATGAATAAAAAACCTTCATGGAAAACAGGAGTTCGAGAGGTCAAAGACCTACTCCCTTGGAAAGAAAATCCAAGAAAAATCTCAAAGATCGCTATGGAAAAATTAAAAGAGAAAATCATTCAAAATGGTTTTCATAGTGTAATTGTCATTGATACGGATAACACCATTATCTCAGGCAACCAAAGAAAAACTGCTTTGATACAGCTTGGTATCAAACAAGTAAATGTATTAATCCCTGATCGTAAACTATCAGACGACGAGCGTCGCAAGATTGCAATTGAAAGCAATATTAATGATGGTGAATGGGATTTTAAAAAGCTTAAATCTTTTGACCTAGAGCTTTTGCAGTTTGCTGGATTCAACGAAAAAGAACTGGTTAAGTTCTGGGACGAGGAAAAAGATACAAAAGACGACAAATTCGATGTCGATAAAGAGTTAAAGAAAATAAAAACACCACAAACAAAGCCGGGTAATCTTATCATCATGGGTGGTCATAAGTTGCTATGTGCCAGTTCTACCGATATGAATGCTGTCACCAAGCTATTCGGAAATGATAAAGCCACGGCTATCTATAATGATCCACCTTTTAATATCGGGCTTTCATACGACAAAGGTGTTGGTAATAAATCCAACTACGGAGGAACTTTTGACGATAACCAATCACCTGAAGAATATAAAGAATTTATTCGCAAGGTTCTAAAATCTTCACTAACCGTATCTACCAAAGATGTACACGTCGCTTTCTGGTGTGATGAAGCCTGGGTGTGGGTTTTTCAAACGCTCTATATGGAAAATGGAGTTAAGAACCGAAGACTTAATGTCTGGGTTAAAAACAATTCATCACCGACACCAACTGTTGCGTTCAATAAGTGCCTTGAGTATTGCGTGTATGGCACGAAAGGATCTCCATATATTTCAGATCTCGTAAGAAATCTAAATGAAGTTCAAAACAAAGATTACGGAACTGGTAATCAACTTCTAGAAGATGTTTCAAACATTTGGGCGACAAAACGACTACCTTCAAATCAAATGGAACACGCAACGAGTAAAAATCCTGAACTTCATCACAAGTTTATAATGCGTTGCACTAAACCAGGAGACATCATTTTTGATGCCTTCTCTGGATCTGCTAGCACTATGATCTGTGCGGAGCAATTAGGTCGGAAGGTCTATTCCCTAGAGATAGAACCTGTGTTTTGTGATTTAGCGATTCGTCGGTACGAAAAACTTACTGGTCGTAAAGCACAAGTAATCAAGAACTTCTATGAAAAAGAATAAATTTCAAGACCAGTTCCTTGATGAACTGCGAAAAGTGCCAATCGTTCAGGTGGCATGTGAGAAAACAGGATTATCTCGTAATAGTGTCTATCGTTGGCGAAAAGATGATAAAGAATTTCTCAAGAAAATGGACAATGCACTTTCTGAAGGTGTCGCCTTGGTAAATGACATGAGTGAAAGCCAACTACTAACTCTTATCAAGGAGAAAAACTATCCTGCGATTAGTTTTTGGCTTCGTCACCGAAATGATAATTACAAGAACAAACTTGAGATTACTACTAAAGATGACAACGAGGAACTAACACCGTCACAAGCGAAAATTGTAAAGCAGGCACTCAAACTCGCAAAAATTACCAAGTCGAAATCTATTAAAAATATTAATCGTAAAAAATAATTATGACTAAAATAATTCCAAAAGCACTGGTGAATACTATGATTAAAGATAGATCAGTGCGAACATCAATTACTAAAGATAGTTTCTTGTATTTTTTCCATTTCTACTATGCACACTATGTGAAATACGAAACAGCAGATTTTCAAAAAGAGATTATTCATAATCTCGAAAAAAGTACTACTGAAAACTTATATGTGGTTGCATTTCGTGGATCAGGAAAATCGACCATGGTCACAACAGCATACCCAATCTGGGCAATCCTCGGAAAACAACAAAAGAAGTTTTGTATTATATTCTGCCAAACACGAGCACAGGCAAAACAACACATGATGAATATCCGTACTGAACTTGAGGGCAATGACGTTCTTAAAAAAGACCTTGGACCTTTTCAAGAAGAAAGTGACGAATGGGGTTCATTCTCTCTCGTGTTCAAGAAACACGGGGCAAGAATCACTGTGGCTTCTGCCGAACAGAGTATCCGTGGAATTCGCCACAATGAACACCGTCCTGATCTCATCATCTGCGATGACGTTGAAGATGTTCAATCTACAAAAACTCGTGAGGGTCGAGAAAAGACCTATAACTGGCTCCGAGGTGAAGTGATCCCTGCTGGTGACAGAAATACTCGACTCATTATTGTTGGTAACTTACTCCACGAAGATTCGTTGTTAATGCGTATCAAAGACGAAATCTCTAAAGGTAAAGCAAAAGGAATATTTAAAGAGTATCCGTTGATTGATAAAAACGGGGTGTGTTTGTGGTCTGGAAAATATGCAACCGAAAAAGACCTGGAAGAAGAGAAATTAAAAGTTGCCAGTGAAATATCTTGGCAACGAGAATACTTGCTCCGTATTATTCCAAGCGATGATCAAGTTATTTATCCAGAATGGATTCAATTCTATGATGAACTGCCAGGAGAAAAACATCGTGGTTATCGTGGTACCTACGCAGGAGTAGATCTTGCGATTTCAGGATCAGAAGTTGCTGATGATACAGCTGTCGTATTTGCTCACATATATTCTCGTCGAGAAAAAATGTGTATATACATACTTCCAAATCCTATTGCAAAAAAACTTAATTTCCCTGCACAGGTTGATCTCATGAAAGATGTTCGTAACACTATACTTAAAAAACATTCCGATGAGCTTTTTGTCGAAAGTGTTGCATATCAAGAAGCATTACCTCAAATGCTTGAACATCAAGGAGTTAAAGCAACGGCGATTAAACCAAAGGGAGACAAAAGAACACGACTTGCTCTCACCTCAACAGCTATTAAGTCAGGAAAGATTAAATTCCCAAGACAAGGATGTGAGCAGTTAATTGAGCAACTTGTTGGATTTGGGGTTGAAAAACATGACGACTTAGCAGATGCGTTTTCTCTATTGATCAACTCAACCATGGACAAGCATTCAGGAGAATCTACTTGGCTTATGTACTGGATGGGAGATGATGAACCTTTGTACTTTAGGGATTATGTAGATATGGATCAAAAAAAGTAGTCGCGAGTATGCAATATTTCGCTAGTTCTGCATAGACTTAGCAAAACGCTCAAATTGCGTCATCAATATAATATGGAGACGCAATATATAAGCAATTTAGGAGTAAGGACAGAGGTACCCAAAACCAAGATTCGGTATGTCCTGTACGCTCGAAAATCAACCGAATCAGACGAAAAACAAGCCCTGTCTATCGAATCACAGGTTAAGGAAATGCTTGCTATAGCCGACCGTGATGGCTTAACAGTTGTTGATATTAGACGTGAATCTCACTCAGCTAAAGAATCTGGGCAACGACCAGTGTTTAGAGAGGTATTAGAGGATATAAGGCGTGGTAGGTATAACGGAATACTCACCTGGGCACCTGATCGTCTATCAAGAAATGCAGGAGATCTAGGATCAGTAGTTGACCTTATGGACGAGACAAAACTTCTTGAAATCAGAACATATGGACAACACTTCAAAAATTCTCCAAATGAGAAGTTTCTTTTAATGATTCTATGTTCCCAAGCAAAACTCGAGAACGATAATAAAAGTATCAATGTAAAACGAGGTTTACGAACAAGATGTGAGATGGGGCTTCGCCCTGGTCCTGCTGTTGTTGGATATCTCAACGAAAAACGAATGGATAAAAAGTGTGAAGTTGTTATAGATACCGAACGAGCACCGATAGTAAAGCAAATGTTTGAAAAAGTAGCGTATGAAAAATGGTCAGGCAGAAAGCTTTTCCATTGGCTCAAGTTTGAGCTAAACTTTAAGACAAGAAACGGCAACAAAGGACTCACTCTCAGTAACATATATCTTATACTGCAGAACCCCATCTACTATGGGGTTTTTGAATACCCTAAGAAGAGTGGCAATTTCTATACAGGAAAACATGAACCGATTATATCTAAGGAACTTTATGATCAGGTTCAAGGGCAAGTAAAAAGCCAAGTATTACGAGTACAAGAGCCGAAGGAGTTCGCTTTCACAAAAATGATGTCGTGTGGTCTGTGCGAATCTGGTATCTGTGCAGATGAAAAGTTTAAGAAACTTAAAGACGGATCAGTGAACAGACATGTTTACTACAGTTGTACGAAATCAAAAGATAAGTACTGCAAATGTGGCTACATTAACGAAGTCGAGCTTATTGAACAATTTGAGAAGCTACTTGATCACATTAATATCAATGAGATCGGAATGAAAGAGAAAATCAAAACTGAAGTTGAGCGAATCAAAAGATTCAATCAATCGGTTCTGAATATCAAACAACAAATACAAATAAAAGATGTAGACATACGAGACTACGCAAAGTTTATTTTGAAAGATGGATCTATCGAAGAAAAACGAGAACTGCTTACTTGTTTCAAGAGTAAAATTTTACTCAAAGAAAAACAAATCTATTTACCTTAAGTAAAACTGATCGAGAAATTATACATTCCCATACCACAAACTCCTTGCAGTGGTACACCAGCTTTCGGTGTACCGATATCAATAATTTCCTCTCCAGTTTGAGCTAGGATTTTTTGATATCCAATAGATTTAATCACCAGGGACGATGAGCAATCATATGTGCCGTTTGTTTTGACAACTAGTTTAGTAGGGATATCTGCTTTGGCAGAAGATATTTTTGGAGAATATCCGCCTTTAGCATCAATCGTTATATATTGAACGCCATCTCGTATCTCTACGTTTTGGGCTTGCTGTATTGAATCAGTATTAGAGTTTCCCGACTTTGATCCACCGACAAATATAATGCCGAGACCTACCACAAGGGCTAAAGTAATAATGATTGAAGCGGTTTTGTTCATAAAATAATTATATATTAAATAAAGGATTAATAATTCCAAGCCCTGCCAGACCTGCAAGTAGTGCAAATATTCCAAGACCTATCACTACCACTCCAGCAGATTTGAAGAACAAGGGTGCATGTTTTCCATGAGCAAGCGATGCTCCTCCAAACGACAAGAGTAAAAGCATTGGGAGCGTACCGAGAGCAAATGCAAGCATAATAAGTAATCCTGAAATAAATGAACCGCTAGATAGTGCTACTACTTGCATCGATTGAGTAAAACCACAAGGCAGGAAGAATGTGGCAAATCCAACTATTAAAGGAGTTAGAGTCTTGTGTTCTATTTTGCGGAAGAAGTTAAAAATTCCTGAAGGTAATGCCACTTTATTCTTTTTGAACACTCCAATCAGATTGAGTCCCAATAGAAGCATTACTATTGACGCAATAATTCCTAGGATTGCAGTAAAAGTAAAACTGATTCCTATAGCACTCCCAACTAAGCCAAGCACTCCGCCAAGGAGCGCAAAACTAACGAGTCTTCCGATATGGAAAAGCATGAAAGTCTTTGTATCACTTACGTTGTCTTGAGAAATTTTTGCTGAAAGTGACAGAACAAGTCCGCCAACCACAGCAAGACAGCTTGATACTGATGCAATAAGCCCAATAATAAAACTCGTGGCAGGGGTGGTTGTGCCACCGATACCAAGATTTAATAGCCCTGATTTTTGTAATACAAAGAAAAGTATTAGGAATACTAACCCTATAGGCAGTGCCTTCCAGATAACATCATCTTTTTGTTTTTCTATTAAAACCCTTTCTACTGATACCGTATAGCCGTTTGGTTTTACCTTCTCAGTAAGTAAATCTGCCAATTCTTCTGGAGATTTCTCACTCACAGTTTCTATTCGTAAGGTTTGATTTTTTAAATCTACTTGTGCGCTACTAATATAATCTTGATCATTTAAAACATCTTCGATTAAGATTTTGCATGATGCACAATGGGTACCCGATACGTGTAATGTGTATGCTTTCATAATTATAATTTCTTAGCTTTAATGCGAAGTGAATTCGACACTACGGAGACTGACGACATCGCCATAGCTAATCCAGCAAAGATAGGATTCAAAAGCCAACCGAAGATTGGATAGAAAACACCTGCGGCGAGTGGTATACCGACAATGTTGTAGACGAATGCCCAGAAAAGATTTTGCTTGATTCCTCGCATAGTGATCTTGGAAAGCTTGATAGCTTTTACAAGCTTTGAAATATCACCGCCAAGAAGTGTGATGCCTGCAGACTCGATCGCAACATCCGTACCCGTACCCATAGCAATCCCTACATCAGCCTGAGCAAGCGCGGGCGCATCGTTCACTCCATCGCCAGCCATAGCAACAATACGACCTTGCGATTGAAGCTCTTTTATTTTTTCAAGCTTATCCTGCGGTAACACATGAGCTACAACATCATCGATACCGACGAGTGACCCTATATACTTTGCAGCCTTTTCATCATCTCCTGTAAGCATAACTACCTTTATGCCGAGAGCGTGAAGATTTTTAATAGCCTCTACTGACTCGGTCTTGATTTCATCTGCCACCATCACGAAACCAAGAACTTTTTCATTGGTGGCAAGAATGACTGGTGTTTTTCCTTGTGAAGTAAACTCGTCTAACTTATTAGCGTCAAATAAAATCTTGAGATCACTCACAAGTTTTGCATTGCCTACAAAATATTCAGTGTCTTTTATCTTTCCCTTAAGACCCTTTCCTTGTATTCCTTCAAAGTTTGAAACATCAGATATTGAGATATTTTTCTCTTGTGCGTAGCTTACGATTGCGTGTGCGATCGGATGCTCTGATTTTTTCTCAAGCGAAGCGAGGATTGAAACAAGTTCATCATCTTTCAAGTTTGAGAAGTTTTGTATATCGATAAGCGTCGGCTTTCCCTTGGTTACTGTTCCTGTCTTGTCGACCACAACTGTGTTTACCTTGTGGAGTTTTTCAAGAGTAGCCGCATCTTTGATAAGAATTCCTTCCTTAGCACCTTTGCCAACTCCGACGATTATTGCGGTTGGAGTAGCGAGACCAAGCGCGCACGGACAGGCTATTACCAGGAGTCCAACAAAGGATACAAGACCGAATGAAAGTGCTTGGGAAAAGCCCAAATATTGCGACCCAATAATAAGCCACGCACCAAGGGAAAGAAAAGCGATTATTAGAACTATAGGTACAAAGATTGCTGATATCTTGTCTGCCAGTGCCTGTATTGGTGCTTTGCTTCCTTGAGCATCTTCAACCATCTTTATAATCTGTGCGAGCAATGTCTCTGAACCAACCTTAGTGGCTTTAAAGGTAAATGATCCGCTTGTATTTATTGTGCCAGATACTACATTGTCACCGATCTTTTTCTGAGCAGGCATTGGCTCTCCTGTAACCATCGATTCATCAATAAAAGATGAGCCTTCAATGATCACACCATCAACAGGAATTTTTGCTCCTGGCTTTACGATAATCAAATCTCCGTGCTTTACATCGTTTACTGAAATCTCGATTTCCTTTCCATCAAGAACAACCAATGCTGTTTTCGCTTGAAGATTGAGAAGCTTTTCGATGGCATCTCCCGTTTTAATTTTAGACCTTGCCTCAAGGTATTTACCAAGCGCAATAAAGGTAATGACTACAATCGTTACATCGTAGTATTGATATTCGACGTTAATAAATGGCTTAAGAACATCCTCAAAAGCACTGACGGCGAAACTGTATAAAAAAGCGGCTACCGTACCAATACCGATAAGCGTATCCATATTCGCTTTGCCGTATCGGAGAAATCTATAAAAACCAAGAAGGTATGGCTTACCTACTACAAAAAGAATGTAGGTGGCAAATATTGGAAGGAGATGGTGAAAAAATTCCTTGAGTGTATAACTCATCGCAGGGACAATGCTGTACTCAGCGAGAATGTCCCAGCCCATAATGAGAGCTGCAAAGATTGCCAAAGGAATTGCAGAGAGCACCTTTGTTCGCATGTCCGCAACTTCGGCAAGCTTTTCCTTTTTTGACTGATTAAGTCCAAGATGGGCTGCATGTTCACTTTCGGACATACCCATTTCCATCGCTGTTTCAGGTACTTCAAGCGAATATCCAAGGGGTTCGATGTGCTTAGAGAGATCATGAGGACTTGTTTTGGAAGGATCAAAAGAAACTTTCGCTTTTTCTGTACCATAGTTCACTTCTGCAGAATGCACACCTTCGACTTTCTTGAATGTTTTTTCAATAACAGATGAGCATGAGGCACAATGCATTCCTTTTACGTTGTATGTTTGTGTATGCATAAATTATTTTCTCTTTAGCTTATAAACTTTTAAAATCTCTTGCTTTGCCTTTTCAGTCTGCCCAGCTTTTACCTGATTCAGAATGCATCCACCAAGATGATTTTCGAGCAACAAATCCTCAATATTGGAAAGTCCTTGTTTGACCGCAGAAGTTTGGGTGATCACGTCAATGCAATATGTGTCACCTTCAACCATTTTTTGCAGACCTCTAATCTGACCCTCAATAAGTTTGAGGCGACGAATAATTTTCCCCTTACTCTTATCTTCCATATATTTCATGAACATATTATATACCCCCTAGGGGGTATATGGCAAGTCAAATACAAAAAAGCACCCGACTGGGTGCTTTTTTGTTCTGGATACTGCTCTCAGCAGGTATGCAATTACAGTATAGATCTCGGCTAGTTGGAGAGCTTATTTTGTAAGCATCTCGTGCTAGCTCAAGTTTGCTGCCGGTCAGGGACTCGAACCCCAATACCAT
>CAZPVH010000005.1:0-77152 GCA_964589975.1 uncultured Candidatus Saccharibacteria bacterium | reverse complement strand
ATCTTGCCAAAACTTTATAGTTCGTCACGGCGCTTCTCTGTTGTCCGCGCTTCCCACGCTGCGCAGACCATTTCCTGAAATCGCTCTTCGAGCGGGCAATGGCGGCGTCGATTACACCTTCGGTTTCTTTCACATGCCCCCAAACGAAAGCGTGATACGTTTTGGAAATATCGCGATTCTTGAAAGCATTTTTGAAAAACTCAAAGGAATCATGAGTCTTGGCAATAATCATTACGCCCGACGTCTCTCTGTCGAGGCGGTGGACAATGCCGGGGCGCTTGATGATTTCTTCCGCCCCGTCTTTCCCGGTGAGAATGAGGGGTTCGCCGACATTTTCCATTTCTGGGTAATTCTCCATGATCCAATCAACCAGGGTTCTTTCTTTGGTCTTGCCGTCAGCGTGAACAACCAGCCCTGCGGGTTTGTTTATCACGATATAGGAGTCAGTTTCATGGAGAATTTCAGGGTTCATTTTAAGCTGCCTTTGCCCGTGGCATTTTTGAAGCGCAGTATTCTTTAATTTTTCGAAAATCAACCTCATTCTCTACTTCATCTAGACGATCAATCAACATTCCTTCCTTTTCTTTAAAGATTATATTGTAGAAGGCCTTCAATGATTCTGAAATTTTTTCCATCAACACATCATCCCCGGTAGACTGCACATATCTGTAGTAGGATTCGAGCTGTTCTTTGATCTGGAGTATGAGATGGGCTTGAAATGGATGATCTCCAAGCTTATCTTTCTTGTTGTGATATTCTAGCCGAATTAGTTCGCGAGCAAAAACAGGGTTTACTGCAATTAAAACTCGAACAGGATTCAGTTTTTTCTTATTTTCATTATCGTCTTCAAAGTATTTTATCTCTGGTAATTTTCCAGTCTCGATATCACTCCAATTCTTAGCTAATTTTTGATCAAGCACCGCCGGATCTTTGGCCATAGTTACATCAATCGCAAAACCAAGGTATTGGGACCCCTCTTCATCTTGAAGTTCAGTTATAACATCTACGCCACGAAGAACATCATCTACTTCGGCCGTATAATATCCATTTGCCTTCTCTGAAAGCCATGGGCCTGATAGCTGATCAACAATAATCCCCTCAAGAATACTTGAGATTTTCTTCTGTTTTTCAAGCTCAGGGGTGTTATCTTGTGCCCATTTGGCTTTCAATGTTTCAACTTTTTCCAACTCTTTTCGGATGTCAGCTTCGTTATAACCAGGTTCTCCTATAAATTTTTCAGGATTTGGCTGCTGAATTTCACGACGATGAGCCATCTTTTCATGAAGAGTACGAATAACAGTATTATTCTCCAAAATATCGCTTAAATCTCTATTTTCGAAATTAGACATAACGGTCTTATATTACCATGTTTGTGTGCGCCCTGAGGGACTTGAACCCCCGACCTTTCCGGTGTAAACGGACTGCTCTACCAACTGAGCTAAGAGCGCGATTTTGAAACTATACCTGATTTTACATAAAACTCAAACGAGCACTCCCGGCAGATCGGTCACGAGTTTCTAATTCCATTTGGTCATAAGAACTCGCGACCCCGCCTCACCGTCCCGCAAAGCGGGACATGGCTGCGGCCTTCGATTCCTGACGCAAACCAAGCAGTTGGTTTGCTCAGGGAGGCCAATGCTCCGCATTGTCCTCCCGGCAGGAATCGAACCTACATCAAGACCTTAGAAGAGTCCTGTTCTATCCATTGAACTACGGGAGGATGGGCAAAATATACCACAAAAGACCTAAACGGCAACGATTCTAAGAAATGGCAAGCCCAATAGCTACAGCGTATTTATACGACTCGAGTCGCGGCAGAATCGGCACGGAAGCGGGATCGAGGTCGAGATTCGCGAAGACATTTGCCCTGTGAAGCGGGAGCTTAGTCTCCCTGGAAACATAATCCAAAAAATCACTATCAGAAGCACGCCAACCGGAAAAAATCACATGATGGATTTTTTCCTTATGCGCGTCATACCAATCTATATATATGCGATTAATATTTGAGATGATGGAGTGATTCTGATTATCACCGACGTAATACATTGGCGATATTCCCGAGCCGGTGGTCAGAAAATCTGTGCGTTCCCTGTCGGCGTTCACTAGGAGAAAACTCGTCTCGGCGTCGGTCGGAATGACTGAGGCGTGTAGCGCGACACCAGATGGAATAATTTTAACGACTTTTAGCCCGAGTGCCCGGAGCGCCGCGCGGTACTCCTTCTCTTCTCCCATTCCATCGATAGAAATATTTACGGACTTGGTTTTCAAAATCTTTCGCATTTCCTTTATGCACTGCTGGAAGAGTCCGCTTCGCGGATTATCGTCGTCGACGTCCGCCTCGCCGTACGCAGTAACGCGATCGGCGCCGCGCTCCCGTAGAACCTCGGCAAAACGTATCTTGCCCGGCCGGATCTCGAGCCCAAGGACGCGTTTTGAATTAGAGAAAAGATTTAGCATTAGCTAAATTGTACCCCGTTTTATTTGATTAACAAAAAGGCAACGAGAGCAAGGACAAGTACTAGTAAAATAACTGAGATAACTGAGAGGTGTCGATACATCACGCGAGCGACGCGCGCACCAAAAAGCCTCATGATAAATCCAACAAGGAAGAATCGGGCTGAACGGGCGATAATATATGCCGAGAGAAAGATGAGAGGATTTACTTTAAATAGTCCGGCCACGAGGTTAAAGAGCTTGTCGGGAAGCGGCGTAATGGCGGCAACCAGTACCGCCCAAAAAGCATTGTCTTGAAAGAGATTTTTAGCAGTGTCGAAACTATCCTGTATATGGTAGAAGTCAATTATTTTCTGTCCAAACGAATCGAAAAATATATACCCGATGCCGTAGCTTATAAGGCCCCCCAGAACTGAGCCAATGGAGGTGACCAAAGAGTAATACGCCCAGCGCCGGCCGGAATTCGCGGCCAGAATAGCCATCAGGAAAAAATCAGGCGGGATCGGAAAGATGATCGCTTCAAAAAATGATATGAAGCCGAGCGCGATAGCCGATTTCGGCGTATCCGCATGCGAGACGAACCAGTCTTTGAGCTTCTTTTTATCGAACCAGTCTTTAAATTGCATAATTATCTGGCTTTGCTTCCCGGATTAACATCGCTCTCTGGCACCAAGAAGACCGGCTGTCCTTCGAGTCCGTCGACAGCTACAACCATTCCCTGGCTTTCGAATCCGCGAATCGTCCGTGGCTCGAGGTTTGAAACGAAGACAAGTTTTTTTCCAATCAATGTCTCGATATCAGGGTAATATTCGCGAATGGCTGAGAGTATTTGCCTTGGACTCTCTTCCCCGAGGTCTACCATGAACTTGTAGAGCTTGTCCGCGCCCTCGACAATCTCGCCGCTCATGATTTTTCCAACCTTCATCTCAACTTTTTTAAACTCGTCGTATGAAATATTCTTCTTTGTCTCGCCGGAGGCGGAGGCGGATTTCTCTTCTTTTACAGGCTCTTTGATTGGTTCTTCCATATTATTTTCTGTCTAAATATCTTTGAAGTATTAATGCGGCGGCGCTGTCGTCGCGCTTCGGCCCACGATCCTGCTTCTCTAATCGCGCAATCGGCTTCTTTCCTCCAGCCTGAGAGACATGCGTGCTGGTCATGAATTCTTTTTCGAGCACTACAGGCAAACCGAACTCTTTTTCAATCTTCGCGACAAATTCATTTACGGCGGAGGCAATGAGATTGTCTCCCGGATCGCCAACGACAATCTTTTCTACTTTTGTTTCTTCTATTATCTTACCAAAGCTTCTAAAAAGCTTCTCATCATTTTTCAAAATAGCATGAGGGAAAGCGAAAGCGCCGTTCTCATCCGAGACGGCGACTCCCACTCTTTTCGATCCATAATCAAGCCCTAGGATTTTCATTGGCGGAGGCGGTGAGATTCGAACTCACGGACCCCGTAAAGAGTCTCCTGTTTTCAAGACAGGTGCCTTCAACCACTCAGCCACACCTCCAATCGATTAATCCAATTCCGCTAGTCTATATAAAAATCAGTCCGAATTCAAGCTTTCTCGTTACTGTGTTTCTTTCTATTGTAAAAATGATAGATATACAGTATTTCAATAATCCCGAAAGTGTTAATAATGAGCATAGCAATAAACCACTTCTCATCACCTTTTCGAGCAGCCTTCCATAGCGCCAAGCCTTTCCAAACCAAGCTCCATACTATGAGAATAATTATAAGTGGAGTGAATTTAAGATACATAGGACTATTATAGCAGATTTTGGTATCATTTTAGTAATGGAAAACATCAAAACCCTCAAGCAATTACTCTGGTATTTAGTAAAACCGATATTCCCTTTTTTCCGAGACTTATTTTTACGAGCAAATATTATCGAGGTAAAGGGTCACAAAGAGCGTCAGCGTTTCGGTGTTGGATTCTTAGGCCAGCAACATGCCGTAGAAGAACTAATATTACATCTAGAAAATCATGGCTTCCGAAAAGAGAAGATGGCACTAGTCGATCCGGATGAAATCTTTGGCATGAGAAAGATTGACCCAGAAAATCCATGCTTTCAATATCACCTGCGGTTTTATCGCGACAGAGAAATAAAAGGGCATTACGAGAAGACACCCGAGGATTTTCCCTTAGATCACTTTAATGAGGTTGGTTTTGAGGCAAGGACAGAAGAATTTTTACACATACTTGGAGATTTGGTTGAGCCAGCCCGAATCATAGATCTCTCTCATCTTGCTCTGCCTGACGAGATTCTGGAAACACCAGATCACAGAGAGCAGCTGCCAAATTTCGCGGTTGTCCACGCAGCGGAAAATGGTGAAGATCAATAAAAGGCATTGAATTACACTCAATCACTCCGGAGCGTGGCTGATCTTTCCAAGATTTAGTTATGTCCTTCATCATGAAATCTACGCCAACCAAAGGATCACGAAGTACGCCATCAATATTTTGAAGAATCTCTAAATTGTCTGGGTGTATGATATCGGTAACGTCTGTAATGCCGCCGCCGAGCCCGCGCGAGGACTTCTGGGCAAATGTTACAACGTGTCCCGTATCGGGCACATCATGAAGAGCTATCCCCTGCCGCGCGAGCTCAATGGCAGCCTCATCACCCAAGACTATCTTGTGGAAAATAGTTTCGTCGCGCATTGGATGCGCGTTTTCTTTTTCTATTAGTTCGAATACTGTTGAGACTCCGTCACCGGTCACAAACGGCGGCTCGCGCCGCAAAACGCCGGCAACCCGACCGCCGATGAGCGTGCCACGAAAAACGAATCCTTCATGCTCTTCTTCCATGATGACAAAAGGCGAAAGCTGTTTGGCTTTTCGAAAAGATTCTCGAAGCGCCTCTCTAGTCTCAATATGAGTCGTGGTGTGGCGACTGCGTGATCCGGTGTGCGGTTTTATAATTACCGGCTTCGTAAGCTTTTCAAAATCCCGCGCCAATCCTCGAAAGAAGAAATACTTGCCGCCTCTCGCGACCGGGATACCAGCTTTCTGAAATTCTTTGCGCATACGGCCCTTATCATCCATCCAGTGAATCGAATCAGACTCCCTGTAGCCGGGCCGTGGCAGATTATCGAATGCTGTGACTTTTCCATCATGCTCGGCAACGAAGAGTTCCCGGCCCTTGCCGAGCATTTGGAATTCCCAAACTTTTATGCCGCGACTCTCGCACTCGTTCCAAAATACCCTGGCGCGACCTGTCGTCCGGGCGTCAGGCGCGTAAGCAATCTTTCCAAGGCCGTGACGAGCCATGAAACGATAAAATTTAGGCAGAAATCGGTGGTTTAGAAAACGTGTTGCCCTCGGCTCGATGCGGCGCCATATCCGATCTATCGGTCGAATCATGGGATCCATGCACAGGGTCACAGTATTAACCCCCTTTTCCATAAAATGATTTACCGGGGCATTGCCGCAATCAGGGCAAGGGTTTTTTACCTCTTTTTTCATAGAGCTAGAATAGCATGCCCGCCAAGTGCTACAATACCCCATATGTCTTCAAGATATTTTTACCGGAACATCCCGGTGACAGATAAGACTTTCGAAGAGCTAATCTCTTCTAAAGATAATTTCCATGAAGTTCCGGAGGATTGGCACATCATCGTGACCGATATCAGGAATTCAACAGGCGCCTACGAAAAGGGCAAGTATTTCGAAATGAATATCGCTTCGGCCAGCTGTATCATCATTGCCATGAACATCGCCAAAAAGGAGAACCTGGAGATTCCTTTTATCTACGGTGGTGATGGTGCGGCAATAGTTGTTCCTGCAGAGCTTTTAGATGAAGCTCTCGAGGAGCTAGCCACCCTCAGGAAAAATGTCGGCAAGAACTTCGGTGTTTCCCTTCGCGTCGGCGAAGTGCGCGTTTCAGAAATAAAGGAAGCTGGATATCACCTAATGGTTGCGAAATACCAAGTCGCCAGAAAATATAGCCAAGCTGTTTTCCTTGGTCCAGGACTGTACGAGGCTGAGAAAATTATCAAAGGTGACGCTAGACATGAGACAAAAAAAGCCGGACTTTCTTCCAAGCTAAACCTTCGCGGTCTTCAGTGTCGCTGGGACACTATCGATCCACCAAAAAAGAAACATGAGATTGTTACTTTCATCATCGATGCCGTCGATCATCAGGAGCATGGAAACATCTACAAGAAGGTAATCCGAAAACTAGATGAAGTCTATGGATCTTTTGAAGAGCGCCATCCGGTCTCACACAGCCGCATAAAGCATGCAACCGATTTCAAAACTATTCGCCTGGCCTCATTTGCAAAATTTGGTCGTTTCAACCCAGGCTTTGTGATCTCACAAATGATCCAGTCCAGACTGACAAAATTCTTGCTTCGGATAAATTCCCCTATCGTTCTCCATGATGACTACGCGCAAGAGTTGGTTGCCGCAACTGATACGCTGAAGATCGACGGTAGCCTAAAGACGATAGTTGCCGGAAGCAAGAAGCAGCGAGAAGAATTTGTGAAATATCTAGACGGCCTTGAGAAGAAGAACGAAATCTTCTATGGCTACCATGTCTCGGATTCTACTACCATGACCTGCTACATCCATAAAAAAGATGATGAGTATATCAATTTCTTAGACGGCGCCGGCGGAGGCTATGTACAAGCGGCCAGAATGTTAAAACCAAAAAAACTAGCGGAGTACGTATCCAGACTCGAATAGTTTTCCAATTAATAAACCCAGGGTTATCTGTTAAAATAAACGCATGATAAACAAAGGCGAAACAATTTTCTCCTGGCAGGCTTTCGAATACAAAGATCGAGAAATGAAAGCTGACTGGTTCTGGGCTCTCGGCATCATCGCACTGGCCGGATCAGTCGCCTCCTTCATTTGGGGCAATTTCCTTTTTGGCGTTTTCATTATCTTGGCCTCAATTGCCGTCGTTTACTTCGGCACGGTCAAGCCCCAACGGATAACTTATGAGATAACGGAGGGCGGTGTTATCTACGAAGGTGTCTTCTATCCTTTTGAAAATCTTCACGCATTCTGGCTAAACGAACAAGATCCCGACGACAAGAAACTACTTCTCAAATCCGAGCGCTTTTTCGTGCCTATTCTCACGCTTCCATATGAAGAAACCGAAACCGGCGACATGATTCACGAAGCCCTCTCGGACATCATTCCCGAAGAACCCCTCCAGGAACCATTCGGCCAGCTTATTATGGAGCGGCTTGGGTTCTAATTTGTGCTCTCAGTAGGAATCGAACCTACATCATAACCTCCGCAAGGTTACGTCCTATCCATTGAACGATGAGAGCGATGTAAAAGATACTACAATAATTCAATGGAAACTGCCAGAAGGCAGATTTTTTATATTTGACCGATATCGTATAATGGCCCTGTTATCAATTTTTCAATACATATGAACACAGACGCCACACAGATACTGGAGCAGCTCAAACGCACCATTGCCGATAATGACAAGAAAGTGCGGGACCTTGAGCGAGACCTGAAGGAAAAAGAAGCCTTGCTTCAAAAGACCGAACACGAAGCTGATAAGCTAAAGATGGAGGTCGCCAAGATAAAAGGAGAAGTGGCTCACATGAAAGGTGAAGCCCAGAGGAACGAACAAGAAATGGGCCGATTATCCCGAGGCATAAAATAAAAATCGTATGAAAAAAATTTCAGTTGTTATTATTTGTTTGGCAGCGCTCGCGGTAGGATTTTACTTTTGGAAGAAAGAAAATATTTCCGCGCCTGTTATTACGCACACGGTGGCCGAAGGCATGAAAATGTATTCAGATCACGGTTTTACATTCGACTACCCGGAAGACTTGGAACCCGAGGAGAAAGAGATGCCGCAGGGTCTCTTGGTCATCACATTCGGAGACGAGGCGACTGTCGACTACATTTCGGATTCTGCAGGCTATGACGCTTCCCTAAAGACCTATGGCAGATACACCGGTATTGAACAAGCCAACGGTTACAACTTCCATATTCATGAAAAGAAAGACGCCGCAGGAAAAGACTATGTCACCTACTCCCTAAAAGCCGAGAAGGGCGGATATATCGTTTATCTCGGAGAAAACTCAAGGATGAGTCTTCAGACCTTTTTTTTGAAGTAGATGTGAGGCGTAAAAAATCCCCTAATCGGGGATTTTTTACGCTCGAGACTCAGGCTTTACAAATTATTTTTCCATGGTAGTATGCAGAAAAAACCACTGTACAATGACAGATAAGAAGTTCCTGGCCGATATGTGGAACGACATCATGATCAGCCTGGAAGTGCCCCCATACCAAGCCTGGCCTGTTTTCGATAGGATCTGCAGCGCGTACGAGGCAACTGGACGTCATTACCGTACCCTGGGTCATATTCGGACATGCATTGATCATGTGTTAAAGATAAAGCATATGGTTTTGGATTATGACGAGGTAATATTCGCCATCTTCCTGCATGACTTCGTGCAAACGGAAACAGGACAAAACGATGTTCCCCGATCTGTCTTGGCGGCCCAAGAGATTGCTGACGAACTGGGCCTGGGTGCTGACTTCAAGATCGTCGTCGGGGAGATCATCATGGCCACATCGCATACGGAAGGCAACAACATTTCCTTCGATGGAGATATAGTTGCCGATGCGGACTTATCCATCTTGGCAAGCGACGAAACCGTGTACCGCACATACATGGCGAACGTGCGCAAAGAATACCCGAGTATCCCCGACGACAAGTTCTATCCAGAACGACTCCAAATACTGAAGATGTTCTTGGACAGAAAGGCCCTGTATCGGACTAACAGATTCGAGAAGGAACTCACCGACAGGGCCAGAAGAAATCTTCAGATGGAAATTGACGAGATCGAAGCTCGTCTTACAGAAAAGCCCCGCGTTTGACGCGGGGCTTTCCTTTTTCTTTATTTTGTCATCTTTGAGAGACGGGACTTCTTTCGTGAGGCGGTGTTCTTCTTCATGACTCCGCGCTTCACAGCTTTGTCGAGCGCCTGGTAGGCGGCGGCAAGCTTCTTCTTTGCTTCTGCCTTATTGTCCTTTGCGAGCTTCGTCACAGTTTTGACGGCTTCGCGCATGGTCTTTCGGCGAGCGTCGTTCACAATCCTCTTTCGAAGGGATACGCGAAGCGACTTTTTTGCAGATGCTGATATTGGCATTTATAAATATATTTACGTTATTAAATTGCGACACGCAATTACGAACTCGCTCATAATACCAGCTTTCCCGTAAAAGGCAAACGGTGTCGGCATATGCTAAAATCAAGGGATGATCGCCCAGATTACAGGCAAAATTATCCAAAAGACCGACAAGTCCCTCATCCTTCAAACGGGCGGCGTTGGCTACCAGGTCTTCGTTTCGACCGATGTTCTGTCACGCTCCCCCGCACTCGGAGAAACAACCGAACTCTGGACATACATGGCTGTGCGAGAGAACGCCATGGACCTGTTTGGATTTGAAACAATCGATGAGAAAAATTTCTTTGAGCTGCTTCTCTCTGTTTCCGGCATCGGTCCGCGAAGCGCGCTTTCCATACTATCAATCGCGCCAATGATAACCATAAAGAAAGCCATTGGTTCAGGCGACACTTCTTACCTCACCAAAGTTTCCGGCATCGGCCGAAAGACCGCCGAAAAGATTGTGGTGGAACTCCGCGACAAGCTTTCAGCCCTTGGACACAAAGACGAAACCGGCAGCCTTCGCGGTGAGTCGGACGTCCTGGAAGCACTGCAGTCCCTTGGCTACTCTCTAAATGACGCCAGGAACGCGGCCAAGGAAATCCCGGCTGATGTTGTGGGCACGAACGCTCGAATCAAAGAAGCTCTAAAAATTTTGGGACGATAATCCCCCTAGCGAAGAGCCTCTTTGGAGGCTCTTTTCTTTTATGGAAGTCGTGGTATTATCTGCAAAAACAGAACCATGACAAAAGAAGCTCCCGAGATTACGCGCATGATCGTAAAAATTGCACTCGTGCGAATTTTTATTGTCTACGTAGGACTCCGGCTGTTGGCAGCCATCACGATTGAGGGCCTCATCGACCGCCTGCCGAAAGACACGGACGGGAGCAACAGCGCCCTGGCCATCACGCTCCACTTTACGGAAGTCGCTGTACTCATCGCTCTCGCTATTTTTGTAGCGCGAGAGTGGAACAAATACGATCGAAAACGAGGATACTTCCTGAGCCAATTCCTGCGGCGACAAAGAAAGCTCGTTCAGGAAGGATTGGTCGAACCGATTGAACTAAACAAACAAGTTCGATCCGCTCTTCGTACAGGCTGGCGAATCGACAGCATACTTTCGACGGTCGAGCGTCCGAATAAATTCTTGATACATATCAAGAAAACGGCTTTTGGCAGAACATCTGACCTGCTTAAATACCCCGATGTTTTCATTAACGGAATCAAAGGGGGTTCACATCTTTCGGAACTTCACGATGCCAGGATCTTGAACGATGCCGTTCTGTTGGTAAACCCCGAAGCTGCACTTTTGAAGAACCCGCTAATGCTCGTGTTTGAGTTGCGCCATGAGAATGGAGTTATAGACTCGCAAGAGATCCACAACTCATACTATGTGAATCCGAGATGGCTCAAACACTCGAGTTTCAGGTGGCAGTGCGAGGGTCATGCGGATGAAAAGATCATTATCATACGGCCAGATCAACAAGACGACGAGCCCTGGGATCCTAAGATCCGTATAGCAATGAACTTTGACCTCCTGGTGAATAAGCGTCTGCTTGGCACCTTTAGAGGCATATGGGAAAAGGACCTCCGTGAATGGCATATCCCGATACATTCTGTTTTAAAGCATGAGTGTGTGGGAAAGCAGGCTGTTATCCGGATTACCCATCTCCAAGGAATTAAGCAGAATCTTCCGGAGCCCATGATCATGAGCCGAGACTATGTTCGAGTCGCCTAAGAACAAGTCGCCCCTTCGCAAAAGTACCAAGAGCCGTCCCAGGACGGCTCTTTGCTTTTATATTGAGTTTCATTAGAATCAAACCATGCCAGAGTTACCCGAAGTGCAAACAACTGTAAATGGATTGAACGAAACCGTGAAGGGGTTAAAAATTGTTGATGCTTGGTCTTCCCTTCCAAAGAAATCTCACGCGAAAAAGGATGAGGTAAAGAATTTAAATTTCTGGAACAAATTCAAATCTGAAATCATCGGCAAAAAAATTCTGCGCGCTGAACGCCGTGGAAAAAATATTTTGATACATCTACAGGATTCAAAAACAGTTTTGATTCACATGAAGATGACCGGACACCTTTTGTACGGCAAATATCGCGTTGGAAAAAAATCTGACGGAGAAGAATTTCACGATTGGCCGTGGTGGTCTGATAATAAGAACTTGCAGGATCCTTACAACAGATTCGTCCGTGTTTTATTTTCTCTATCAAACGGTTACTCGCTCGCTTTTTGCGACTCCAGAAAATTCGGGAAAGTTACTTTTTTTGAAACCAAAGAATCTGCGAACACCAAACACCTGAAAGATCTGGGGATCGACGCTCTTGATCCCAAAATGGATTACAAAACTTTCAAGTCACAGATTTTAAAAAGAGATACTGGAAGAATAAAAAATGTCTTGATGGACCAAACTCTAATTTCCGGAATCGGAAATATTTATTCCGATGAGATGCTTTGGGAAGCCGGCATCCATCCGGAAGAGCGTGTCCAAAATATTCCAGAAATAAAAATGAAGAAAATGTATTCCAGAATGAAACCGCTTTTGAAACGCGGCATAGATTTCGGCGGGGACTCAATGTCCGACTATAGAAACATTTACGGTCTGCCGGGCAAGTTCCAGAACAAGCATCATGTCTATCAAAAGGCCGGCGAACGCTGTTCGAAGCAAGGGTGCAAAGGTGTTATAATTCGTCTTGTGGTCGGCGGCCGCTCAGCCCACTTCTGCCCGGCCCACCAATCACTAACCAATAAAAACTAATCACTTATCTATGGCTGACGCAAAACCGAAAGCAGGAAAACCTTCAAACCCGTGGCACGATGTACTATGGTTCTTTGGAATTATGGCCGCATTCTTTTTTCTCTGGGTTTGGGGCGGGGGTCCGGAGCGCGCAAAAGAAAATCCCCCCTCCCCTGTTCTAAACGGCGATGCGCAGAAAGTTTCGCCAGCTCCGTCAAACGCCACGAACCCCAATAACAATTCCTCAAGCAATACTTCTCCGGCCAACAACACATCCAGACCAACAAACCCGAATGGCGGCGCCGGACAGAGCGGACAATCAGGGGGCGGCACAAGCGGACAAATTCAGGTAACACCACTCTAAAAACCTACAGATCCTAAATAAAAGAAACGGTTACTCATGAGTAACCGTTTCTTTTATTTCCTGAATAACCTTTATTTTACAAGCGATTATCGCTGCAGGAACCTGAAAAGGAATATTCCGGTAGCCACAGAGACGTTTAATGACTCCTTCTCTCCATTCATGGGAATCTCTGCCACCGCATCACATGCCTCCAAGATTTCATTCGGCAATCCTGTAACCTCTGCGCCCAGAACCACAATGTTATTCTCTTGCGCAGTAACATCTTTATAATCCTTTGAATTCGGAGCTTGCTCAAGCGCAACTTTGAAATGATTTGGATATTTTTGGAGAATAGAAAGCGTAGTATCTGCGTGTTCCCAAGCAACAGTCTTTTCGGCACCGAGTGCAGTTTTGGCGATATCAGATTGTTCTCGTCCAAACCGATCGATTGGATCCGGCGTCGTACCAATCAGATATATTTTTGAAACACCTGCGGCATCAGCTGTGCGGAAAATAGAACCCACATTATGGGTACTTCGGATATTGTCGAGAATGAGAATTGTTTTGGTCATGTAGCGATACTAATCGAATTGACCCAGGCGTGCAACTATGTTATTTTTACCCAATCGAGTGAAGTCATATGCCCTTGTAGCTCAGCTGGTAGAGCAGCTCCCTTTTAAGGAGAAGGTCCTAGGTTCGATCCCTAGCGAGGGCACACTAGACACAAAAACTTGGCCTGCGCCAAGTTTTTGTGCTTGTGGCCCAGCCGGAGCGTTGCTTTTGTTTCTGCGAAGCAGAAGGCAAAAATGCCGAGCCTGGGTCGAACAAAATTTCTGTCAGGAAATTAATGCGGGACCACAAAAGATTTATATAGGCTCAACCTCAAAAACAACATCATAAGAAACGCTTGAGCCATCATTTGGCTTATTTAGATCAAGCGTGATTATGTGTTGTCCATAGGATAAGTTATACGCGGGAATCGTAATACTATGATTTTGGACACCCCATGACCAAGGAATTTGGAAGAAAGAGATAGTCTCGATTGGCTGATTATCTAGGTAGATTGTTCCTTGTATATTTGAATTACCACAGGAAGGATAGTCATTATTGTATACGTCATACTTTAAATTAAGAGATATCTCCGAGTTTTGATCGCTATTATCAACACTAAATACCGCAATCTCACTAAGGTCAGGCATGAAATTGGACTGAGGCCAGTCTTGTCCAGGCAATTGCCCTTCTGCAATATTTATAGCTGGGTTTACTTCTTGATAAGTGTAGTCAAAGACTTTTAGCGGATTATGGACGCAAGTTTCGATGTTGGGTGCAATATTAATCCCTCCTGTAAAACTCAAAGGGTTTACTACAACCATATCTGAAGTATTGCCGGAGTAGGAGCCAGTTATTGTTGAACTACTATTAACATCAAATAGAGATTCTGCATTCTTTAAAACAGCATCCTTCTGAGATATGTCGGTCCATGTACCAGAATCTGCTGAGTCTGTGGCAGGGCTAACATCTGTTAATCTTGGGTATCCTGACCTACTATTTCTATAAACAAACACTCCGTTAAACTTTAAGTCCTTACGCTTCTTCACGCTATCAAAGCCAATTGGTTTTCTAAATTCAAAAACCAAACCATACCTACTACCGTAATTTCCAAAAGCAAGCGGGAACGTCTTAACAAAATTTGGATTCGGTGATTCGGTAGGGTTTAGTGTAAAACTACCTTCCTGCTGAAAAGCTATATCCGACTCGTCTATCCAGCCGACCCTGTATTTATTATAAAAAGAAAAGTGACTACCGAGAGTTCCTATGCCCATACTGCTGTACAAATTGCCGTACTCTTGTTCCACACATTCTGAAGGTAACGACACTGGTCCATTAGAACAAGCTAAGAAATTATCATGTTGTGCTCCAAGTGCGTGGCCCGTCTCATGTATCCACATCCTCTCCCACCATGTAAGATTACCGTTTGCCGTTAAGGTGCTTGGAGGTGTCAAATAAAAGCCCAATCTCATAATACTTCGCGCCATATTGTAAATGTTTCCACCCATTGTGAATTCATATGGCCCCACGCTTGAAGAAGATTGGTAGCTTAACGAACTTATCAAATACACCAACTGATCATAGTCTGCAAGATTTATCGCATGATCCGTAAGATACGCCTCCACCTCAGGCGGAACAGTTCCATAAGTCGTGGCTGGATCAATCTGTATCCAATCATCAATAACAGTTCCACCATAGTTCATCTGGCCATAAGACTGCTCGAAGAGGTTATTCTTGATATTTCCAGGATTGCTAAATATATATTCATACATCTCTTGTGATGTAGGTAGAGTGCCATAGCCAATTGTGTCAACCAAAATTACCAATGCGCAATAGTTGCCATCACACACCCCAGTGCGATTACCCCCGCTAGCCCAATCTGTCTTAGTGACTGAGACCCTAGAAATTATCGACTCGACTTCTTCCTTGTTTAGATTGACTATGAACTTTTTGTAACCGTTTTCTTCTCGGACTGAGACCATCCCAGAAAGTGTAATCTTAGCGCCATTCAATTCTTCAGTAAGAGGGTACGCAATGTTCTCGAGCTCGTACATTCCTCCCGACCTGTTCAAAAAGACCTTATAAGTATTCTTTCCCTCTTCAATAATAAGTGTGCCGTCTTTCTGATAGTCTTCATAAAACTGTACAACGATAGTCCCCGAGAGTGTGGTTTCTATATAATTTTCGCCCTTGTATTCTTGCGCGACAAGGTTTTTCAAAAATTCCTTGTCTTCTTTAGAGGTCACGATTTGCTGTGTCGGAATTCTAGTAGGTAAAGACTTCGCAACCTGTGCAACAGTATCACCATATATCTCATCGGCTCGATAATCGGCAAGTTCCATAAACTGCTTCTGAGCCACAAAGGCCGAGACTCCGATGACTACGATAAGCGCCCCGGCGTAGAGATGTTTTTTCATAAATATATTTTAGCTCAAAAATTACCTAATTGACAGATACTTCTCAGGAAGTAGAATCGACAAAAACCAAAGCACATCAACAATGGAACAACCCAAGGCTCCGCTTCTCTTGCGCATACTCGCTCTACCCATCAGGATTGCCTACATACTGACAATGTTTGTCTTTAGAATGTTTCAGCTCATTCATTTCTCTTTTGTTCGACTGTTCAGTCCAAGCAAGCTTTTACGCAAAGGCAATACGCTTTACATGCCAGTAGTGACACTGCATCATTCGTGGACAAACAACAACGTTGTACTCTTCGGCATGATGCACATAGGAAAACCTGAATACTACGACGAAGTCCAGCGCTGTGTTGATGTCTTGGAGCGCTCAGGATATTCAGTTCTCTATGAAATGATCAAAAAAAGCAGCGAGGAAGAACTTTCTACTCTGACAAAAAAGGAGCAGAAGGTTTTGAAGTCCTTAAGGGCTCAAATGGAAACGGTCAACAAGGTGAGGCAAATGTTACGCCTTGCTAGCCAAAAGGAGGCAATGGTTATTGGACCCACTTGGCAAAACACCGACATAACCATGGTCGAACTTGTCAGGAAGTTGGCACAAAACACAACGATCGAAAAAGAGTCTCACGAATTTGAAGAATCGAACGAACCCATGTATCGATACATCTTCGGACTCTCGATACTGTGGATCGATTCGGCCTTCATGCATCTGTTGAAAAAAGAGAGCCGCGACGTACTAAGAGATGAGATCATTCTTGGGGGACGTAACGAAGTCGCGGTGACTGAAATCGTCAGAAATTCCAGCAAGAATGTTGTCGCTCTGTGGGGAGCCGCACATCTATCTGGAATAGTGAAGACACTCGTTGATGAATACGAGTATGAGGTCGTAGAAAGAAAGTGGATTCCAGCGTTTACAAGGAACTACTTCCTGCGCGACGCGGTCAGAGACATGAACCGTGGTCCAACTACAACATCTCGACTTCGCACTTCACAAAAGGGCACGCTCTAGAGCGTGCCCTTTTTCTTTTACAGTAACTTAAACTTCAGTACCGCCTTCAGGAGATCCTCGACAAATAATTTGGGACCGTTCGCCATGAGCTGTTTTAATTCTTTTTTCGAAACCCAAACTACTTCAAAAACTTCTTCTGGATCGGATTTTATAGGCGGCATCTTTCCAGGCACAACTGATTTGAAATATGTGATGAAGCCGCGGCGCACAGGTTCGGCTAAAGTGACAGTGCCAAGATTGCGGAGTCCGAACAAATGAAGCCCCAATTCTTTTTTCGCCGCCCGCCTGAGCGCCGCTTCATAGGTCTCGCCTTTGTCGTTCACGCCTCCGACGGCAAAGACATACATGCCAGGATTAAAATCTTTTTCGGTTCCTCTTTTTTGCAGCAGGACATTGCCATCCAAATCTTCGAGCCAAAGACGCGATGCTCTTATTCGATCTTTGCTCCAATCTATCTTCTTCCAATCCTTATAGCCGATAATCTTGTCTTCCTTGTCTACGATTATGGCTTTCTTGTGCATATTATGGAACGAGATTAAAAATTAAACTTCGGGAGAAAATGCTGCCGTCGTTTTGTTTCGTAACTTTGAGAGTTATTGTATGGTGTCCATACTGGAGTCCATAAACCGGCATGAATGCCATGATTGTTTGATAGTGCGGTCCGGACCACGGACGATATGTCATCCCGGCATCGGACACGAGCGAAAGCGGCGTCCCGTTATACAAAAGCTCGAAGGAATATGCGACGTCGCCGCAAGCCAAGAAATCGTCGTTAAAGAGCATGAAGTTTTTATAGAGAAGAACCTGAGCCGATGGATCGCTCGTGTCCGCTTGGATATCCTGGATCAGATTGGAAGCAATGCTCTGCTGTCCGGTCTTGAGCGGCCACCTATGCGACGCGAGCTGTCCCGTGAAGCGGTCGCCTTGATTTACGTATGGCTCAAACGCCCTGATAGGATTCCTGGTGCAAGGGTTTGCAACCGGGAATCCCGGACTCACGACTATCGTATTATTATTGCCATTAAGGCTCTGAGCGAATTGAACCACACTCTGGCGATCAGGGTAACGCTGCGGCTGCTTGAATACAACATCGTTCACGCTGTTAAACCAAGTCGCCGAAGAGGATGCCGGGGTCGTATCAATAAGCTCCATTCGCCATGTCATCGGGTCGCTCATAGTGTCGGGCGAAACAGGATCAAGGAGCCGATAAAGGAATTCTCCGGACATATTTAGTCCTGTGAAAAGCGCTTGGCTGTCGAGTCCGGTGTCTGTGCGACGCTCCATGGCGAATTCTGGAATATAGTTTTGGTTGCCATCAATACCGAGCGTTGTCGCGCCGCTTATCTCAAGCGGCTCCAGCGAATATGTGCCGGCTGAAGACAATGGAGGCATATTTATCCATCCGGCGCGAAGTTTCTGGAGGAATGAAAAATGTCCGCCATAAGAGCCGTCACCCATAATGCTATATTTATTTCCGTATTCAATACTGATGCATTGTGACGGCAGAGACATCGGACCGTTCTGGCAGTTCAGGAAATTATCATGAAGCGCGTTCAAGCTGTGTCCTGTTTCATGGGTATACAAATAGTCGAAGTAAGAAAGGTGTCCGTTCGAAGTTGTGAGATTGCCATTATTTGTATAAGAAGAAAATCCAACGAGAGCGACCGGCAAGTTATATGATTGGCCATTTGCGGAGTAGAGCGCGGATCCTATGGATGATTCCCCGCTATTTGACTGACTTCCGCCATTTATGAGAAAGACCAGCTGCTCGTAATCTCCAATATTTATATTTTGCGCCAAGAGATATTGTTCGATCGTCGCTGTCGCATAAAAAGGACTCAGGGTTTCCGCCGGAGAGCTAAGCCAAGGCGCGACGAAACCATCGATGGAAAGCTGACCGTATGATTCTTCGAGCAGCGCGTCTCTGATCCGGCCATTGAAAATGTACTCCTCAATTTCTGCCGGCGTAGGCAATCCCGCGGTATTACCAGACATGTCTACAGGTATGACCAACACACATAGATTTGAAACGCAATTTAGATCTCTATTCCCTTCGTCGCGACTGCTCGACTCTTCTATCTTCCTCGCTCGAGCCAAGCTGTGTGATTCTGCGGAAGTGATATCAACAAGCATTTCTTTTTTTCCACCACGCGAAGAAGCAACGAAACCTGTCAGCGTCACATCCGTCCCGTCGATTGCAGGGCTCAGACGATCCTGCAGATTCCTTAGTTCATAAACATCTTTCCCCGAGACGAGGGCAAATCGAAGAGTGGTGTCTCCTTCCACTAGTCCTCTGAGATCCCTTGGTTCAAAGTAGTATGCTTCGATCCGACCAGAAACGGTCGTTGCTTTTTTCACGCCTTTTTGCGTCTCAACATACGCGGAGAGCACGGCTTTCCTTTTTTCCGGAAGCTCGACTTTATAGTAAGTCTGGGTGGAGGCGGCTCGAGCGACCTGAGCTACCGGCGCGGACTCGGCAAAGCTGTGATATGGGGTGTATCCTTTGAAACTCAAGACACCGATCGCGGCTGCGAGTGAGAGGGTGAGAAACATCGGCACATCCCTTTTTTGCATTCTTTAAGTTTAGCACGCCAAGTCAATTTTGTTATTGCAAAAAAATGGGTAAAAACCTACAATAAGCCCATATCAATTAGCCATTCATATAAATGAACAAACAAACCATCATTTCCATCGCCGTCATAGTCGTCCTTGTGGTCGCCGCCCTAGTCCTTCTCCAGCGCGAGGCCAATAAACCTAAGATTTACGACTCTTTCGCCTCATGCCTTGGTGAGAAAGGAGCCAAATTCTTCGGCGCCTTCTGGTGCCCTCATTGCGCCGAACAGAAAGCTCTGTTCAAAGGCTCAGAGAAGCTTCTCCCTTATGTAGAATGTTCTACGCCTGACTCCAAAGGCCAGACTGAGGTTTGTATCGAAAACGGCATTACTCAATACCCGACATGGGAATTCGCCGACGGTACAAAGATTTCCAACGTCCAAACTTTGGGATTTCTAGCTGAAAAGACTGGCTGTGCACTCCCTGACCCTAATGCTCCGGTCGAAACTACAGGCGTTGGCGAATCATCTTCAGCGGTGCAATAATAATGAACGAACAAACCATAAACACCATAAACTTCCTCTTCTCTATCGGGACCTTAGGCCTCCTAGCCCTATCTCTTTTCCTCATCATTGGTCTCATTACCCGAGACAAGGGCCCAGCGTTTTCCTGGATAAACAAGAACGCGCTACCGCTCATCTTTGTCATATCTCTTGCGGGAATGGCTGGAAGCCTGACTTACCAATTCATCGGCTTCGTCCCATGCGCCTTCTGCTGGTACCAGAGAATACTTATGTATCCCATAGCGTTCATCTCTCTTGTTGCCCTTATCCGCCGCCGAACAGCAGAAATATTCGACTACTCTCTCGTTTTGGCTATCATCGGAGGTGTCCTGGCTATTTGGCACAATGTCGAGAAAATTATGGGACGCGACGTCCTGGCTTGCGACACTACTGGCGTTTCCTGCCTTCAGAACTACGTCAAAGGCTTCGGCTTCATAGACATTCCGGTCATGTCGCTTATACTCTTCGTTTCTCTCATACTGGTTGTGCTAACCAGAAAGAGGTTCAAATCATAAAAATCCCTAAGAAAACCCGCGCAAGCGGGTTTTCTTCAATCTTCACTCTCCCAGCGGAGCAGAATATTTATTTTTGATGTCCGAGGACCTAGCGTAGCGATCCCGCAGGACGAAAAAATAAACATTCTGCGGAGCGTCACTTTTCCACAACAATGTCCTTTATCCACTTTGTCTTTTAGAAACTAAAGTCTATACTCTAATCAAGCGAACGTTAGACCGACCAAATGTGTAGCCTACTTAAGGCTTTAATTATATAAACTTTGTTTTATTTTTTGGTTCTACGGTCATAATGCTGATGCCAAGACATCAAATGTCGCTTATCGTCGCCCGATTACTTAGTTCTTTGTAGCGTAGTCAGAGCGTAGTTTGTAGCGAAGCCAGTTCTTTTCTCAACGAAGGCCCGTAATTTGCTATTGTCCCCCGGACGATGCCAAATTACGGGCCTTTTGTTTTTACCCTGCTAGGCTTTAGCGTAGGAGGGTTTTGCCTGTGACTTAATTTATGTTGATTTTAAAGGGTTTTTAAGAGAAATAATTCCAAATTCGGCTCGACGTCGAGACCAAGGTGTCCCTCGTGAAAAAGTCTAGTGAGCGATCGAGATATTTCTTGAAGCTCCGGGAGTGTGTAGTTTCCAGAATATTTTTTTGCTTTGTTGTAGACAAAAGGTGATAGTCCAGTTTTACGAGGATCAGTTTCGCGCTTCACAAAGAGTAGATTTTTTGTCTGCCAGATGAGGATGTTCAGGACTTCTTCCGCCGCGACGCCGCTTCGGAGCGCCTGCTGCATAAGCACCCAGGCGCTTTTCTTATCCCGCGCGCCGTATGCGTCAGTTATGGAAAAAATGTTGAATTTCTCGTCTTTTCCTTTAGAAACTTCAGCTGATTTAAAAACTTTTGCATGTTTTTTTAATTCTTCGAGTGGCACCTTCAGAAGCGAGTCTTCCAAAACGGCAAAAACTGTCTCGCTGGAGTTCATGTCGGTCAGTTTTGAAGAGATATCATGCTTGCCTTCGGCCATGAGGCCGCGCATAACTACAAAATACTTCTTGGCAAAGATATCGCCACCCCCGAGAGTGTTCATAAAAGCCCCCATATCAAAGCTTTCGCTGTCGAAGTAGGCAACTTCCCTGTCTGCATGAGTTTTTAGGAGGTCGGATAAGAATTTCTTCTTTGAAGCGGCGTCATTTCCGACGAAAGCGCAAATCATGTTATATCCAGCGCTTAACCTTTTTCTTATATTCGTGATAGATGTGGCCGTGACGAGATTCCAGAAGCTCTTCTTCTTTGTGAAGAAGGAAAAAGTGGATAATGAGAATAGAAACAAAAGCGGAAATGGTTACAAAAAGAGAATTGAGAATTATTCCAAGGCCAATGAGAAGAATTCCAAGGCCAACATATTTAGGATTTCTTGTATAAGAATACACCCCCCTTGAAATATGTGAAATATGGGTAACTTCGCCCTTTTTTCTCTTGTGTGAATATTGACGACCAATGTTTTCGGCCCAGAAAACGATAAAAGTTCCAAATATTACAACCACGATGCCAATATATCTATTCCCTGGTTCAGCGAGGAATTTCATGGGGAGAACTATGTCTAGTAGCACCGAGATCATCAGAGCAAAGGCAAATACGAGCGTCGAATATGAGCTCAAGTGCGAGATTGTATTTTCTTTTGTCTGCTGTGCCATGTTCATATTATACCCCACCAAGAATATTTCCGAAAATGAAGTAGTTTATAGATCCTGCCACGTATCGCCGCTCGAATAGTTCACAACAAGCGGGACCGAAGACTTGTATTTCAGATACGACTCCTCGAAAACACCCTCCATTTCTTCTTTAATAAGAGCTGTCGCCTTTTCAAGCAATTCTTCCTTTATCTCAAATATGAGCTCATCGTGAATCTGAAGAAGCGGATACACACTGTCAGCCATTTTCTCCTTCTGAAGGCGCGCCCAGATGAATCTCATAGCAAGCTTAATAATGTCTGCGGCCGTACCCTGAAGCGGCGCATTAATAGCCGCACGCTCGGCAATTTTTTGAATAAATGGCACGCTTGAGTTTATATTCGGGAAATACCGGCGGCGACCGAACAAAGACTCGGTATAACCATGCTTTTTCGCGAACATCTTGGTCGAGTCTAGATACCCCGCGATAGATTTGAACTTATTGAAATAGTCTTCGTAAAAAGCCGCGGCTTCTTTCTGTGTGCCGCCTAAATTTTTCCTGAGCGCGTTCACTCCCATGCCGTAAAGAATGCCGAAGTTTATAACTTTCGCGTGACGGCGCATTTCTTTTGTAACTTCATTCATCGGAACGCCAAAGACAAGCGCGGCCACAGCCGTGTGGGCGTCATCGCCATTCTTGAAAGCATTTATTAGATATTCGTCCTTGGCAAAGATCGCGGCCAAGCGAAATTCAATCTGAGAGTAGTCGAATGATACTAGCTTCCAGCCTTTGTCCGCAACGAATCCCCGGCGAATATTTCGGCCAAGCTCCGATTTCGTCGGGATGTTCTGGATGTTTGGATTCTTCGAGGAGAATCGACCCGTGGCCGCGCCGATCTGCACGAACTCTGGATGAAGCCGGCCATCTGGAGCCACCAGATCCGGGATAACATCAATATATGTCGAGAGAAGCTTCTGCAATTCTCGATATTCGATAATTTTCGGGATGATCGGGTGCGCCTCTTCAAGCTTCTGAAGTATTTCGATCTGGGTCGAATACGCTCCGCCCGCAGACTTTTTAACGCCCGCCGTCGGAAGACCGAGCTTTCCGAAAAGTATTTCTGAAAGCTGCTTCGGAGACTTCACGTTGAATTCTTCTCCGGCGAGTTTATATATGTCTTGCTCAATTTTCTCCAAGACTCCGTGATAATCGCTGCCAAGCTTTTTTAAATACAATTTATCAATCTTGATCCCGCGCGCTGTCATGGCCGCAATCACCGGCATTATCGGCTCTTCAATTTCTTTCCAGACATTCGTCATGCTGTTGTGCTCTATAGCTTTCATGATATAGTCTTTTGCCGCGGAGAAATCGCGCGTTCGCGCGTATGAAAAAATATCTTCAAGGTCTGGCTCTGATTTCTCGGGATCAAGGAGCGAGAGCGCCACTCCAAGCTTCTTAACCTCCAATGGGTCAATTGTTTCTTCTGCTGTGGCTTCTTCCTTTAGAGAGATCTCTTGAGTTTCCGCTCCTAACACGCCGCGAAGCCGGGTAATAAGCGAACGGAACTCTAATTCGCTAAGCATCTTTTCGGCCTTATTATGATCCACAGACTCTCGCCATGATTTATCTGGGAGCTCGAAAGACACCGGAGCGTCTAGACGGATGGTTGCGAGAGTTTTGGAAAATTCCGCTTCCTCTTCCCCGTTCCGAAGAAGCTCAATGATCCGAGGCTTGATTCCCGCGGATATGAATGCCTCGTCTCCATTCTTTAGTTTTTTGTAAATTCCTTCTATTCCACCGAAGCTAGAGATTAGCGCCGTGGCTGTCTTCTCGCCGATTCCAGGAATGCCGATGATGTTGTCTGACGGATCACCTCGGAGACCCTTGTAATCAGGAAGAAGCTTCGGCGGAAAGCCGAAGCGCGAGACTACGGCTTTCTCGTCGTATAGCACAGTATCCGTGAGACCTCGTTTCAAAGTAAAAACTTTTACTTGCTTTCCATCGACAAGCTGGAGCGTATCCATGTCGCCAGAAGCTATGATAACTTCATTTGTTTTATCTTTTTTAAGAGTCTCGGCAATGGTTCCCAGCAAGTCGTCCGCTTCAAAACCCTTAACTTCATACCGAGGAATATTCATGGCGTCCAAAACTTCGCGCGATTCGTTTATTTGGATGGCCAGAGAGTCATCCAGTTCTTTTCTGTGCGCCTTGTACCCGGTGTACATAGCACTTCGGAATGTGCCGCCAGGCAAGTCGTAGCACGCGATTATGTAATCCGGGCTTAGATCCTTCGCAATAGAGAGGACCATAGACGCCAGTCCATAAAGCGCGCCAGTTGGGCGCCCAGAAGAAGTAGCGAAGTCGGGCAACGCGTGGTAGGCGCGATGAATGATCGCGTGAGTATCTAGCAGAACAATTCGCTTTTTAAATTGTGATTTCTCTTTCGTTTTCATTTATATGTTTGAATTCAATTCTTTTTGCCGCCGATAAATCTGTTTGCATATTCGCTGGCCACTCAATGAAGATGATATTTCCGGGATCAGCCATGTACCTCTCCCAGCCGATGGTCCGGAGTTCGCCTTCGTTTTCTATCCGGTAAGCGTCGATGTGAATAAGCCTTTTCCATAGGAATCCCGCCGGCAGATCGTAGTGCTTCCCTATAACGAATGTCGGACTCGCAAGCGCGGTCGTAAGACCGAAATGCGCTCCGACCCCCTGCATAAAAGTGGTCTTTCCCGAACCAAGATCCCCCACAAGCTCAATCACGGTCGCTTGAGCGCCCGGCTTAATGTCTTCCAAAATTCTCGTGGCTAGAGCCTTTGTCTCATCGGCGCTATGAGTAATCATGCGGCCATTCTACCACAATGAAAAGCCCCCGTTTCCGGGGGCTTTTCATTCTTATATTAATTATTTGGCGATCTTAAGACCTGGCTTCATTTTATCCTCTTCTTTCTTTTTCTCGTCTTCTTTCTCTTTGTAGAGCTTTCGGGCAAGTACTATGAGGAGGATTATTGAGCCTGCAAGGATTAGCCATCCGCCAATACCTTTAGGGAAGAATGTTCCTGCAAAGGCCGCACCGGCTGCATGATCAGAATTTGAAGATGAGGCTGTGCCACGGAGGATTTTCACGATAGCGTAGTCGACGATGTCGATTCGCGTATTCTCGAGTGCTGGATGATCGAAGATTGCTTCGATGATTCCGACGAGGAACTTATCAGCAGACTTTGAAGAGATGCGGGTCTCGATAGCAAAGCTGTCAGACTCATTCGCGCCGAGAGCTGGGATAGTGAATTCTACCCTCTGACCCATAATCGTGCCGGATTCAGTATTCTTGATCTCGATTCCGACAGGCATGTCGACAACGAGCTTGATGTTTTTAAGAGTCGTGTCGGTCAAGTTCTCGTAGACGGCCTGGAACATAACTGTATCACCAGACTTTGCGTCTTTAAGACTTGAGACCAGGTCTACATTCAAGAATTCATCGCTTGAGATAGTATTCGTCTGCACAACAATTACTTCCGGATCGGGAGTTGTGTGCGTCGGAGGATTTGTTGGATTATTTGTCGGGGCAGGAGTCGAAGGGGCGTTAAACGATCGGGTTGTAAACGCTTTAATGTCGCCAGCCTCGCCAGAGTTTGACACTATTCGGAAGAAGTAGCTTGTACTGGAAGAAAGTCCCGATAGATTTACTGATACAAGACTCTGATCATCTGAAACGGTTCTGGCTGCTGTGCGGTTACCAAGGTTTACAGTACGTCCCCACTCAAACCAAACTGTCTGGCTGCCGCCTTCGTTCACAACGACACCATTAAGGATCGCAGTGTTGTAGCCGATAGCTGACGCGTCAGTCGTAAGGACCGCTTCGTCGCCACCATTGTTACTATTGTTATTGCTTGATCCGCCTTCATCATCAGTTGTGAAGCTTCGGACAGATCCGCAGTCATCATCATTTGAGTCATCAGAGTTTTCGGCGCAAGCGCGATAGAAATATTCGCGATCATCAGAGAGGCCAGTCAAGGTTCGAGAGAACTCGCCTTCATCGTCAGTTGTGCCAGAAATAGATAGGGTGTGGTCAAGATCATCTTCGTCGGTTCCCCATTCGAAGAATCGTTCATAGTCTTCAGATGAGTCAAGGTCAGTGATCTCGCCGCGAAGAGTTGCAGAGTCGGAATCGATGCTCGAAGCTGAAAGAGTCGAGACGTTTAGATTGCCGTTTCCAGAATCATTGTCGTCATCGTCATCATCGCCGTTGTCAGAATTCTGACCGACACAGCCCCAGATAGAAGAACCAGGATAGATTGGTCCCATCTCACAAGCAGCAGAGGCAGTTTTGCCTACAGCGAAAATAGCCAGAACGAGAACCGTTATGATACCGACGTATTTGATTATGTTTATAGTTTTATTCATATGTTTGATGATTTGATAACACCTTTAAATTCTCGAACCTTTCAAGAACTTAAGAGTGAGGGAGGAAGGCGAACCTTCCCCCCGACCTCATCTATACGGACCGTGGTCAGAGACCACCGAGGCTTGAGCCACGCATGACTGGGCGAAACGCCCGATCATTGCAGCCATGGCCATCCATAGCACGACGGCCACAAGTGCCGTTGTTGCAGTTGCCATAGCCACCGCCAACCCAGCCACCAACGCCCCATGTCATACCGATAGGAGTCCAGCCGACCGTGCCTCCGCCATTCATGGCTTCGACTGCGCGAGCAGAACCTTCGGTAGGAGCATCTTCCTCCAGGTCATACAAGCGCCTTACCTTGCGGCTTTCACGCTTGCGTTCCTGCAAGAGCACATCACCGGTCGTCTTGTTGATCAGGACCTGGTTAGGCTTCAGGGTCATGGGCTCAATGACGTCAGGCTTTTCTTCTTTCACCTTATGCCATTCGCCACCGGTTTCCGAGCCACGCTCGTACTCAACCATGGTGCCATCAGCGCGCATCCGATCCTGATTCCAGAACTCAACCTGGTTTGCGTCGCTCGGAACAGTAGCACTCTGGCCACCTTGGCCGAAGCTTCCATTGCTCGCCAGCAATTTGGGATCGCCGCTCTGCTCCACGTTCACCGAGTAGCTTGCAGTGCGCTTGGTGCTGTCGACTTTCGCCGGCGGCGCCTGTTGGCCTTGCATCTGAGCAGCGGTGAGGTATGAACCATTCGTCTGCTGGAAGAGAGTAACTCCTTGCGGTGTGATCATGTAGCCGGGGCCCATGATCGTGCCGTCAGGAAGCTTCACCGCGCCTTGCGGAACACTGACGCTCGGCACATTGCCGGGTGTGTTCTGCGCTACCGGAGGGTTACCGTACACGACGCTATGCTTCTTGGTAGCCTCATTGTAGGTGAAGCTATCGTATTCGAGATCGCCATTGAGGTCGAAATCGAGAACAAGCGGCGGGTTGTACATATTGGCGTCGCTGTTTCCACTGAAACCGTACATCGGGAAGAGTTTCCCGGTGTAGAACGGATCAGCGAAGACTGTTTCGAGCCGCATGAACCGCATGTTCATCGTGACGGCGTCCTGGGGGACAAAAGTCATCTTGCCGTTCACGAAGGCGCCAAGTTCCACGTAGGTCATCGGAATGGAATCGATGATCACAGTGTGATCCCTCATCCATGCCGCCTTGTCGGTCGGGGACTTCTTCAAGAGGTCCTGGGCCACCATTTCGGCGGTCGTCATGTCAGCCGGATCCACGGAGAGGGCAAAGTTCTTGATGAACTTGCTTTTCCACTCTTTGTCGTGATCGCGTTGCGCGAAAGCGCTGGTTGCCATCAAAATGATGGCGAGTACGGAGGTCATGAACTTTTCCATGAGATATGGGAGTTTGTGGTTGTTTTCGTTTGTTTTGGTCCGTATTTCAACGAACTATTCTTCCTCTAATATACTAGCATATCCTAGGGTTTATGTCAAGCCCTCCAGGGCCCTTATCCATTAACGCCCTACCCCATTTTCCCCAAGTAAAACAAGGCTTTTTTGGGCTTTGGTGTATACTTATATTGATTTTTATGCCCCAATTTAATGACGAAAAAGACTCAAAAAGGCTCGAAATCCTTCATTTAGAGGAAGAGGAGGATTTGGCGCGGGTCCTCGCAGAGACCAAATACCATATTCCCTACGTCAATTTGTCCAAAGTTATCCTCGAAAACGAGGCCCTAAAGGCGGTTCCGGAGGACAAGGCCAGGGAACTTGAGATCGCGCCTTTTAACATTGCGTCGAGGAAGCTTCTGATTGCCACCCGAGCTCCGGAGCACGACGGGCTCAGGGCTTTTGAAGAAGACCTGAAGCGCGAGGGTTATGTCGTCAGCTGGTTCATGGCTTCGCGCGCGAGTCTTGAGAAAGTTTGGCAGCGCTATGAAGAAGTTTCGCAAGCGGAGAAGATAAAAGCCGGAAGTCTCGAGATTTCCGGCGAGACGCTAATGAAGACGGCAGAGAAAATAAAACTTCTCGAAGACATAAAAAAACTTATCGACTCTACGAACGCCGAAACGGCGACACACAGAGTTTCAAAAATTATTGAAATAATTTTTGCCGGCGCGATCGCACTCGGCGCGTCTGATGTTCACCTTGAGCCCGGTGAAAACGCCGTCCATCTCAGAATTCGTCTTGACGGAATTCTTCACATCGTTGCCGATATCGACTACAAAACTTTTGAATTCATAAATTCTCGCCTGAAGCTTCTCTCCGGCCTTAAGCTCTCGCACAACCAAGCGCAAGACGGACGTTTTGCAATTTTTGTCGGCGGACAAGAGATCAGCATGCGTACTTCAATAATTCCTGGCGCGTTCGGCGAAGGAATCGTTATGCGAATCTTGAACCCGAAATCAATTCAGGTAGAACTTGAAGACATGGGAATCGAGAAAAAGATGTATAGAATAATTTCGAGAGAAATTGATAAACCAAACGGACTCATCCTGATCACTGGTCCAACAGGTTCTGGAAAATCCACCAGCCTCTATGCATTCTTGCGACGAATATATTCTCCAGAAATAAAAATATTAACGATCGAAGAACCAATCGAGTACCACCTGGACGGTATCACGCAGACGCAGACGAATCCCGAGCGCGGCTATGACTTCCTGGAGGGTCTCAAATCAGCGCTCCGCCAAGATCCGGACGTCATCATGGTCGGCGAAATCCGCGACGGCGAGACGGCGAAAATCGCTGTTGAGTCTTCCCTCACCGGACACTTGGTCTTCTCGACCCTTCACACCAACAACGCCGCTGGCGTGGTGCCCCGCCTCATAGATCTGGGCGTTAACCCAAAGATTCTGGCCTCTGCCTTATCAATGGCTATTGCTCAGCGACTTACCCGAAAACTCTGCGTTAAATGCAAAGTAAAGCGCCCTGTGACAAAAGAAGAGGAAGAAGTCATCAGGAAAACTTTGGAGCGGGCGGAAAAACTCGGAAAAGATTTGTCAGAGTATAATATTTCTTCAAAACAAAAGATTGAACTCTACACCGCACCAGGATGTGAGGCCTGCAACGGGATCGGCTACAAGGGACGTATTGGTGTCTTTGAAGCAATCCTCGCCGATGAAGAAATTCAAAACATCATGCCCATGAATCCATCAGAGCGCGAGATAAAAGTCATATCCGAGAAACAAGGAATCCTCAACATGGTGGAAGACGGACTCATCAAATGCGTTACCGGCATCACGTCGATCGAAGAATTAAAAAAGGTGGTCGACATTTACGAATATATCGAAGACGATGAGTCCGCGTCAAAAATAAAAACATAAAATGAAACGCCCCGAGTACTCGGGGCGTTTTGCTGTAGCGCTGGAGGATCAAGCATACATCCGACGAACTTCTCTGTCCTCTTCGCGGAAGCGATACCATCGACTGATGATGTAACACCCGGTAGCCACGGCAAGGAGCGACACGTACAGAAGAAAAAGATACCCGAACCATGTCTTGTTGATGGCGGGTGTGTCTGGTTGGTTGATCCACCAAAAGATCAAAAGTCCACCCAGCGTCTCGAAGAGTCCCAGGACCAAAAGTCCGGGATGCAAAAAGAGACCAAACAGGCGAAGCAGTAAAGACTCAAGTGTTTTCATGGGTGCAGTCGTTTAAATAGAGAATACACAGAGCACCCATGGAAGTCGAAGTAAGTAAAAATAAAAAAGCCCTTAAACCTCTAAATAATCCTTCTGTCCGAAAACAGAAGTAATGACATCGCCAAGGATAGCTGCAGTAACTCCACCCGAAGGTGGTAACCATTGCGTCCTCGTTGAGGCCATATGAACTGCGCCCGATTACTTAGAGGTTTAAGAGCTCTTCTCTGTGGACAAGTAATGTAACATACCCACCTGGCTTGTAAAGCCTAAAACCCTTTACATTTTGTAAAAAAACTGGTGAAAATAATAGGCATTTTGGATTTTTCCAAAAAGCCTTAAACCGTGGGCAGAAATGCTATACTGTAGACGGTGATTTTTTCAAATTATTTCTCTGTGCGCTTATATATAGCATGTTTGAAATGATTTGTCAAGCTTTCTAAGGCTAAAATCAACCTTTTATGGAAAATGATATATTTTTAGACAATCAGCTCCGGCCGGGAACTTGGGATGAATACATTGGCCAGGAGAAAATAAAGAAGAATATCCGGATCCTCATCCAGGCGGCGGAAGAACGCGGCCACGCGCCGGAGCATATTCTCTTTCATGGACCAGCAGGTCTCGGCAAAACCACCCTCGCTCACCTTATCGCCAAGGAATCCGGTCGCCAGATAAAGATCACGTCGGGCCCCGCCATAGAAAAAGTTGGCGACTTGGCTTCAATCCTCACCAATCTCTCAGCTGGAGACATTCTCTTCATCGATGAGATCCACCGATTGAATAAAATGGTTGAAGAAATCCTCTACCCCGCTATGGAGTCCGGTGTGCTCGACATCATCCTCGGCAAAGGACCTTCTGCGCGCACGATTCAGTTAGACTTGCCGCCGTTCACGCTCATTGCCGCGACAACTCGTCCAGCCGCCATGTCCGCGCCGCTCCGAAGCCGATTCTCTGGTGGAGTACACAGACTCGAGTTTTACACTCCGACTGAAATGGAACAAATCCTCGCGCGTTCAAGTAAAATACTTGGGGTCACAACTGAAGGCGAGGCGATCAAGGAAATCGGTAAGCGCAGCCGCTTCACGCCGCGCACCGCGAACTACTTCTTGAAGCGCGCCAGGGACTATGCCCAGGTAAATAAATCTGATCTCACGACGGAGAATGTGAGAAAGGCTCTCGAACTCCTCGGGGTCGACGACGTCGGACTCTTTGAAACAGACAGAAACGTTTTAAAAACATTGATTGAGAAATTCAACGGCGGCCCGGTCGGACTCGGCACGCTTGCCGCAGCGACATCTGAAGAAGAAGCGACGATTGAAGAAGTTATTGAGCCGTATCTCCTCCAGCTTGGTTTCATCGAACGCACTCCCCGCGGCCGCGTCGCAACCGATAAAGCCTACCAGCATCTAGGAATCAATAAATTATAGTCTCTTCCAAAGCATCTCGAAGAGCTTCCGCTGGAAGTCGGCGATCTTTTTAGATGTCAGGATAAAGACTGTTTGGGTGTCGAAGTCGACGAAGGCGACTTTGTCAGCGTAGATATACGACGAGACATTGTCATCAAATAGATCCACGTTCGACGGTATGGCTTTTATTTCTCTCTCTAGCCGATTACTCTTCCCCTTAGTTTTGGCAGTGCTTGTAATTACTCTCCTTTCAAAGCGCTTGTTCTCGCGTGTCTTTAGGTAATAATCCGTTGGTGTGAAAAATTTTTCATCGACGCGCCTAGCGCTGTAGCGATAATAGATGCCGTTTTTAGGCACAGAAGCAGCGATGTCATCAAAAAGATAGTTATAGCCGTTTTTTCCAAAATAATACTGCGCGGTCGGCTTTCGTCCGCGGCTTTCGTATTCGTTATTCAAACGATCAACGAATAGGTGTAGCCCCGACTCGACTTTCTTGAACAGCTTTTCAATTTTCTTTGGCGACTCGGCAGAATACTGTTCTCTTTTCCCAACCTTTCGTTTTTGCACCAACTCTTTGGCCTCGAGCCTTGGAAGCAGCGTGTATAACGCCGGACGATGAATGCCGGTTTTTCGAGACAGCTCAAGAAGCGAAAGAGAATCCTCGCCAATGAGCGTGAGATAGATTTTCGCCTCCTTTTCCGATAGTCCAAGTCGCGTTAGATATTCTATTTCCTCCATAAGTGTAATTATTTTTTACAATCAATTTTTCATATAATTTCTATATAAAATATACACTTGGTTATTAAAATTTACAAATCTGTAAAATATTTATACATGAAAATTGTTTTTCCGACATAATTTGGTCAGAAAAACAAACACCATGAAAAAGAAAACGATTTTGATAGACATGGACGGAGTCGTCTGCGACTACACCGAAAGAATGCTCGAACTCGCGACAGAGCGTTTCAACCTTCCCCGTCTACGCGCTGAGAGCATTTCGGATTTTTACACCGAACGCGCTTTCCCGCCACTCTTCCAAGCGCCAGTCGACGAACTTTCGCTCGAAGAATCATTCTTTCTGGATCTTGATCCGATTCCAGGATCGAAGGAGGCGATCGGTGAGATGCTTAATAATCCAAACCTGTCTGTCTGGATCTGCTCGAGTCCGAAGAAGACAAGCGACTTTTGCCACTCGGAGAAATTCTTGTGGCTTCGGAAGCACTTCGGCCAGAAATTCGCCGAGCGGCTCATCCTAACCCGCGACAAGACGCTTGTCTTCGGCGACTATCTGATTGACGACAAGCCGATTATTTGCGGAGAAAAAGAACCCTCATGGGAGCATGTGATCTTTGACCGGCCCTACAACCGTGATACCCAGGAGAAGAAACGCCTCACCTGGGAGAATTGGAAGGAGGTCTTGGGAGAACAAAAAAGAGCCGGCTAGCCGGCTCTTTTTCTTAACCAAAACTTGCTTCTTCTTCTAATAATTGTAAATATAATATTCACGTATGGGATCAACACACAAAAAACTAGGGAAAATGGCGGACAATAACGAAAAGAAATCCAAGATTTTTGGCAAGCTTGCGCGCCTCATTTCCATGGAAGCAAAAAAGGCTGGAGGAAATTTGAGTTCTCCCGGACTTAAGGCCGCCATAGAAAAAGCCCGAAAGGAAAACATGCCAACAGACAACATTGAACGCGCTATCAAAAAGACCGACGGCGCCGAAATGCTCCCCGTCCTATTCGAGGCGTATGGCCCGGGCGGCGTCGGCATAATCATTACCGCGCTGACCGACAATAACAACCGTACGGCGCAGGAAATGCGACACCTCCTGTCTCTCCACGAAACATCTCTCGGGGGCGTCGGATCGGTGGCCTGGAACTTCACCAGGAATACCGAAGGCGAATGGGTTCCCGGCATGAAGACCGAATTGTCTGAAGAAGACCATCAAAAACTTTCACTCCTTGTCGACGCGCTTGAAGAACAAGATGATGTCCAGGATGTCTACACCAGCGCCGAATGACAAAGGCCCCTCGTTTTAACGAGGGGCCTTTTGCTTAGCCAAGGAGCTTTGAGGACTGCGATGCCAGGCTTTCGGGGCTTTCTTTGGGAGCTCGACCATAAGCATAACCGAACACCTTTTTGTCAGACAGCCTTTCAGCCATATGCTGGCCAAGCTCGGTGAAGAATACGATTGTCACCTTCTTTTCACGAGGGGTGATGCGCCCCAGCGCGTCTCTCCAACCTTCGACGCCCTCCAGCATGTCGGTCAAAATGATGCAGTCAAACTGATCATCCTCTTCGAGGATGCGATGCATGCTGCCGGAACTGCGGGCATAAGCGATCTTATGCTTACCCTTGTCGAGAACTGGCAAATTAGCAGCCGTCATTGCCTGGACAACTTCGTTATCAGAAACGATCAGGACCCTAGCCATGTTGTAGTTTTTCTGATTTTTAACATCAAGATTAATTTTTGTCAACCACTGGCAACCCTCCGTCATAAGCTATACACTTGTCCCATGAGTCCCGTTAGAGACTGCGGTCGCGTCTCATGAATCAATAATATGAAATATATAAAAATAATTATTAATAGAATAATCAAGATGGGTAGCGGGAAGACCGCGACCTGTCTCTAACGGGATGAGAATCATCGGCATAGACCCCGGATACGAACGCGTCGGCATTGCCGTCCTAGAAAAAAATCCGGGCGACAAAAAAGAAAACCTTTTGTACTCGAACTGCTTCAAGACAAGCGCGAAGCTTCCCCTGCCTGAACGTATTCATCTTCTTGGCGCCGAAATAGATGCTGTGATCAAGAAATATTCGCCCAATATCCTCTCCATCGAAAAACTTTATTTCGAAAATAACCAGAAGACGGCCATGGGTGTCTCTGAAGCGCGCGGCGCGATCATCTACGTTGGACGCGCGAACGAGCTCCCGATACTCGAGTACACGCCGCTTCAGATAAAGAACGCCGTGACAGGCTACGGAAAAGCTACAAAAGAACAGGTTCACTCCATGGTTGGAAAACTTATCAATTTGCCTCCGAGCGTAAAACAAGATGATGAAATAGACGCCATCGCTATCGCCATCACGGGGCTCGCCACCCGGCCGAACGCATCATTCGGTGCGGGCGGGGTTGCAAAAGAGAATAATTAACATTGTATTGAAAAAGGTCTTGCCAAGGAAAAATGGATTTGTTAAAACTATGCTTAATTAAAACTTAGCAATAATTTTAGACAAATTATGAGAGACGAAGAATTGTTTTCGAGAGGATTATTCGCCAGCGAGCTCGATGACGATCTCGGGGACGACATAAAGGAACCGGATCTCGACGAGGAAGATCTCGATGACGAAGACCTGGATGATGACGATGAAGAAGCAAGCTACAATCCGCTCGACGATTACAACCGAGAGGAGTGGTAATAGAAAGCCCCGAGCCCGCTCGGGGCTTTTGATTTGCGCGGGCACATGGTATTCTCTTCGCAAAACCAACAAAGATGGACGTATTCAGAGGAGGAGTGCTAATCGCCGAGTGGCCAGAACCCAGAACGATTGAGATCATACCGATGAAGCAACTTGCTGAAATCCGACTAACAATGACTTATCGAAAGTCAAAGGTTGATGGGCCTGAGTTCGAGGCGTTGCGGATAGCCAAAGAGGCACTCTGTTCTCGAAATGTGTTTTTCCAAGAAATACGCACATTGCAAGGAAGGGTGCTTTCGATCCCAACGCTCAAAACCGGAGACCCGATCAATTTTCTCCGATACGCGCTTGGTATGCGTGTCGTCCTACAAGACCGCTACATTGCTCCTTTTTCTCTCAACTAGCAAAGGGCCCTGCGTCAAACGCGGGGCCCTTTCGTCTTATTATTTCTTTATTATCTCAATCTTCAGGAATCGTTTCTTGCCTATCCGTAGTGCTCCAGCTTCGCCAACGAGAGTGTTGGGATCAATAATCTTTTTCTCCTCGAGGGTGCCTTTGAACTTGATAGCGCCTTCCTCGATCAGTCTGCGGAATTCTGATTTTGACGAGACAATTCCTTCTTTCATTAGTATCTCAACAAGCGGAATTTTTAGTTTGACCTTGATGGTTTTGGTTTCTGTCGGAATACCGCCTTCGGAAAAAGTTTTCTGCCAAGCATCTTCGGCGGACATTGCTGCCTTATCACCGTGATACATCCGCACAATCTCGAACGCCAGCGCCATTTTTACTTTCTTTGGATTCTCTCCGGCTTTCAATTTCTTCTCGTACTCGCGGATAGCTTCTCGCGATGTGCGCGTCATGAGCTCGAAGTAGCGCAAAATTAGATCATCCCGGACCGACATAACTTTTCCGAACATGTCGTTTGGCGCGTCAAGAAGGTTAATTGTATTGCCCCAGCTCGAAGACATCTTGCGGCCATCTGTCCCTTCAACCAAGGGGCCCATAACGATGTTCTGTTCCTTTTGGCCAAACTTCTTCTGGAGATCGCGTCCGGCTAACAGATTGAATTTCTGATCTGTGCCGCCCAGCTCCACATCAGCGGACACTTCTACGGAATCATAACCCTGCATGATCGGATATAAAACTTCATGAAGCGACACACGCTTGCCTGCCGCCAAACGACGCTTGATGATGTCGCGCTGAATGAAAGCGTTTACGGAAAAAACACTGGCAAGTTCGCCGATCTCGGCGAAGGTTAGCTTTGAAAGCCACTTAGAGTTGAAATGAAATTCGGCCTTTGATAGATCAATCAGCTTCCCGATTTGTTCTTTGTAGGTCTTTAGGTTGTGCTTGATAGTCTTCATGTCGAGCATTGGCCGCTCAGCATCCTTGTCCGATGTGTCGCCAACAAGGCCAGTGAAATCTCCAACGATCACGACGGCTTTGTGTCCGAGTTCTTGAAAATCCCTAAGTTTTAAAATCTGAATTGCCCGACCCAAATGAAGATTCGGACTTGTTGGATCAGTACCCAGCTTTATTCGGAGCTGTTTGCCGGACATGAGAGCCTTTTTAAGCTCAGCCTTGTCAATCACCTCCTCAACACCACGGGAGAGTAATTCATCGATTCTCTTTTCGTCAGTTATAACCATAGACGTAAATTTAACATTTTTCTGATAATATTGGAATAATGAAAAAAATAAGAGAAAAATTGAGCCATAACAGGCATCATATAATAAACGCCGGCTTGGTAGCCGGAGCCGGAGCCGTGCTTATCGGCGCATTTTGCATTATTTGGGTCGCAACTCTCCGAGTACCGGACTTTAACGCCTTTGACGATCGTCGGGTGGCAAAGTCAACGAAGATTTACGACAAGACTGGAGAAATTGTTCTTTACGATATCCACCAGGACATAAAGCGTACGGTCATTGCGTTCGATCAGATGGGAGAGAATATCAAAGAGGCAACAGTTGCCATTGAAGACGAGAATTTCTACCAGCACAATGGCGTCCAGCTTCGATCTATTCTGCGCGCTGTTCTCGCCAACTTAAAATCTGGAGGCTTTTCTCAGGGAGGTTCGACCATTACTCAGCAAATCGTTAAAAACTCCCTACTGACAACAGACAAAAGAATTTCTAGAAAGTTGAAAGAGATCTTCCTTGCCCTAAAGATTGAGAAAGAGCTTTCAAAGGAACAGATTCTCGAGGTTTATCTTAACGAATCCCCTTATGGCGGCAGTCTTTACGGCATCGATGAAGCTTCGCGTGCCTATTTCAATAAGCCGCCACTTGATCTCACTATCGCTGAAGCGGCATACCTGGCAGCCCTCCCACAGGCGCCAAGCCGCTATTCTCCATACGGTACCCACAAAGATTTGTTGGACGCCAGAAAAAATACTGTTTTGTCACGCATGTTAAAGCACGGAAACATTACCCAAGAAGAATACGACGCTGCAATGGCTGAAGTTGTTGAATTCGTGCCCCAAGACAAGATCGGCATCAAAGCTCCACACTTTGTTTTTTATGTAAAAGATTATCTTGAAAACAAATATGGAATTGATGCCGTCGAGCAGGGCGGTCTCCGGGTTATTACCACCCTCGACTATGAACTCCAAGAGAAAGCGGAAGAGATAGTCTTGAAGCACGCGCTCGAGAACGAAGAGCTTTGGGATGCAGAGAATGCAAGCTTGGTTGCGGTAGATCCACACACCGGTCAGATTCTCACGATGGTTGGCTCACGAAATTACTTTGATGAGAATATCGACGGTAAATTTAATATCGCGCTGGCGAAACGTCAGCCGGGATCCTCTTTTAAGCCATTTATTTATGCGACGGCGATGCAAAAGGGTTTTACCCCGAATTCTGTTCTTTTTGACGTAAAGACTGAATTCCAATCAACATGCAATCCTTACGGCATAGCGAAGACCGGAGCCCAGAGCAAATGCTACAGCCCGGACAACTACGACGGCGAATACAAGGGGCCAATAAATCTCCGCAACGCCCTTGGCCAGTCAAGGAACGTTCCGTCGGTGCAACTTCTATACTTGACCAAGATCGAAGATTCCCTAAAAACAGCCAAGAATATGGGAATAAAAACCCTTGGATCAGCGAACACCTACGGACTTACCTTGGTGCTCGGAGGTGGCGAAGTCACACTGCTCGACATGACTTCGGCTTATGGAGTTTTCGCAACCGAGGGCATTCGTTACGAGCCGCAGGCAGTCTTAAAAGTTGAAGACGCTAACGGAAAAGTTCTTGAGGAATTCAAGCCGATTGGCGGCCAGCGAGTACTGGATGAAAATGCCGCCAGATTAATTTCAGACATTCTCTCTGATAATGTTGCTCGTACCCCCCTCTTCGGCTCTAACTCCTTCATTTACTTCGGTTCAACCGATGTCGCCGGCAAGACTGGAACAACCAATAACAACAAAGACGCCTGGATGATGGGGTACAATCCAAACATTGCTGTCGGTGTTTGGAGCGGCAACAACGATAATACGCCCATGAAAAAAGGATCTGCCATCTCCGGACGCCTCTGGCGAGAATTCATGGATGTAGCCCTTACAAAAGTTCCGAAGGACTCTTTTACTGAGCCGTTCATAAACGAGTCCCCAGAGCTAAAACCGGTTATACGAGGCCTCTGGCAAGGAGGAGAATCGGTATTCATTGATACTATTTCCGGCAAGCTCGCAACAGACCTGACACCTCCAGAGACGCGAAAGGAATTGGTTACAGGCGAGGTTCATTCGACGCTTTATTGGATAAACCGAGATGACCCAATGGGGCCAGCGCCTGGACCGCAGACGAACCAACAGTACATCAATTGGGAAACAGCCGTTCAAGACTGGTGGAACGCTCACAGAGACGAATACAGTGTTGTGGATGAGGATGATATCCCGACCGGACACGATAATGTTCACACTTTGGAGAACAAGCCTGTTGTCGAAATTGAAAATCCGATCGCCGGAAATGTTTACAACGCCAATGAACCTGTAAATATCGTGATTGATTACGAAACCGAGTATCCGGCTGAAGCAATCGATGTCTTCATTAATGATGTTTATGTTGGTTCAAAATCAGGCGCACCACTCACCTTCTCATTCATTCCAAAAGATATAGATAATATTGAAAGCATAAACGAACTTCGCGTCATCCTCCGAGACAAGGTCTACAACAAGGGCGAAGCGGTGATGAATTTTCAAGTCGACATATAGAAGTAAAAGAAAAACCCCGCCTAGTGCGGGGTTTTTCTTTTACTTAAATAATATCTTTTATTAAACGCTGTTTATATTTTTCTCTAATTGAAGCTAGAATATTTTCTTTATGAAGCATGATCTCCGTCTTCATATATGAATCTGTTTTTATTCGAATGTTCCCGTTTGCTTCGGAAACACATCTTTTCTCGAGAGGAAATTTTGTCTCATTGAAAATGATATTGCAAACATCGTTTTTAAAAGAATCTTGACCAAGAAGCGCCACTTGGAAACTTTCTAAAAATTGTGAGATGTTCGATTGCATCTATTTTATTTTATCTATTCATCGGCATGATGAGATATAAGAAACTCTTGTCCCCGTTCCCTTTCATGATAACGGGACGATTTGGTTCACCGATTTCAATTATAACAGAGTCTTCGTTTATCGACTGGAAGCAATCAAGAACATACTTATGATTAAAGTTCATCTCAATCGGATCGCCCTCCAGCGCCCCGTCAAGTTCGGTCTTATTCTCTCCAATATCTTTATTTACTGCGTTAACTTCGAATTTCTTTCCCTTTGGGTCAATACTAATCTTTATCTGATTGAATTTATCAGAGAAAATATTTGAAAGCCGAAGCGCTTCTAAAAGATCTTTCTTGATTATTATAGCCCTTGTTTTATGGCTTTTTGGCAGAATCTGACGATAGTCAGGAAAGGCTCCATTAATAAGACGTGAAGTCAGGTACATTCCCCCTACAACAAAAGATATCTGATTTTTATTATAAAAAACTTTCATCTCGCCCTTTATGTCGGACAGAAGCTTAATAATTTCCAGAACATTCTTATACGGAATGATTATTCCATCGATATCCTTTAGGTTTTTAACCTTGATACGCTTTTCTCCAAGCCGGAATGAATCGGTCGCCACAAACACAAGCTCATCTTGATCGCTGTAGATATACACACTGCCGATTTCTGGCTTTATATCGCTTATGGCGGCGCTATAGAAGACGCTACGCACTCCTTCCATGAATTTCTGCGTCTCGATCTCAAATCCATCGCCCTCAACGACAGGGATCGTCGGAAAATCTTCTGGATTTATGCTTTTTATGACTATTTTCGTTCTTTTATTGTTTAAAAATATATTTTCGTTCGATTTTTCGATATTTATAACCTTATCTTGGGCGTTCATGTTCTGAAGCGTATTATTTAAAACCTCGCCGGAAACCAACACGTCGCCCTCCCCCATAACTTTGGCCGCAATTTCAATCTCGAGCCCGAGAGAAAGGTTTGTAGATCTGATTTTCAAGCTATTTCGTGAAGCCGACAAGAGAATAGACTTGAGACTCTCAAGAGTTGAATTCTTGCCTGTGATCTTCTCAGCTTTCCCCACAGCTTCTTTTAACTTGTCGACAGATATTTCTATTTTCATTTATTCTTTTATATTCTCTTTTAAATCTACTATTACTATTAGGGTTGTGGATGATGTGTATAACCACGTTATGTCTTTTGTTATCAGAGGTTTTTCAGAAATATCGCCTGGGTAAAACTATCGCCTTACTCAAAAGAACTTCTGGCTTTTGGGTAAAACTCTGGATTGCTCTAAAGTTTTCAAATTCTCTCCCCAAGCTCTTACTCACTCCATTAACCCTTTATCCACATCATTTAAACATGGTGCGAAGCTGCTCGACGTCCCGAACCAGTTTTTGGTCCTCTTTTAGATCGTTTTTGATCTTAAGACATGAGTGAATAACGGTTGTGTGGTCTTTGCCGCCAAGCTTTTGGCCGATAAGGGGGTAGGAAATATTAAAGTCTTCCCGGAGGATATACATAATAAGTTGGCGAGCCTTTACAATCTCCTTTCGGCGGGTCTTTTCGTAGATGCTTTCTTCGTTTATCTCATAGAAATCACTGATTGTTTTGACAATATTTTGAATAGAGATATTTTTTGACGGTTTTATGTTGTTTTTAATGAGTTTTTTAACCTCATTGATTGACAAATCGCGCTTCTTGAGTTGTATTTGGCAAATTATAGTATTGAGACTTCCTTCGAGCTCTCGAATACTACCAGTTATGGATAATGCGATGTACTCGATGATATCAGCCGATAAATTAAGGGAATTTTCATCAAGTTTGGACTTGATGATGGCGATTTTCGACTCCATGTCTGGCTCGGTAATGTCGATGATCATACCGGAGCCGAAACGAGAGCGAAGACGGTCTTCCAATCCCGGGATGAAGTTTGGATGCTTATCGCTTGAGAAGATGATCTGCCTGTTTGTGTCGTGAAGCGTGTTAAAGAGGTGGAAAAGTTCCTCCTGAGTCTTTTCCTTGTTCGAAATGAACTGAACATCGTCCATGATAAGGACGTCATACTTTCGGTATTTTTGTTTGAATTCGTTTGGCTTGTTGTTTCGAAGGGAGTTTACATAATCAATCGCGAATTTCTCGAGAGGGATATAGTGAATCTGCTTCTGCGGCATTTTTTCCTTTATAGCGTTCCCCATCGCCTGTATGAGATGAGTTTTTCCAAGTCCGGTAGGACCATAAATGAAAAGTGGGTTGTAACTGTGACCGGGATTTTTAATGATTGCCTGAGCCGCAGCGTAAGCGAGCTCATTGAAAGGGCCCACAATGAATGACTCGAATGTATAGCGAGGGTTTAGGTTATCGTTTTTGTCTATGTAGAGATTCTTCAGAGGTAGAACGTTCTCCACAAATCCGCCGTTTTCTCCCATTTCCTCAGGCTTTTTTGATGAAAGCTTCGAAATCACGAACTCTACACCTCGAACACCCTCACAGTAGTTCATGAGGAGTCCTAAGATATTTGTTTTGTACTTAGTGTTCAGCCAGTCGCGGACGAATTCATTCGGAACGCTGATGTAGGCTGTGCCGTTTTCCTGCTTGGTGAAGCTAGTGTTCTTGAACCAGGTGACGAAATTTGGGCGTGAAAGAGTCGACTCTATTTCGTCGAGGCAGCTTTCCCAAATTTGCTTGTTATCAACCATAGTTAAAGATTTAAAATATTATGAAAGATATTATATACGCAGAACTTTTCTGGGGATAATTTTGAAAATGTGAACAACGTGTGGATTGCTGTGGAAAACTCTGAACGTGGATTGAATTATACACGACTCTAATTTTTTCTCGCAACTTTCGCTCACCACGCATTGATTTATTTTTATGTCTAGTATATACTCCCTCTCATGTCACGGACATATAACCCGAAAAAGAAAAAAAGAGCCAAGACTCACGGTTTCCGAGCCCGCTCCAAGACGACTAGCGGCAAGAACGTTCTCAGGAACCGACGTCGCAAGGGTCGCAAGAAATTGTCGGTCTCTAAGCCTCGCGTTAAGTCTCGCAAGTAAAACCTCTATGATTTCGAAGAGCCAGAGGATAAATCGGGATAACTTCGAAAATATCATGAAAAAAGGCGGAATGATAAATTCCAGCCTTTTTTCGCTTAAATTTCTGAAAAACCCAATAAATACAACACATTTTTCTGTTGTAGTATCAAAAAAGGTCGCCAAAACTGCAGTTTTACGAAACAAAATCCGCCGCCGTGGTTATTCAGTCTTTGGGAAGGTTGCCAAATCCCTGAATAACCCTTATTTTATAATACTATTCGTCAAAAGAGGCGCGGAAAAGGCTACTTTTACCGAGACTGAGGTTCAAATCTTGGAAATGCTTAAAAAGGCGAAAATCCTATGAAATATATAGCTATTTCCTTGATTTGGCTATACCAGCAAACAATTTCCCGTGTTTTCAGGCTTCTGGGGGTAAATTGCCGGTTTTACCCAACTTGTTCACATTATATGCGTGCTGCCTTTGAAAAACATGGATTTACAAGGGGTTTTTGGCTTTCGGTGAAACGAGTCTCCAAATGCCACCCCTGGGGCGGTTCTGGTGTCGACGAAGTGCCAAAAGATTGACAAAATCAAATATTTCTGCTATTGTAACGATTAGCTACTTTAAAAGTACAAAAATGGCAGAAAGGCAGAAAAGAAAGATCGTCCTGGCAACAAGGTACGATGGCCTGACATACAAACTTGATGAAATGAAGGCAAAAGGGATCGAGTTCGATAGGGACAACGTTCCTATAAAAAGATGGGATCCCGAAGTGATTAAGGCCATCGAAGAGCTGATCACTGAACACATCTTCGTGCCGAAGGAAGAGCGCAATCACAGGGCGCAGGGGGATGTCGGTCTCTATATCGATGAGGTCGATTGTGAAAGGGCTCTCACCATACTCCGAGATGATATCCATTACGATCGAGAATATGTCGAGTATCAGGATGAAAAAACCTGGTTCACAATACCCGAACAAGGGTAACGACCCTAGACACACACGCAGGGAGCCCGGCAACACCGGGCTTTTTCGCTGCCGAAATGCGCCATTTTGATAATCTAGCCTTTTAAGCTAGAATCGAAGGATGTTTAAGACTATTTTTGTCGAACCTCTATATAATTTTCTGGTTTTCCTTATAAATGTTGTGCCCTGGCACGATGTTGGACTCGCCATCATTGTTTTAACCCTCATTGTAAAACTCATCCTCTCCCCCCTTCACAAGAAAGCCATCATCGGCCAGTACCGTCTCAAGCAGCTTGAACCGAAGATAAATGAAATCAAGAAGCAGTACCCAGACAAAAAGGAACAGGCGGCAAAATCATTTGAGCTATATAAAGAGTACAAGATCAACCCTTTTTCGGGCTGCCTTCCGATTCTTATTCAGCTTCCAATCATTCTCGCTCTCTATCGCGTCTTCATGGGCGGGTTCGATTTCTCGGCGCATCATTTGTATTCATTCATTCAAGTGCCGGAGGTTTTCAATCTGAAATTCCTGGGACTCATTGATCTCTCTATGAAGAGTCTCGTGCTCTCGATCATTGCAGGCCTCTCTCAGTTTGCACAGGCCCACTTCTCTATCGCTATGCAAAACCAAAAAGCCGCCGACCCAAACGACAACAGCATGCAGGCGAACATGTCTCGTATGATGGGCAAGCAGACGAAATACATCTTGCCTATATTTGTCGCCTTCATTTCATATCAGATTTCTGCCGCCATTGCTCTCTACTGGACGGTGAACAATATTTTCACCACCATCCAAGAGATCAGGCTTTACAAACGTCTTACCGAGGAGAAAACAGTCGAATTAGTATAAACTCCCATGTTAGAAACTGACATCAAAAATCTGATCGAAGAATTTCTAACAAAAGCGGGTTTTCATTTTGACTCATTGGATATCATTCTCGATATGGATTCGGGATCATATGTGGCAAGCGTTCGCTCGAACGATTCACGCCACCTTGTCGGTCGCGACGGCGAAGGTCTTCAGAACATAAATTTTCTATTGAGGCGAATTGTCGAGAAGAAGCATGGAGAGGAAGCGCCGCGAGTGATGCTCGACATTAACGGCTATCAGAAAGAAAAGATTGAGAGGATAAAAACAGTGGCGCATATGATGGCCGAAAGAGCCCGCTTTTTCAAAAGTAAAATTGAGCTAGAGCCGATGAATGCTTACGAGCGACGAATTGTTCATGAATATGTCTCTAAACATGGCGACATTGAATCCGAGTCGGCCGGCACCGGCCGTGGACGCCATGTGGTGATCTCCTGGAAGAAAGAATAGCCTTCGGGGCGCACTAGAAGCCGGGCATCCATTGTGGTATATTTAGTGTACAGAACTTAATAATTTAAATTGAAACGACGCTTAAAGACCGTTTAGCATGCACTATAAAATCTCCTTATTTTACCGGGAACGGCATTCTAAAAGCATTTCTTAAGCGTTCCGAAACGCTGTATGACAAAAATAACATTAATACTTGGAGCGCTTGCATTACTTGTCGGCGCTGGGGTCGGCTACTACCTCCGTATCATCATCGCCCTCGGGCAGAAGAGCGGAATCGAGCTTGAGATCAAGAAGCTCCTCATTATCGCCAAAGAAGACGCACAGAAAATATTAGCTGAAGCCTCGAAGAAAGCCGAAGAGAAGATTGAGACAGCAGAAGCCGAAGAGAAGAAAAAGCTTGAAGACATAAAAAAGGCCGAAGAGCGCATCATTCGCCGCGAAGACACTCTCGAGCTAAAAGATCGAGAACTTCAGCGCGCCCAAGAAGACTTGGTGGCAAAAAACACAACTCTTGAGGGTGTTAAGGCTGAAATCGAAGCGAAGAAATTACTTGTCGAGACAGAGCTTGCTCGGATCTCTGGACTTACCGAAGAAGACGCTCGCGCCCTCCTCATTCGTGAGATTGAAGAGAAATACGAAGAAGACACTCTTGTTCGCATGCAGAAGCTTGAGAACGCCTCAAAGGAAAAGCTCGACATGCGCGCTCGAGAAATTCTAGCCACATCTATCCAGCGCATCGCGAACGACGGCGTCGGCGAAATGATGGCAACATCAGTCTCTATCCCAAATGACGAGATAAAAGGAAAAATTATCGGCAAGGAGGGCCGAAACATTCGTGCTTTTGAGCGCGCTTCCGGAGTTGAGCTGATTGTCGACGATACCCCAGGCGTTATTACTATTTCTTCATTCGATCCAGTGCGACGCCAGGTCGCTCGTATCGCCCTAGAGAACCTGATCCTCGACGGACGGATCCAGCCGGCAAAGATAGAGGAGATGGTAGAGAAAGCCAAAGAAGACATAAATAAAATCATTAAACAAAAAGGTGAAGAAGCTGTTTACGAATGCGGAATATTTAATCTTGATCCGCGCGTTGTGGCAATTCTTGGCCGCCTACACTTCCGTACATCTTACGGTCAAAATGTTCTGGCGCACTCGGTCGAGATGGCGCACGTTGGCGGAATCATTGCCGAAGAAATCGGCGCCGATGTGGCGGTTGCCAAAGCTGGCTGCCTTGTTCACGATATTGGTAAGGCCCTAACCCACGAAGTTCAGGGCACGCATGTCGAGATCGGCATGAGAATTCTCCAGAAGTTCGGCACAGACAAGGCCATTATCGACGCCATGAAGGCCCACCACGAAGAATTCCCTTATGAGACGATCGAGTCTCACATCGTCCAGACTGCCGACGCCATATCAGGCGGCCGGCCAGGCGCCCGCTCCGATACTGCCGAGAATTACCTAAAGCGCCTAACTGAACTCGAAACTCTTATAAACGGCTTCGAAGGCGTTGAGAAGTCATACGCAATCGCAGCCGGCCGAGAGGTCAGAGTCTTCGTAAACCCTGAAAATACAACGGATTTGGCCGCCAAAGACCTATCTCGTGACATTGCCAAGGCTATAGAACAAGAGCTGAAATATCCGGGCGAGATCAAAGTCGTGGTTATTCGCGAAAATCGTATTATCTCCTACGCTAGATAGTCGTTGAAAAACAACGGTTTTTTAATGGGTAGTTTTCCCCTGTTCCAAAAATGTATTGCCAAATAAGGCTTGCGCGCAAAATGTGTTGCTGTATAATACGCCTAGGTCAAAAAGTTGTTGAAAGACAACGTCGGGCGAAGTAGATTATCAGTAATTTACAATAGATATGAATAAAGCAGCTTTGGTAGATCATGTCCATGGAATGCTCGGGACAACAAAGACCCAAGCAGAGCAGATCGTAGACGGCATCTTTGATGCAATCACGGGCGAAATGAAGCGAGGCGGCGAGGTTTCCATCTCAGGATTCGGAATCTTCTCAGCCAAGATGAGAAAAGCCCGCACGGCGCGAAATCCTCGAACAGGCGAATCTGTCGCAGTCCCTGCGCAGAAGGTACCGAAATTCCGAGCGTCAAAGGCCTTGAAGGACACGATCAAATAGTAAAATTAAATAAGTTTATAGAATCTATAAAACACAAAAGTCCCTCACGGGGCTTTTGTGTTTTTGGTGTATAGACTGAAAAGCTTAATCGTGTATAATAGCCAAATCGCGGGATTAGTTTATCGGTAAAATAAGAGTTTTCCAAACTCTGGTGAGGGGTTCGACTCCCCTATCCCGCACCAATATCAAACTTTCCGATTTTTTGCCGACTGATTCAGCCGCGCGAAGCGCGGAAAGATGAGGAAAAACAGGGTCGCCGCGCAGGGCGCGGCTCCCCAAGCGGAGGTTCGAGCCAAAGATTTCTTTGGCAACAACCTTTTTCTCCAAAAGGTTGTTATCCCTTGCGATTTTGACGAGGTTTGAAGCGACTTTTATCCAATCTTGGAAAGGTTCGAGCCAATCATTCTGCTTTTGTTCAATCCGCGCCATTTTCTCCTCCAGCGTCTTTTTCTCTGACAATAAAATTGCTTTTTGCTCGCGATACACTTCGCGCTCAATGTCTTGCTCCAAATAGCCGTCTAGCAGACGCTGGAGTTTGATATTTATGGCGCGGATTTTGTTTTCGGCTTCCTGAACAAAAGCAGAGACGGATTGGGCGGACTGCTCTTTATCTCGTTCTGCCATTTCCAGCAATTTTTCCGCCCAATCCGCAGGCAAAGAAACTTTTTGAATAAGTGATGATAACTGGCTGTCCAGTTCCTCTTGGCGAATACAAGGTTGGGAACATTTCACCGCTTTGTTTTTCTTGGTGCAGTGATAATAAGTATAATCGTGCGTATTGCCATTTTTCTGCTTCTTAACCCTGTATTCGCCAGTTATCATCATTCCGCATTCGGCGCAAGCAATTAGACCGCAAAACGCTTGCGGTTCATTCTTCGGTTTGCGTTGCGGCTTACCGCGCTCTTTCAAAACCGCTTGCGCCGTATCAAAAAGTTTCTTTGTAATGATTGGCTCGTGCTTTCCCTCGTGCAATTCGCCAGCGTAGCGGAATAATCCTGTATAAAACGGATTGGAAAGGATAAAAGTCGCCCTCGTCTTGTGGATTCTCTTTCCGCCGCGGGAATGTATCCCGCGTTTCGCCAAAAAGTCCGATACATCTTCCAGCCGAGCGTTGCCAGTGGCGTAAAATTCAAACATTTCGCGGATAACTTTCGCTTTCTTTCTGTCCACCACGATACTTTTCGTCCGCACATCGTTGATATAGCCAATGGGCGCAACGCTCGGATATTCTCCGCGTCGGACTTTTTGACGCAAACCACGCTTCGTGTTTTCGGAAAGAGAATCCACATAGTATTTACTTTGCCCAAAAGCGATATTCAACATAAATTTTCCTTGCGGCGTTGGCTCAAACCAAAATTGAGGAAATTTCAACGCCGCGATACGCCCGCAATCTATGAGATAAATGACCTTGCCTCCGTCCACAGAATTGCGCGCCAATCTGTCGGGGTGCCAAGCCAAAATTCCGTCCGCCTCGCCCTTTTCAATACGCTTTATCATTTCGCCGAATATCGGACGACCTGGAATTTTGGCGGATTGTTTCTCAGTCAGTTCCTCAATAATGGCGAGGTCATTTTGTTTGGCAAAAGTGCGCAATTCTGTGATCTGCGCTTCAATACTCAAAACCTGCTTGTCCTCCACATCGGTGGACTTGCGGGCGTATAGGAAAAATTTATGTTGTTCCATATTCATAAGGCAAAGCAAATACTTAAAATCGCAAGGGATTTCGAACCTCCGCTTGGGGAGCCGCGCCCTGCGCGGCGACCCTGTTTTTCCTCATCTTTCCGCGCTTCGCGCGGCTGAATCAGTCGGCAAAAAATCGGAAAGTTTGATATTGGTGGAATTATATAACTCTGCTCGAACCCATTTTGAACGAAACTAAGGACTGCGCCTCGCCCGCGCTCGGCAAGCTCGCGCGGGGCAAAGCCCAAAAATTTCCCACATTTTTTATTTGCGGCTCCCCCCACACCCCCCGCCGCAAGGCGGAAAATTTGAAAGGAAGGAAATTTTTGGTTTTGCCGTCGCCGCTTCATATAAAAACTTATGTTTTGCACACTTGTATTATAACTTAACATTGAGTCAAAACACAATAAAATGGTAGAATAAAGGTGTTGATAAGTTTTTATAAAATATGGCTAAAAGCACAGCACAAAAGTTTGGCGAAAATATGAAGAAGATACGCCTAGCAAAAGGAATGTCGCAGGGCGACATTTGCCGAGAGTTAGGATTAGACCGAGCATATATTAGCAATGTCGAGAACGGCAAACAAAATCTTACAATTAGCACAATGGAAAAGGTCGCCAAAGTGCTTGGAGTGAGCGTAGATCAACTATTAAAATAACTATTATGACAAGAGATACATTAGACAAAAAAGAAGCAATCAGGTCGCTGGTAAAAACAGCAGTCGAATCGTATGCAACAGGTTTTCAAGCCCGACACGAGGGCGAAGTGGAAAATCCCGAAGGCACTTTGAATATGAAAATTCACAATGTCTTCATCGCCGCGCTTGGTGCAGACATTCAATACTACTCCGCGCTCGTTCGTTCCCTTGATAGCTCACTCGGTAATATGCTTGAAAAACTGGCGATTGGTATTGCTGAATTTTCATACGAGGTAAAGCGAGAAGTGCAAGGACCGCTTGGACCAGAACAAACAGGAAAGATTGCTGATTTGCTTGAAAAATACAAGCGTCGTGAAATTGCGCCGCCAACCGTTGAGAATTATCAAAGTTTGCGCATAAAACCGACAGACCACAATCTATCAGTCAAACGCCACGACAGCGATTATTACTTGATAGACAAGGAAACAGGCGAAAACTTCTTGATTGAATTAAAAATTGGTGGCGACTTGGATAACAAAAAGGCGCGTTCCGAAAAAGAAGCATTGTTGGAGCAGTTTGCAATTCTTTCAAACACACTTCCAGACAACGAAAAGATAAATATCAAATTTGCTACCGCCTACAACCGATACGGCGAGGATAAGCCGTGGCGACAAGAACGAGTGCGTCAATTCTTCGCCGATGACGAATTGTTAATCGGTCGTGATTTTTGGAACTTCGTATGCAAAAGCGATGACGGATATCGCACTGTTCTTGATTCCTACAAAGAACACGCGCACTTGATTACCGAAGCGTTAGATTCAATAAAGGCAACATATCTAAATTAGTATGCAACCACTTATAAAATGGCCGGGTGGCAAGACAAAAGAATATCCCTACATTAAGGATTTAATTCCTACTTTTGAACGCTACATCGAGCCGTTTTTTGGTGGTGGCGCAATTTTTTTTCAACTCAAGCCAAAAAAGGCAATTATCAACGATATAAATACCGAACTGACAAATTTTTATTCTCTACTCAAAGACCAAAAACAACGCGAACAATTCAAAAAAGAACTTTACGATTATGTTGATAATTGGGACAAAATCCCGAAATACATCAGTATTTTTGAGAACAAAATAATAAATCTCTACGAGAAATATAAAGCAGAAAAAATCACAAGGGAAGAATTATCAAAACAGGTTCATTCAATACAAGAAAAAGAAGAAGATCGTTTCAATGGACTTTTTCATAAAGAGTTTTGTTTGGACGAGCAAAACTTATTAAAGCAAATCACCTCTAACCTTATATCAAAAATTTCTCGCACCAGAGAGATTGAAAAACAACGCGGAAAATTGCCAGACGGTGATTTGCAAAAAAACATTGAAACAGCGTTTCGTAGCGGATTTTATATGCACTTTCGCGATGTGATGAATTATAACGGAAGCAGATATAAAATCAGCTTGCCCAAAAAGGTTGCAAATTATTACTTCATAAGGGAGTTTTGCTATGGTTCAATGTTTCGCTTCAACAAAGACGGGCATTTCAACATTCCTTATGGTGGGATTGCTTACAACAGCAAAGATTTTCGCGGAAAAGTGGATTATATTTTTGACGAAGCAATAAAAAAACTATTCCAAAACACAGATATTAAAAATCAAGATTTTGAGGACATATTCAATGAGTATCAATTCTCAAAAAAAGATTTTATCTTTCTTGATCCGCCATACGATACAGATTTCAGCGATTATGAAAAAAACGAGTTTGATAAAAAAGATCAACAACGATTGGCTAATTGTCTATACGATACGAAGGCAAATTTTATTCTCATAATCAAAGACACACCGTTCATATCTAGTTTATACAAAGATAAGAAAGGCATAAAAATTGATAGGTTTGATAAAACCTATCTCTACAATGTCAAAGGTCGCAATGATAGAGATGTAGAACACCTCATTATCTACAATTTTTAGTTATGCAAAAGTTATTCGGCACAATCATACACGGAGATTGTATAGAGGAAATGAAAAAACTCCCCGACAATTCCGTTGATTTGATTTTTGCCGACCCGCCCTATTATCTACAACTACCAAAAGGAAAACGCCTAAAACGAGCCGACGGCTCGGAAGTTATACCTGTGGATAACGAATGGGATAGTTTTGAGGGTTATGAGGACTACGATAATTTTACACACGCTTGGATTAGTGAATGCCAAAGGATTTTGAAACCCACAGGAACTTTTTGGGTTATCGGAATGTATCACAACATTTTTCGCGTTGGCACGATAATGCAAAATCTTGGATTATGGTTTTTGAACGATGTTATTTGGGTAAAAACTGATGCCTTGCCAAACCTAAACGGACGCAGGTTTACAAATAATCACGAAACACTTATTTGGTCGGTCAAAAACAAGGATTGCAAAAAATACACTTTCAATTACGACTTGATGAAAAAACTGAATGGCGGCGTTCAAATGAAAGATACAGATTGGGTTTTCGGTCTTTGTAAAGGCAAGGAACGATTGAAAGATGGAAATGGCATAAAAGCGCACCCGACACAGAAACCGCTCAAATTGATACAGCAGGTCGTTTTAGCCGCAAGCAACAAGGGCGACATCATTTTTGATCCATTTATGGGAAGCGGAACAACTGCTGTTGTAGCCGAAGCATTAGGTCGTAAATGGTTAGGTGTTGAACGCGATGAAAAATATGTCGCCCTTGCTAGAAATCGCGTAAGTTCTTACGCCACACAGACAAAATGATTTTACTCCGAAACACGCCAGAACATCAGGCATATGATACGCATTTGAATTACATCAAATGCCTTGCTTCTCTGATGAACGGCACAACTTTGCAATACAATAATTCTATACAAAAAGCTGGATTGCCAAATATTGATCAAAAGAAAAATCTTATTGCCCTCACAAAAAAGTCATTGAACGACGAGAAAAAGATTGTTGATATTGATAAGGACTATTCATATGCCTCAACATCTTGGCTACCTGTAAAATCTTACTATCTCATTTTCAATGTACTTTTGACTGTTGAATATGTAATCAAAATTCAAAAAGGAATTTTCAAATTAGGACATACAAAATGCGTTGATGAATTTACACGGAAATTGCAAGCACAAGAAATCCAATTTTCAAATACTATTTTGAATCAGGTTTTTGACCAAACCATTTTGGCCCATAAAGTAACAAGTGGAGCTAATTTGAGTTCAAGGACGACAGATGATGATATGTACAAAATGGCAGTCAGAAAAATTGCCAAATACAAAGTAGATAACTGGAAACAGACAAATAAAATCAATCTCAAGAAAAAATCAGACAAGACAAAATACCAAAACTATTTGAGCAATTTTTCTGTGTCCATTTTTGACTTTCCATACTATATGCGAATACGCTCAAACTACCGTGATTTTGCGTTTATTGAGGGGGTTACGACCGATGAAACAGCCGAATACTTCAATACCTTTTTTGCGTTCACGGTGCATTTTGTAAAAATGTTAGAGGGTTTGAAAAATAACTTGGTTAGCTCCCGAACATAAGGGAGCCGCTCGCGTAGCGAGCGGTATTTGTGCGCGCACTGGGTGGGTTGGGGCAAGCACATATAAAAATGCCTGCGTCCTCGCGCCGACGCAAACGACGGAGAAAAGGCGGGCGTAAATCTGGCAAAAGTGCTAAAATACACCTACGAGCCTTTTTGGAGGAGTGAAGCGGCGACGGCAAAACCAAAAATTTCCTTCCTTTCAAATTTTCCGCCTTGCGGCGGGGGGTGTGGGGGGAGCCGCAAATAAAAAATGTGGGAAATTTTTGGGCTTTGCCCCGCGCGAGCTTGCCGAGCGCGGGCGAGGCGCAGTCCTTAGTTTCGTTCAAAATGGGTTCGAGCAGAGTTATATAATTCCACCAACTACCGGTCTTGCCCGAGACTCCTCCACATAATAGAAAACATAACCCTAAAAGTCTGGGCTAATTCCGGATTATTTATTACTGTGCCAAATATAGGCTCATCGAGGGTAATAAGTGCAATATTATCGTTCCACACCAAAATGTCAGACGCTACGTCGCCAAATTTCGCAGGAACTATTCTATTTTCAAAAAATACACCAAGTTCTTCCTTTACTTGTTTCGCCTCGATGTCTTTTGATGACTCTGTAAGCATGTCTTTCAAGAATATCCCCCGGCGCTTAAGCTCGCTCCGCCACTCGACAAAGAATTTAGGATAAAAAGGCAGAAGCTTCTTCGTAGATGTAAAACCGAATATTTCTTTTGCCTCATACATTTGAAGGAATATTTCTTTTACCTCTTCTTTGCCTTCATAAAATTTTATAATCGGCTTATTCTTTTGTGATTTGAATATATTTAAGAGCTCAGGGACCAAATCATCGGCGACCATCCGTTTTTTGTCTTCGATGCTCCTTAGCAGTGCTTGAGGATTGTTTGCTGTGTATTTTTTTACCCCGGATTGTTTAAGCGACTGCACAAGGCCCTTATCCAGAAGGCTTTTGACGATTCCGTAGCAGTTTGTTCTGAGTGTTTCTGTTCCTTTGGAGATTTCGGACACAGTTTGCACACCATTTTCTAATAGGAAAAGATATAACCTAATTTCTGAAGGATGTAGCCCAAAGTCTTTCAGTTTATTTTTTAACCCGAGGTTTATATTAATTGTCATTATTAAATATAATTATATATCATTATTAATCAATAATTATAGGCATTATTATTATAAAGATTATAATCTATTTTGACAATACTTTAAAATTTATGAATAATGCTACAAAACTTAAAAATGAAAACATACGACCTGCATTTCTCTGGTTACAAGGTTGAACAGAGTCTGATTAACGCCCTATTGTCATGGGGCTTCGAAAGAGATCTCTTTACCAACAACAAAAGATGCTCAACTACTCAATTCCACGCTACCTACAAAGGATCTCGCACTATTAACGAAGAGTTTTTTGAGGAAGTATGCGATCTGGTGCGTCAATATCCGGAAACAGTGGCTGATCTCGAATTCGAATCGAGCAGTTCCGAACTAAAGATCTTCTTTGAGCCTCTGACCAAAGGACAGTTGGCGGAGCAAAACAAGTTGCCATCTTTTGAGCTTAAGACTTGCCCTCCGGATGTCACAAAGGCCTGCGACATTCATTTAGCCATCGATGTAATGAAATCAAGCGCTTACGCGTTGCAAATCCTTGAGGATATGCAGATGATTTCATTTGACCGGCCGATTGAGGGCGGATACAAGCGTATCTACACCCTAACATACGAAGATTTGGCCAAGGGGCAAGAGATGTTCGAAAAGCTTAAGTCTTTGCTTAGTCAGTTGCACTTGTTCTCGGGAAAACTGAAACTCGAACTTCTGCAAAAACAGTTCAAAATACCCCAGAATGCGCCAGTTCTTCCTCTGGTCCAGTAGTGCCAGAAATAACAAAGGACCCCTTAATGGGGCCTTTTGTTATTTTCTGTCGGGGCGCCGGGATTCGAACCCGGAGTCATCTGTTCCCAAAACAGACATGTTAGCCGTTACACCACGCCCCGTAAAACAATGAGGATATCTTATCACAAGAATCCTTAAATACAATTAAACTAAAGGCCCCATTTCTGGGGCCCTAGTAGAAGCTTGGAATGATCTGGTCTTCGGCAATGTATCCAAGGAGCTCTCGCTTATCGCTTTGACCGCTCAAGACCGCCTCAATCCTCAAATCGAGGCCAGAGTCCCTTGCTGACTCTATATCATTTACTGAATCGGTCACAAAGCACATGAAGTCTGCCCGATAACGACGCTCAATCCTCCGTAGCATCTCCCTTTTGGAAATCTTGTCACTTCCCGAGTAAATGGCGTCAAAGAGATGTCTGACACCGGACTGTTTTAGATGCCGCTCGATAGTTTCCAGATTGTTCATAGAAGCAATTACCAGGATTTGGCTTTCTGCTTCCCTTTCAAGCCTAGCAACGCTGTCTGGGCTCATTCTTTGGGCGAAATATCGATCAACAAATTTCTCATAATATGGCCGGATGGCTGGATCCCCCATCATTTCCTCACTAAAATCAAGGTTTTCTTTGTACAGGCGATATGCCAATACCTCAGAAACCTCTTTTAATGCGATCATTTCAAGGATATAGAAGTCTGGAGGCCGGAACAGCACCCCATCGAAGTCGTAAATCTTCAGCTGTTTCATGGGAAACTGTTTTTCAGAATATTAGCATAGTAAGCCCGAAATTACCCTAAACTACGTTTTCGAGGAGCTTCACCTTCCCTGTCTTTCGAGTCTGGTCTATGTAAACCAAGGCCAAGTCTATCTGGTGCTCAACCTCCAGGTTATTCGCCATCAAGTAATGTTCTACTGCCCGGACAAACCTCCCTATCTTCTTTTGGTGCATATTCTCCTCCGGACGGTAGCCAATGCTTTCATGTGTAACATTACTTTGCTTAGAAAGCGGTACTATTTCACGGGAAACACTCTTAACCTCTATAAAATGGTATATTTCTCCTCTTTTAGCGACAATATCGATTTCCCCCATCTTTTTTGTATAGTTTGACTCCAAAATCTCAAAACCATGTTTCATAAGAAACATTTTGGCCAATTTCTCACCAATCTCCCCTATTTTCTGAGTTTTGGATGTAAAAGTCTTCATATCTAGTTCATTTTCACAAAGACATCCTGTTATGTTTCATGAATAACATCGACAAATCTACTTAACTTATAATATCAAGGATAGTACAAAGTTACATGTGGAACACTATAAGAGCTAAATAAGTGTTTCATGTGAAACACTTACAGAAAACCCTTATAAATCAACAAGTTTTTTTGGTTTATAAGACAAATAACCATACTTATACACCTTATAAACAGGGTTATCCACATATGTGGACTAAAAAATCCTTATTTTACAACACAATGTTTTTCACTAAATATATGAGACATTGGGGACAAACATGTGGGAAAGGGGGATAAAGGACATAATTGACATTAGATAAATATCATGATAGTATGTAGAAAACAACAATCCGACCACCATGAAAGCCTCATTGACCTTTATCGCCCGTGGAAGAACAGAACTGAACGCAATTCAGTGCGACGTTACAAATTGGCCACTACACATACAAGTTGGCCATGGCTTCATATTCCCAAGGCTGTTTGGTGAACATCAGCCAGCCCGAGTGTCCAATTACTGTTGGGCGTCACAGGGATTTGGCGCCGACAGCGATGTATGCATGACCTGTGAAATTGATGTTGCACTTCACGAACACCTCGTCTCGAACCCTGCTACAGACAGTGAGCCTTCCTATCACAGACTGAAGGATCAGGTGTGGGGACGCTGATCATCAGAGCTTTTTTCCGAAAGTCCGCGTAATGCGGGCTTTCTTGTATTTATTGGAGAAAATTGATATTGTAACAGGGTTAATTTGCGGGTATGGTTTAGTGGTAGAACACGTCCTTGCCAAGGACGAGACGGGAGTTCGATTCTCCCTACCCGCACAGAAAAGCAAATTCGCTTTTTATGTGTCGGGTAGGGCAGGGCAACTGCTTGCCCTGCGTGGAGAATCGAAAGCCGGAATGATGTCGGCCTGCCGCAGGCGGGCGACGAATGAGGCGGGGCCGGCGACCTCGCGCAGCGAGAGTTGTGGACGATTCTCCTTACCCGCATAGAAAAGTGTTAGGCTTTTAAAAATTGACTGCACCCGTGGTGAAATGGATATCACGACGCGCTTCGGACGCGTTATTCCAGGTTCGAGTCCTGGCGGGTGCACAAAGTAGAGCGGAGCGAAACTTTGTGCACCCGCAGGAAGCAAACTGCTTTGCTTCCGTCAGGACGAGAAAGACTTTTCCGTACGAGCGTAGCGAGGTGGAAAAGTACCCGCGACGGTAGTCGAGAGTCCTAGCGGTGCACAACAGGGAAGTCTCATCTGCTAAAATCTATACTATGAATGGAAAGGAAAATTTTAATATTCCAGCCGAAGTTCGGCTTGTAACTGACAGTCTTCAAAAGGCCGGTTTCGAGGCCTACATTGTGGGCGGTTGTGTTCGTGATCTTTTAACCGGCAAAACCCCGAAAGATTGGGATGTAACCACTAATGCGACGCCGGAAGAAATCCAGAGTATTTTTCCTGATACTTTTTATGAAAACAAATTCGGTACAGTTGGGGTAGAGAATAAGATTACAGAGGATGAAGCCTTAAAAGTTATCGAGGTTACTCCTTACCGGCTTGAGTCTGCTTATTCGGACAACAGACATCCGGACGAAGTAAAATTTTCAAAAGTTTTAAGCGACGATCTAAAACGTCGCGACTTCACCATGAACGCCATTGCCTATGATCCAGCGAGCGGAGAGCTTGTTGACCTGTACGATGGTAGGGAGGCAATCAAAGATAAGATGATCAAGGCAGTCGGAAATGCTGAGGAGCGTTTTCAGGAAGATGCGCTCCGAATTTTACGCGCTGTTAGATTTTCAACGCAGCACGGATTTGTGATAGAGGCCGAAACGATGATGGCTATGGCAAAGCATGTTGATCTCCTCAAAAATATTTCCGCCGAACGTATTCGCGATGAGTTTCTCAAAATGCTCATGGCGCCGGAACCAATTGTCGGTATTTCGATGGCGCAGAAACTTGGAATCTTGAAATATATTATTCCCGAGCTCGAAATCGGCATTGGTGTCGAACAAAACGGGGAACACATTTATGATGTCTGGGAACACAATCTCCGCACTATGCAACACGCGGCGGATAAAGACTGGCCGCTCCATATCCGGCTTGCGGGACTTCTGCACGATATCGCGAAACCTCATACCAGAGAATGGTCCAAAGAAAAAAATGATTACACGTTTTATGGCCACGACGTGGTGGGCGGAAAGCTCGCGCGGAAAATTTGCGAGAGGCTTAAAATGGGGAGCGACTTCACGGAAAAAATTTATCGACTCGTTCGGTATCACATGTTTTTCTCTGACACGGATCAGATCACGCTTTCGGCCGTGCGGAGATTGGTCGCGAAAGTTGGCGCCGAGAACGTTTGGGACCTCATAGACCTCAGGATCTGCGACAGGATTGGGATGGGCCGCCCGAAGGAGGAGCCGTATCGCCTCAGGAAATTTGAGTCCATGATTGAAGAAGTGATGCGTGATCCGATCAACGTCGGGATGCTCAAGATTGATGGCAATAAGCTGAAAGAGATGGGGGAGAAACCGGGGCCGCGCTTCAGCTGGACGCTTCATGCACTCCTAGAAGAAGTCTTAGACGATCCGAATAAAAATACCGAAGAATACCTACAGACTCGCGCCAAGCAATTACTGGAAATGACAGATGAGCACCTCCGGAAGCTCGGCGAGGCGGGGAAGAGCGCAAAGGACGATGCCGAAGGAGAAGAAATAAAAAAAATCCGGGACGAATATAAAGTGAAATAAAAACGCCAGCTTCCTAAGAAGCTGGCGTTTCGGTTGTGCTATGCGATGAGCTTTACGTGGATAGCTCGTTTCATGTTGTTTTCGTAAACAATGGAAAATTGAACCTTGCGATCTGGTTCAAAGTGTTTGAACGGCGCGCCCTCCACCTCTTCCTTGAAAAATACCAATGTTCTCTTCTTGTTTCCGATCGGAATCTTTCTGATGCGGCCCCCCGTTGTCGTTTGAGAGAGAATGACTCCTTCGAATATTTCGAGTGCGCCATTCTTTTTCGGTTTTGCTTCGGGTATTTGATGATTGGGGCCGAAGATTTTACAGATATGCTTGTCTCCGCTCGCTAGGCCAACCTCTATCTTTTGTCTCATGTTGACAGAGTGTGTTGCGGATCTGATGAGGTCGGTATTGGTACGAGAGGTTTTGCCCGGTTCGGAGCCGACATGCCAGTATGCCAGGATTACCTTTTTCCCAATACTCTGCAGCTTATCGACTAGGGGAATGAAATCCCCATCACCGGTGATGAGTATGTAGACGTCGAGTTTCGAAGACTCGTAGCCGGCGTCCCAGGCTAATGCCACATCGACGCCTTGTTCTTTTGCTATTCCTCCGCCGTTATTCTTTATGGGGAAGTGCTGGAGATCAATGTCGACTTTGAGCATTGCTTCTTGTTGCCATCGCATGTTGGAGATGCTTGCTCCTAAAGGGAGCCCAAGATACATGTGACGCCGGGTGATAGTCAGGCCATCTCTTGTGACACTGAGTAATTCTGCTGTTTGTCGTTGGAGGAACGAGAGTAGCCCGGCATGATCTATTGGTTTTTGTAATCCCGGAAGGTCTTGGTAGTGCTTATTTACGATGCCAAAATATGTACCGTCAATAAACACCCCTGCGCGCAAAGGGCTGTCTGTTTTCATGGTGCTTTACGTGTTTTGTCTGTGACATATAGTACTTATAAAATGTTGTTTGTCAAAAAGCGCCGCCCGGGTGGGCGGCGCTTCTTATTCATGTACGATGCAGATGTTGGTGGCCAGATCCTTGCCGGCTCGGGCCCCCTTGGCAACTGTGTACTCCACCAAAGATCCGGCAGAGAGAGCGTCAAAGTCGGTGTTGGTAAGTTTCAGATCATACTTGAGGAAAGGGATCAGTTCTTTTCCTTCAAGCGGGAGAATGTAGCCGACATTGTTATTCTTCTGAGTGATTCTGCCGCGCTGTTTGGTGGTATCGAACTTCGGAGACTCTCTTCGTTTCCGTCTTTCGTGTTGTTTTGGGTTCAGTGTTGGAACGGGCTTCTTGTCAGCTACCTTGGGCGCACGTGGCTGCTCGGGAGCCTTGTGCACTGTTGGAGCTGGAGTGATCGGAGGTTTTTGCGGACGTGGTTGGGTTGTCTCTGGCGGAGTGACCGGAGAGACGTCTTGATAGACTTGATTTTCCGTCGGGGTGAAGTTTTCGCCTTTGGTCCCGAAGATAAATTTTGCTTCCTCGGTTTGCCCTTCCAGCATCGCGTTCATCTCCACGCGCATATTGATGATGAAATCCGCCATCCGTATCAATGAATTGCTTGTGGTTATGCGCTTCGAGAGCTTGTTGTTCGGAGAAGGCAGAATATCCCAGAATGCGAGCACCACTTTTTTCTTTAGATGCTGGACTTGGGCGATTGCGGGGTAGAAGTCGCCGTCTGCGCCGAGCAGTACCATCACATCCATCTTGTCTTCATAGGCAGCGGACAGTGCGGATGTCGCCAAGCCAACATCGACACCAAGTTCTTTCTTTTGTCCGTCTTCTCTTTTTACGAGAGCGTGCCAGTGAAGTCGAACGCCACGGTTTCGAAGGATCTCGTGCAAGGCATCCTTTTTATCTCTGTCTGTTCCCATGAACAGGTGGCACCTGGTGATCGTTGCAGCTTCAAGTTCCATGCCTAGAAATTCTGCGACCTTTTTGCGTATGAATCCCTGAAGTCCGCGGAGATTGATGAAACTTCCAACAGGGTGATCGAAGCGGTAGTGTCGGCTTACATGATAAAAGTTTCGTCCATCTATGAAGATCTGAATTCTGGTCGGAGGAGGTTTGCCGGTAGTCATGCTGCAGTTTTGAAAGGAGATTTATTCTGAATACTACATACGAATTATACTTTGTCAATAAAAGGAAAAAGGCCCGCATGTGCAGGCCTCTCTCGGGACCGAAGTCCGCAGGTTTTGGTTATGGACAGTTCCGTCAGGGTTGCGCATCTTCCTGGGGCTTGGGGCCCCAGTAGTCGAAGGCTGTGCACAGGGCATAGCCGATCATCATGGTGCACGCAACGTGCGGGAGGTAAGAAAGAACTGCTTCCATGTCTATATAATAGCATGTTTAAGATAAAAAGTCAAATTAGAAAAACCTTATGAGGCAAAGAAAATTTTGGGGAGGAATATGATGAGACCAATAGCGCTTGCCGTGATGGCGGAGATTAGGACAGCGCCGGCCGCGACGTCTTTCGTGTATTTCGCATACGGATGATATTCCGGGGAAGTCAGGTCTATGTCGAACTCAAAAGCAGTATTGAAACATTCGGCGACCATAACGAAGCCGATGGCAAAAACAAGGAAAAGCCATTCAGTCGTAGTAATGTCGAATAGTATTCCAAGGATGATAGTGGCGCACGCGATTAATAGGTGAATCCAGGCATTATGCGTCGTCTTTATGAAAACAGCGATCCCGCGTGTTGCATGTCCGAAGCTTTTTGCGCGCTTCACAATGTTGAAAGCTTCTTTTTCTGATTTATGGGTAGTCTCCTTTTGCATGGATTAATTATACTTCCTCGAATCTTCTTTTTGAAGTAAAATGTCTCCATGGAAAACCTAGAAAAATTTCTCGTCGAGGTTGGTTTGTCAGATAAAGAAGCAAAGGTCTATATGTTCTTGCTGACGGTGGATGAGCCAAATGTGGCAGAAATTTCCAAAAAAACTAAAATTAACAGAACAACTATTTATCCAGTCATAGATTCTCTTACTGAAAAAGGTTTGGTAGAGGAGATAACGAAAAATGAAAAAACTTACATCCACGCTCTCCCGCCGGAGAGAATAGAGAGCTATATAGAGGAGCAGAAGATAAAACTTTCAGAACAGTCGAAGATCGTAAAAGATATGGTCCCGAAATTCAAAGCAGTGGCAAGAGGACTTGGCGAGAGGCCCATCGTCGAATACTACACTGGTCAGGAAGAGATTCTGCGATCGGCAAGAAATATGTTTGACGGAGGAGAAGGCGGTCTCATGTATGTGATTTATCCGCGCGATGAAGTGGAGAAGAGTTTTACTCCAAAAGAGCTTGAGCCTGTAAAGAAAAAAAGAATTGAAAAAAACGTAAAAATAGTTTCAATCTACTCATATTCCAAAGGCGAGTATACATCCGATATAACAATGGACAGAAAGAGGATAGATCCTGAAAAATATCCTATAAAAGCGGAAATTGGAATATACAATGAAAGCGTTAGGATTCACATATTCGGCAAGCATGCTGGTACGATTTTTATAAAAAGCGCTGATGTGGCTGAAACGCTCCGAAGTTTGTTCAAGCTCGCCTTTGGCGGATCCAAATAAATAAAAAAGAGAGCCCGCAACATCCGTTGCGGGCTCTTGTTCTCTTCAGTCATTCATGACTGTGGTGCGTGGTCAGGGGTAGTGATCCTGACCATTTCCAATGAGGTTTTCCATGTCTTCTGTTCTAGTCGTGCATGTGCTTACTGCGAATTGATTGCTCGAGGTGACCCTTCCGCATCCGCCGCCCACAAAGGGTGGGCTGGCGGATGCAGGACGGGTGCTCCCTAGTCGTTCATGGCCGTGAGGTTAGGTGTGGGACGGTTCTGTGACTGTTCACATCTGGGTTCCAGTCATCGTAATTGTCTGGATACCCATCATTTCTGCGTAGATTTCTCTTTGTCTATGCAGATAACCCGCTTCCCATGAACGCTTGAGCTATGAATCACATCTGGGGGGAGTATATCAGACATGTCATTTTTTGTCAACTATATTTAAATTAGTTCCAAAAAAGTATTTCACTGCAAGATTTTATAAGTTTTCATTCAAAAACAATCTTTGACGTATTAGAAAAATAATTATTTTATTTGCAAAAATATTTTCAAGAATAAATAAAAATAGTCAATTTTTGTTTTTTTACATAAACAAAAATATGTTGTAAAATAAGGCTATTCTGACAAAAAATAGAATTCTCGACAAAAATACTTGACAAATCATTTCGAATCTGCTAAGCTTTACCCAGAAACATTTAGAACAGTCTCAAAACAACAGCAACAAAACTGATCTGGATCAAGCAAAATATATTTATATGGCTTCGATTGATTAGTATACAGTTGGCTCTTGGGCGGATTTTGGAAGAAATCACTAATATTTCTCTCAAAATCCGCTCGAAAGCATGTTTCGAGCATTGATAATTGAGACCAGAAGCGGGTCGAAGAAGGAAGGTTACCCAAATATTTGACCTGGATGGCGAGCTTTGGCCGCCATCTTTAACCCTTTCTTCACACCTTATCCGCTTCTGGTCTCTCCGGTCTTTCAAAAAACAAACCTAACCAAAAACCCTCGTCATGAGATACACCCAGCACTTTTCTACGGAAAGGACGTCACAAGACGCTCCGATTCCAGGATCGAACATGGTGATGAACAATGCCGGGGGTTTCGCTTACCCGGTAGATGATTGGAAGCGCCTTGAGCGGTTCATTATCCTTGGTAGCGACGGCGGCAGCTACTACGTCGGCGGGCGCGAGCTCACGACTGATAATGCCGAAGCCGTGCAGCGTTGCTTGAAGATGAACGGAAAGCGTGTCGTTGACACGGTCGTCGAACTTTCGACGGAGGGTCGCGCTGCAAAGCAAGACCCTGCTCTGTTCGTCCTCGCCATGGCTGCATCTCCGAAGTTTGCCGATGAGGCAACCAGGAAGTATGCGCTTATGGCCATGCCTGCGGTCCTCCGGACTCTTTCGTTCGCCTATGCTTTCGCTGAAAATGCGAAACAGCTCGGCAGAACGTGGAGCCGTCAGTACCGTAACGGCTGGGCAGGATATTTGACGAGCATGTCGGCTGAGAAGCTGGCATACCAAGCTGTCAAATATCGTCAACGCTCGGGCTGGTCGCTTCGCGACCTGCTCCGCAAGAGTCACTCGTCTTCCGAAGCGCACCAGGACTTGTTCCGTTGGGTGGCTCAGGAAAAGATGGGGGATGGCGTCCCGAAAATCATCGAGGCCTTCACCAAGCTTCAAGCGGCCACCACGGCAGCGGAAGCGGTGAAGATCATCGGTGACTACCAAGGCGTAACCTGGGAGCTCGTTCCAACCGAGCTCCTCGGCGACCCGAAGGTATGGGAAGCCCTCTTGCCCGGTATGCCGATGACCGCGGTGCTTCGTAACTTGGCGCGCATGACGGCTAACGGCCTCATTGTGCCGATGAGCGGAGCGCTCAAAGTCGTCGAGCAGAAGCTCGCGGATCCTGTCGCTTTGAAAAAGGCCAGGATCCACCCTGTGAACGTACTCGCCGCACTGGTGACGTACGCAAGCGGGAAGAGCGCGCGCGGCTCATTGACCTGGAAGCCGGTCCAGCGAGTGATCGATATTCTTGACGCCGCTTTCTACGGTTCCTTCGGGAATCTGGAAGCGACCGGGAAGAGGATCTTCGTCGGACTGGATGTGTCCGGCTCGATGTGGGACAGCCCTGTTGCTGGGATGCCATTCATGAATGCTATGCAGGCCTCAATGGCTATGATCATGGCGGTCATGAAGACCGAAAGCAACTATCACCTGAAAGCTTTTACTTCCGCTGACCGCGGATGGAGAAGTGGAACCGGCCTGCAGGACATGAACGTCTCACCTCGCAAGAGGCTCGATGACAACATGCATGCGGTGAACGGTCTCAATTTCGGTGGTACCGACTGCTCGCTGCCGATCCTCCATGCTCTGAGGGCGAAGACTCCGGTCGACGTTTTTCAGATCTGGACGGATAACGAGACGTGGGCTGGAGAAATCCACCCGTCTCAGGCGCTCAAGCGGTACCGACAGGAGATGGGCATTCCCGCGAAGCTGGTTGTCTGCTCTACGATGTCCACGGACTTCAGTATTGCAGACCCTAGTGACGCTGGCATGCTCGACCTGGTTGGGTTTGACTCCAACGTGCCGAGCCTCATCGCAGACTTCTGCAAGTGAGCTCGGGCGTTCGCCACCTATGCCCATAGGTGTGTAATAAACAGATCGAGGGGCGGGGGCTCCGGGGTAGATCTGTGGGAGAAGGCAAAGCCTTCTCCCTACATTTGAGTATTTGAAGACATTCGAATTTTCAAATGTGGAAGTTCTTTCCAAAACGATGCACAAGCGGGATTCCAATCCGCAAGAAGGACAGTCGACACTTTGCTGCCTAAGAGCAAAGCTAGATTATCTGGGCCCCGACTGCTTTTTGTCGCCGGACAAGTCAGGCGAAAAGTAATGTTGGGGGAATAAAGTTGGATCGAGCAGACCCACCCTGAAGGCGGGTGGTCGATGAAGTCTGCAGGGAGGAGATGCTGTAACATCTCCTCCCCCTTATAAGGTTTACGAATTCTGTTCGTTAATCTTTAGGGTCTGCGCCCGATTACTTGTACATTAAAAAGCAAAAATGGAGGCAGTCACTTTAAAGGTCGGTGATATGACAATATACGCCGACACAATGATCAACGGCTTCAATGCGCCAACAATCGCAAGATTGTTTGCCAAGTTGTCTTGTCTTGTAGACCAGACGCGAAATAAGCATCTGGTAGGATTCCCGTTTACGAGGGAGCACTATCAGCTCTATCTTCAAACGTGTCAGGTAGTAGGGTCAGACATCAATCGTTTCAGCTCAGCCGATTTCCATTATGCCGATTGCGGGGATGGCCCCAGTAGGCTGATTGATGAGCTAGATACTGTACACAGGTGGATGAATGACACGCTTTTTCTCCATTGTGTCGTTCAGTAAGTGCGATATCGGCTTGAGTTTGAAGTGAAGTGCCTACGAAGAAGGGAAAGTTCTTTAGAAGAAACTGCGAGGGCTTGAGCGCCAGCCCAAAGACGGATAGATGGTTGCAATCACAACCAAAAACCCGTGAAGGAAAAAGCTCTTGTTGCGCACCCCAGCGAGACACGGATCTCGTAAGCGACAATTGTACCGTCATGTACAAGAAAAAAATGGGTACAGCGATAGAGAGATGATCACTCTCTACGCTGGGGAGGAGACGTCACTGTCTCCTCCTGTCTGTCCGCGAATGTATGTTCGCGCTGATGAGCTCAAAAGAGCGAAACAGAAATGTTCCTTAAAACAAAAAAACCAAAACCCCCCACACCCATGATGGTTGCACTTGCCGGATGGCAGACTCGCCGTGAGATCTTGGAACATGAAGGCTGCCTCTACTTCGAGGTCGCCGAGCAGGGACACTGCTCGACGTGCCAAGCTCGCATCTATCATGTGCGAAGCGTGGTTAAGGTGAAGAAGCTCGAGGTTGACTACGGCCACCTGCATGACCGCTTCCCGCGAGGCGGACGTACTCTCTGGGTCGGACTTTCGAAGCCGAAGTCGGAGATGTCCGACGAGGAGATCAAGGCGCTCTTCCGAGAAGCCTTGGATCTGCCGATCCTGTAGAGGCGGGAAAAAACAAAAGAGTACCGGTTTAAGAAATTTTTACGGGCTCAGGGGCTGAAATTTAGGTCGACCCCCATATTAAAGTTCGACCGCATTCTAAGCAACGCAAAGAAATTTGTTTTGCTTTAGTGGAATATTGCCAAATATGTAGACAGAAGAATATTTTCTCACGACTATATTCTTCTCTCTATAAGGTTCACGAATTCAGTTCGCGGATCTTTAGGGAATTGTACCTTTACATAACCCACCTAACACCCCCACCACCATGGTATACCGACAAGTCTGTTGCGGGAGCTTCTTTGACGAGCAGTTCGCCTGCGCGGACGAGCGTTCGTCCCGTAACGAGTGGCTGGTTGCCTCGTCGCGATCCTGCGAGACCAACCGTGACGACAAGCTGCACAGCTTGGTCGACATGCAGGATGCGATCAACGATCGCAACGAGAGTGATTAGGTGCACGAAGAAGGAGAGGCTCGCTCGGCGGGCCTCCACTTTTGAGAACTTGAAGCAATTCGAGTTTTCAAAGAGTGGAAACACTCAGAGCTCTTTAAAACAAAACGGTCAGATTAAAACCCACATGATCATGATTTCTGAGATCACGAAGCTTCGTCTGGCTGTCCAAACCTACGAGAATTTCCAAGTCGTAGATAGGCTGTGTGAAATTTCTGCGATGGCTGGTTATCGGCCTCGGGTCAACACCTTTGTGGCGGGATGCCAGAAGACTGCCGGATGCAATCCGTGGGTCGAGGATCACTTCACTTCTTTTGAGGAATTCGTGGCAGAAATGTCTCGTATCCTCGAGAAGTATGGCCGAGTCGAGCGAGTAAGCGTCGACGAAGGCGCGTAAGGACGCAGCCGGCGACCCATCCGGAGCACAAAGCCGAGATCGGCTCATTTCTGGGCACACTTAGAGAGCGGGGTATTGGAGAAATCCAACCTCAATATGACTGTGTGCTGGCAAACACCAGCGAACGCTCTCGCTAGGGGAAAGCAAAGCTTTCCCCTCTCTATAAGGTTCACGAATTCAGTTCGCGAATCTTTAGGGTAACATTGACAAATTACCACAAAAGTGGTAGTCTGTAGGTCAGCACTTTTACATAAAAGCAGAAACCATGCGTCAGTATAAAAAACTTGTACCGAAAGCCGGTTGCCTTGGTCTTTACGATCATGGTCACGCTGGCCGGAGTCTTTTGATCAACTTGGCATCGGAGCTTAAAAGACGTTTCCTTGAGAAAGAGGGAGTCTTGGTAGAGCCGAAGATCATTGAGCAAACCCAAATCAAAGAAGGTTTTCGTTTGGTCTTCGATCTACAGAAAACGACGTCGGAAGAATTATTCCGGTCTCTTCGCGTCAGGTTCGACATTCACGAAGACGGGAAGGTCTCTCGGATCTGGGCTGTACCATATTCCTTTCTGAATCCAGACTTGGATGATTTTCTCACCTTGTGCAAGCCACGGGTCAAGAAATATTTTCCAAGTCTCGACAAAAAGGGACACTTGCGAATCCAGCTGAATGTTCACAACAAGGCTGAAGAAGCAAAGCTCTATGCTCTGGTGGAATCACGAGGTTATGCGGTACAGCACAAACAGTTGAGTGGACGAGCTACCACCCCCGGCTTCATTGTAAACTTTCAGATTTCTGAGAGTGTAGCGGTGAAGGGTCCGGTAACAAGTGGTATGCCCGAACATGTTGCGACTGCGCTTGAAAGCTTGATGGCCGCATGGATTTCATCGAAAAGCTTGAAGGAGCGTCTCGCCCTGATTGCTATTGATGCAGAGAATCTGTCTCGCAAAGAGCTCATTACGATTGCACGAGCAATCTTGCCGAGCACGGTTGGTCTCTACGACAAGGACAACCCCTTTATCGTCGAGACGCACAAGGCCATGGTCAATGAGATCACTGGCTAGAAGTAAGAGGCCTGCTCAGCTGGCCTCCACTTTTGAGAACTTGAAGTGATTCGAGTTTTCAAAGAGTGGAACGTTCTTTAAACAAAAACCAACAAACCAGACCCATCATGGAAAAGAAAGAAGCCGCCCTTAAGTTCGTTGAGGCCATCCTGGAAAAGCGGATACGGGAAGCCTTCGATAAAGTGAAAAAATCGCTTGCCGAAGTCACCGAGGACCTCGACAATCCGGAGTGCAAGCAAATCCACCTGCTCGCCTGCGAGATCATGAAGGACCAAGTAGAAAGACTTCATGAAGACGTTAAGAGGATGACGGACAAGACGAAGCAGGAAGTTGGTCGAGAGGCTAACACTGTTTGAGTCCAACAGAACCTAGGGAGATGGTTAAAGATTCCCAACCCCGCCTTGTGCGGGGTTTTTCATTTCACAATTAATTTATTTTTTCCAGACCATCTCGAAGATTTCACGAACGGTTTTCACAACAGCCGGACTTTCAATAATGATTGCCTGTTTCGAATCAAATAGGACGATACGGACGAATGAATTCGTGGCTTCTATCGAGACATCTGATGAATATTCATCCAGACCGACGCTTTTGAAAACTTGGTCAAGATCTTTGTCGGTTTTACGGAATGATTCGAGCGTCTCGTGTTCTGGAGCGATACCGCGGAGCGTCACGTTTCGCTTCTTCATCTCTTTGCGCCATTCGTGCGAGACATCTAGAAGTTTTTCGCTAACTTTTGTTCCCTTTGCGAAGAATCCGACGATTTCAGAATCTTTTAATTCATCTTTTTTATAAAACAACGCATCTTCTATCCCTTCTTCGCCTTCGAAATATGATGTCGAAACTTTTGCTTCGGTTTTGTATCGAGCTTTCAGTTTTGGCAGGACATTGAAGGCTTCTTTGAAATCTCCAAGCTTTGAATGGAAGAAATGATCTGGTTCGACGGCGGTATAGATAGCCTTTTTCGCGTGGGGGACTTTCAAAACCAATTCTTTCTTCCGGAGGTCTTCTAAAATGAGATATGTTGTCGGACGTTTGATCTTTGCCGTAGTAGAAATAGCGGTAACATTCGAACTTCCCAAGCTCAAAAGCGCCAAATATACAGCGGATTCTTTATTAGTAAGCCCGAAGTATTTTAAGGCTTTTTCTTCGTTCATGTCTAAAGTGTAATAAAAAATAAAGTTTTTGTCAATAATTCTGACAACAATTATAAAATCGTTAAAATATCTTGATATATAAAGCTATTTATCACTCCATATAAATATAAAAAATGACAAAGTTTAATTTATTACGCATAATATAGGTAAAAGAACCTTAAAAACAAACCAACCATGTGTCACAGTAAGCAGAGAATCTTCATATGTGCACCTAAGTTTGGCGGATGTGGAAGAGTTGCCGCTGGACTTGATTGGAAATGGCGCTTTACGGGTTCAATGTTTTGGGAAGATGAGGATGGTGACGAAGACGAACAACATGAAATGACCTGCCCTAGTTGTGGTGCTGGTGAAGAAACTATTAAGCTGATGAACCCTGATCCGGTTCGAGATTTCGGATTGGGTCAATCTAATGCAGACGACGACTGGGATGATGAAAGCTCCTCTATGTCACCAGCATAGAAAGAACCACCTGCTTGTTACAACCTTTCTTCCAACGAACACAAAAACCAACACAAAAATGAAATCAGGAATCTATCTCTGCAAACCCTCCAAAGGTGGTTGTGGGTACACCGGACATGTAGATAGTTGGATGTTTACTAAATACGAAAACAATGAGATTACAAGTGTAGAGAAGAGATGTCCTCAGTGCGATAAAAATGACTGTGCTGTCCAAATGGATTTTAGTAATCTAAACTTTGATCCAGTCCAAGATCTCGGAATGAGTCAAAGTGTGGTAGATGAATTTGAAAAGTGGAAAAAGAAAGTATTTCCCCGCTAAAGAAAAACCCCGGACCAGTCCGGGGTTTTCTCATTTTAATTTTATATTTTCGAGCGAGCAATAACGCAAAATTATTTTTATGTTTTGTGAGCGAAGGAAATATATGAGACGAACGAAGTGATTGCTCTTATAAATCTACTTCGATAGAAATCGGGCAGTGGTCTGAGCCGTAGATGTCAGCGTGAGTCTTGAATGATTTTATTTTTGAGAGAATATTTGGTGAAGCGAAAAAGTAATCTATCCTCCAACCTACATTTCTTTCACGGGCGGCGGATTTTTGGTCCCAGTATGTGTAGACGTCTTTTTTCGTCGGATTGAAATTTCTAAAGATGTCGACATAACCGTCAGCAATAACTTCATCTACCCAAGCACGTTCTTCGGGAAGAAAGCCGACGTGTGTTTCATTTTCTTTTGGTCGAGCTATGTCTATCTCGGTGTGCGCGACGTTTACGTCGCCAGTAAAAATTATTTTCTTACCGGCCTTTTTCAATTTGTTTACGTATTTTAAAAATGCATCATAGAACTCGAGTTTGTACCCGAGCCTCTCTGGCGCACCGCCACCATTAGGGAAGTAGCAGTTAATCAAAACAAAATCTTTATAGTGCGCGGTAACAGTACGACCTTCGTCATCATCACCCGGCATATCTATTCCAAATGTCACTTTTTCTGGAATTTCTTTTGTATAGATCGCAACACCACTATAGCCTTTTTTTATTTTTGAGCTGGAGAAATATGAAGTGTATCCGACAGGGGAGAGGATCTCTGGTGTAAGTTGAGATGGCTCGGCCTTCGTTTCCTGAAGACACAATATGTCAGGTTTTAATTTAAAAATCTCGGCAAAAGCACCTTTTTTAAAGTTTGCTCTGATTCCATTTACATTCCAGCTGATGATTTTCACCCCCCAATTATCCTTTATTTATAAGGCTTTTTCTATCTTGACAATATACACCATTTATGCTATTATATAATTAAGACACTGATCTTCACAAACCCTCAACACATAAGCATCATGAAACTGCGCATTTCCTACGTTGCCCTCCTCGTTCTCATCCTTTCCCTCATCTGCGCCTCCTGTGGCAGTACCAGCGGCAATCGTGTCGCGAAAAAGGACTATGCTGCTATTACCTTGGAAGATGGCACTCGCGGTACGCTTTGGATCAATGGTCGGGCCCAAGCTCACTCATTGGCAACGGGCGACAAGGTTTTCGTGCGTTCGACCGCTACGGACTATGAGGCAAAACGTTCCCCAAATATGTACTACTTGGTTACCAATGCCAAGAACGACTCAACGGGGACGCTTCGGGGAAACTCGGTCCATGACTACAGTGATGTATCAGCCGAAACCCGTGTGGGCTCTCGGGCCTACCGAGCCACGATCGACAGTCTGTTCCGGATGTGAGGGAATCAAGAAGGAAACGAAGCGCGGACTACGGTCCGCGCTTCTTCTTTTGTGTCTATTGACAATATAGATTATCTGTGCTAGTATATATTCATAAACCTAGCACCCAAAGACATGCAGATCCTCAAATATTCCTGCGAAGAAGTTCGCGCACATTGGAAGAAGGCCGGCACGGCATCCTTCCTCGCATTGGCACTCGTGTTCATTTACACCGTTGCCTAGCGGAAAACGTAGTATAGCAAGGCCCCTCACAAGGGGGTCTTTTGCTATTGACAAAATATAATAAGTATGATAGAGTATATAGGTAACTCGTTCCTTAACAACCAAATCCATATCAACATGCAGAGCGGCAAAGAAAAGTTCACCCCTCGTCCCGTGCCCGGCAAACTGGCCATGAACCTTCATCCGAAGCACATCATGGCTCCGGTTGATCTCTTGAACTTCGGCGAGGTGAAGCACTTCGCCAAGGACAACAGTATCGGGCTCATCCATGGTACCATCACGGCCATCTTGGGCATGATCCGGACCCACTATGACAACCATCTGCGAGTCAGCGGGGACGACAAGCCATTCAAGGCGCACATGCAAGCATGGTTCGCGACCGCTGGTGGCAACATCATCCACGCGCTCCTGCCGGCCATGAACACGAGGAACGGAAAGTTCGACATCGAGCTGAAGCTCGACCTCTTGGAGGAGTTCCGCAAATCGAACCCCTTCTACGCGAGCGATGATCCGCTGACCGCTACCATGCGCGAGGGACTCAATCGTACCAAGACGTCGCTCATGCGTGAGGACCTCTTGCGCATCGAGGAGAAGATGATCGATGAGCTGAAGACAGCCAAGAACCATCTGGCCAAGAACCAAAGCGACATGTACCAACGCTTCATGGGCATCCTCGAAGATCGTCGCGGAGAGCACCGGTTCGACAACTTCTTCCTCGCCCTCGCAAAGCGCATCGCGAAGAAGCCCGAAGAAGCCGACATGATGTACCTTTACGACAACGAAGAGTTGTCGCGCTTGGTACTGAACCGGATCCTGCGTACCCTGCGAGAGCAAGGTGCGGGCGAGACGGCCGACACCATCATGGGCATGAAGGGAAACAATTCGCTCCTCAAACATGAGGAGGAGGAACAGGTTTCCCCGAAGGCTCTGCTGCGACGGGTCGCCTGAGCATGCAGTATGGATTTGGAAAAGCCCCCGACTTGTCGGGGGCTTTTCCTTTTTCACACATTGGTTTGGTGAATTCACTAGCCCTGTAGTATCGTATAGGCAAAACCAAAACCTGTAACCAATGTTACGCCTGCACCTTATAACCATCTTTGCATTCATGGCACTGCTTGCGAGATCTCAAGATGAAGAGAACTTGTCCAAGCTCGAGGCACTGAGTGGAATGAAGTCCGAACAAGAAAGCCCTAGTGGCTTTTTCTCTTTCAGCGCCGAGACTGACATTGACGCAGGCGCCAAAGGCAAATTCTGTTTGCGTCTATCCGGACAAGCATCCGGTCTTCAGGAAGAAAACTTCCTTGCCTTCGGTGCAATGCCGGGTCGAAGATTTGCTCTCTCTGAATTCGTGATGTTCGAAGTCGAGGGTGGACCCGGATTTCTGCTTGTTCAGCGCAAAGAGCTCGGTGATGTGGCTTCCGAATCAGATCACATTTCTGGTCAGCCGGAACTAGCTTTCGCCCTGCACACATTCAGCAGGGTTGCCTACAAGGAGATGCTCTATGGAGAAGGATATCTCGTCAACGCTTTCTATGACGACAGATCTGCACAACATATCAAAGCTGAAATTGGATTTTCCAAGAAACACTGGAATCCATTTTTCTCTTATGACACGTTGTACCGGTTGGCCGTTGGAAGCAGATATGAGATCCGAAGAGACGTCTTTCAGTTGAAGCCCGGCCTAGGATTGTCTTGGTCAGGCGAAGACCTTGGTAGCGTCTTCTCCGTCTCCTGTGCATTCTGATGAAAGAAAAGCCCCCGACAAGTCGGGGGCTTTTTCATTTGAGCATTACATTTTTCGAAACAAAGAGATGAGTAGAGTTTCATTATGCTTCGGTAGAAAAATTGTCTCAGATTTTGTCATTTTAAAATCTGGCCCCAACACTTTTATGAAATCATCTGGCGTGAAGAAGTGATAGAAAACCCCATACTTTTCGAAGTCGGCATGTTCCATGGCCGCGGGTGAAAAGTTGTAGAATTTTGGTGTTTCTTTTGAGAGAGCTACTGATAGATAATATCCACCAAGTTTTAAAACTCTACTTATCTCACGGCCGTACTGCTCCCAGTCTTCGTGGTGCATGTGCTGAAGAAGTCCGAAATCAGTGATGACGTCGAAGCTCTCGTCCTCGAAACGGATATCGAGAGCGTCGCCCGTTATGAAAGCCAGTTTTCCTTGGAAGTGTTTGGCCTTTGCTTCTTTATTGTTTATCTCAATCAAGTCGTCTATATAGTCGAGACCGATAACCTGAAAGCCCATTTCAGCCATAGCAAAAGGCCAGCGACCACGACCGGTCCCGAGGTCCAAGACGGTAGAATTATCAGGAAGATACTGAAGATACTCAAAAATTTTTGTATGATAGAGCTTGTCGCTCCAGATATCTGAGCCAGTTCGATAGGCTGTTTCAAAAAATTCTTTCTGCTCGTTGTATGACATGGAATAAGTATAGATGAGGAAGTAAAAAGTAGTAAGTAAAAAGTAGGGGATTGCCGGGAATTCTTGCATTCACTTGGCAAAGGTGCGAGAATAATGCCGAACCAAACCAAAACCTGCGAAGATGGAGAACAGCGCGTTTACGCACAAGGGAAATATCGGTATCATCTGCTACCTTCTGAAAGGTAATCAGGCGCAGATGGGTAAACTTCTCGGCGAACGACTTCGTGCTGGAGGATACTTCGATAAAGAAAGTCCATTCAGTAATCTGGAACCTGGAGAGATGCTGACACTCAATCAGCACAATATTCCCATGGCGAGGTCTCTGGGGTTCCTTGGAAAGGATGAAACATTGGAGTTCGACGAGGCTCTGCTCCTGTTTCCATTCCCATCGGAAAACGTTCGATCTGCAAAGCAGGCGCTCGAGGCTATCGTACCTGAACTGGTAGGCAAGCATGTTCCAGTAGAAGCATGAAATTGAAAGGCCGACATTGTCGGCCTTTCTCTTTTTTAAAAACCTGATATTATCGGTGGGCACCTGCCCAGGTGTTGAAATTGGTAGACAAGCTACCTTGAGGTGGTAGTGCCGAGAGGCATGGAGGTTCGAGTCCTCTCCTGGGCACAGTAGACACAAAAACATGGCCTGCGCCATGTTTTTGTGCTTCTGTGCCGGCCGGCGGAGCCATGTCGCACAGCGACGGCGAGGCGTGGATAAAAACAAACTGCTTTGTTTTTATCCCGGTCCTGTATAACAGGAATTTCCGTTATCGAGCCTGCGAGATAGGAAATAGGCGAAGCGGAAATTTTGCGCAGCAAAATTATTTGTGACCACAGAGACACAAAAATCCCATCCGTATCGGTTTTTGTGTTTCTGAGTCGGTCACATTGACCACTACTTATATTTAATATATTGTGCGGTTAGAAAAGAACCTAACACATGAAAAACTTCGCAGGCATTTACGGCGATATCAAAGGCCGTTCGTTTGAGTTTTTGTACTTCTACGCCAAACGTATCTTAACAAAGGATCGTATCACCGAAGAAAAGCGCAGGGAACTGTTTGCATCGCTGAAGACCTCTAATCTTCAGCAGGTGATCGAATCTTGGAATGGGATCGTCGGCGAAGAAATCACGAACGATGCTCTCAGGTACGTCAAAGAGCATACGCCGTATCTCTATACCGACGACACTATCCTGATGGTGGCAACTATGGATGCATTGCTGCAGAATCCTGAGAAGCCAGATTTCAAGACGGCCTATCACGTCTGGGGAAACGATTACCGCGAATCTGGTTTCGGAGGAAGCTTCAAGGACTGGCTTAATAAGCCTCTTGTTGAAGCGGTTCCATACAATAGTTTCGGGAACGGCAGCGCCATGCGCGTCGGGCCAATCGGCAACTTGCCGGGCGATATCGATTCTGTCCGGAAGATGGCCAGAAGGTCGGCTATGTGTACGCACAATAACCCCGAAGGTATTCGCGGCGCGGAAGCTGTAGCTAGCGCTATCCACTTGGCTCGCAAAGGGAGGGGCAAGAACGTCATCAAGGCATACGTGGAAGAGAACTTCTTCTATGATCTGGAGCGCCCCCATGTCGCTATTCGCGAGAAGCACAAATTCGACGCTTCGTGCCAAGTGACAGTTCCAGCTTGTCTCATCTCGTTCCTTGAAGCAGACAATCTAATGCATGCGATCGACCTTGGCATTAGTCTTGGCGGCGATTCCGACACACAAGGGATGATCACGGGATCCATTGCCGAAGCCTTCTACGGTGAGGTCCCCGAGCCTGTGGCTAAGATCGTCTGGGACGCTCTGCCTACAGAGATGACCGACACCATCGGCTTGTACAACAACACCTACATGCGTTCCTGAAGAGAGATAAACGGCCCTACGTAGGGCCGTTTTTCTTTTGTTTTTCGAATCATTGGTATAATGTTTGGGTAATAAATTTATTCTATGAATCCAATCTTCCAGCAGATTTTTTTTAATTTTGGGCCGCTTGTCTTCGGTGTCGCCGGCTTCATGCTTGCGACTTACATTTACCTAAAGAAGCAAAAAGCACAACCATTAGTTTGTCCGTTAAACGGCGAATGTGATTTAGTTACCCAGAGCCAGTACTCGAAATTCCTCGGCGTCGCGGTAGAGAAAATGGGTATGTTGTATTATGCGCTCGTTATTGTCATCTATGCGCTTCATGGGTTCATGCCGGGACTTCTTCCGGACGTGGCGATGTTTCTTATGACCGGGGTCACTATCGGCGCGTTTATATTTTCCGCTTATCTCATATTCATCCAGGCCTTTGTTTTGAAAAAATGGTGCACATGGTGTATTTTCTCCGCCTGCTTCTCGACCTTTATCTTTATCACGGCAGTCTACGGGTCAGATATAAATCTCTCCGCTTTTTTGGCGCAATATAAGAGTGTCATTGTCGTCCTTCATGCGCTGGCGGCCGCGATCGCTCTCGGCGCGGCAACTGTGACGGACATTTTCTTCTTCCGTTTCCTAAAGGATTACCGGATTTCGGAATCTGAGAATGCGCTTATGAAAACTCTCTCTGGGGTCATCTGGCTCGCGCTCGGCACTATCATCGTTACCGGCATCGGCCTCTTTATTCCAGAATCCGAAAGACTCCTGCAGTCGTCAAAGTTTCTCTTGAAGATAGTCGCCGTAGCAGTTGTGACGCTGAACGGCGTTTGCCTTAACCTCCTGGTGGCGCCAAAGATGATGGCGCTGGATTTTAGCGGGGGAAGTGACAGTGCTACAGACCTTCGGAATATGCGTCGGCTTTCTTATGCCCTTGGCGCCATCTCGATAACAAGCTGGTATCTCATCTTTATCCTGGGGTCCCTAAGGTCAATCCCGATAAAGTTCGGTCCTGCCCTAATTATATATATCTGTATTCTCATCGGGGCCGTAACAATGAGTCAGATCATGGATAGGCGAATGGTTCGGCAGTATAAGAAGGAGCATTCTGGAGGGGAGCAAAAACCGCCGGTTGTATAGACAAAGAGCGAACGAATTGATAATGTAGCGTAGCGTTTCCTTCGGGAAACCATATATGGTGGCTATGGTGTAACGGTTAACACAGAAGCTTGTGGAGCTTTTAATTCGGG
>CAZPVH010000004.1:0-96549 GCA_964589975.1 uncultured Candidatus Saccharibacteria bacterium | reverse complement strand
AAATGCTGGATCGGATTTGCGCCGGAGAAGCCGGCGGAATTTTGGCTTGGCACCCCGACCGACTAGCTCGCAATTCCATAGATGGCGGAAAGATTATTTATCTCTTGGACACAGGAAAAATCCAAGACCTAAAATTTCCTACATTTTGGTTTGACAGCACACCGCAGGGGAAATTTATGCTGAACATTGCCTTTGGCCAAAGCAAATACTATGTGGACAATTTGAGCGAGAATATTAAGCGAGGCCACCGCCAAAAACTGCGAAAAGGAATATGGCCAGGGTTTGCGCCGCTTGGCTACCTCAACAACTCCAAAACAAAGAGCATAGACCTCGATAAAGAAAAGTCAGTGTTGGTGAAAAAATGTTTTGAGCTTTATGCCACAGGCGACAACACTCTAAAAAACGTCAAGCAGTTTTTGGCGGATACCGGAATGGATAGCTACAAAGGCAATGTTCTCTCAACTTCCTGTGTCCAACGAATGCTCAAAAATCCTTTTTACTATGGAACTTTCCGCTTCAACGGCGAGCTTTACGAAGGAAGTCACGAGCCAATTATTTCCAAGAAACTTTTTGATTCTGTTCAACAAGTAATGAATAACCGAGGCAAGAAAAAGCGGAAACGAAAACACGAGTTTGCTTTTTCAGGATTTATGAAATGTGGAAAGTGCGGTTGTCTCATTACCGCCGAAACCCAAAAAGGACACATTTATTATCGTTGCACCAAGAAAAAGCAAACTTGTAATGAAAAATATCTACGCGAGGAAGCACTTGTTGAACAGATGAAATCCGTAATTCAAAAAGTTTCTATCCCCGACGATTGGCGGGACAATATGCTTGCCGAGTTAGACCGCGAAAAAGCGAGTATTCAAAATCAGGGTGTTTCTTTTGTTCAAAATCTTAAAACCCGAAAAGCGGAAGTTGAGCAGAAAATAGATCGGCTTCTCGATATTTACATCGAGGGCAAAGGAATGTCGCCGGACGAGTATCAGGTAAAGAAAGCAAAATTATTGGGCGAGAAAGCCGATATTGAGCAAGAAATCAGAGATTTTGAACAAAAGGGAAATAATTGGCTCGAACCGATGCGAGAAGTGATTTTATTGAGCAGCCAAGCCAAAATTCTTTTGTCGCAAGGCGACAAAACGCAAATCCGCGCATTTCTCAAAAATGTCGGCTCGAACTTTATGCTGAATTCAAAACGGCTTGAATTTTCGGCGAAAAACGGCTGGCGAGCCCGCGTAGCGGGCGAGCCAATGACTTCATTTCCTAACTGGCGGAGGATGTGAGATTCGAACTCACGGGCAGTTTTACCCGCCGGCGGTTTAGTAAACCGCTGATTTAAACCACTCATCCAATCCTCCTTTTATGCGGAACCGGAGGGATTCGAACCCTCGAGGGCTTTCACCCTACCTCCTTAGCAAGGAGGCACATTCGACCACTCTGACACGGTTCCATGAGGCCTACATTAGCACAAAAATTGCTATAATAAAACGATGTTTCTCTACCATCGCAAACCCTTGAATATGTCCGGTTCGATTCTCTATCCGCTAAATAGACTAAAAGAATCACACCCAGAAATATACGCCGAACATGTGAAAAAATACGTCGATCGCGAGCATCTTTTAGGGCGAGAGGTCCCAACTCTAAACTGTCTTTGGAATGACGTCTTGCACATGACCGCAGTTCATCCGGCCGAGCTTCGAGAGGCTTTCGCAAAAGTAAACTACGAAATTAAAAATTATGAGTGGTTTAAGATTCCAATTTCTTCGCTTAATCAGAAGCTTCTAACGGTATACCTGTACGGCGTTAACCAAACCAACCGCCTTTCAGTTGAAGCGAACGAGTTCGTGGATTTTAATGCTACAAAACTGGATGAATATAAAAAGATTCCCGAAGAGACTATTGAATATTACCGGCAACAGTTGGCGGTAGGTAAAAATCCTCTGATGTTCCATCGAGTTGCCCATATTCTCTACAAGGGCGAGATTGAAACAAAGAACTTGGAAATTGTAATGCCTTACGACAAATGAAAACCGAGCTTAGAAATATCCCCGGAATCGGACCGCGCATGGAGCGAGACCTCCTGCTTTTAGGTATTAAAAAGATTTCTGATCTGCGGACCAAGGATCCAGAAAAGCTTTACAAGAAACTCGAGAAGCTTACGAACTCTCATCAAGACCGCTGCGTGCTATATGTCCTGCGCTGCGCGGTTTATTACGCCAAAGACGGCCGAAACAAAGACTTACTTCTCTGGTGGAATTGGAAAGATTCTAAATAACCAAGCCCGAAATCTTACAAGCTAGACATTGATACAAAAGACTTTAGAATACAATATATGGAGAAATTCAAACCTGGTGATGGAGCAAATCAAGAAAACAAAGAGAGCCTGGTTCTTGAATCCAAGGTTCTATCCGCCCAGGAACTAATGGAGCGAGTTTATAAGGGCGAGATACTGCCCCAAGATAACAGATTTTTATCCATAGATGATGGGGGCGTATTTAAATATTTATTCCTAGATGAAGTTGCCGACTACAGAAATAGAGAAAGAATAATTTACCCAGTAGTTGAGAATGAGAATAAAATCATAGGAATTGCAGGACTTGGAAAAGATCCCTACAAGGAAAAAAATCTGTGGGTGAAATTTGTCTCTGTAGATCCCGCATACCAAAACCATGGCGCCGCTTCGAAACTACTTGAAGCGATTTTTACCTACGCAAAAGAAAACGGATACTCCCTGCAAACTTCCAGATATACCGATGTGGGTATTCTCAAGTTAAGAAAGAAAGTCCACGAACTCGCTCAATCCATGGGGGTCCCCCTACTCGACGAATACAAAGACCAAAAGCCACTTGAAGACTCTTAAAACCCAAAAATTGAATTCATGACTCCAAGAGTTTTTGAGCCGGCCAAACCATCATCGGTGAGATTATTCGCTCGCTGGAATTCTTTGACCGCTTTCTGAGTGCAGGGACCGTAGATGCCAGTGAACGGACAATTTTCCCTATCATGATTCTTCGGCGGATAGAAACCAAGCTCTTTTAATCCGAATTGTAGAGCCAGCGTGTCTATATCTGTTTTCGTCGAGAGGCTTAGCGGCTTCTTCCAAACATGATAAAGATTCTTCCACTCCCCTGGTCCGGCCAGCAAATTAAATACTCCCTTGGCCGTGGCGCGGGCCATGGTATCTGTTGTGAGACCTAAAAATTCAGGTGACAGGTGCGGCTCATAAATGTATGAATACTCGACCAGAAGCGATGGCGTCTCAAGCGTTCGGTTAGAACCGAGCGCGATCAATTTAAAATCAGGCACCAGTCCAAACTCGTCCGAACGGTCCCGCTCTATCGGAAGATTGCTCGGAAAGAAAGTTTTTCGCATCTCGCGGCCGATTTCCTGCGCGAGCGGAATTGATTTGTCTGCATTCAAGAGATTTTCCTCTGGAACGTAGATTGTAAATCCGCCGTACGAACCCATATTGTTACCCCAATGAGACGTATCATCGTTAAAATGAATATGGATCACCAGGTCGAAACTTTCTTCAGCAATCCATTTATTGATTCCGTAAAGAGTGAACGCCACTTCAGACGGCGCGTTGTTGTGCGTCACCCCCACAGGAACTTCTATATCATTCTTTTTTAAAAATTTATTTGTCTCCTTTTTACTCTCATCGATAAATTCAAATATCTCTTCCCTATTTTCTTCCAAATAAGACGCGAGAGGCGGGTAGTAACCAGCTTCATCTCGAGTTACAGTCACAAAAACATTTGGATCAGTGGAGAGTTCTTTCTGAATTTTCTCGGCGAGCATTAGATTCATATCCGCTTCGCGCTGCCCGCGAAATACTGCGCCGGAATTTTGGTTGTCATGTCCCGGAACAAGAAGAATCTCGACAATTCCTCCGCTTTGGTATTTGACCGCCGGGTCCTTGCCAATAAATTCGGCCGAGGCGAAAGCCGGCAGGAGCAGAACTGCGACTATAATCGGTAGCGAATATTTCATATTTTTATTTTACCACGAAACGTAGGTTAGGATTTCAGAGGAAGCGCAACGGTGAAGATACTGCCTCTGCCGACACCTGGAGAAGCGGCGCGCATTTGGCCATGGTGAGCTTCAACAATCTTTTTGGCTAGGTATAATCCGAGACCCGAACCACCCTGAGATGCTTTGCCCGCCGCGCCGCGGAGGAATTTATCGAATAGATCCTTTAGTTCCTCGGCCGCAATTCCGGGGCCCGTATCCCAAACCGAAACCTCAGCAGTCTTTCCTACACGCCGAAACACAACCTTAATATCGCCCTTTACGGTGTACTTGATGGCATTGTCTATTAGATTTACGAAAACCTGACGAAGTTTGTTTTCATCAGCGACCACAAAACACGGGACAATGTCGCCCGTGAACGCGAGTCGAAGACCCTTATTCTCAGCAGTTCGCCGGAACTCTTCGACAACGCGTCCAACGAAATCGTGAAGATCGAACTCTTCCATTTTCATCACAAGTCCTCCTTGTTCTATCTTTGAGATATCTAGAAGATCATTAACCGTGCCAATTAAATCATCCGTTGTTGCGAGTAATTTGTCAGCCGTCTCGTCCGAGTAGCCCTCTTTGAGCGAAGCAAGTCCCCACTTGATGGAGGTAAGCGGACTTCGGAGCTGGTGGGTTGCGAACGAGAGAAATTCATTCTTTGTGGCATCGAGTGCTGTTAGTCTCTTGTTTAGCTCGCCGAATCTCTCCTTTTGAACAATCTCTTTCTTTGCGCTATACAAAACCTTAACTCCGAGATAAATCATGAGAATAAAAGTTATTAGCACCACCAAGTGAATGACTGATACATCCGAAATGAAGAGCAGCGAGAAGACCAATGCCCATAGAGAGAAGACCAACGAGTGCATACTGGCAAGAGTCGCGCGCGGAGTCCTATATCTCACTGCAACAATGACCAAGGAAACCAGGAGAATAACCATTCCAAGAGGCCCAATAAGATTTATCTCATATGACTGGGTGATTTCGCCGATAATATTTGAGAGTGAAAAAAGTCCAGCAAATAGGAACGTACCAAATCCAACGGTTAGGGCCTCCTGCTTTTCTTTCGACCAATCAGACTTAGCGTGCATTGCCCGAATAGTCCAATATCCTATAAGGCCGACACAGAATACCTCGAGCGCGTAAATCACGTACCACAAAAGTCCGATCTCCCCTTCGCAATTCATATAGTCGTATGAGACGATATTCAAAGCCGACGGAGTCAAGATGACCACAGAGGAAAGCGCGGCCATAGACAGCCACCCGAGACGGTCGATTTTTTTGTCTTTTTCTGGATGAAGGAAGATATAAACAAAGCGAATCGTGGACAAAAATAAGCCAACCTCGATCGGTGCAGTCAATTTCCATCCGAGCAGAATGGCACCGTGTGGCGCAGCCGTCCACTGAACAATGATATTTGCGATCCACAGAACAAAAAAAGTTATGACCGGGATAAAGGCGCGACCAGCGCGTCCAAAGTCATTCTTCCTAAAGAAAAAAACTCCAAAGAAAATCGATACGACAAGTATGGGAATGTACGCATAGAAAAGTAGCGCTGGCGCGACGGAGAAATCGAATAAGCCGAGGATACGCGGCATTGAGTCGGCGCAAAAAAGAGTTGAAACGTTGTTCATATCGTTTTGACTTAGGAAACTGAGCAAGATACAGTATCAATTGTATATGAGAATACTTTTCATTTCAAACGATTTGATTGCAGGAAACTTGGCGCTCATCCTAAAACGTGAAGGGCACGCTGTGAAACTTTTTATTGAAGACGTCGCACGTCGAAATAATTACGACGGCATGATAGAAAAAGTGAATGACTGGGAGGCAGAGCTATCTTGGGTTGGGAAAAACGGACTCATTATCTTCGACGACGTCGGCTACGGCAAAGATCAGGACTCTCTCCGAAAGAAAGGATATTCTGTTGTCGGCGGAAGTCTGGGCGGCGATAAGCTAGAGCAGGATCGGGACTTCGGCCAAAAAATTTTCGAGGCAGTTGGCATGAGGACCGTGCCACTTTATGACTTTAAGAATAGTTCGGCGGCACTCCGCTTTGCGCGAAAAAACAAGAAGGCGTGGGTAATCAAACAGAATAATCACCATTATTCCAAATCTTTGAACTATATCGGCTCCTTCGATGACGGTAGAGATGTTATTGATATGCTTGCCCGCTATGCCAACCACAAAGAATTTTATAACGAAAAGGTTAGCCTCCAGGAAAAGATCGTCGGCGTTGAAATAGGCATTGGCAGATATTTTAACGGCAAGAATTGGGTCGGGCCGATTGAATTCAACCTAGAGCATCCAAGATTTTTCCCGGGAGACATTGGGCCGCTTACCAGTGAAATGGGCACGCTGGCTTGGTACGACACAAATGAACAGAATCGGCTTTACCAGGAAACCTTGGCACTAATTGAAGACCATCTTCGTAAAATAGATTTTCGAGGCGATTTTGAAATAAATTGCATCGTGAACGAAACAGGCGCACATCCACTCGAAGCCACTTCCCGCTTTGGTTCACCTATTATCCACCTTCACTCGGAGATACATAGATCCCCATGGGGTGAATTTCTACTAGCTTTGGCCCGCGGAGAAAATTATGACCTCAAATGGAATCCCGGATATGGCATCGTTACCCTCGTCGCCGCGCCGCCGTTTCCTTACTCGACAGATGATTTTCGGAAGAGTGTTTTGATTGGCTCACCAATATACCTAGGAGAGTATGCCGAAGAAAATATTGAACATCTACATTTTGAGGAGACTGCCTATTCCCCAAAGACAAAGTCGTATCATATCTCCGACTGCCGCGGATATGTTCTCTATGTCACGGCCATGGGCAAAACCGTCGCCGAAGCACAGAAAAAATCCGCCGATATAATCCGCGATGTCCAATTTCCAAAGATGATGTATAGAAACGATATCGGCAAAAAATTCCTGGAGGCTGACCGCGCGAAACTGGTTTCGTGGGGATATCTAGAAAAAAATTCTGGAAATAAAAGAGGAAAAGGCGTACTTGAAAGACTATTTAGCTAAAGATATTAATATTCCGCCCAAAACTACCAAGAGGACTCCGGCGGTTTTCCAAATAATCATCCTCTTTGACATATTCTCACGTCCAAGCTTTGGCCAAATCCATGTTACAAAGACGCTGAGGCCAAGTACAATAAGTGGCTGAACGGCGTTGACCGAATAAACCAGTGCAACAGGGGCTAAAACGAGTGCAAAATTATTTATGATATTGCCGACCGAAGACACGGATTCATTTATTAGGTTGGCTCCGATTATTTGGACCCCAGACGCCCGAAGCTTTGCCACGAACTCCCTACGATAATCGCCATGGAACATAAAAATGAAGCAACCAGTCAAAGTTATACCGAAATATTCCCAAAAAGTTGAGGTCCAAAAATCATTGTGGATGGTGGCGCTCTTAAAAACACTTCCGGACAGAGCGACAAGCAGCGAAGCAAGGATCATTAAAAAAACCGCTCTGGCTTTTATCCCAACCCCTCTTCCGCTTCGATCAATCGACACAATGATTGCACCTATAATAACGACGACACTGCCGATAATCTCCAGCCGAAGCGGTATTTCTCCAAGGAATATATAACCGAATATGAAACCGAATATCGGGATAGTTTGAAACCAGGGCGCAACAGCAGACGCCCCTGCATCTTCGATTGCAATAAGATAGGATATGATCCATCCGACAGTTAGGACACCCGACAGAATTAAAAATTTAATACTTTCCGTGTCGATATCAAAAACTGCCGAGTTAAATACGGCCACCAATGAACAAACCACAATACCAAAGAGTGAGGAAAATAAGACCAAAGAACCGACCAAGCTCGAGCTTTGAATCAGCTTCCTTTTTTTGTAATAATGACTGATCAGATATTCATCAATGATATTCGAAACTGACCACAGGAACGGCGCAAGCGTAGCCAACAAAATCCATTTCATAACACTAAGCATAATAGAGCCACGGCTTTTCCCAAAGAGGATTTGCGCTCAGCGACAAACATAGTAAAATAGGCCACATATGTCCAAGAAAATACTTATCGTAGAAGATGACTCGTTCCTACAGGGACTTGCCGCTAATAAACTTTCAAAAAATGACTTTGACGTCACAGCTGCCGGCAACGGTGAGGAGGCCGTAACAGAGCTCGAAAAAGGCAAATTTGACGCGGTACTACTCGATCTCATGCTACCCGACATTTCCGGCTTCGATATCCTAAAGGGCTTCAAGAAAGACCACCGTGATGTTCCGGTTATCGTTTTCTCTAACCTATCGGACGACAAGGATATCAAGAAAGCGATGGACCTCGGGGCCGACGAATACCTAGTCAAAGCAAACTTCACTCTCGAAGAACTCGTCGAAAAAGTAAAAAAATTGGTCTAGGAAATTCCCCGCCTGGCGGGGTTTTTCATTCATGGTATAAATTGGCAAAATCAGGTACTCATGCCAACAGCAAAAGACATGGATGACAAGTACATGGCTGAATTCCAACTGTTCGGAGGTAGTCCATCTCGACATGAAGATCGGCTTAGGAGTGACCCAGCTTATCTTGCGGCTGACCAAGCCAAGAGCCGCGGGAGTCTTTATCCGCATTTCAATCTGACCAAAGCTGTCCGAGACAGCGGCGGACACATTGATGGTGAAATTTCTTACGATCCTAAGACCGGCAAGATGGGCATCAAATTCTTTCAACGGTGAACCTCAACGCCCCTCCGCAAGGAGGGGCGTTCGTCGTTGGCCCATTGGAAAAATCTGCACTAAGAAAAACCTGTTTTGCTTTAGAAGGCCGTACTGTTTGAAGAAGGCCCAAGCCTTCTGAGTTTACGGCTCTTCTTAGCCAAAAACAGTTTTTTCTTAGGCTATTTTTCCTCCGGGCCTAGGCTTTTTGGTTACTTTTTTGCTATGAAAAAAGTAACGAATACTAAGCTATAATAAACTCCATGCAATTATCCGATAGGCTCGAAACCAGCTTCCGATTAAGTCCCGAACAAAAACGCGCCTTGGCGCGACTAGGACTCAATGTCGTGGCCGATCTCCTCTTCTACTTCCCTGAACGCTATACCGGCCAAAGCGTTCTCAAAATGATCCGCGACCTCGAAGGCGGCGAAACCGCGACCGTATATGGCGAAATCTCAAAGCTAAACATTCGAAAGTCTTTCAAGACCAAAGTCCCCATGGCCGAAGCCGTACTCGATGACGGCACAGGCCGGCTGAAGATCACTTGGTTCAACCAGGCCTTCATCGGTAAAATGCTTCATGACGGTCAGAAGGTTACCCTCACCGGAAAAGTCTCCGACGGTAAGTATGGTCTCTCTATGTCGAATCCCGAATACGAGAAAGGCAAATCGCTCCCCATCGATACTCACGACTCGCTTTTTTACAACGACGGAAACAATAAAGATTTTTCTTTTCCGATCTACAGAGAAACCAAAGGCATAACTTCCAAATGGATTTATCACGCCATAGAAAAAATAATCGGGGGTGGCCTCGTGTCCGAACTCACCGAATACATTCCAGAAGAGATCCTGAAGAAATACCACCTGCCGAAACTCTCTACCGCCCTCATTTGGATCCACATGCCCCAAGCCGACAAAGACGCGCAAGCGGCCCGTAAGCGTTTCGCTTTTGAGGAAGTCTTCATGATCCAGCTTGAGAAGGCTCGCGAGCGCGAGGAAAACCGAGAGAAAAAGTCTTTCAACATCAAAGTGGACGAGAAAGATATCGCCGATTTTACATCCCGTTTCCCATTCCAAATGACGGACGGTCAAGCGCGCGCGATTGATGACATCTTCACCGACTTCGGTCGCGAGTACCCCATGTCCCGACTTCTGGAAGGCGATGTCGGCTCCGGAAAAACTGCCGTTGCCGCAACTGCCGCATATTCGGTAATCCAAAACCGTCCGGATAATAAAGACTTTGGAAACCTCCAAGTCGCTTACATGGCCCCGACGGAGATCCTCGCGAACCAACACTTCGAAAGCTTCATCAAATACTTCACCCACACCGGCATCCAAGTCGGACTCATCACCGGCGCATCATGCAAAAAATTCCCCTCCAAGACCGCTCAAATGCGTGCACTGCATAGCTCCGAAGGAGCGGCGCAGTGGACTAATATTTCTAAAGCCCAATTATTAAAGTGGGTTGCGAACGGTGAGATTCCGATTCTCATTGGCACGCATGCCCTCATTTACAAGTCTGTGAAGTTCAAACATCTCGCACTCGCTATCGTTGACGAACAACACCGTTTCGGAACCAAACAACGTGGGAAGCTCGCAAAAAAGGAAGATTTCGCACCGCACTTCCTCTCTATGACGGCGACGCCGATTCCCCGCACGCTGGCGCTCACTATTTACGGAGACCTTGATCTAACACTTTTGGATGAGATGCCAAAAGGGCGTAAACAAATCATTACCGAAATAATCATGCCCGACAAACGTGAGCAAACTTATGAATTCATAAAATCTGAAATGAAAAACGGCAGACAACTTTACGTTATCTGTCCGCGCATCGACGAGCCGGATCCAGAAAATGAAATGGCAATCCAGGCCAAATCCGTCGTGGCGGAGGCATCAAGACTCAAAAAAAATGTTTTCCCGGATAAAACTATTGGCATTCTCCATAGCAAGATGACGAAAACTGAAAAAGAAAGCGTTATGGAAGAATTTTCTGACGGCAAGATAGATATCCTATGTGCCACATCTGTCGTCGAGGTCGGCGTGAACGTACCGAATGCAACGATGATAATAATCGAAGGCGCCGAAAGATTCGGTCTGGCTCAGCTTCATCAGCTCCGCGGGCGCGTCATCCGCTCGAACCATCAGGCATATTGCTTCGTCATGCCAAATACCGAAAGCGAGAAAAGTGTGAAGCGTCTGGAAGCTTTAAAGACTGCGAAAAACGGTTTCGAACTTTCTGAACTCGACCTGAAGCTCCGGGGATCAGGAGACCTGGCTGGTATGAAGCAATGGGGTGTGTCTGACCTTGGTATGGAGGCTATAAAGAATATGAAAATGGTTGAAGCAGCCAGAAATGAAGCTCGCGAGATCATCACTAAAAAACTCCTCTCAAAATTCCCTCTCCTCGAAGCCGAATTCCTCCGCCGAGAAAAGAAAATACATTTTGAATAGGTCAAGTTAGCTAAATCACAGGTTATGCTAAGATAGGCTCAAAAGAACCAAAACATAGCAAAATGGCAGAGGCAAAGACTGAAAAGGTCATCACAGATGCTGAAAAGATCGAGCATTATGAAAAAGCACTGAAACGGATCAACGGTGTAAATGTGATCGTTGAGGATGAGAACGGTGCTATTCTGACCGGTCGATCAACGTACGGCAAAGAAAGGAAACTCATGCTCCCCGGTGGCGCTGTCGATCGCGGAGAACTCTGGAAGCACGCCGCCACGTCTGAAACCGAAGAAGAGACGGGCATCGTTATCCAAGAGGAGGACCTGAAACTGATTGGTACATTCGTTCAGCGTTTGAGCGGAGTGCAGTCAGCGTCAGGGTCTGTGCACCTGTATCATTGCTCGAATTATGTGAAGGAAGAGATGGTGAGCGTCATAGAACCGGAACTGATAGATGTGCGATTCCGCACCATCGATGAGATCATGGGAAATCGCGACGATTTCGGCCTTGCCTACATCAGAATGATCATCGCCTTCCTCCGAGTCCGAGATAAGCTCGATAAGGCACCCATCGAGCGTAGGCTTTCTGACAAGATTGACTATGTGTACAACGGAGAGCTCATCTCCGTATGATTGATCCCCCGCCAGTGCGGGGGATCTTTTTATTACTTGGCCCCGACAAAATTCATACTACTGTTTTGAATGCTTTTTTTTGAATTGGCGTCGGGGTATACTTTCGCCATGAAAGCAATCATTTTAGCCGCGGGTCGTGGCACCAGACTAAAACCCCTGACGGACAACACTCCAAAGACCCTTATTTCGGTTGGTAATAAAACTATTCTCGAAAGAATTCTAGATTCCCTACCGGAAGAAATAGATGAAGTAATTATTGTCGCAGATTATTTGATGGATCAAATTGAAGCCTTTGCTGAAATGCATTCTAGCGACCGGAGACGAATTAAAGTCATTCGCCAAGACGGTGTTAAGAAAGGTACCATGTCTGCACTACTCTCCGCCAAGCCACATCTCGCAAACGAGAGGTTTCTGGTTATAAATGGCGACGACATCCACGAAAAAAAATGGCTCGAAGAAATGCTTCGACATGAGAGATCTTTCGGTGCACAGATGATGAACATGCCCGGCTACCACGCAGTCAGAGAAAAAGACGGTTTCATTTCTCATCTTGAGCGCGGTGTCTTTGATCAGATGGTTCCAGTTGCCACAGGTACATACGTCCTAGATGAAAAAATATTTGATATAGAACCTGTAGTCCTCCGTGATGGAGAAATCGGACTTGCACAGACGATCATGGTTTATAAAGACTCATACCCTGTTAAATACATTGAAACAACCGGATGGATTCCGATAAATAGCCACGAGGATTTAGATCTTGCTGAGAAAATTATTTTAAATAAATAATCTTAAACCAATCGTCATATGTAAATCCTTGCAAAATAGAGCCAGTGAGAATTCCATAAACTATCGGGCTGTAAAAATTGAAAAATATTAGCAGAAAAAGTATTGCAGAACACCACATCCAATGGTGAATATAGATTATATTTTCCCCGATAAATATTCGCAGCGATCTATCCGCCCTATCTCCAACTTTTTTACCAGCCAAAGACTCTGCTATGAAATAGCCCGCAAATATCCCTATCACCAAATAGAAAACGCTCATTTGTCCGCCCTCTAGGATTCGAACCTAGGACCCCAGAGGTATATGAATTATTTCAGAGTCCGTCCTCCTGGATTCGAACCAGGGACCCCAGAGGTATAAGCTCTGTGCTCTAACCAACTGAGCTAAGGACGGACTCTAAAATTTTCAAATTCATATAACGGGTTCGCTCGGATTCGATGAGAGCAAGCTCTCGCCGATCCTCACTGCCCGTTATAAGCTCTGGTGCTTAACCAACTAAAGCTTTGGGCGGTAACCGCCCCATTATGCCTATTTAATGGAGCATTTTCAACTGTTTACTTCTTTACCGGTGCATCCGTAATTTCCGGCTTTGGGTCTCCGACTTTTGCGTGATCTGGAAGCTTTTTGGCGATGATACCAAACTTCGCAATCAGTTCATTGTATTCAGCTTGTTCAAGAGACTCTTTTTCGATTAGGGCTTCTGCTATGGCATCCAAAACATTTCGCTTTTCTGTCAGAACATCCTGCGCGACCTTAAGACTGTCGTCAATTATCTTTTTGACCTCAGTGTCAACAGTCATATTCATCTCATCGGAATAATCTTTCTCACCAAATCCGCGTCCATACATAACCTCGCTGTCGTGTCCTTCGAGTGCGATAGGACCGATCTTGTCAGACATTCCCCACTTCGTGACCATAGCTCGAGCAAGCCTTGTAGACACTTGAAGATCCGATGAAGGACCTGTCGTCACATCACCGAAGACCAATTTCTCTGCGACATATCCGCCGAGTGACATGGCAATATCGTCTAGGAATTCTTTTCGTGTTTGAAGTTTCTTTTCTTCAAGTGGAAGCTTCATAGTAAATCCGCCAGCACGACCACGAGAGACAATAGTAACTTTATGTACTGGATCAGAGTCAGGCAGAACTGAGGCAATGAGCGCATGACCTGCTTCGTGATATGCCGTGATACGTTTTTCTTTTGGAGTTAGGAGATGACTCTTTCGTTCCGGACCAATCAAGACTTTTTCAATAGAAGAAACAACATCTTCTTGTATAAGCGTCTTTCTGTCCATTCTAGCAGCACGAATGGCGGCTTCGTTCATGAGCGCGGCGAGATCCGCTCCGGAGAATCCAGGGGTGCGTTCCGCCACAACTTTTAAATCTACCGTCTTATCTAACGGCTTCTTGCGTGAGTGAATATGAAGAATTGCTTCCCGGTCTCGTCGATCTGGAAGGTCTACGACAACACGTCGATCAAATCTTCCCGGACGTAGAAGTGCAGGATCGAGAACATCTGAGCGGTTAGTTGCGGCCATGACAATGACTTTCTGATTTTGCTCGAAGCCGTCCATTTCAGTCAGGATCTGATTTAGTGTTTGTTCTCTTTCATCATTTCCCCCACCGAATCCAGATCCTCTCTTTCGTCCCACAGCATCAATCTCATCAATGAAAACAATAGATGGTGCGGCTTTCTTTGCCATCTTAAATAAGTCACGTACACGAGACGCTCCAACACCGACAAACATTTCGACGAAGTCAGAGCCGGAGAGATGGAAGAATGGAACATTAGCTTCTCCGGCGACAGCACGCGCAAGGAGAGTTTTACCTGTTCCGGGTGCGCCCTCTAAAAGTACACCCTTCGGAATCTCGGCACCAATGTCAATGAATTTTTTCGGATTTCGTAGGAAGTCGACTATCTCTTCAAGTTCTGCTTTGGCCTCACGAACTCCAGCAACGTCTTTGAAAGTCACGCGTCCAGCATCATCAGGATCTGTAATTTTTGCTTTTGACTGACCAAATGAGAATGCCTGCATACCCTGACCCTTGGCCTGCTTATTTATGAACCAGAAAAAAATCACAATAAAAAGAATCGGTACCAAGAATGGCAAGAGGTTACCTAGCCAGAAGAAGAAACCTGACTCATTCTTAATCTCGATATTTGAAGCCGCGAGCTCCTCTGGTGCCACGCCATAATTTGCTAGTGACTCCGTGAGTGAGGCCTCGAGTTCTTTCTTTGATTTTACAGTTGTTGCTGCTTCGTCATTGAAAGTGATGGTAAGCTTTTCACCCTCGACAAGGATAGATTTTACAACGCCTTCCCTGATTTTTCCGGAGAGTTCTGAAAGGCTGATATCTTCCTGCTTAACCGCTGGATCACCGGCAAGCGCGGAATAGAGAGCCAAAATGGCTAGGAATATAAAAAAAATACTCCAGAGCTTACCCATGAAGCCCCCGTCTTTCTTCCCTTTCTTCTTGTTTTTTTGATCTTTTGACATGGATTTATTGGAACAGCCATTATACAATGGACGGACCCAAAGACAAACATGGATCCCTTTAGAAGCCGCGGTCGCGCAGCTTCACGGATTAGGGTGTTTTTTGGTATTTTAGAATGATAAATCAAGCATGGCCGACTTCGACCGCGACCTGCTTCTAACGGGATGGAAATATTGATTAAAAACAGTAAATATGGCAGAGATTTCGAGACGATCGAGAAATTCGAAGCGGGTATTTCCCTGCTTGGTAGTGAGGTAAAATCTCTCAAAAGTGGTCAGGGTTCGATTAGCGAGAGCTACATAACTATCCGGGATGGCGAGGCCTACCTCCTAAACGCCCATATACCCGCCTACCAGGTGAAAAACATGCCAGACGGGTATAATCCATATCGAGAGCGGAAACTCCTATTGTCGAAAAAAGAGCTTAAAGAATTGGCTGAAAAGGTACGTCAGGGTAACTTGACAATAATGCCATTATCGTTGTATAATAATAGCAGAAAGCTGAAGCTTTCCATCGCGCTTGCCAAAGGTAAGAAAAAATTCGACAAGCGTCTTAGTATCAAGAAGAAAGATATTGAGCGGGACCTGGGGCGACGTATAAAAAATTAGAACTTTGAAAATATAAGCGCAGTTTGTCATTCACGATGGCCCGATGAAGTGTCGTCTGGCTTTCGGGGATGATTGGCTTTGACATTTGATTCAATCTTCTTAGCGCATGCCGAGCCGAAGTAACTCGTAAATCTGCTTCAAACCCTTAGATGCAAAATCTAAAGGACTAGTGAAGTCTCCTTTCTCCGGAAAGGTCTTCGCTCCAGCTTTCGCTTTAGCCTAAGCTGGTGTCGCATATCCTGACGTCTGATACGGAATTGCGATATCATATTATCGGAATAAGCGCGTGGCCTTCTCGCCCACTCGATGAAAATTTAGAGATCGATGCATATCTGTTTTGTTTGTTCTCTAGGGTACGCATCTAAAACAAAAAATAAACTACGCATGTAGACCCTACTAAGATAATCCTATGGACGGGGGTTCAATTCCCCCCATCTCCACAATACTAAAATACGCCTACTTTTGTCGGTGTATTTTAGTATATGTGGAATGAGAGCGAGTGAACTGCCTCACTCGCAAGGGGGAGCCCGAGAGACGGCGAGGCGAGGTCGCGAAAATTTTCCACAGGAAAATTATTTGTGACCAATCCCCCATCTCCACAATAAAACAAAAGAGCCCGTGAGGGCTCTTTTGTTTTTAACGACACTCTGATAGTATCGAAACAAAACCAGAATCGAAATGCCCGTAAAAACAACCGCAACAAACTTACTACTAGCGATATCTGAGGTCGGTATCGTAAGTGACGACGATATCGTCGAGATGATCTCAGACATCGACGCCTACAGTATTTCTGAAGATGACCAAAAACTACTCTTGGAAATCCCTTCAGCAATACTGAAGTACCGTCCTGAAATGACATCAGTGCTCGAATCGCTCGCCGAGCATGTCGAGTAACCATCACCCATTAGACTTCCCCGCCCATGTGGCGGGGATTTCTTTATTTGACTAGATATTGATGTCAGTCTAAAGTAAGGAAAACCAAAAGCGATGAAAAACTTCTTGCTGGTACTGGCTCTCTTTCCTTTCACCTTACTAGCGCAAGACACCACGGCCTTCCGCATCTATAAATCGCTCGAACGAGAACAAGAACAAATTCGACAAGAATTCTTGGAGACACTGCGAGCTTACCGATCAGGTGATGCAAATGGCCGTATGGTCGCTCTTGATTTCGTACCATTTCTTGAGACAGCGATAGAGAAATATCGTGTGGTCGAACTCCATCCAGAAGTCATGATTATGGACATGGATGGAATGGAAACAATCCGAATGCTCAAGGAAGAGACCGACGATACGAAAGACTCGCACACTCGGATGAACCAGCTCCTTAAAGACTTGTCGACCAAAGCCAGAGAGATACGCTACCAGTGCTCTCTTTACTTAGCCGAGATCACATCTCACTAACACAAAGCCCCATGTACAACGTGGGGCTTTTTGTATATTAAGTAAGTGGTAAAATATTCGTATTAGAAGTTAACAATCCGCCCCGTCACCGGGTCGGACAGGTAATTTATGATTGAAGTAAATTGGTTAGCAATACTCATTTGCGCAGTAGCGTCTATGGTCGTCGGCATGATCTGGCACAGCCAGATGCTTTTCGGCAATATGTACATGAAAGCAATCGGTGCTGACATGAACATGTCACCAGAAAAGATGGCGGAAATCCAGAAGAAGATGTGGCAACTATATATTACTCAATTTATCCTCTCCATGCTCCAAGTCTATGTCCTCTGGCATTACTTGGTCGGGGCCGCTGGTGCCATGACTCCCCTATCAAATGTATTCTGGATCTGGCTTGGATTCCTTATGCCAACAGTTGCTGGACAGTGGATGTGGAGTGCTCGTCCAAGGAAAGATGCTTGGACGGGATTCCTCATTTCGGCCGGCTACAATTTAGTACTATTCATTGTGTTCGCCCTCATCCTGAAGGCATTCATGTAATTAACTCAAGAGAAAAAGCCCCGACTTTATCGGGGCCTTTTTCGTTCGGCTAGACAGACATCTCTGGCTTCAAAAGATCGCTGAGACCCGGAATGTTCTCTTTGGAAACATCAACGAACCGCACTGGAACGCTCCTCTTCTTCAGCATGCCGTACTCGATCATGGCGCCTTTGGATTTTTGCCAATCGGGCATGAGAAGCACGACGGCAAGATCCTTGTGAGTCATGATTGGCTCATAGAAGTCCTTGAAGAGCGAAGCAATGAATCCAGCGTCGTCTCCTTCATGCTTCTCCCGGCGTATCCGGTGGATATCAGTCTCGAAGATGAGCTGATAGAATACCGGGTGACCATATCCGCTTTTGGGTCCCCTGAACCAATCATAGACCCAGTCAAAGATCCGCAGGTTCTGAGTGAAAGTCCTGTCGGTGCCTGTCCTCATGGGTCCAATGCCTGTGGCAAACGGTCCTTTGAGTCGACCAATGACATCACTCGCAACAGGTGCAAGCTCGGCGATCGATTTCGCCCGTAGAAGCGCTTTGTTGTCATCCGATACGAACTTGTGGAAGCGGATGGCTTTGTCGATGAAAGGAGCGCCGATCTCGTCGAGTTCTTTCAGCTGGGAAGGTGGGTAGTATTCCATTGTCCTGGGTTTTCTTACAACCTACCAGAATCGCCACCGAGACGCAATCAAAGAAAAAAGTTCCCTACCCGAGTACGCTTGATCGAGTATGCAAGTCCACCCAATTCGTTCGCAATACTCCTGACATAAGTGCCTGAGGAGCAATTGATCTTGAATTTGGCGATTTTGAGCTTCTCTGGCAAATCAATGCCCCGCCAGGCTTCTTTGATCTCTTCCTGGCGGAAGTCACCTTTCACAAGATAAATCCGCTCTAGGACTTCGGAAAGGAGTTTTTCATTATTAATTTCTCGCTCCTCGATCTGTTCAAGATTAAAAATTTCTACTTCTTTCGTCATGGGTTCGAAATCAACGCCGTCGCGCGCCATCTGAAAAGTTCGTGACGAATATGGAGGATATTCTTGAATCCGTTTGCCAATAAATTCTTCGGCTACTATTCGCCTATTCGCGCGAATTAGAGATACATCATCGGTGAGCTTAGGAATGCCAAGGATGTCATAAGTGTCTGACTGGATGCCGAACATGACTTCGAAAATGTATTCTTTGTCGAGTCCCAGATATTCGTCCTTTTTCTTGCACTCATCACCAACCAAAGCTATGAGCAATCCTTCGGCCATGGGATCGAGTCGTCCGGCGTAGGTCATTTTCTCGTTCGCATATTCTGGATTTTCCGCTCGAAAACGCTCGAGGCATGCGAGCGGAGTCTCGCCTGGTTTTTTATAGAGTTTCAGGACTTTTTTCATCCATTCAATCTACTAGTTTTGACAAGAAAGAGAAAGCCCCCGCAAAGCGGGGGCAAGTTCTCAGCTACCGAGCTGCTCGGCGCTGGTTTGGCTGTAAGCCTTTGAAGCTTCTATGAGAGCCAACACAAGCGGGATCACGAAGAAAAGTACTCCGGCTACACCCATAAGGCCATGGGACGTCCCGGCTTGGCCTTTCTCTATCGCTTTGTCTGAAAGCCAGAGACAGAGCAAAGCGAGACTCCACAGATACGGTACGGTTTTGTCTGCCATGTGAATCGGGTTTTCTAGATATTACCATAAAAAGAAAAGGCCCCGACTTGCGTCTGGGCCTTCTCGCACTGTTCGAAGAACTACCTGATAGCGATCACGTTGCTTTGCCTGTCCGGGAATTTTCCATATACCTCCTGCCCTTCCAGCAAGAAAGGCCGGTATGTTCCTGTGTCGAGGAGCGCCGCGGTGATCTTTGACGACAGCGTGAAGTTCTCATTCAACGCCGCGTCGTAATACGAGCAGGCCTTTCTGCCGAGGGCTTGCACATGTTTGCACGCGTCGAGGAGGGTCATGGATCTGTCGAAATCGATGATCATAAGATCCCTACCCGAAGACGAACCGTTCTCCAGATATGTCTTGGTCCAGCTCTTCTCGACCAGGAAACGCCAAGCGAATGGCTTCTTTGTCCTCTCGCTCACAACCGACTGAAGCACCGAGTCATCTACGACTTTGTACACTCCGATGGCGCTGCATGTCGCGCTGCTCAGGAACCGAACGCTGCCTTTCGCAAAAAACAAATAGCTATTCGGTTGAAACGGATCATCCGTATTACCAACCTGTTCACATGAGCCGTTGAATGCATTTCCCGCCACCATTCCGTCAGGAGAAGTATAGGTGCCGGTCATGACCAGCAAGTAGCCGGCAAGATCCTCCGGGGTTGGACTGAACTTGAGCTCTGCCTTCGCCGAAGGCTCTATTGAGTATGCGGTCCCCAGGGTTTGCCCGCTCGCGGAACGCACGGTCCAGATCTTCACTGGACCAAGAGTATTCTTGGCCGCCAGTTGCGTTTGGCCGAAGGCCAGGCTAACCCAAAGCAGTGTCAGTAATAAAGTTGTGGACTTTTTCAAGCTTTGTCTTTTTTAGGATTGAGTTTCCAGGCACCGTTTGGATCTGAATAGAAGAACATCGACACGGGTGTTGAGATTCCGTTTACACTGCAACGCCGCTCAACAAACCATCCACCTGGCACGCGCGCCCTGAAGAGGCTCTTGTGAAAGCTTTGCATTAGTGGTTCAGAGACAATCTCCCATTCCAGATCGGACTGATCCTTCTTTTGTTCTGTCGCCATGATTTTGAAGTTTTTTATTTATTACCATTTAATACCCTATGAGTCAATGCCTTCCCTTTTTCTTAAAATAGGCTAGAATACGGAACATGTTAACTTACAGTGAAGTTCGAAAGAACAAAGTAATTATGTATGAAGGTGAGCCGTGGCTCGTCGTGGACGCGCATGTGTTCAGGAAGCAGCAACGAAAGCCGGTCAACGCGACAAAGCTCAAGAATCTGGTCTCCGGCCGAATGGTCGAGACAACATTCCATGTCTCCGACAAAGTTGAAGAAGCCGATATGGGTAAAAGGACGCTGAAGTATCTCTTCCAAAAGAAAGACGAGCTTTGCTTCACTGACCCAAAGAATCCCGCTGATCGAATGTTTCTAAACGGCGATCTCCTGGGTGACCAGCGTAAATTCCTCAAAGACAATGTCGAAGTTACCGCGAGTATCTTCACCAACGATGATGACGAAGAGCAGATTATTGCCCTCGAGCTTCCAATCAAGATGGCTTTCCAGGTCAAAGAAGCTCCGCCTTCTATCAAGGGAGACACGGCGACCGGTGGAAACAAAATCGTGGTCCTAGAAAATGGCGCAACAGTTGATGTTCCCCTTTTTGTGAGCGAAGGCGATAAGATCATAGTAAATACCGAGACTGGCGAATATGTCGAAAGATACAAGGACAGCTTCGACGCGTAAATAGTTAAAATGAAAAGGCCGATGCGCGGTGGCGCATCGGCCTTTTGGTCACCAAAACTGTGATCAGCCTTCCCTTACGGGAAACCCTCCAACAAAGTTGCTGAAATTAAGAATAATGTTCTTCTTGAACATTTTCTGAAAGGCAGCGTCTTTTGGAAAGAAGGCTCCACGTGACCCAAGCTCGGGACCAATTCGTTCGAGCTCTATCGGTTCCAGAGATAATTCTGGAAATAAGTAGCTCAGCCTGCGGGGTACTTCAACGGGTTGTTTTCTGTCATTGGCAGAGTGTTGGTGTTGGTGTGACATTCTGGAACGATTTCATCATGCATAATACCACACCTGTCAACCCCGCGCAACGAAAAAGTCCCATTGCTGGGACTTTCTCCTTGAAAGAAGAACTAGGCCATCTCCGGTCGCAAAACGAGCATTCTGGCTGCCAGAAAACTATTGATCTTCTGGCGGCAGTCTTTGGCGCTTTCATCAACAACCACAGTGTCCGGACTATCAGCCAAAGCGATCTTATTGCTGGTCCATGGAAAGCCTTCTCCAACACCAGCCCTCACTCGGATGTGGTGAATGTCGCCAACTTCCCTTTCTGTATCGGCCACAATGTTTTCGACCCGCACGAACAAGTCGAACTTGTCGAGATTCTTGGCGCGAACATAACGCTCAGCGTTCCGAATTAGACCCCGGAGGAATCTCTCGTTAGAGAGCGCAAACACCAGCCGATGGCGATGATGTTTGTAGCTCGCGTCGGGAAACCGACTCATGAAGCCGATACTTATCATGACAGGTATTCTCGTCATGTCCTTTCCGTAAAGATATACTTCAGCGCGAAGCTCGTATGAGCAACACTCGCGCTCGAAGTACTGCGCCGAGAGTCTGACATGAACGTTTTGACGCCGTCCATAATCTCCACGGAATATGAACGAAAACGACTCGCTTCGGCTTTCGTCTCTGTCTCCTGAAAAAAAGAATGGGGTAATGGTGGCAGAACGCATGTGCCAAGATTTTTTGGTTTTGATGCTTTAAAATCCTGGTAGAATGTACAATTCCTGAAGGAAAAAGTAAAGCGCCCGCGTTTGAAGCGGGCGCTTTACTTTTCATATTCTAGTATTGACGCATTGACACTTGGCCTTCTACCTTCTTCAAGATATCAAGGATAACTGAGACAACGATGAGCACTGCCGTGCCTCCAATCGCAAGAGTCTGAAGACCCGTAAGCTGCTGCATAACGATTGGTAGAACTGCTATGACACCCAAGAAGATCGCGCCCATAAAAGTGATCCGACTCACAATCTTGCCAATATATTCTGTCGTTGATTGTCCCGGTCTGATACCTGGAACGAAAGCGCCGTTCTTCTGAAGATTCGTCGCCACAGCTTCCGGGTCAAAAGTCACCGCCGTGTAGAAGTAAGTAAAGAGGAATACGAGGAGGAAGTAAACCGCCGCGTAGAGCCACTGCTCTGCGAGGAACCATGTGAGCCCCTGACTTACAGACTGAAGCCAAGCGTGAGAAGAATTAACAAAGAAATTAGCTATAAGCTGCGGGAACATTAGAACTGAAAGAGCGAAGATAACTGGCATCACACCGGCCTGATTTATGCGAAGCGGAAGATATGAAGACTGAGAAGTCATAGCCCCGCCTGCTCTAGCCTGTTTCGTATGAGTGATTGGAAGAAGTCTCTCCGCCTCAGTAATAACAACAATACCGGCGATGAGCACAACAGTAACAGCCAAGAAACCAATGTACATTACGAGCTGTGACGGATCATATGTGAAAGCGAGCTGACTGATGGAGGCTGGCAGAGCTGCGACAATACCTGCAAAGATAAGCACCGACACACCGTTGCCAATTCCCCTTTCTGTTATGAGCTCACCAAGCCATACAAGAAGCATTGATCCAGCCGTAACAACAATCATGGCGATGGCTTTATCGTAGGCTGAAAGTGGCTCCAAGACTCCTTGGCTTGCCAATATGGCGAGCAGTGCGTATGCCTGGATTAGAGACAATGGAACGGTCAAGTAACGAGCGTACTGTGAAAAACGAAGTCGCCCTTCGGCTCCTTCTTCGTGATACATAGACTTGAGACGCGGAGACATCAACGTCAAAAGCTGCATAATGATGGAAGATGTGATGTATGGACCAACGCCCATCATGACAATGGAAAGCGCTGAAAGTCCGCCCCCAGAAAAGATGTTGAGTAGTCCCAGGAACTGGTTAGAGTCCAAAAATCCCTGAAGACGAAATGCATCAACTCCTGGAATCGGAATTGCCGCCAAGAGACGGAAGACCGCCAAAATAAGAAGAACGAAGATTATCTTTCTCCTGATGTATTTATCTGTGAATACTATTTTAAGTTTTTGCCAAAAAGACATGGGTTTATTTTACCTCGCCGCCGGCTTTTTCGATAGCGGCTCGCGCTGCGGCCGACATGCTGAAGCCGATGACTGAAAGCTTCTTAGATATTTCACCACCGGCCAAGATCTTTACTGACGGATTCTTGCCACCGGATTTATTCACGAGCTTCTTCTCAAGTAGCGCGTCCAAGGTGACCTTGTCCCCTGCTTTGAAGTTCTCTTCAAGCGTGGAAAGATTGATTGGAGTCTCGCGAACGACAGAAGAATTAACCGTGCGTCCGCGGTTCTTTCCGTGTCCGCGGAGTTTCGGGAACTTCTTGACGATGTCTCGCATCTCAGGACGGACGCCGTGGCTGCCGTGAGCCCACTGTCCTTTTGTTCCGCGTCCAGAAGTCTTGCCCCTCTTGCCGCCTCGGCCGATGAGCTTTGTCTTCTTGTTCTTCGTTTTTCGAACTAGATTATTAGTTTGCATAAAATTTTATTACTCTGCTACTTCAGCCGGCGCAGCGACCTTTACTTTCTTTGGCGCTTTGAGATCTTGAAGGGCATTCATTGCGGCCTTGGCGTTATTGAGATGAGTCTTTGAGCGGGAGAAGATCTTGCCTGTAATGTTCTTGAGCCCGGCGAGGACGATGATGTCGCGGATAGCACCGCCGACAACGAGACCCTTGCCTTTGTTTGGCATGAGCATGACGCGAGAAGCCTTGAACTTTCCTTCGACTGAGTGAGAGATAGACATATCAGGAGTCGTTCGGACCGTGATCATGTGCTTCTTGCCAGATGCCACAGCCTTATTAATAGCAAGAGTTGTGTCCGCAGATTTCCCAAGTCCAAGACCCACTCGGCCTTTCTTGTCTCCAACAAGCATAGTGACGGAGAATGAGAATCGTCGTCCGCCGGAAACAACACGGGTAACACGTCGGATTGAGAGAATTTTCTGGTCGAATTCAGGCTTCTCGCGGCGCTCGACTGGGCGTCGTCCGCCTCGCGAACCTCCACGGTCAAAAGACTTTCCGCCTCCTCGATACGAAGACGCCGGCTTCTGCCCTTCTGATGCTGTTGATGTTGTTGGTTTTACTTCGTCCATATAATTGATTAAAAGGTTAAACCTCCCTCGCGGGCGCTGTCTGCCAAAAGCTTGATCCGACCTGTGTAATTAAAGCCGTTCCTGTCGAAAACGATCGCGGTCACGCCAGCATCCTTTGCGAGCTTGGCAATAATTTTACCAACCTCGATAGCCCTGTCTCGCTTGGTACCAGTCTTTGTCTTGATATCAGAAGCGGAAACAATAGTCGTGCCAGTCTCATCGTTGATGATCTGAGCGTAGATATTCTTGTTTGAGCGGTACACCGAAAGACGTGGTCGCATAGCCGAACCAGCCACCTTTGAGCGGATCTTTCGCTTGATTCTGTCTCGCCTTGATTGCCTTTGTTTTCTAGCTTGCATAAAATTATTTTAGACGGCTTTCTTGCCCTGCTTGCGGCGGATGTATTCGCCCTGGTAATGGATACCCTTCCCTTTGTACGGCTCAGGCGGCTTCTTGCCTCGGACATTTGCGCTGAATTCGCCGACAAGCTCCTTGTCCGCTCCGCTCACCGTGATGAGGTTCTTTTCCGCAGTAACTTTGAGGCCTTCTGGGATCGGCATGATAACCGGATGAGAGAAGCCGAGTGCGAACTTTAGGTTCGTACCCTGAACTTCAGACTTGAAGCCGACTCCTTCGAGTTCGAGCTTCTTTTCGTATCCGTCAGTAACGCCTTTGATCATGTTTCGAACATGAGAAGCGTATGTTCCCCAGAGAGCCTTCGTGGAATTCTCTTCGTTCTTTGGAACAAAAGAAACTTCGCCATTATCGATCTTTATATCAATGATGTTTGTTTTGAATGGGCGCGCGAGAGTAGCTTTCGGACCTTTGACAGTCAAATTGCCTCCGGCGAGTGATAGCTCGACGCCAGCGGGAACCTTTAGGATTTGTTTACCAACTCGTGACATATATTTATGATTACCAGATTCGGAATAGAGCTTCACCGCCGACCAATTCTTTGCGAGCATCGTCCGCGATCAAAACGCCTTTCGGAGTCGAAAGCACCATCATGCCGTATCCCTGGCGGACAGGCTTAATGTCTTTTGCTTTGATATACACTCGCTTTGAAGGCTTTGAGATTCGCTCTACCTGTGTAATACGAGGCTCGCGTCCTGTGCGGAGGAGAGTGATTTCAAGAACCGCCTTGTTTCCTTCGAGAGTCTTCTTTGAAACCTTCTCGACAAATTTACCCTTCACTAGGCACTGTCCGATGGCTTCCTTTAGAGCTGAATGAGGAACAACAACAAGAGGCTTGCCGGCAATTCCCGCGTTCTTCAGCATTATGAGCATGTTTGCAATCTTATCCATATAGAATTACCAGGATGACTTCCTTACGCCCGGAATCTCGCCGACTGACGCGAGCTCTCGGAACTTGATGCGAGAAAGTCCAAAATCACGCATATAGCCTCGCGGACGGCTGGTGATACCGCATCGGTTCTTCAGGCGTGATGGAGAGGAGTTCTTTGGAAGCTTCTGGAGGCCTTCGTAGTCTCCGGCAGCCTTAAGTTCCGCCCTCTTTTTGGCGTACTTTGCATGAAGTTTGATGCGCTTGTTATTTCGCGCTGTAACTGATTTTTTAGCCATATTTTTTAACGCCCCGCTAATATCGCCTATATTTGCTTCCGGGTCCTTTGGGCCAAGAAGGAGATACGGGGATTGAACGGGACAAGGGCATATTAGCAGATAGGGATTTTATGTCAACCCGCCTACGCCAGAGTCTACGGACGGGCAAGGAAAAAGAGAAGGGGCGCCCAAAAGCGCCCCTAAAGCCCAAGCTACAATTTGTACCTAGAGAACTGTTTGGACGTAGAGTCCGAAGGGTCTAAACCTTCCAACTCATGGCACATCCTTGCGCCCTCTGTTATCCCTTTTATTTCCTGTTTTGGTAGGTTTATTCAGGGCAGAGTTGTTGAAGCTTCTAGGAGAGAGATTATCACACTTATTTCTAAAAACAAGAAAGCCCGCGAACGGGCTTTCTGCTGCGGGCTTCATTTCTCTGGAATGGCGGCAAAGATCTCTTCGGCTGTCACATCATAGCCATGGACCATCCAAATAGCGTCACAGACAAGGTTAACCAAGGTCTTCTTCGTATCGGCAAGAACTTTTTCATATGATTCTCTGCCAAGCTGGTTCCGCAGGGCTACAAAGTCACTTAGATGTTCGGCTAGAGCACCGATATGTCTTTCCAACCTTTCATTCAGTTGCCCTTCTTCGTTGCTAAAGAATTTGGGAGACTCTCCGGGTGGAAGACCAAAGGGACTGTTGCGGCGACGAACTTCTTTGATCCGAGTCAGGTGTTCAAGGACTTCTTGTAGCTTTTCCATGGATAAAGTTTTGCCCCACCTTACACCAATCGCCCAAAAAACAAAAGCCCTCGTCAAACGAGAGCTTTTGTTTCATTAAATTTATTTCTTAAACGGGATTCCGAGATAATCGAAGAACGCTTTTGCTTCTTCTTTATTTTTCGCAGTAGTGACAAAAGTGATGGCGAGGCTGAAGACATCCTTGAGCTCTTCGTCCCCTGTTTCCGGGAAGATCGTGTGCTCTTTGATGCCGATTGTCAGGTTTCCAACGTCATCGATTCCCTTTGACTCGAGTCCGCGGAAGTCTTTCGTTCGGGGGAAAGCAATGTTGATGAGCTTATCGACGAAGGCATACATGCGCTCGCCGCGAAGCGTGACCATCTGGCCGATAACTTCTCCCTGTCGGAGCTTAAAGGAAGCAATGGACTGCTTAGCCTGGCGAGGCGATGGTTTCTGGCCGGTGATTTTACCGAGGCGGCCGGCGATGAATTCATTCTTGTTCTTGTCGTTCTTCATCTTTGAGCCTGTGCCGGAAGAAACAACGACCTTTAGAAGTCTTGGGGATGACAAAGAATTCTTGTAGCCGAACTTAGGCTTCAGAACTTCGTAGGCTTTTGCTAGTTTTTGCTTTGTTGTTTCCATGGTATTAAAAATTATTTTACGACGGCGACATTAGAAGCGTTGATTGGCATGGCGACTTCGATGATTGAGCCAGCTTTTCCGGCTGTCTTCTTCTTGTGGACCTTTCGGACATTTACGCCCTCGACAACGACGCGGTTTTCCTCGCGCAAAACCTGCGTGACCTTGCCAGTCTTTCCTTTGTCTCCTCCCGTGAGGACTTTTACATTGTCGCCTTTCTTGATTTTCATAAAATTATAGAACCTCAGGGGCTAATGACACGATCTTCTGATAACCGAGCTCGCCGATCTCTCTAGGAATAGGACCGAAGATGCGTCCAGCCTTTGGCTCAAACTTGCCCTTTTCGATGATGACCACTGCATTGTCGTCAAAAGAGATATATGATCCGTCCTTTCGCCGAAATGGCTTCTGCTGGCGGACGACGATAGCGTGATGAACGTCTTTCTTCTTGATCATCTTTCGAGGCTGAGCCTTCTTGACCGCGATCACGACCAAGTCGCCGATTTCGGCGTAGCGGCGTTTAGAACCGCCAAGAACTTTGAAGATCCTGGCGTCTGTTCCGCCTCCGTTATCCGCGATTTTTACATTTGATCCGTCTTGCAACATAAATTAAATCTTTTTAGTTACGGTAAAGCGCTTGGTCCTAGACTTCGGCTTTCCTTCTACCATCTCTACCTTGTCCCCCACTTTGTAAGCGTTAGCCTCATCGTGAGCCTGGTAGCGCTTGTCCTTCTTGAAGAACTTCTGGTATTTAGGGTGCTTAACGAAGCGAGGCACGGAAACGACCACAGTCTTATCATTACCGTCTTTCACGACTGTACCCTGGAGTGTCTTTGGTTTTTTGTTCGTTGTTTCCATATAGTTTATTTATTTCGGGAGCGAAGCTCGGTCTTTATCCGAGCGATCGTCTTCCTGAGCTTTGATGGGTTCGCTCTCTGGCTCTTCGTGCCGGCGACGTTAAAGCGGGATTTCTGTAGATCCAGAGCCGCTTCATTCATCTCCTTTACGAGATCCTCGACTTTCTTTGATTTTAGGTCAATATTTGCCATATTACAGTTTTATTTATTTCTCGCAACTACGCGGGTCTTGCACGGCAATTTCGTTCCGGCTTTCCTGAGAGCTTCTTTGCAGAGTTCAGGTGTAGCGCCGTCAGCTTCGAAAATGATGCGGCCTGGGTGAACTTCGAAACAGTAGCCCTTCAGGTCTCCTTTACCCTTACCCATACCCACCTCTGCGGCCTTGGCCGTTATAGGACGATCAGGGAAAATTCGAATCCAGGTCTTACCCTCCTTTGTGAGGTGGCGAACCATAGCCTTTCGAGCAGACTCGATCTGAGCAGAAGTGACTCGAGCCATGGACTCAGCTTTGAGACCATATGATCCGAAGTCGACAGAGTTTCCGCGCGTATCTGGGCGCTTCAATTTCTCCGGATTTTTCCGGCCTGTCTGCCACTTTCTAAATTTTACTTTCTTAGGGAAAAGCATAAAAGTTTAGTTATTTATTCCTAGCGGCTGAATTAGCGCGATCTTTCTCGAAGACTTCTCCTCGGTAAATCCAAACGCGGATACCGAGAGTTCCGTATGAGAGAACTGCTCGCTCTCGAGCAAAGTCGACATCGGCGCGGAGAGTCTGAAGAGGGATCGAGCCCTGCTTAACTTCCTCTCGACGAGCCATATCAGCGCCGTTCAATCGTCCGGAGACGACAATTCGAGCACCCTTTACCTCGCGCGACGCCATGACCTTTTCAAGAGTCATTTTGATAACACGCTTGAACGGAAGTCGCTTCTCTAGGCCTTCGACAATAGAATACGCAACGATCTGAGCGTCTGCGTCAGGATTTGTAACTTCCTGAATATCGATCTTCATCTCCTCGAGAACTGGAAGACCAGCCTTCTTCATCATTTTCAATATATCCTCGCGGAGCTTCTTTGCGCCTTCGCCAGAGCGGCCAATGATGACGCCAGGTCGTGAAGTCTTGATGATGATTCTAGCTCCCTTTCGAGAACGCTCAATCTCAACAGATGAAATGTAAGCGGCGCGAAGCTTCTTCTTCAAGAAGTCTCGGATGAGGATATCCGCCTTTAGAGTCTCGGCGAATTTCTTGCCCGTAGAAAACCAGCGAGATTTCCAATCTCGGAGAACTACTAGTCTATGTGAATATGGGTTTACTTTCTTTGACATAAAATTATTCGGCCTTTTTCTTAACCGCTTTCTTTACCGCCGCCTTTTTCGGCGCAGCTTTTTTTGCTGCTGCTGGCTTCGCGACTTTAGCCTCAGCCTTTGGAGCCTCGGCGACAACGCCACCCTTTCCAGGCTTCTTGTCCAAAGTCACCACGATGTGGCTGGTGCGTTTGTTGATGCGGTATGCAGAGCCTCGTGCTCGCGGTCGGAAACGCTTGAGGGTTACACCACCATTTATCTCAATGCCTTTGATGATAAGGTCGGCAACGTCTACGTTGTTATTTACTTTAGCATTCGCAACAGCTGAAACGATGAGTTTCATTATTGGTTCAGCAGCACGCTTTGGCATGAAATCAAGAATCATGAGAGCCTGCGCCGGAGTCTTTCCGCGCACAGATCTAGCCACCAGGCGAACCTTCCGTGGAGACTGCCGATAGTTTTTAAGTATGGCTTTCATAATTATTTCTTAGCTGGCGTCTTAGATGACCCAGCGTCAGCGGCAGCCTTTGCAGCCTGCGCGGCAGCGACCTCGCCCTCTTTCTTCTTCTGCTCAAGCTCCTTCATTAGCTTACCGCCATGTCGGTGGAACTTACGGGTCGGAGAAAATTCGCCGAGCCTGTGTCCGACCATGTCTTCAGAAACAAGGACTTTGATGTGCTCGCGGCCGTTGTGCACGCCAAAAACGAACCCGACCATTTCAGGAGCGATCTGGGACGCGCGCGCCCACGTGTTAATAACCCCAGTTGCTTGGGGCTTCTTTCCAGCTATTTTTTTCAATAGCTTTATATCTACGTATGGACCTTTTTTAAGTGATCGTGTCATTTAAGTACGAAAATCAATATACATGGCTAGGTCGTGGTTCCGAAGTCGCCTTCGGGCTCACCGCCATCTCAATATTTACTTTTCAAAAAAATTCGGGCCAAAAGGCCGAATGAGAGGATACTAGCAGATAGGGTTTTATATGTCAAACAGAAAGCCCGGGTTGTTACCCAGGCTTCTTCTGTGGAACCAGAAACGAGATCGTTGAGAGTTCAGTGGCTATTTCTCTGATACCGGCTGTAATCCTCGCAATCTGTGCTTCGGATGGTTTCTTCTTGCCGCTCACATACTGAGAGAGAAGCGTAGAGTCCATATTGATCCGCTTCGCCAGAGGTCCTACCTTCAGGATCCTGTTACCCTTGAAAAAGGTTCGCACATCCATACTGAGGCAAATATCCCAGGCAGACACCGTTCCTTTGGCTTTACCAGTCAGATTGATCGCCGCGGCGGCATTTGTTCGGAGCTGCTCCAATGTATCGCCTGTTGTTGCGACAACAGCGCCGTATTGCAGTGAATGAGCCGAAAAGCCTGTCTTAGTTGCCTCTACCATGAACGAATATGTCATGCGTGGAGTTTTCTTTTTTGCCATTGGTTCAGTTTTGAAAAAAGTCTACTCTGCTGCTTAATTAATTGCAATGAAAACACAAAACCGGCCAATGGCCGGTGGTTTTTGATCTATTTGAATAGATCCTTCAAGAGTTCATCCCATGAGCGTACAACGATCATGGGGTTCGGACGCTGATAGTCCGACAATGAGCGTGGTTCAGGATTGAAAGCATAGAGCGTTCCGACCGTAGTCAGACAGTTCAGTACTTTCGGCCGATCATCGATGAAATGCGTTACGCCGAGGCGCTCGCAGATCGGTCCCTTTTCCCAGAACTTCAGGCAGAATTCGATATTGCTACCCTTTATGCCGGTTCGCTTCCAGAAATCAAGATTCGCGAGCCATTCGCGGGTAAGCGATTGCACGCGCGGGCCGCACTTCGACACCAGCCAGATGTCGTGGAACATTCCGGAATCTACGATGGACCGGATAGCTTCGACACTTCCCTGTACCGGAGTGCCGTTCATCTGACAGAGGATCACATTCCCGCAGTCGATGCCTAATACTTTCTTCATTCTTCTTTTGTTTGAGTGCTTGTTTAATTCCTTTCTATCATCAAGCAAGGTATCCGTCAACCCCGAGTCTTTATTCTTCTGGTTCGTAATAGTACTTAAGGACTTTAAAATAACGCAGGACGTCAGGATTATTCCCTACGACACAGAACACCACATCATCTGGACCAACACACTCGTAAGGACGAACAAGTTTGTCAGTAATGGTAGCCTCTATTTTTACAACAAAACTTGGCATGTCTTTTACCGGTGCATACTTCTCTACTGGCCTTCCGCTAATCTCATCAGACCAAATAGCCCAACCTGCTGGTAAACCATTCTCCGCAGTAGCCCAAGCCGTTTCTTCTTCCACGGTTGGACCTCCATCAGTTTTTTCAACCAAAAACCCCTGTTCATTTAGCTCAAGACCTTCTGGGACCTCAACCCCTCTCTCATCTACAGGCTTCTTGTCTATCAAAACAATAGGCAGGATTACGGCTAGCGGAAAAATGAAAAAGACAATGATTCTGTTCCTCCAGACTTTTTGGCGTCGCGTCATCATGGTAATTATTTTAGCATATGACATAAACGAAAAGCCGGTCTGAGTTATTCACCCAAACCGGCCACCTTTCCTAGTCGCAGTCATCGTTATCGTCATTCGCGCTCTTTACTGTAGGAGGGACTTCCTCACCTTCATAGTCCTGACTAAGGTAGCGAAAACGCTCCCATTTGTGCCTCTGCCATTCAAATTCCTTTCTGTATGACTTACTAAAAAACCATTCCCAGTTGCCACCGTCACCTGTCTTGATGTAGAGAAAGAGAGTGAGGCCAAGAAAAGCGACACACAGGGCAAGGACTACCATGCAGACTTCGTAGCCAGTCATTTTTCAAGATTTAGTTGGTTGTTATAAAAGGCTTATTAAACCTCCTATAGCAACCAACCAAACCCCTATCTAATTATATCATACCATATTTATAAGTATAAGTCAAGAAAATTAACCGGCCAAAATAGCCACTATTTCCTTCATATTTTTGCCTTCTAACCACAAGTCGATGATTTTCTGGCGCATTTGCGTATGCTGAGGATATCCTTCGTCTTTTTTATCCCCCATCAGGTCAGCATATTCTACGTTTAGTAAGACCGTAAGCGCTTCTTTTATATCATTGTATTTTTCTTTTGGTATGAAATCCTCGAATGCTTCTTTCGTATAGAAATGTAAAAGCTCATGCATGATCGTCACATGCGCTACATCTGCCCGTGGAATGCTCACGAAAAAATATTTCTCAAGCGTATTATATGTACATCTGGAATTCGTCGTAAGGAATACCGTCACTTCCTCCACCTGATATTTGCAGCCGAAGATCTTTTCTGAGCGCATGATGAATTCATCTTCCATGGCTGACCACTTCGCCGTAATATCTGAAATGATTTGGTTTACATCTACACCATTTAACATTTCCGTAATGAATTCGTTTAGTTTTTCTGTCTCAAAGCTCTCTCCGTAAATATCAATATATTTCTGCATGACGCCTGTCGGCTTCTTGCTGTTTACGGATTTGGCAGATTTGATGAAGTTCTCTACATCTTTCTCTTGGTCATATTTGAAATTGAGTTTCATGTGAGGATTATAACAAATGTAGGAATGGGAAAACGCCCCTTGCGGGGCGCTTTCTTTTCTGTAACCTGTAACCTGTTTCCTGTTACCTATTAGACAACCGTCTGCTGATTTCGCTTCGTCTTTCGGCGAGTAACGATCTGGTTGTTTGAGTATTTCTTTGACTTTCGGGTTTTGACGCCATACGCAAGCTTTCCGTGACGAGTCTTTGGTCCTCGGCGTAGACCGATTCCCTGTCGGCCCTCGCCTCCTCCGTGTGGGTGATCGACTGGGCTCATGGCAGAACCGCGAACAGTCGGACGAATGCCCTTCCAGCGAGACCGTCCAGCCTTACCGAAGTTTGTAAGCTTCCACTCAGAGTTTGAAACTTCGCCGACGCATGCCCATGCAGTTGAAGGAACCTTGCGGACTTCGGTCGATGGCATCTTGAGGAACGTCTTGCCTTCGTCGTGAGCGACGACCTGGAGGAATGATCCGGCAGAACGAGCAAGCTTGGCGCCACCGTTCGTTTTGATCTCAACGTTGTAGACAAAAGTACCGACTGGAATCGCAACGAGCGGCAGACGATTTCCGGTCTTCACATCTACGTTCTTGCCGACGATAAATTTGTCACCGATTTTTGCGCCTTTCGGGAAGACGACATAGCGCTTTTCTCCATCCGCGTAAACCGCGAGTGAGATGAAAGCGTTTCGATTCGGATCGTATTCCACCGTCGTGAATTTCGCCGGGATATCCTGCTTGTTGTAGAGGAAGTCTACCTGTCGGTAGGCCTGCTTGTGGCCGCCGCCCTGGTGAGGAACGGTGATGCGGCCCTGATTGTTTCGGCCACCCTGGCCCTTCTTGCCGACTGACAAGCGCTTATGGCGCTTTGATTTAGAAAGGACGCCGCGGTAGGTTACTACCGTCATGCCGCGCCTTCCTGCTGATGTTGGTTTATATTTCTTCATGGTATTTGCAATCTATAGTGAGTAACAGTGATGGTTCTCAGACTGCTAATTAATTAAATAAATTCTATCTTGTCTCCCTTTCGGAGGTAGACGTAAGCCTTTCGGCCACCGCGCTTCACGCCAATGTGCTTCGCTCGGAAGACGCGCTTGGTCGGAATAGCGGAAACGTTAACCTTTATCGGAGAGAGCTTGTAGATGGCCTTGATGGCTTTCATAATCTCAATCTTTGAAGCGCCTGGCGCAACATCGAAAGTGTAAACATTCTGGTCAGAGATATGGGCCGCCTTTTCCGTGATCCTAGGATTTCGGAGAACTCCAGCAAAGTCCATTGCCTCTGCCTTGAGAGGCTTCGAAGCTTTTGGTTCTGCAGAGACAACCTTGTCTTCTGTCTTCTTTGTCGCCTTTTTAGCCGCTGGCTTCTTTGCTTCTTTTTCGTCTGTCTTCTTAGAAAAGATTCCCATATTATTTTGCTAGCTTAGAGGCCAGGAATTCGACAGACTCCTTTGGGCTTTCAATGATAAGGTAACGATGATTGATGACGTCGAGAAGATTGATGTTTCGGATCTCGCCAACTTCGACGAACGGAATGTTGTTGAAGCTCTTTGCGGTATTATCTTCGCGCTTCGCGGTTGCGATGTGCGCAACAACTTTCTTTGAGCCTTGGAGGCGCTCGAAGCCGGTAATGCCACCAAGAGCCATGAGTGCCTTTGCAGCTTCCTTCGTTTTCATCTCTCCCATCGAGAGCGTATCGACGAAAAGAACCTCTCCGTCTTTCATCTTCTTTGATATTGCGGTAAAGAGAGCTTTGGCGCTCATCTTCTTGTTGATCTTCTTTGTGTAGTTTCGGTCAGGATTCGGACCATGAGCCACGCCTCCTTTGACCCAGATTGGAGAACGGCGTGAACCATGTCGCGCGCGGCCTGTTCCCTTCTGCTTCCAAGGCTTCGCGCCAGTACCCGAGACCTCAGATCGATCTTTAGTCGAAGCTGTGTTCGCTCGCGCGTTCTGGTTCATCGAAGTCATGACCTGGTGAACCAAGTCGGCATTCCAAGAGAGACCAAAGATATCCGCTGGCAATTCTATTTTCCCTGCTGCTTTTCCTTCTTTGTTGTAGATGGTTGCTTCCATCCCGTTAGAGGCAGATCGCGATCTTGAGGTTTCTGAAACTTCAGTATTCTTTTGTGAGTTTTGTGTTTTCATAAATTTTTTTCCGTTATCGTCCGCGATCGCGGCCTCTAACGGGATCCATATCTAATCTCTAGCCGGTAATAGTTACCAATGTCCCCCGTCGACCCGGGATCGCGCCCTTTACGAGCATCTGATTGTTTTCTGCATCAATAGCGAGAACCTTCAAGTTCTTCACCGTGACAATGTCGCCGCCCATGCGGCCGGCCATGCGAATACCCTTGGCCACTCGGCCTCCGGCTCGTCCGCCACCTCCGGAAATGGTTCCAGCTTCACGCTCAGAGTGCTTCTGGCCGTGAGAGCGTCGTCCACCCTTGAAACCGTGGCGCTTAACAACACCCTGGAATCCTTTTCCTTTTGAGACGCCTTCTACTGTGATGGTATCTCCCGGTGTGAATGTTGCCGCATCAAGCGTATCGCCGACCTTCATATCGTTTGTCTCAGAGAGGCGATATTCTTTGAGGTGTCGGAAATTTCCGAGACCTTTTAGATGGCCTTTGGTTGATTTATTGAGCCGAGACTCCTTTATCTCGCCGTATCCAAACTGGATAGCATTATATCCGTCAGTTTCCGGCGTTTTCACCTGGATGACTTTGACTGGGCCAGCCTCAACGAGAGTTGCAGGGAAAACCTTGCCGTCTTCGTCGAAGAACTGCGTCATATTCAGTTTTTTTCCTAATATAAATTTGATCATATAGTTAAGTTACCCAAGAGCGCCTGACAAGGCGTCTCTTTTAAAAGGGCATTGTAGCTATACAGTTAGACCATCTTCACGTCGATCTCTACTCCGGATGGGAGGTTCAAGTTCGTGAGTGCTTCTATCGTCTTCGCAGATGGGTTCAAGATATCGATGAGTCGCTTGTGCGTTCGTATCTCGAATTGTTCTCGCGCATCTTTGTAAACGAAAGGGCTGGCGTTCACCGTGTATTTCTTAATCTCTGTTGGAAGCGGAACAGGGCCGAGGATACCTGCATCATGACGAAGCGCGGTATCGATAATCTGTTTAACAGAATTATCAAGAATCTTATTCTCGTAAGCCCTGACCCGGATCCGTAACATCACAGAGTCTGTTTTTTTAGCTGTTTTTGATTGTGCTTTTTTGGTTGCCATATTAATGAGCTATAAGTGGGTCGTATTATTTGATGATCTTTGTAACGACTCCGGCACCGACAGTCTTACCACCCTCACGGATAGCGAAACGCATCTGGTCTTCCATAGCGACCGGCGCTACGAGAGAAACCGTTAGCTTAACTGTATCTCCAGGCATAACCATCTCTGTTCCCTCTGGGATAGTAACATCACCAGTGACGTCAGTTGTTCGGATGTAGAACTGAGGTTTGTAGCCTTTGAAGAATGGAGTGTGTCGGCCGCCTTCTTCTTTCTTCAAGATGTAGACTTCGCACTCGAAATCAGTGTGTGGAGTAACTGAACCAACTTTCGCGAGGACCTGACCTCGGTGAACGTCTTCCTTCTTCGCGCCTCGGAGGAGGATACCAGCGTTGTCGCCAGCCATACCCTCTGAAAGCTGCTTGTTGAACATCTCAATTCCTGTGACAGTCGTCTTTGCTGTTGGCTTGATACCAACAATCTCGACGTCCTCGCCAACCTTTACAATACCTCGTTCGATTTTACCGGTAACAACAGTTCCGCGGCCTTCAATTGAGAAGATATCCTCGATAGGCATAAGGAATGGCTTCTCAGTGTCTCGAACTGGATTCGGGATGTATGTATCAACTGTGTTCATGAGCTCCAAAACTTTCTGAGCCCATTCATCAGAAGGATCCTTGGCTTCAAGAGCCTTGAGACCTGACCCCTTGATAACCGGAGTGTTTGCGCCGTCGAAACCGTTCTTCGTGAGAAGCTCTCGGATTTCTTCTTCGACTAGATCAACCATGTCCTTGTCATCAACCATGTCTACTTTGTTCAAGAAGACAATCATCTTTGGAACACCAACCTGCTTTGCAAGGAGAACGTGTTCGCGAGTCTGTGGCATGGCGCCGTCTGTAGCAGCCACGACGAGGATCGCGCCGTCCATCTGAGCGGCACCGGTGATCATGTTCTTAATGTAGTCAGCGTGTCCTGGGGCATCGATGTGGGCGTAGTGCCTGTTTGGTGTCCAGTACTCTGAGTGGTGAAGGGCGATAGTAATACCACGAGCCTTTTCCTCAGGCGCGTTATCAATACCATCGATTCCCTCGACGCGGGCTCCGTAGCCAGCGGCCTTATTCATGTCTAAAACATGCAAAATAGACGCCGTAAGAGTGGTCTTACCATGGTCAACGTGACCGATAGTACCAATGTTTACGTGCGGCTTACTTCTATCAAATACTTCTGCCATATAATTACATTGGTTGGCTGTCCTAACCTCCGTCCGCGAGAACGCGCAAAAGGGATTAAAGCAGTCAACATCCTAATTTTTATAATAGTCCGAGCAAAGTCCTGAAAAATTGAGCCCACCAGACTGGCGGGACATACGACAGGAGTCTTCACTTCGGCGTTACGGTCATACTATATGAGAAGTTTCGTGGAGTCAAGTATTTAGGAGCGAAAAAGCCCCGCTCACGCGGGGCTTTCAAGAAAGGAACGGGTGGTCATCGGAAAGTGATCGAATCGATCGGGGCCACCAAGCTTTTGGCCGACTCCAGCTTGATATCGAATTTCTTGTCAGTGGCAGCAAGCGGGCCCGGGATACTGTACCAAAGTACGTATTCCCAAGGCGTCTTGCTTTCTAATTCATGTCCTCTCTCGTCTTCCTTCACATAACGCATGGCGCATATGTGAATCGTTGCGCCGGGACTCAGATCAGGCAGCGCCTCATCTTCTGGCCAATACATATCGCAAACGTTCACATAGATTGTGTCATGCCATTTATCATTCAGTGGCACTGCGCGAGCCATACAGCCAATGGTCTCAATGATGCGGGCATCGTCCGAATACTGCTCCACCTTGGCGTTACCGAGCGGACCGCAACCATGCGGGCCCATCACACGAGAAGCCTGATCAGCATCAGGTGTCTTTGGCAAAGCATTGCTCTGCAATACGTCCGTTGGGGCGGTAGTGCAACCGATCGCCAGTATGGCGATGATTCCGAAAATCGTCTTTTTCATTGGATCTGTTTTGTTCGAACATTACCTTTAATTTTTAATTTGTCAATAATATCGCTGATTCTCATTGACTTCCCTTATTTTTCAAGCTACAATCGCCTCACCAATAATCTTTTGCTTATTGCTACATCAATTTGATACGAAACAGAATAAATAACGAAATACGCTCACTCGAAGTCAGGCTTGTCGATGGCGAATCGTCTACGGTCATTAAAACCCGCGACGCTATTGCTCTCGCCGAGGAACGAGGACTCGATCTTATCGAGATTTCTCCAAATGCCGTGCCGCCCATTGCAAAAATAATGGATTATGGTAAATTCGAGTACGAGCAAAAAAAGAAGGCCAAGGAAGTGAAGGCGAAAGCCCACAAGACCGAGACGAAATCGATCCAAATAAAGATCGCGACCGGACCGGCCGACCTGGCTCTCAAGGCGAGAAAAGCATCCGAGTGGCTCGAGGAAGGTCACCGGGTCAAAGTTGAGCTCTATCTCGTAGGACGCGCAAAGTACAGCGAAATGAATTTCAAGAAGGAGCGCCTAGAAAGAATCCTTGAGCTCATCACCACGAATTTCAAAATCGCCGAAGCGGTAAAGCCGAGCCCACGAGGAGTTGCGGCGACGCTCGAAAGAGACCTCACAAAGAAGAATCAATAATATTTTATGAAAACGAAGAAATCACTAACAAAAAGAATAAAGGTGACAAAGAACGGCAAGCTCAAAGCGCGAAAGCCGGGCTTTAACCATTTCAATGCAAAGCAGAAGCGCCGCAAGCAGCTCCAGGGCAAAGTAGGTATCGACTTCCGCCTTTCAAACAAGGATCGCGCCCGATACTTCCCTCACACGAACATCCGCATCAGAAAGCCAAAGGTTACCAGTACAGAAGCTAGCAAATAATATATGGCAAGAGTAAAACGAGGAACAATTTCCCTGAAGAGGCGCAAGAATGTCTTGGCGAAAGTCAAAGGCTATCGTTTTGGACGATCAACAAAGGAGCGCGAGGCAAAGGTTGCCATCAAACATGCCGGAGCCCACGCTTTCGCCCACCGAAAGGACAAGAAGGCTGACGCTCGCGCTCTCTGGCAAGCAAAGATTAACGCCGCTGTCCGACCTCTCGGCATGACATACTCTCGCTTCATCGAGGCCCTCAACAAGAAAAAAGTTGGACTCGATCGAAAGGTTTTAGCAGACATCGCCAAGAATCATCCTGAAGCTTTCAAGAGAATCTTCGACTCAGTCACTAAATAATGAAAGGCCCCCTAGCGGGGGCTTTTCTCTTTGTGAACAAGGATTTCCACGAGACGAGATTCGATTGTCGAATCCGGGAGTTCTGTGGCGTTCCAGCTAAAATCATAAAGAAATCCTCTGGCCCCTCCCTCGGCCGGATCGAGCGAGATGATGTCCCAACCGGCATGAACAGACCACATCTTTATCGTGACCGGTGAAACAGAAAGGATTGTCCACCCTTCCGGTAAGGCGGGCGAAGTCTTCAAATATTCGTAAACCGAGTTTTCTGCCAAAGTTCCGAACGAAGGCAGAATCGTGTCTCGATCTTCCGGATACCCGAAAGTAAGCTGGGCAGATACGCTCATCGCGATACTAAGCGAAAGAGCGAGCAAAATAATCCTCATTTGCGTTTGTTTTTTCTTATTCTATCACCAAATCTTTAGGATATGTCTGATATCCGAAGACGGATTTCCTGTTTCCAGCCAAAGATAGATTTTTCAATGTTGGCGAGGAGATTTATTTTCTTTCCTACCGAGATTTTGTCTCCGTAATCCTCAGGTTTCTTAAAAAAGGCGATCGCTTTTACTCGTCCGCCACGTGAGTCTTTGAAGGCGAGCTCTAAATGATCCTTGGCTTTGCCAAAGATCTTTACTTCGTCGATCAAAATGTTTTCGAACATAAATACCGGCTTCGGATTCCCTACCCCGAATGGCGCGAGCTTATCAATTTCCATAAAGGTTCGCGCATTCACATCGTCTAGCGATAGTTTGTCGTCAAAGTTTTTTTCTTCAGAATCAATAATAATTTTCTTCGTCTTTCCATGCGCTTCAATGAGGCGCTCTTCCAAAAAATGAATCCCTTCGTGTGTGACCGAGAACCCCCCGGCGCCTGCATGTCCGCCGAAATCAAGAAGGCTGCCGTCGGGCAAATGCGCCATCATCTCCACCAAGTTCATAGTCCCGTCCGAACGACATGATCCCTTGATCACCGTTCCGCCTTCGAGCCCCCAAACGAATGCTGGGCGCTTGTATTCGTCGACAATCTTACCCGCCACGAGCCCAAGGACCCCAACGCGCCATGTCGGATCACCGATAACAATTACTGCTTTCTGGCTTCTCGATTCATGACTAAAAGTTTTCTTAACTGACTTCATGATGTGCGCGACAAGAAGTTTTCGCTCGTCATTTATCTTTATGAGGTGATCTGCGTGAAGCGCCGCCGAAGATTCTTCGGGAGCGGCCAGGAGTTCAAATGCGCGCATGGGCGAGTCCATTCGACTCGCGGCGTTAAGTTTCGGGCATATAGAAAAAGTAACATCGTCTTCCTGCAAATTCTGCGGGTCGACATTTACTTTCCGGAGGAGCCGAAGTAGTCCCGGGCGGCGAGTTTTTCTGAGAACCTTAAGTCCGAAGTGGGCGATAGCCCTATTTTCATGTCGTAGTGGCACCATATCTGCGAGCGTTGCAAGTCCTGCCATGTCGAGCAACCACTTATCGAACCCTGCCGGAATCTGAAATTCATCTCCATACTTCTTGATAAAGCCTTGGATTACTTTAAAAGCTACGCCCGAACCACATAGCATGTTATCCGGATAAGTATCACCCTTTTGTTTGGGATTAATAATCAAGGTATCTGGTAATTTTTCCTGAGGAAGGTGGTGATCAGTAATAATTATAGGGAGTCCCAAAGTTTTCGCATATTCGACTTCTTCTACGGCGGTAATCCCGAGATCAAGTGTGATGAGAAGCTTCGCGCCAGCTTCATAAATCTCTTTGATAGATTCCATGCCGAGTCCGTACCCTTCTTTATGTCTATCAGGAATATATATCTGGTAATTTGTAAAATTGATTTTCTTAAAGAAATCATCCCACATCACAGCTCCAGGAATTCCGTCGCAGTCATAGTCCGCAAAGATACAAATCTTCTGGTCAGCTTTTATAGCCGTGTAAATCTGATCAACACCCCTTTCGAGACTCTTCATGAGAAAAGGATCATGAATATGCTGCTCGTAAGAAGGATTCATAAACTCTTCCGCTTCATCCGCAGAAGTTATTCCCCTATTCCACAATAGACGCCTCGTGAGAGGCGGGTATTTTACGAGCTCATTTTCAATTTCGGTGGGGATTTCCTTTAAAGACATTTGCCAAGTATAACATGTGATAAAATGTGACTATGAAAACGATATTCGAGAAGATAATCGATGGGGAGATCCCTGCGACAAAGGTTTACGAGGATGAAAAATTCTTGGCATTTTTGGACATTCACCCAGTTACAAAAGGTCACACCCTATTAATACCAAAGGCACATTACACATGGATTCATGAAGCCCCCGACGAGCTCGTAGGAGAAATTTTCATCAAAGCCAAGGAGATTATAAATGCGATGCGTTCAGGAATACCATGCGATTATGTCCAAATTGGCGTTGTTGGTAATGAGGTACCACATTTCCATATCCATCTCATCCCACGCTACAACGAAAGCGAGGTGCACATATCAACTCGCCCGGAAGTATCATATGACTCAACCGGTGAAATGTCTGAATTTGCTGAAAAAATAAAGGCTAATCTCTAATCTCCCCCCTTCCAGCGAAGCAGAATGTGTTTTTTGGGATTCGAGAACGAACCCGCAGGCCTGCGCACAGGCCGTGAGGGCGCCCGCCTACTAGTGCTTCATGAGCCTTCCGAGTGCTCGGAGGAAGGCTGGCGGGCGTCTCGCAGAATCCCAAATAACACATTCTGGGGAGCCCAATTTGACTTTTATAGGCTTTCATGGTAATATTCAGAAAAACAACCATAACCCATGAACAAGCTCTTCGTCACTTTAGCGTTTTGCGCCAGTGTTAGCGTGGGAACTTCCCTTGCCTCTTCGGTCGACATACTCGACTGGCAGTGCCAAGCCGGCCAAAACATCGGCCCTATCTGCTACAAAGCCGGTGAAGTTCTCGTCGTCTTCAGCACCGAATGGTCGGATAACAACCCGAAAGTTGTCGTAGCGACCATCAATGGTCAGCCGACCACGACCAACTACTTCATCGACTCCCCGGGACTGGACACCATGTCGGTGACATACGTACCGATGGTGCCAAATGCGAGCTACGAGTTCGCTTCGGTAGTTCTCGATCTCTTCACGATCGAAAACGGTCAATACGTCTGGTGCGCTGGCACTAATACCAACGGCTCAGAAACCTGGGCTCAGGTCTACAATACTCCGGTCATCTTCGACTTCGAGGAAGCACCGACTGCCATCGTTGGACAGGTTTGCTGTCAGGTTCACGCTCTCGATTGGAATATCGCATCCACGGTCTACAATGACTGCGGACAGAAACGCTCCTTCGTGGAAGCCCGACTGATCAACTGCGCAACGCTCGAAGTCCTGGAATCGCAACAGCAAGAGCAGTACTGGAACACATCGGACCACTACAGCTTCAGCTTCATCTACGATGGCCTCCCCACCGATCTCAAGATCGAGCTTCGACTGCTCCATAGTGAGAACGGTCTCGCTGACATCGGCTTTGGCACATCGTTCTCCGCGGTCATTGTAACCACTGAGTCCGACTGCTTCCTGGCAGGCGACATGAGCACGAGCACGGAAGAAGTTGTCACCAACAGCTTCCAGTCATACCCGAATCCATTCTTCGACAAGTGCCGGGTCACAACCGTCTCGAAATCGGCAGTTGTAACCGACATGAATGGACGCGTTGTCTGGACCGGACAAACTGACAACAGCGGAGCAATCGACGGAACGTCTTTCATCCCTGGCAACTATGTTGTCCGGTTCCAGGACGGAACAGCCCGCACGATCACAAAACGCTAAAGCGCCCCTAAGGCGTAAAAATGAAAGGCCCTCTCGAACGAGAGGGCCTTGTCATTTGTTTTAATACCTAGTTAACATAATTATCAGCATCGATGAAATCCGGTGCCCAATAATTAGCATTCGTTGTACCAACTTGAGTGGTCAATATATCAGTTGCAGAAATATTGTTATCAGCTACAGAACTTTCCATGACCCACTTTATAGCTTTAGGAGCAATTCTTATCGGAGCATCTGAACCTGAGCCGCCCCTAGAGTAAACCGCAGACAAATCAATTAAACGCGTCGCTTGTGGAGGAATAACAGAGGTAGATATTTGATAATTAGAATTTGGTACTGTTGAAGGAACCCATGTGTTACTACATGTTGCACAGTTAACAAACTCATAATAAGCACCTATTCCGTAGGTTGATAAACCTGAGCCTAAAATTGGAACTATTGAGCCATTTTGATTTCTTGCTTGAACAGTGAACAAATTTGGCTCTGATATGTTCAAATTAGCAACATTAATTATTCTAATATTGGTAGAACAAAGGTTTTTAATGTTCCAATACATATGCTGAGCTACACCAGGGCCACCATCCCAACCGAGAATTTCTCCAGTAGTAGTAATATTGTATGCCGGTGTTATTTGCAAACAGATACTAAGTGTGGCGACCTGGGCTGTCTGCGTCGATAAGTCTACGCGGCTACCAAGTTTGTTCGTAAGTGTTAGAATTCCCATGGTATGGATGAAGCCCATCACAAACAAGAGGGCGATGAGACCAATGAGCATCCGACGTTCTGTTAATAGATTCTTCTTTTTCATAATAAATAGACTTGTTGTTAAAAATAAGCTTCTTACATTATAAACCTACTTAAATTATTCGTCTGTGGAAATCTGACCATCTTGATCGAGGGCTTGAATTCCAGGCAGTGTTCCTGCACCCAGAAACTCGAGCATAGCCCCTCCACCGGTTGAAACAAATGACAGTTTGTCTTCTAATCCAAGCTCCATCACAAGCTTCACCGTATCCCCTCCTCCAATTACAGAAAAAGCTCCTGACTCACCGATTGCTTCTAATATAGACTTACTTGAGCCGTCAAAACCTTCTTCGTATAAACCAAGCGGCCCATTCCAGAGGATAGTCTTAGCATTCGAAATTTTCTTTTTAAGCTCTACAAGGGTTTCAGCCCCAATATCAACTATGGTGTCCGTTTTTTGAATTAATGGAAGTTCGATGCTTTTATTTTCCGGTTTCACTATAACGTCAAACGGAATACTCACATGATCTTTGTGAAAAAATTCGGTCGTGTCCTCGGAATCATCCACCAAAGACTTCCCTATCTCCATCCCAAGGCGCTTAAAAAAATTATTCGCCAAAGCACCCCCAATGAATATCTCGTCGGCAACGCCTTCAAATTTTCTAATAAGAGATATTTTTGTATCAAACTTCGCTCCGCCAAGGATAAAGAGAAACGGCCGCTCGGGCTCTTGCATAACTTTCTGGAGATTTGATATTTCTTTCTGTAGCCAAAGACCGGCGTAGGAAGGCAAATACTGTGTGATTGCTGACAGAGATGCGTGCGCGCGATGAGACACTGCAAACGCCTCATTTACATACATATCTCCGAGAGTCGAGAGGAAGCTTGCGAATTTCTCACTATTCTCTTCTTCTCCAGTATTCTGCCGTAAATTCTCAAGCAGAATTACATCTCCGCCAGACATGTTTGAAACCGCGCCCAAAATTGCTTCGTGGTCCCACGTTGCGATAAAGCGAATCGGCAAAAGATTCTTTGTATATTCTGCAACCGGATAAAGTGAGTCCTTCTTGCCCCGCCCAATATGACTCATGACAATAGTTTTAGCTCCAGAATCCCTAAGATATTTTATGGTCTCCAGACTTTTGGTTACACGAAAAGCTTCGCTTTCATCAACACGCCCATCATCACCGACAGGCACGTTCCAGTCAACACGCACTAAGACGCGCCGATCCTTCAGATTCCTAACTTCTTGCAGGTTCTTAATCATATTTTATTTGGCTCAATGCTTTGACTATCTCACCCCAAACTTTCGGGGCTAAACTCGCGCGACCAACCAGAAGCCCCCCTACACCACTCTCTTCAACAATATATTTAGCATTATTTCCATCAACAGATGCACCATATATAATCTTGATTGGCGGCACAGCGCTTGTTTTATACATATCTCCTACTACTCGGCGAATAAATATAACTACTTCTTTGATCTCGTCCGGCCTAGCTGCACGTTCAGCGCCTTTACCGATAGCCCAAACGGGCTCATAGGCTACAATTACATTCCGCACCTTCGCCTTTGGCACCTCCTTGAAAGCGACCAAGAGCTGCTGCTTTAGGACGCCCAGGTACGACATGTCCTTGTCGCGGAACTTCTCGCCTATGCATAGAATCGGACTGATTCCGACAGAAAGAGCGGTTTTTATCTTCTTGCCGATTTCTTCATCTGTCTCTCCAGCCTCACGTCGCTCTGAGTGACCAATGATGGCATATTTGATCTTTGTCTCAAGGAGTGACACATAACCGACTTCACCGGTAAAAGCGCCGTTCGGCTCGGTGAAGAGATCCTGCGCGCCTAGAGATATGCCTCTCGCCTGATTTCGGAGACTTTCAAGGTAGATGACCGGCGGACAGACCACCACATCAATGTTTTTTGATTTGGCCGAAGCTTTCTGCAAACCGCTCAGTATAGATTTGGCGAGGCGCAAACTATCAGGATTCGCCTTCCAATTGCCAACTATCAAAATCTTGTCCTTTTTCATACACATCATTGTAGCAAAAAACCCGGATATCCGGGTTTTTTGCTGTTATTAATAATTTTTGTTTACCAAGAGATGAGAACTCGTCCGGCCTGACCACTCTGGGCCGCTACAGGACTAGCTCCTGAACCGAACAGTTTAGCTCCGTTGCCTCCTGTGCCATAACCACCGACAGACTGGACTCCACCCTGGCCAGCCCCGACAACAGGTGGGTTGACCTGGAGAACTCCACAAGCTCCTCCGTCGCCTCCGTCTACCGCCTGATCCTGTCCGTAGTTATTCGTACCTCCATTACCTCCGGCTGTACATGCTGCGTTCTGGATCGAGTCTTTTCCGCCCTCACCACCGTATGCCGTAACAATCTGACCGCCCCCGACAACACTACTTGGTCCACCATTAGCTGAGGCTGCTCCTCCTCCGCCAACGATTACATTCAGAGTATTTGTGAGGTTTGCTCTCGGAATAATCGTCTTCGCATAGCCTCCAGAACCTCCGCCGCCGCCGTATCTATTGTGGCTTCCGGACAGACCACCAACAGCGTTTTGAGCAAGTCCTCCGCCACCGCCGCCTCCCCAAGCTTCGATAGTAACATCAACAACATTTGTCGGAATAACATTTATGTTAAACGTGCCTGATTCTGTAAAGAGCTGTTCAGTAATAGGTTCCGGATCTGGAAGATATATGTTGTAGGTAATAGCAACATAACCACTTCCGCCATTTCCGCCCCAGCCTCCATGACTAACGTAAGCGTTATCATCATCATTCTGATTACTTAAAGTATAGGCGTAATCGTACCACTTTCCAGATGCGCCGCCACCGCCACCGCCGCCATAACCAGCAGCTCCCTGCATTCCATTTCCACCAAATTGTTGGCCACTTTGAAATTGACCAGAACCACCACCCTCACCACCCTGCCCAGAAGCATTATCTTCTCCTTTACCACCATGACCACCATTGCCACCCTCTGAGTCTATTTGACCGTTGGCACCCTTATGCCACCAAACAGTAGCAACTGTTAAATCACTCGAACCACCACTTCCACCGATACCTTGTCCGCTAGTACTAGCATTTCCGCCCGCATAACCACCTGATCCGCCCATTAGACTAGCCAATAGATTTCCTTCAAAATAAACCTGAGTACCTCCTCCAGGCTGACCGCTTGTAGCTGCAGTATTAGCATTTACCTGATACGGCTCGCCGTAACCATAGACCACATCAATATTTCCCGGACTTCCTCCAGAACCACCTGCGCCTATCGATGTCCATGTGATTTCTTCTCCATCACCAGGATTTATTGTAGTTGTCGAACATTGCCCCTTACCACCACCACCACCACCACCACCACCGTGACCATATTCATTAAGATCAATCTCAAATCCACGTCCACCACCACCACCACCACCGCCAGCAGCACACATTTTCACCTCAACAGGACCTGGGGCCTGATTAGGTCTTGGGAATGATACGCCTGTGCCAGAACCAGGACCAAAAGTCTCTGTAAATGTTCCAATAACTTGAGGCTTTGGTTTGCCCGCGCCTGGATCACAGAGGACGACCTTGAAATCTTGTCTATTTATACAAAGAGACTCTAGGTTGTAATTCATCGATACAGGATTGCCATTAAGATCCATCTGTGTCGGTGGCAGGGCGTCGATTCCCTCAAGCCACAGGTCTCCACTAGTAGAAATTGTGGTATTGCCATTTAATATAGACTCGCCGTTAACCTCTGTGTCGTTATTTAGGAACGTAAGACCATCGACTTCTAAACGATTCGCAAGGTAAGTATATTCGCCATAGTTAGCCAGTCCAGAAGTCCTGGTATCATCACCATTGCTTTCAAGAATCTCGATAGAGTCGATATGCTTGTCTACACCATCATCTACATAAGGTATGTCTTTATAAACAAAGTATTTATTCCATACTACTTCCCCCTGATCATTTTTAGACTGCAAGAATCGTCCCTCAGCTGGGTCGAGTGCGCCGCCCTCCCCCTTCAAAAGAAGACCCGATCCTTCAAACTTTAAGACTTCTCCTGCGCCGTTCCAAATAAGTTTGCTTGTAGGTTGCCATGATGTGCCGTTGTGCCAAAGGGTCTGACCAGTTGTTCCTGCGGGAAGTCCCCCGGGAAGACTTGAGACATCTGTCCAAGCCAGGGCACCAGTGTTATTACTTGAGGCCAGAACCTTACCAGCAGCGGCTGTGCCGTTTAGAGGGATACTGATAGCGTCAGGGTTTAAATTTAAACTGTTGGAATTGATCTGCATGAACGACGTGTTGACCGTGTTTCCAATCATGACTGCGGTGTTGCTTGCGTTGGCGCCAATCTGGACAGTTGTATCGCTCGGAGTCTTAACAGCATCCGTCACCTGCCATGCAGTACCGGTCCATCGAAGAGACTGGCCGGTTGAGTTACCCGGAGGAAGACTTCCAGTTACATTGAAAGTCGTCGATTCCCATTGATTAGTAGTACTGTTCCACACCAAAACATCACCATTATTTCCTCCCGGAGGTAGTCCATCTCCCCAAGCTATGTTTCCTTGGTTGTCTGATGTTTCAAGAACCTGTCCAGGTGTCGGAGCGCCGCTCGGAAGAGTTACTTTGAGTCCGCCGGTAAAAGAAGCTCGGTAATCAGAAACCACTGAGCCGTCATTCAAAACATGAAGTCCTCCATTTGTGCCAGTAGCTCGAAGAGACTCAAAAACATTTGGACTTATTTGAACATTTGATGCTACCACCCATTTACTAGTGGTCGGATCCCAATATAATGTGTCGCCTTTTGATGTACCATTTGGCAATCTTGGGTCTGAACCGCCACCTGAAATAGTTGATGGGTCAGCCCATTCGGTGTAGCCCTCGTCATTGGCCACGAGAATGTCACCAGGATTTACTGGCTCAGGATTGCCGGCATTATCTGCTGTTTGATATTTGAACTTACCGTAGACATTGAAGTCTACCGGGATTTCATTACCGGAACCATTGAAAGGAGTTGCATCTCCCACATAGACATTGTTATAGAAGAATGTCTCAAGAAAGTTTGCCATGAAGCCAAAGCCACTGGTGTCAGGCTGAGTGACAACATCACCAGAGAGCGTAGAAGTGGAGAGGCTCTTGAAAGCGCCCTTTATCGACAAAGGTCCAAGCTTGGTCTGGTCGGATATTCCGACGTTTACCGGAGCCGGAACGTTGCCGCCGGTCGGAGCCTGTGTCGGCGGAGTCCAGGAGTTCTGCGCGAGAGCCGCGTATGGCCCGAATGTGAGAGCGACGATTGTGAAAACTGCGGCGGCGACTTTGGTTCTAAAAGATGACATAACAAATAATAAAAATAATGCGACTAATAATTTCTAAAGCTTCTTCTATAATATCACTTCATGGCTCTTCCCTGTTGACATTTGTCATACAGTTTGTGGAAAACCCACTCAATCAAAAACTTCGCTAATGCGAAGTTTTTGATTTTTCTTTTAGATTTCTATGTAAGCCGGTGGTCGACCTGGTCCAGACGGACTACATGACTGGAATGCTTGTCCGGTGATCGACATACATACCCACACATCAGGTAACGGCGCACTTCCAAATGTTGTCGGATCATCAGGAACACAGTCAGTGATGAAGAAAATCGTGTTCATGTTATCCGGAGGCAGTATAGGGAAGGTTTTCTCTACCATCGATGAGTCTGTAGGATCACCATCGTCAGGAACAGGTTGACCGTCCCAGTTCGCATTGCTGCTTACAGGAGATGTGCCGCCTGGCAAGTACTGATCGGATGCTGCCTTACATCCGTGAACATTGAGAGCTGACCACTTGAGGGTGAATGGGTCAATACCACCAGCTGGAATCTGCTCTGATCCGCCTCCGACTGGGTTCGTATCAGGCGTCTTAATAGATAGCGAAACGAATGGTGGCTCGGTCGAGACCGGAGTATCAATAAACTGTATGTTGGTTGAAGCGCTAACTTCTTCACCAGGATGCAAATCATCGTCACAAGTGAGGGTAAATCTATATGTCGCTGGAGATGTTACGCCTGCGGCCAAAGTGTTGAATGCAGTTTGATGGGCGGTGTGGCCAGGATTTTGGTTAACGTTCGGCTCAGGCAGATTACCTGTTTCCCAACCAACCAAGTTCGGGTTCTGCGCTGAAGGAGAAGTTCGAACGAAGTCGCCTGTACAGGATTCAAGCTCGCTAGGATTGTTAGATGACCACCAAAGCTTTTCGTCATAATTACCGCTACCAATAATAATGGTCGGATTCTCAGCGAAGAGCGCAAGTGACGGTGTTGGCGGATCGATTGGTCCGGCAACAATTATCACCGTATCACTCGCAGAATGAGTAACCCCACCAAGATCCACACAAGAGATAGTAAAGGTGAACACTGAACCGACCGGCGCGTCATCCGCGTACGTTGCGATATTTGTCGTTGTAACCCAGCTGTTACCTGAAGTATCGAATGGATTGTTTCCAACAAGCGTTGGGTTAGATAATTGTGATCCGGTCCATGCATTCAAGTTCTGTGTCACACCGTTCTCGTCTTTGAATGACTGAGTACAGTATGCCGAAGCAAATTGGTTTCTATTAGTGAATACCCATCGCGGACTCACTTGATAGTCGGTAGCGTTACTACTGCCTTCTGGCAATGTATTATCAGGAGAACCATTTGTAATAACGTTTAGTGTAACAGTTGGCGTACCGGCGCCTCCGCAACTACCATCATCAATGTTCGCGAGCGGATTGTAGTTTGGAGCCAATGGATCAGTACAGCCAGGTACTTGTACAGTCACCGTCACATACTGGGTCGGCAAATCCTCGCCGAACCTGTCTTGGCATGTAAGACTATACGTAGTAGTCTGGGTCACGTTATTTATCGGATGGGTCCCATTAGGCAGATTGCCCTCACTTGTACTGATTTCTCCTACATTAGTGACGGTCGGCATGCCGACACTTCTCCAATGGGTGTAATTACTAGTATTATTATAATCCGTACACGTAGCCACGTAATTCCCGTTTACAGTATTTGACGTCCAATGGAGAGTCGAGCTGGTTATGCCGGGAGTAAGTACTGTTGGGCTTGCCCAGAAAGTGAGCTGCGGAGTTCCCCCTAGGTTAACGCTGGTATTGCACTCTGGACATTCTGGCGTCTGGAAACTGATCCAACCCACAACCGGACCACCCCAGGCCCAACCCTCGAGATCCCCAGTATCCATGTTGAGCTTTACGCCGTGATTCGCACCACTAAAAGCAACGCAACCGTCCCAACCATCAAGATCATTATCTCCCCCAGCCACGAATTGAGCCCACCCCGTAACATCGATCAAACTTCCACCGCCCCATATGTCTGCCTGAACCATTCCATCGGTGGTTATACCTGGATGCTGTGTCCAGCATCTCGATATTCCTGGACCCCTAAATGCCAGCCATCCGTAATTTGAACTCCAGGCATAGCCAGAGAAACTTCCAGCAGAAGCCGTGTGGCTCAAATTTATGGTGACGCCCCACTTTTCATTATCTTCTAAAGAGCCGTTGCCATTCCAGTCGTAGCAATAAGAAGTTTTGCAACTCATATTAAGCCACCCCCCTCCTCCCTCACTCTGTCCCGGATTATTAATATCAGTTCCCATCCAAGCAAATCCGGAAATATCTCCTGGCTCAGAATCTGCAGGAATCGGATCAAAGTTTGGAGCCGCCTGCGCGCCACCGAAACCAAAGAAAATAGCTCCGAAAACAATCAGAGCCCCCGCGATAATGGAGGTTCTGATTTTCCTGGTCTTGCTTTTTAAAAGGAAACGGACCATAAAGTCATGAGATTATTGCCTCGATCGGAGCGAGTCCATGACCTGCTGCATTTGCTCCTCATTAAGATTGCTCTTGTTGGTTTTATTGCCTGCGCGAAGTTTATCTACAACCTGGGCTTGCTGTTCCGGTGTCAGGTTTGAGTTTGCAGTGTTTCTAGCCCTCAGAAGCTCTATTATTTGATCGCGACGATCATCCGAAATCTTTTCTTGCTTATTTTTACCAATCATTATGATAAGTACGATGATTACCAAAACTACAAGAAGGGCATACAGAAACCATTGAGACTTCTTTTTGATTTGCGTTTGCGAATTCATAAATAAAAAACAAGCTTAGTTCTAATTGATAGTACTATCATAACACCTGAGCCGCGTACCGAGTGATTCTATATATAATCTTTGTGGATAACCAACAAAATCTACTTCACTGATTCAATTTGATTTCCGCACGGTCGAAGCTTGATTGTCGCCGATGCGACATTGTCAGCTGGATCGCTATCGACTTCATTTAGAGATACCAGGTTGGCCGTATTGTCTTTTTTGCCGCAAGTTCCTAGCGGAACTTTCATGGTGATCTGGAGAACGATCGTCTGGCCCGACTGAACGACCGGGAGATTCCAGATATGGGTATCTGGGCTATAAATGTTTGGAGATGGTGTAACGTGGCTATAGTATATAAGTCCGAGTGGAATAGGGTCTGAAATATTAACGTTATGAGCAGCGATTTCTCCCGTATTTGTAGCCTCAATCTGCCATGTAATATTGCGATCAATAAGAGAGAGCGAGGAATCCGCCAACCCTTTCTTTAGATGAATATTCGGCATTTGACCAACCTCGAGCGTGACACCAAAATCATTACCTTCGGACGTCTCGCCATCGACGATATACGTATGCACTGCATGGTTGTACCCCGGCAATAAGCTATTAGACGCTGGTTCGGTAACAGATGGAAAAACAGATTCATCCATGAGGACCATTCTATATACATTGTCGGGCATATTTTCAAACACGTATTCACCGAGATTTACACCATCTTCTGTCGTTGTGGTGGCAAGCGGTATTGTTGAACCAAGCGGAAATATTCCAACTGTTATACCGCTCAACCCGCTCTCGCCTGTCTCTAGCTGACCGTTTGAATTGAGATCATAATAAACCTTGCCCTGAACTGTATTTAATCCGCCTTCTTCAAAAATATCTGCTCGCTTGATAGATATATTGTCTAGGAATAATTTGTATATATCTGATCCAAAAATAAGAGATTCATAGTTGTCATTCGCCGTGAATGGAATTTCGTAATGATCCCACCAGACATTTAGGATGGTTTGAGAAATCGGCTCTCCCAATTGGGTTACCGGTATAGTCTGATCGGGAAAAGACTCCGCGTCGGCATACCATGTTTCAGCGGTGTGGCCGACCAATGGCTCCATATTTAAACCGATTATGAGCGCCGGAGGTATATAATCCATGTGGCCCCACATATCGAAAGACAAAATGTAATCTTCCCCGGCAACGAGTGGCTGACGAAGCTTGTTAGAGAAGGCCCAAGGCAAAGGATTAACATCTGCAATATAATCATCGTTCTCTGGAACAACTATGTCCATCTGCTGATTTGCCGAAAGAACATAGGCGCCATCGTCGTATGCGTTACACCAGTAAGTAGTCGCGGAAATGAAGGGGTCCCAGCCGTTCGGACAGGAAATGAATGCGTCATTTGGGGCAGTTGTCATCTCGAAATCTCCATTGCAGACATATTCATCTGGATCATTGCTGCAATCTCCCACAATCTTGATAATTGCCTGATTCGACAACCTATCCGAGGCAGTATCTCTATCCCTATAAGCCAGAAGTCTTACGCTATCATTGCTTGTTGATTCAAATAATATGGTCCTGGCCCAATCAGCATCCGGGAGCGGCGCACCTGTGCAGTTAACAGTACTATGGTACGCAATAACATCCCCTGCTTGAATATCTATAGGAATAACCTCATTGAGGCGGACAGTCCCATTTTCAAGAGAAAAATCATTTAAAAGCGGTTCAATGCAAATCGCGCTTCCAGTCTGTAGGGCCGCGACATCATTTTCGGCCCAAGGCGTCGCGTCTTCGCAGCCACTCACCCCCTCTACCACATAGCCTAGGTGGCATAAAACCTCCTTTTCATGCTCGTGAATCGAACGCTCGGTATTGGTGCCAATTGATGGATGCATAACGTAGACCTCGCCATTCGCTCTCGCCATATCAAAGTGTGACAGAGACGAGCCCTGCTGCCACCCAATCGGGCTATAAATAGGCCTGATGCCGTCAGGAACTGCCCCGTCCAAATTCCTCGTGCCCCTATAAACAACATCGTTTGTAACAAACCAAGGCGATGGGGCTCCGTTAAATACATCAAGACTAAAGTCACTCGGATCAATGAACTGATCCGCTAAAGAATCATCCTTGAATGAGAAGCTGTCAAATGTATCGTGATGGAACGTAGAACCTGAATTAGTTATAACAGCAGGTAGAAGTCCCCTGAAACCAAGGGCGTGTAATATTTCGTGATACAGGACGGAATACATGTCATATGTGCCAGGATTCAAATCCGTATCAACATCCCAGCTGATACCATTAAAATTTGTGACAACATAAGCATCAAACATTCCGTCTGCCGGCGTTGGATCTTCCTCCGAGATGATGTGGCGATGTAGAAATCCGTTGTCCGGCCCAATCGAGGCATTGTTAAAATAGGATGAAGCTCCTGCCAGTGCATTTGGCGGAATATTTCCAGGGTCTGCCATGAATATAATATCAGGAGTTACGTCCGTCTCATCAAGATTGATGAGTTCTGAGATATCCTGTAGAACCTGACAGACTTCGTTTCGCCTAGCCTCTCCAAAAATCTGATCCGCGTAACCGACACCATTCCCCAGCGCCACATCCTCAAAATAAGCTTTAAAATAGCCATCAATATCAGTATTTGCTCGACAGTTCACTTGCCCAAGAACGTCTGGATCTTCATCAGAGCGGTCATCTCCGCCTCTTTTTTCTCCCCCACCACGAGCATTCATGAACGCATTTTCTCTGACAGGATAGTTCCATGCGTCTCTTATGTTGCCAAAAATCTCATTGTCCGCGCCAAGAGAAGTTCTTTTGTCATCAAACCTCCTAATCGGTATATCAAAGTAAGCTTCTTTGCCAGATTTTAAAGTTTCAAATTTATATTCAAAACTAAATACTTTTGGGTTTGACTTGGAAGGACTGATTTCAAACGAATCTTTCTTAGATGTAAAAACTGCAGCTGTTTGATCTTTGTTGTACATCCCGGGGATAATAGCTGCTTGAAAAATCAAAAACGCCGTAAGGAGCATCCCGACCGAAAGCACGAATTCATCTGAAAGTTTTTTCATTGCCATATTTTATCACGCCGCACATAACATTTGACTTATTTGATGTGGAATATTATTATAGAAGCGTGATTGTCCTGGCCTCCAGGGCTATTTTATTAAGGGTTTAAAATTTAATAGGAGTAACAATTAAATATATGTTGGACTTAAAGACATTGAAATCAGCGCTTATGCAACTGGAAGAGGAGCGCAAGATTCCTAGGGACAAAATAGTAGACGCCATAGAGCAATCCTTGGCCGCGGCTTATAAAAAAGATTACGGCAAGAAAGGCCAGATCGTGAGAGTAAAGCTCGATATGGATTCCGGCGGAATGGAGTTTTATCAAGTAAAAATAGTCGTTGATGATACGACGGTAAGGTTCCTGGCCGAGGGAGAAGAAGCAGACTTTGGAGACGACGAGCGCCGCCCTTCGCGCTTTGAGCCGGTGGTGGAAAAAGATCCGAATGAACCGGAGCCTCTTCCCGTTTACAATCCTGAGAAACATATTCTCCTTGAAGACGCTAAAAAGATAAAGAAGGGCTCTGAGCTCGGCGAAGAGATCGTCTTCCCTCTCGAGATGAAGGATGACTTCGGCCGAATTGCCGCTCAGACCGCGAAGCAGGTCATCATCCAGCGCATCCGCGAAGCGGAGCGCGGTGCTGTCATGGAAGAATACGGCGGAAAAGAAGGTGAGATTGTTACTGGAACCGTTCAGAAGATCGATCGCGGAGTTCTATTCGTTGATTTCCACCGAGCAACAGGAATCCTGCCGCGCGAAGAGCAGATCTTCGGCGAACGATTCATGCAGGGCCAGCGCATCAAGGCTTACCTCATGGCGGTTGAAGAAACCGGCCGCGGAGTAAACCTCGACCTCTCCCGTTCACACCCAAGATTCCTTGAGTCGCTCTTTGCCATCGAGTCTCCTGAAATCGCAAGCGGCACTGTTGAGATCAAATCAATCGCTCGCGAGGCAGGTAGTCGCTCAAAGATGGCAGTCATGTCACACGACGACTCTATCGACCCAATCGGCTCATGTGTAGGCCAGAAAGGTGTTCGCGTGACAACGGTCATGAATGAGCTAGGAGGCGAGAAGATCGACATCATTGAATGGAGCTCCGACCCGGCTGAATTTGTCGCGGCGTCTCTCTCTCCTGCGAAAATACTTGATATCAACATCAAAGCAGACGAAAAAATCGCTGAAATAGAAGTCGCCGAAGACCAGCTCTCGCTCGCTATCGGCAAAGGTGGACAAAATGTCCGTTTGGCAGCGAAGCTTACCGGCTACAGAATCGATATCAAAGGAAAAGGCGCGCCAAAAGCCGACACCGACGACGAGATTGTCGACGAGAAACCGACGGAATCTGCTGAAGAAATAATCGAGGAAGCTATCGAGGAGGCAAAAGAAGAAGCTCCAACTGAAACAACAGAGGAATCCTCTGAGGAGAAGGCTGCTGAATAATTATTAAATTAGTCAGAAAAACATATGAATCTATGGCATGAAGTAACGCGCGGAAAGAATATCCCGGAAGAAGTGAACGTCATTATCGAAATCCCAAAGAACTCTCCGAATAAGTATGAGATCGACAAAGAAACCGGACTTATCGCGCTCGATCGCGCAAACTACAGCTCTGCGCCCTACCCTTTTGACTACGGCTTTGTGCCGCAAACGCTCTGGGAAGACGGCGACGCGCTTGATGTTATTGTCCTAACAACTTTTCCATTGAATGTCGGCGTGTTGGTTAAAGTTCGTCCGGTAGCAGTCATGGAAATGATCGACGGCGGCGAATCTGATTACAAGATAATCGGCGTTCCGGTTGATGATAAGCGCTGGGAAGATACCAAAGATCTCTCTGACATCAACAAGCACAATCTTAAGGAGTATGTGCACTTCTTCGAGACTTACAAGGAACTCAAGAAGGGCGAGAAAGGAGTCGTGACTATCGGCAAGATCTCTGACAAGGCTGCCGCACTTGCAGCCGTCGAGAAGTCGATCAAACTCTATGAAGAAAAGTTCGGAAATAAATAATATGGTTGAAATCAAAAAACTAGACAAAGGTATGGTTGAGATTAAAGGCGAAATTGACGCGGAGACTTTTGAGTCTTTCCGCGCCGGCGCCCTGAAGCACCTTGGAGAGCACGTCAAAGTCGACGGCTTCCGCCCAGGCCACATTCCTGCAAATATTGTTGAGAAGAATGTGAATGAAATGGCAATACTCGAAGAAATGGCTCAGACAGCACTATCGAAGCAGTATCCTAAAATTCTGACTGAACACAAGATTGACGCCATCGGCTATCCTCGCATAAATATTACAAAGCTAGCCAAGGGCAATCCCCTCGGGTTTAGCATTACTGTTGCGACGCTTCCAGAAGTAAAGCTTGCCGATTATAAATCAATCGCCAAGAGTTTTAACAAAGATGAAATAAAAACTGAAGTTACCCCCGCCGAGATCGAAGGCGTACTAAAGAACGTCCAAATGATGAAGCAAAAGGAAGAGGCCAAAGGCGCTGAGATTCCTGCTGACGCACCCCTTCCCGAGATTGATGAGGAATACATAAAAAAGCTTGGCGGATTCGAAAGTCTACAGGATTTCAAAACCAAGATCACAGAGAATATCCGCAGTGAGAAAGAGTTCCGCGCCAAGGACAAAAGAAGGCTCGAGATTATAGAAAAGATAATCGAAAACACCCCAATCGATGTCCCAGAAGTGCTAATTGATTCCGAAATCATGAAAATGGAATCCAAAATGAAAGCCGATATTGAAGGCATGGGACTAAAGTACGATGACTACATGAAAAACCTTGGCAAGACTCCTGAAGACATGAGAAAGGATTGGCGAGAGAACGCCGAAAAGCGCGCCAAGCTCCAGCTCGTAGTCGCTGAAATTGCCAAGGCCGAGAAAATAAAAGCTCCGGCAGACGCTGTAAACGCTGAGGTGAAGAAAGTTATGGAAAACTATAAGGACGTAGATGAGAATAACGCTCGCGCGTACATCGAATCCGTCCTCGAAAACGAAGAGGTGATGAAATTCCTCGAAAGCCAGAAGTAGTGTAAACTGTAACCATTATCATCTAATTCACTCAACATGCTAATCCCAACCGTCATCGAAAAATCCCAATTCGGCGAGCGAGCGTACGATATTTACTCTCGCCTTCTTCGCGAACGTATTATCTTCTTGACCGGAGAGATCGACGACCGCACAGCGAACACCATCATCGCCCAGCTTCTTTTTCTTGAATCTGAAGACCCAAAGAAAGATATTTACCTCTACATAAATTCACCGGGCGGAGCTGTCTCCGGCACCATGGCCATGATAGACGCCATGAATCACGTGAAGCCTGATGTCTCTACGATCTGTGTCGGCATCGCGGCTTCAGGCGCAGCCCTCCTCCTGGCTCATGGACAGAAAGGCAAGCGCTATGCTCTCCCTAACGCCGAAGTAATGATCCACCAGCCTCTCGGCGGTATTTCCGGCCAGGCCTCAGACATTGCCATTACAGCACAGAATATTCTTAAAATTAAAGACAAGCTTAATCGGATGCTCTCGAAAGTCACTGGACAGAAAGTCGAACGGATCGAGAAAGACGTCGACCGTGACTACTGGATGGATGCTGACGAGGCCAAAAAATACGGTGTCGTCGACAAAATCATGACGAAACCTGAAACGAAAAAGTAGCTTCTGTTGATCAGTTAATAACTTATGGAGAAAAAACGAGCCTGTCGGCTCGTTTTTTCTCTAACCAATAGAATCTAATCACTTATTCAAGTCGTACCCCCAAAGCGTCCCGTCTTTCCTATTCTTGAATAGAATGTAATCTTCCGTTGCATTCATGACTGGATTTACAGCATCGATTCCTTGGCCGGACTTCGCCTTGAAATCATAGATAATGTTGCCGTTATAGTTTATGAGATCCGTGACCCAGAGCGCATCGTCAAACGTTACCTTGCCCTTATACCAATCGTCAGGCATGTTTCCGGACATAGCCTTGATCGGCGCAAGGCAGTAAACATTTTTAGAATCCTTGGACCATACACACTTCTCTGGCAGCGCCGCCGGAGATATACCTGTTGATTTTCCAGCGGCAAGGTCATAAATAAATGTCTCAATACTTGAGTTCACAAATGTCGAGTAAAGTAGTTTTTTACCATCAGGCGAGAGAAGTGTCATCAGGCCTTTTTCGCCGCCGATAAGTCTAGCCATGGTACCGACCTTTGAATCTATAGTATACGAGTACCCTGGAACTAAGCCTGAAGCCTTTGTAGTAAGAGAAATCTTTCCATCGCTTCCCCAATCAGCCAGCCACTCTGAAAGAGGGCTTTCAAAAATTTGCTTCTTCGCTTTGGTCGCAAAATTATAAGTGATACCGGCCACACCGCCCGCCACAGGGTTCAGATAGAAAAAGCTTTTCTTGTCGCGCGAGATGGAAACCGTCTCGATGTTTTCCGGAAGAAACTCTCCGGAAACTTGAGCGGCTTTAGACACCTTATCCTTCTCTTCTTGAGTCAGGTTTGGATCAATCTTTGGAAAAGTAAGTTTAGCGAGATATGTTTCGATAATATTATCTTTGAGATAGCGCATGATGATATTTGTGCCGGTCGAATCAAAGAATGCTTCTACTACGCGCGGCACGCTCGTTTTCGTCACGGCTTTCTCTTCTTCCATTTTCCTAACCGCTCTATCGTGAACTGTGCCGCTTACGGAATCGACGAACCGAGCCATCAGAACAAATTCCTTGTTAGCCGGCTTTTTTGTGGAAGTAAAAGCGGTAATACCCTGAAGCAAATTGAGCTTCTGATAAGTCTTCGGGCCAATCACACCATCTCCCGGCAACCCAGACCTATTCTGAAAATCGACAGTCGCGTTCTTCATGTCGGTATCGTAATCATTGTTTATTGTAAGTCCCGGCGAAGGCGTTTGACGATTGAGTACGGTCTTGATGGCAATAATTTCATCAGCCTTGTCACCAAAACGGATAGTCTTATACCCCGAGAAATCATAAACCTCAATAAGTCCTGTGGCAGGCGTTGCGCTCTCTTCTTCCGGAATTATTCGCTCTTCTACGACAAATGTAGCGCCGGCAACCGGCTTGTCAGAAATCTGCCTGAGAGCAGGACTATCTTCGACGACCGTTACCGACTGATCAGGAACCGGATTTGAGACAGGAATATCCTGGCCGCCGGTAGTACCCGTACCTTGATTAGCGCTGCCGGAGCTTGGGAGCTCTGTATCCACCGCCCCTGCCCCAAACGGGTCCTCGATACCGGAATTGCGAGGCGTCTCGCGAATTTTCTTTTCCTGCGCGTCTTTCCAGAGAATCCAAGAAAAGATAATGAGGAGGAAGAGCGCGATGAAAGCTAGAATTTTGAATGCTTTTGAGTTTCTCATAAACAATTATGGTGAAATTGTAGCGTCTCCATCTTCGGCTGTCGGATATTTACTGAAGTGCATAGCGTCTTTCACACTATCCCAACCTCCTCCCCAGCCCCACCCATGACTTGTCCAGAGCTGAACAAAGCTTGGCGGCATATCGGTTACCAATGGTCCGCTGGTAAAAGGATTTTTGTTCGGATTTATATCAACTGCAGTACCGAAAGCATGACTCGACCATGTTTGAGTACCTTTAACCTTTCGACAATTATAACCGCCGATCGAGGTTATCTTATAGCGCTGATCTTCTGGCATAGCAAGCCACTGCTGTTCGACAGCCTGAATATTTGTAACAAGGCCCTGATGTATTCGGAAAGTCTTACCAAAGGCTGTTATGGGCACAATTTTCGTTTCGTCGCAGGCTGTCATGGTTGTGGTGCCGCCGCCAACAAGGTTCAGAGTGATCGTCTCAACGTTTTCACCAACTCCGGTTTCAGGCTCGTAACGTGGAATGAAGTTCGCTTTCGGAATGGTTATCGAGAGGTTTGAAGCCAGGTTCGGATTTATGCTGTTTAGAATCACCCATGCTCCAAGAGCGATAATGAGTCCCAAGACCGCATTTAGCATCATTTCCTTGCCACTGGTTTTCCCGCTGATCGCGTCGGCGGTCGCATAAGTAATACCACCAAGCACAAGCATAATAAATGCCAGTATGCCGGCGACCATGACGAGGACGGTGAAAAGACCTTTCAGAAAACCGCCTAGGGTTGATGTGGTCGTTGCAGTGAATCCTGGTAACGGAGCCAGATACTGGTCGTACCCCTCAGTGAAGTAATCAAAGTCTCCTAAATCAACACCCATCGGCGCGTCGAGCGAGACTCCAAAATCCTGAACTCCGACAAAAAGCCAATTTGCGCCGGTGGGTCCGCAGGGTAATTCACATTCATACAAAAGAGTTGGCTGTTGAGCGGTGCCTTTTGAAAACAAAAGTTGACCATCGGAGTTTTTTATCTCAAGAAATATCTGACAATCAAAAACCGAATCTTCAGCTGTACAGTAACGATCACCCGCGCGGTAAGCTACTGTAAAAGAGCTACTGTGGGCCGTATGGCCAGGCATATACACGTAATCGGAATTTGTCGTTACGACAACAATCTCTTCTAGGACTGCCTCAACGCCGTCAGTAGCCTCGACGTGAGTCTTTACCGAAAAAATTAAAGAATCATTTGTACAGCCAGAGGTACTAACATCCGCATACACAAACGGTGGAAAGTTTGGATTGTCGTCATTATAACCCTCATTCCCGTAACCCGTATTCTCATTCCTATACGGATTGTTAGGTCCTGGAAAATCATCCGGAGTTGGCGGATCTGTGTCGCCTGTCTGAGTCGGCTGAACACCATTCGGACGCATTGCAACACTACTAACTGCACACGCTGCGTCTGCCTTGCTCGGCATAAAAACAACCGCGATGGTGAAAAAGAATGCGACTGTAATTATTTTTTTGTATGCAGATCTGCTCATATTATTTAGGATTTATGCTGATTGTCTCGGAGAATTTGCGAAAAAGTTTCTTAGCCTCATTATATGTAACACTCACATTGAAGCTACTAGTCTGAGAGGCAGCATTTACAGCCAATGTATTCTTCGTTTTCGGGCCCACTTTTTGATTATTTACTTTCCACTCAAAAGTAGTTCCTGGGTCTATTTGCCAATTCGCTGGCAAGAAATAAGGCTCCGCAACAAGCGTTAACTGCGATTTTTCAGGACGAAAACCATCACGAAGCGCACTTTGGTATTTGGGTCCAAGCAATGTATCTACTTCATAAAATACGAAGTCTGGCTCGAAATATGAAATAATGATTCCTCCGCCAACCTGTTTCAAGCCGTTAGAAGCCAAGACATCAATCCTATTGGTCTCTTCAAGAAGCTGACTCATGTACGAGAAGCTAGTCTTGCCGAAGCCAGACTGGCCCTGCATATTTTGGCCGTCTTTCTTCCAGCTGAAGGCAAACTCCGATGGTTTCATCATATTTCCACTTTGACTCCTAACGTTCGGAATTGCCACTATCTTTACTTGGCCCTGTTTCAAGGGTAGCGTCTTTCCTTTATAAAATGGAGGGGTATATGCATTTTCAGCCTCCCAAATGATATCCATATCAGCCGGCGAGAATGTTATTGACTCGTTCGCGGTGGTACCGGTCGGAGGCGAGACCTTAACACTCACGGTGCTTGATTTTCCATTTCCAGGAGCGGTAAAAGAAAAGTTTCTCATCCCCTTGCCTTTTTGGGCCGACTTACCGTCAACCGACCACTCGATGTTGGAAAGATCTATATTTATTTCAGAGGATGAAACTGTGATGACAACCGACTCTCCAGGTCCAGGGCTTTGAGGCGAAGCCACGAGCGTAATGCGACGACCAACTTGTACCTGGGCGTAAGAAAAGAACGGCAAAAGAACTAAAACGGCAACAAAAAATATTTTATAAAAGTCCCGATTTGTCATTTTAAATAGCTGCTACTTCAAATCTTCTCCGAGCTTCTCTTCTATATCTTCTACCTCTTTCCTAATGGACTCAATTTTGCCAATCTCTTCTTTAATCTTTTGCTCTGAACTCTCAAGCTCCTTGATCTCTTCAATGTCTTTTCCGATAGCATCCTTCATCTTTTTGAGACTTCCAAGCTCTTCCCGGACCGATGTCTTCTTTAAGCCAAGCTTTTCCTGAATTTTAGCAAGGAGTGTTCCGAGCGAAGTTACTTTACCCATAACAGCATTTTCTGATTCTGGTTTAAGCGGACCCTTGAAATCCGGAAACTCCGCCTTAAACTCAGCTTCTAGAGCCCTTGAGTCAGATGCTGCTTTCTGCTTGGCCTCAGCCATCGCGGATAAATCAGTTTTGTCGGTTTGGACGAACTTTATGCCGGCCTTTTCAGCCGTAGCATCATCTGCCGAACTATCAATATCCATGACTTCCGACGCCTGTTCCTTCTCGCCTTCGGCAATATTCTCCCCCGATCCGCCGGTTATGTCGACGCCCGCATCAGCCATCGTATTCTGGTCATCAGAGTTGATAGTCTTCGGGTCCGTATTGTCTTGATTCATGGGAATATTATATCAAAACCGAGTCCGAAGTTATAAGCTGCTAGTAGGAAAACTATTGAGACCTCTCCGCTCTCCGCGGAGCAGAGTGCTTATTTAGGAATCCGAGAACGAACCCGCAGAAAAAGCTCCCTTTTAGGAGCTTTTTCGTGAGGGGGCGCGCCAGTTTTCTCCATTCCGAGGGCTACGAGGGATGGAGGGCGCGCATCTCGGAGGATTCCTAAATAAGCATTCTGCGGAGCTTCCTAATATTCTTTAAACATCTTCTCCAAATCATCAATCTCGTCAGACAGCCCCTCGCTCTCTTCGGCCAGATTCTCTGTTTCTGTCTGAGGCCTCGGCCCCGTAGACTTTGCGGGAGGAATTGGATTTTCTGGCTCAGCCACAACTTGTGCGGGTCTAGTCGGCGATTCTTCGACCGGAGATGACGTCGGTTCTGGCCTTTCTTCAATATTCATGGCCCCTGCCAAACGTTCGCCTTCCGTACGCACGAACTCCTTTTCGTCTTCTCGGAATTGCTCTTTAGCCTTCTTGATCGCCAAAACCTGGGATGGGTCCGAAGTAATGATCTGATCTTCGGTGTATGAGGCAATGACCTTTATGGCAACATGCTTCAAGCCCGCAAAGAAGATGCCCTCGCCGACTTCCGATTCGAGCAGGAGATATTTTTCCTCGTCCGTCAGGTTAAAGACTTTTTGGAGAGCGTCGGCCGAGCTCGTGGACTGCTTGAGGAGTAGCTGCATCGAAGAGTTCGTGACAATAGCCATGCCGTACTGGCTCTCCACGAAGTCATTCACGTCCTGAGTGATGGTTGAGAGGCCGAGGAAGTATTTTCGTCCTCGCTTGGCGATACTGTAAAGGAAGGAAGCAGTATCTTCGCTCTTCATCATCCACCAGGCCTCATCAACGATAAGCAGGCGCTTTTTGAGATTCTTCCTGACGGCGTTCCAGATAAAGTGCGTGACGATATACATCGCAACCGGCTTCAAATCGTCTTCCATGTCGCGAACAGAGAAAACGATAAAACGCTTGTTAATATCAACGTTTGTCGGCTGGTTAATGAAATTTTTCCAGGAACCCTTCGTGTATTTGGCTAGCCGAGTCATGATTGAGTCTGAGCCTTCAATTCCACCGAGAACCATTTCGAAATCAGAAAGGAGAGGCGGCTCTATGTTTGCAAAATCCGAATCTGACGTGATGTCTTTTAGAGCGTAGGTCTCTGTCACAGCCTTGTCGATAATCGCGTCTTCCTCCGGAGTGAGGCCCCCGAGCATGATACGAAACATTCCAACCAGCTGGATAGTGTTGGCGCGAAGAACGTCTTCCGGCGTCTCATCGGCGGTCGGAATAGGCAAATCAAAAGGGTTGATGTGGTGTTCGGACGAGAGCGAAATATTGAAATACCGGCCACCAATGGCCTCAGAGAGATATTCGTATTCCCTCTCGGGGTCGATCACGATGACTTCCGCGTCGAACATGAGCGTTCGGAGAATCTCTAGTTTGGTTGAATATGATTTACCCGAACCGGACTTGGCAAACGTGACCGAGTTATAGTTTTCGAGCGAAAAGCGGTCGAAAATAACCAGAGAAGAGTTGTGACGATTTATGCCGTAAAGAATTCCCTTGTCGGACGAAAGATCGAAAGAGACGAATGGAAAGATGGATGAAAGAGGCTCGGTATTCATCTTCTGATGAACAGCCAAGAAGTCTGTCGCAAGCGGCGCCACGCTATTGAAACCAACATCCTGCTGAAATAGCGCTGGCTTGATATAGACAAGCTTGGCTTCCAGGATCGACTTGATTTCATTCTCAATCTTCGAAAGCTCCGGCATGGAATCCGCGTAAATGGTGATGTAGAGTCCAACGTCGAACATCTTGTCTTGAGCCTGTTGCAAAGAGTCACGAAGAGCTTCAAGATCCTGATACGCCGTATCGAGAACCGGATCACGCACAAGGCCTTTTGATTCTCTAACATTAACCTGACTCTGAACCTCAGCCACTTTCTTTTGAAATTTTCGGAGAATGGTGTTCGTATCCAAGGGATGGATGTGGATCGCAATATCGAAGATCTTGTCGAGGTTTATGATTGGAGTGAACCAATTGTCTGATAGGAACCTTGGGTATGAAATGACGAAATACGTTCGGGCGATTTTGTCGCCGAGATTCAGGGCCTTCGGCGATATTTTAAGAGCCGACGGCGCCAAAATATCCTGAAGCTCCAAAGTCGCAGCCTGATAAATCTCTTCCGGCAATACCGGCAGGATTTCTTTCTTCGGATTCTTTGGTTTTTTCCCCGAGAGGAGATCTAGAAGTCCCATAAATTATTTGTCTTGATTAGTTATATCAATCGGACTTTCGGCGTCGCCCGGATTGAAGACGCGATAAAACAATTCGACCTCATCCTCCGTTTTGAGCTGAAGAGTTCGGACGCCAATGCGAGAAAGTCCCTGTTCAACAACGGCAATACGCTGTTCAAGTTGTGAGCGCTCCTCGCTAAAAGCCTCTTCCTTCTCTGCGCGCGTCATTGTTTTATTCGCCGGCAGCACTTTGTCCATTAGACCACCGTCAGCACCTTTGAGTGGCATTAGGGGTATGACCAAGAAAAAGTGCTTGGTCATAATGTTGGTCGTTTCGGTAAAATCCTTAATGAATTTAATATATTCTTCAGTTTGAATCTTTAGAAGCGGCTCGGTCTGCTCCCTAACCCGACCCTCAAGCAGGGCTACATAGTTTGTGATATTGAATTTCCTCGACTGCACCGAGATCTGTATGGAAAAATCGAGCGTATTCAAGAAATTTTGGAACTGCATGATCGTCGCAGTTTGCTCATCCTCCGATTTTAGAGAAAGGTTAATGGAAGAAGCCATGAGAATTGCCCGAAGACCGCCGTCTTTCAAAACGACGATCCCATCTTGGATCTCTTTTATCGGAACGAACTGCTGTGATGCTCTTGCATTAAGTGCCATAAAAAATTATTTATCCTTCTGCTGCATGTCTAGGACATCTAGGCTCCAAGAAATATCTGAGAGACGCGACTCCGTAAGCTTTGGAATGTTCGACATTGGATGAGCTTCTGGCTTCTTTTCTACAACTTCTTTCTTTTTCTCGACCTTGCGCTGCTTCCAGATGAAAAGCTTCGATTTGAAGGTGTATATGAACCAGGCTTGGAGGATATCAATGAACGGCTTGCCGTTCACTTTGTAAAAAGTAAGTGCCATGGCGACTCCAAGGATCGGCAAGATAAGCAAAACGGAGATGTAGATAGGCAAAAGCTTGAAAATGGCGTAAGACGCGCCGGCGCCGCCCGCCAAATAGACGAACTGCTTGAACGTGAACGGTCCGAAGATCTTGTCTTCGATGTCGATGAATTGGGGAACCTGGAAACGCATGAGTTAATTATAACGCAGTAAGTTGGAAGTCGGAAGTCGTAAGTAGCACGGATAACTCTTTGATCAACCTAGTTTCTTTATGAAAGCGTTCAGTAATCTCATGGTGTCAGACAAGAGATTATCAACTGCTTTAAAATCAAAATTGGGGGCTAAAACCAGTCTCTTGACCAGCTCAATTTGAGTTTCAAGTTCGGCGCTTGAACCGAAGGCAATTAATAAAAATTGTTTGAATGATTTATCAGACCCCCTTCTATACCCTTCGGCAATATTTGAGGGTATAGATACAGCTGATCTGCTTATCTGTGAAACCAGATTAAACTTCTCATCCTTTGGAAGCTCTTTAATCAACTTATAAATTTCCTCGACCAAGTCCATGGCCTTTTGCCATACTACAAGATCCTTGTGCCCTCTTTTTATTTGCTCGTTCATCGTTCGTGCGACTTACGACTTACTACTTTCTACTTACTCAACAACTTCTCTATACGGATCCAAAAAACCTTTTGGCGCATTCTCGGCCTTGATGACAGTGATTGGCGACGGTCTGACTTCCTGTTTCTCCATCGTCTGCGCGACTTTCTGCACGATCGGATCTATTTTCGGAGTTGGCGCTGCCGAATCAGAGTCATCATACGATCCAAGCGAGATGATTCCATCTTCTTCGGACGAAATGGACGCGGGACCCATGGTGATTTTCGCTGGTTCAGGCTCAGGGTCGCCCTCAAGCCGAATTCCCGCGCCATTAAGCACCTTTTTCTCGGCGGATTTTATGGCGTCGGGTGGTTCCGCCACAGCTTTTGGCGTGCCGTCGTCCTCATAATACTTTTTCATGAATTCCCGGATCCGGATAAAGACGCGTTTATTCACCTCGTCAGAAACTTCTATAGCAATATCGTGATTAGGCTCGATTCGCTCCATTAGTTCAGTCTGGAAATCCCGAGGAGAAATGAGTCCCAATACGACAAGCATGACTTCAGTTTGAAGCTCGCCAATGCGATCGATATGCATGTTATGCTTTCGACCAATATCGAAGACCTCCCTCGCCCAGTCGAAAGAAGCGATGGCCTTTTTAATAGGCTCAGGCAGGGATGCCAAATGTTCTTCTATTAACTTGTCAGGTGATGTTACCGTCATGATCTTATTTTATTTTTTATCACCTCCTCCATCATCAGACTTTGGTTCATCTTTTGGTTTTTCATCCATTCCAACCTCTTTTGCTAGTTTCTTGAACTTGTCTTTCCAGTCATCTGGCTTTACGCCTCGTCTTATTTCATCAGCCCTGGCCGCAGCTTCCCTCTTTCCTACCCCAAGATTAAATATATCGTTGGTAATATTTTTATTCTCAACAATGGTGGCGTAGCCGTCTCTTGCTTGTCCCGCTATTGTTTTCGCGTGATCTTCAACGCCAGAATAACCAGGGTTGTCAGGGTCAGCTATCTTTTGTTTCGTTTTCTTCAATTCCAAATTAGTTGCCGCTATTTCTCCATCTAGTCCATTCAACTCCCTTTCCTCTTCAGGCAAGAGTCTTCCTTCGCGTTTTTTTATTGCCTGCAGTTCATTTCTGCGAGTCTGCTTCTCTTCCAGCGATTCTTTCAGATCTTGATATGCAGGATTATCAATTTCTTGAGCTTTTTTACCCGATATAACATCTATAACATCCTTATCAGTGACAGCAGCGACCAGCGCCTTCTTCCAATTCTCTGCATCTTTAAGCCGTCTCTCTCTTTCCGTTTCTGTAATCTTCTTGGAATTAGTAGTTTCTTCTATGTATTCATCAATGCGTTCTATAGCTTCCGTCTTGCCATTCAAGCCTTTGCGCGCTTCGTATTTGATCATTTCAAGATCACCTCGATCCTGCACATCATAAAGTTTTGCCTTTTCAAGATCCTTCTTTTTCTGATCCTCCTCGTATTTCGAACGACTCGTGTCTTTGGCTTTACCGATATCAAGTTTAGTCTTTGAATCAAATAACTCCCCTGCCAGAGACTTTGACCAGCCACCCGCTTTCGCGCCAACATCATAAGCAACTCCGGCCAGGCCTCCTTGTTTCTTCATCCAGTCGGTCTTCCTGATATCCCAGCTACCCTTTCTAAATTTATCCATTCGATTGACAACCATCGCATTTCTTACCGCAGCTGCTCGAGCTTTTTCTGCGTCACGAATATGAGCCAACCGTTCTTTTTCGTTCGTAGCTTGTTCAGCTTTTCGCTCAGACTCCTTGGCTTTCATATTATTCAAAGCAACTCGTTCTTGGAACTGTTGACGTTTTATCGACGAAGATGCGAGCCTACCGACAGTATTACGGCCAATGTATGCTGTAGCCCCAATACCGAGACCCACAGTGCTGACAGCAAACCCTGCGGCAGAACCAACCGCGCTCTTGACCGCGCTGCCCGCTTCCCCAGCCATGTCTGCCGCGACTTTCTTTGCCTTATTGAGAATAAATATGACCATGACAAATGGTATGACAACATCGAGAATCCACTGCACTGTCGTCTTGTCAGCGTCAGATACGTTCGTCTGGAAAATGATTTGGAGGAACATGATGAGGAGAAAGAGGAAAAACAGGAAGACCGGCGCCATGAATGAAAGCTTCAATATCTGATCGATCCAGCCGCTCCAGCTAAACTGACCAAAGATCTTGCCGGAATTTGGAACAGCAATAGAAGCCAGCGCAAACGGCGAGAAGATCATCAAGAACCATAGTCCCACAACGCGACCAACGAAGAGAAGCGCAACAGAGAGAAACGTGATCCCCATGACAATATTGACTGCTGTGGCCATACCGAGAATTAGTGCCGCATACCCGTTATCGACTTTTCCTTCTGGCACATCAGGATCACTCGAATATTTTGGCGTAAAAAGTTCGGAGCCAAGCAGGCGCTGCGGATTAACATGCATCACGATTCCCTGGGAGATAGTGTGATACTGCAGGTTGTCGTCATTCGGGATCTCTATGTTGTTATAGAACGCGCGAGCCAGAACATTCCCACCATCTATGATGACGCGAGAGAAAAAGAGCGAGAAGTTAATCAGCAGCGCCGCAATGATGAGATTGATTAGAAATTTCTTTGTCCCTGACGTACCAGCTTGGAGTATGTGCGTGATGGCAATATAAAGAAGAGCAAAGATAAATAGGACGTTTCCAATATCACGAACTATAGACCAACCGCGTTCAATAAAATTGTCATTCCCACGGTATGAATTCGTGTCGAGGGAATACTGGACGAAATAATCGAACAGTTCACCAGTCACGCGGGCGAACCAAGCCGAAGGCGTCAGCACCAAGTAATACAAAGCCTCGACAAGACAGGCTGTCAGGTTGGAATCTCCCAGAACCCCGCAATCCTGAAGCCTTGCTTCATAGTCGTTGTAGTCAGATGTGTCGACATTGGCCTGAGCATATGCTGAAAAAGCCGGAACAAAAACAGTTCCAAGAACAATCGAAAAAAACATTATGGCAATGCCGAATTTCTTTTTCATTAATCGTGCGCAAAAGGCGCAAGCATATGGAGATTATAGCACCAGAGCCCCGTTTCCGGGGCTCTAATGTGTGCAAATCCGACCTTTTATCCTTAATAGACTGATTGCAGAACCGTTTCAAAGATGGTAAGAGGCTCAGAACCAATAATTTGAACATTTTCGAACGAGACATCGATATCTCCACCGTTAGTGTTGTCTGTAAAATCAACACCCGGAAGGAAAGCGTCATCGAAATTCGGCATGTTAGTAGGTATTTCGGCGCCATCGTTCTGCTGGTATGTTGGCAGGATCGGAGTCGGATACATGACTCGTTGATCCGGCTGATACGGAACGTTCACCGTTTCGGCCAAGCAACTGTTTATATGACTATTAACCGTTGTCTCACGGTTCTGATATAGAACATAATTAACCTCCAGGTAGTCGAGCTGAGCCTCTGTGGCAAAGTGATCGGAAATACTATTAAACAAAGAGATTTGCGCCTGGACCTGCGGATCATCTTCGTCCAAGACGCCTCCATTTCCATCAGCCAAATCGTTGAGCGCAGCGTCAATTTGTATCAGTTGCGGCATATATGAAGTAATGTTGGTCAAATATTCATTCAAATTATCATAGGTCGTCTGGTAGGTTTCCATTTCATCCATCAGGTTCTGCAAGAAAACTCGAGTCGCCGGCGGCGCCAAGAACCTGCTGTAGCCCATGTTAGCAGTATCCTGCATCCTGGCCGCGTACTTGTTAAAGACGTTATTCATAAACGCCGTGAACTGCGTATGGTTATGCATCGCGGGACTTTCAGAGATATTGATTCCGGTAATGGTATTAATGGCAGCGGCATAATAGGACTGATTTTCTTCTTCAGCATCGCCGGAATCAGGATTACTTGAAACAAACGGCTGTACGGACAGAAGCACGTTCTGGAAATTTTCCTCTGCTTCGTCAAGCCAAGAAGGATGAGGTCCAGGAACACAATAATCAAGCGCCCGTATTTTCTTCATAAGGGTATCAAGCTGTGGAACAGCCTGTTGAGCAAGCTGGATATACTGCTGCTGTACCAAAAGTAGCGGCTCTTGCGAGTAACCTGTACCGGTAATGGCATCAATAGCCGGAGGTGGAGCCTGTCCGTTCGTCACTTGTCCTGGCTGCTCGCCGTTGACCTGGGCCACCAAGACGCTGTTGAGTCCTCCGCCGCCTCCGTCGCTCGAAGCGAAGGAGCTCAGGGATTCAAGGCCGGTATTCACAAGCTGGTTGATGAGCGCGTCAAAGATGAGGCCGAGGCTCTCGGAAATTTCATCGGCTTGGATCAATTTGTTATCAGAAATGTTAAGAGCGCTGGTAATTTTGCTCGAGACGATGTTTCCGGGAGTTGTCGTGCGCCACTCTTTGCATTCGCTCCGAAGAGTGTACTCGGTAAGGGTTGCTTGTTGCGTCTCGGTCGGCACGTCGTACGGGCCGTTCATATTGGCGGCATTGTAAACCGCCTGCGGAATTGGTCCTCCAGGAGGAACATGCATCTCGTCGTCTTTAGGAATATAGTAGTCGCCAGGATCGTTTGTAGCGGTAAGGACACAACGTCGCTGATTCAAAAAACCTCCGGACTCAGTAACCTGGGCTTTGAAATTCTGACTGATAGTCATTGATGTACCGCCAATCCTGCGACCGAGTTCTTTGTTAATAAGTAAATTGTTGCCGAAAATGTTGTTGTTAGGCTGAAGCATGGCTGTATACCCGGCCCAGCCACCGACATTGAAATCAAACTTGTATTCTTCGTATGTTCCGTGAGCCAAAACCTGGTTTAGTGAAAATCTGACATTGGCTGCCAGCTGACTTTGAATTGTCGATATGATATTACTCATGACAATCTGACCGAAAGGATAGTCTTCGCCGCAATTCACATTTCCAGTCGTGCAACCATACCAACCAGTAACACGATTGATTTCATCCTGGGCAATATTTGTGAAAAAATCTTCAGGATCAGAAAGATATAGCGGCTGACCCTCGAAACCGCTATTAATCCAGTCAACAGTCGCAAGCGTAATCTTGTCGAGGATCATAACTACGAGTTGATGGACGATAGCGTCCATGCAGTTCTCCTTTGTTCGGAGTCCTGCGTCGCCGACCGGAACTTCGGTGACCGAAAAAAGGCTTGAGAGCGCACTAGCCAGTTTATCCATGAGACCAGAACACGAGATGGCCGAAGCGATTATTCCCCCAGCATTGAAGCCCGTCCCAGCTGAACCGCTTAGCTCCCCATTTGCGCTTTGGGCCGCAGCATACTTCGCGGAAAAAGGCAGGGCGTTTGGCGCCATGATTGTTGCTATAAGGAAAAGCGAGAGGATTATTTTCAGAGCTTTGCGTCCAGTCATAAAAAACATTTAAATTATACCATTAGCTTTGAAATATGCGGAGAGATCAGATAAAGCTTTCTCATATTCCGTCGAATATTCGAAGTACTGTCGCAGGCCGATCATGGCAAGTATTGGATCCTGCTCCAAATTCTTCAGATTCAGAAGAGCGAGCGAGATCTTGGCCGAATTATTGGCCATCGCAAGATGCGGTCCAGCTACAGCAAAAGGCACTTCGAGTGAGGCGAGCGAGTTAGAGATGCCATGATGCAGCTCGGCAAGCTTTTCAATATCCGTTTCTGCCGAAACATTGCCGGTAGACATTAGATATATTGCGCTTTCAGTCGACAACTTAGAATCCAGGTACGGCTTGAAAATCATCGATAAGTCTTTCTTGTATTCTGCAGCCGATACTTGGCCGAGTTTCAGGTCAGATGGACGGTAGAGATCAGCAATGCTGGCACCAGAGATCGATTTACCAAACGACTCAGAAAAGTTGTTAAGCGACTCTGGCGACAACCCGCCACTTTGATTGGCGAGCGATGCAGCTGAAAATAGCTGCCGGGCAAATATTTCTGTTTGATTCAAATCTTCAGAAAGCGCTATTTCCCCTTCTATGTCATTTCTATCTTGGATTGCCTCCTTCCTTTCTTTTATATCCTCGCCATCACTTACCCCGTCGCCGTCCGTGTCGGCTTTGTTCGGGTCCGTGCCCCAAAGCCCCTCTTCCCAGTCATAGATATCGTCTTTGTCCGAGTCCATGGTGTAAAAATTCTCTGATTCGCTAGAGCCGGCAACAGAGTTGTCTTTTTCTTTTTTCGTATATGTCGCGCTCTTCCCGAGGACCATCGAGCCAACCCAAATCAGGACGCCGAGAAGAATGGCTGAGCCGATGAAGATGACAAATTTTCTGCTGGGAAGATACTTTGAGTTCATATTGTATTGCTTAATAAGAAACAGAAGTTCCGTGCATATACGTCCTAAAACCACTTACAGGCACTGGCGGGAGAGAGTTGGAGGCGCACTCTGGGATAGGAGTAGGTATATATAAACCGAGAATCCAAGCACTTGGAACAAGCTGGTATTTTGTAGAGATGGGATGATAGTCTCCGACCATTAGCCATGGCGGCATTGGTGTCACCGGCAATACAGTAAAAGGACTGCCGGGCTGTTTACCGGCCGGACATGAGACTCCTGGCGTAGGCGCTGTTGCTATGCGTCCGCCAAAGGGCCTGAGAACTGCAGCAAGCGTTAATAAGGGGGCCGCAATCAAAACAATTAAAAATAAATAGCGCAATGCTTTCATACCGCTATCATAGCAAGGATCTCGTTTTTGCTACTGTTTATTCGGGAAAAGAGCCTTCGTTAAAGACAGAAATTGCTGAATGGTTAGGTCTTCGGCCCTTATTTTCGGATCAAGCCCCATATTTTCGGCCTGAAATACCAGATTTTCCCTGGAAATCCCGGCTCCGGTAAGGTTTTTTAGCATTGTCTTCCTCTTTTGGCCGAAAGCTGCTTTAACCAAGAAGAAAAAGTCGTCCTCCTTGAGATTTCGAAAATTCTTTTTACTTATATTGTCGATTAAAAGCACGGCTGAATCGACCTTCGGTTCCGGAGTAAAGTATCTTTTTGGGACTTTGGCCACGAGTTTTGGCTCGCCGTAAGCTTTGACTGAGAGCGACAAGATCGATTCCTTCCCATCACGCGCGACGATTCTCTCCGTGACTTCTTTTTGGACTAGAAAAACGGCAAGCGATGGTTGATAATCGGACTCCAAGAATTTTCGGATGATGGCGCCCGTGATGTAGTACGGGATGTTGCCCATGAGCTTATAGCTGTTAGCTTTTAGCTTATAGCTTAAAGGATTGAAGTCGAGGATGTCGGCTTCGATGAGGGTTAGTTTTCCGGAAGCAATGTATGTAGCGAATTTTTCTGTGAGAAGTGGAATCAAATCACGATCTTTTTCGACGGCGAAAACTTTCGCGCCGGTTTCGAGGAGTTTCTCCGTCAGCGCTCCCTTCCCCGGACCAATTTCTAGCACCACATCATCGGCACTCACCTCCCCCGCACGAACAATATCCCCGAGCGCTTTTCCGCTCTTCAAAAAATTCTGCCCGAGTGATTTCTTTGGTCGCATAATCATTCTATTAATCAAATTACTCTTAGCGGAGTCAAAACATGAGATTTTCGAATCCCGAGGACCTAGTGAAGCGCTCCCGCAGGGTGAGGAAATCTCATGTTTTGCGGAGCGTCAATCTAGATATATCACATTATTCCCAAACCCGCTCGACTCCCTTTCCTCGCGGAAAAGTATTTCCTGCGGGACATCATTTAGGAACTGCGACGGCATTTGGAGTTTGGTCTCACCAAAAAGCTGGCGAAGCGTGGCGTAAGTCAGGAACAGTTTCTCGCGAGCGCGCGTAATGGCAACGTAAAACAAGCGGCGCTCTTCTTCGATATCCGACATGTCGTCGCGGACATGCGGAAAAAGCTCGCCTTCAAGTCCGACGATGAACACGTATTTAAACTCGAGCCCCTTTGAGGCATGCACGGTCATAAGCTTCACACCACGCTTATTCTTTTCTTTCTTCGCCTCGCCTTCGGACGAGAGCGAATCCTGATCAGATGCAAGACTCGCTTCTTCGATAAGTTTTTCAATACCCTCGATCGGTGGAAAACTGTCATATTTAGCTGCGAACGAAACCATTTCCATGACATTTTCAAGCCGGTCGATATCGTCGTCAGACTTCCCGGCTTTTAGTTCCGCTTCTATGCCGGAAGCTTTGATGACATACTTCAACGTCTCTGATGGAAGATGCGATTCGGCATATTCGCGCATCTTTTCGATAGATTCAAAAAACTGATTCACTTTTATAAGTGTCTTCATCGGTAATTTATCCTTTTCTCCTGCAAGGATTTTCTCGACAGCGACTTTCCCGAGCCCGCGCTTTGGGAAAGATATTGCCCGGCGGATATCGACAGAGGAATTCGGATTAAACGCGAGCCGCAGGTACGACAAAACATCTTTCACCTCTCTTCGATCAAAGAATTTAACCCCAAGTACCTGATAAGGCACGGAATATGTGAGCATCTTTTCTTCCAGAAGACGCGACTGGAAGTTCGCGCGATAAAGAACGGCAATGTCTTCCGGCTTAATTCCTTTATCCATGAGCTCGACGCATTTCTCGGCCACAAATTCAGCTTCGATTCTATCGTTATAGGCTTCAAAAAGTGAGACCATGTCACCATCATCGTTTGATGTAAATAAATTCTTTTCTTTTCGTTCTTTATTCTTCTTTATAACTGAGTTCGCCGCGTGAAGTATCGTCTTCGTCGAGCGATAATTCTCCTCGAGTAGTACCACTTTAGCGTCGGGATAGTCCTTCTCGAAGTTCAAGATGTTTACAATGTCGGCACCACGCCAACTGTAAATATTTTGGTCACCATCACCAACCACACAGATGTTCCGGCTCGCCTTGGCAAGGAGCTGCGTCAGCACATACTGCACTTTATTCGTGTCTTGATACTCATCCACATGAATGTATCTCCAGCGAGCATGATATACCGCGAGTATTTCTGGATTCTTCTGAAGAAGCTTTGTTGTCTCGAGCAAGAGGTCGTCAAAATCAAGTCCTCCTGCGGCTTTTTTCTTCTCTTCATATTTTTTCCAAACAGAAAGATTGATGGCTTGCTGATACGACTTCACATTCTGATCGGAGAAATCCTGCTCCGATAAAAAATCATTCTTCGAGCGCGAGATGAATGAGCGAACCGAACGAGGCGAAACAGTCTTCGGATCAATGCCGAGCTCTTTCATGGATTCTTTAATGAGAGACATACTGTCATCGTCATCCATGATTGGGAAAAATCGCGAAAGTCCGAGTGCTCTAGCGTTTTCTTTAAGGATCCTGACACCCAGCGAGTGAAATGTACAAATAGTCGGTCTCCCGGCGAAATCCGGCAGTGCTACCAAGCTTTGCACGCGCTCATTCATCTCTTTGGCGGCTTTGTTTGTGAAGGTTACGGCAAGAATTTGTTCTCCCGGCACACCTTGCTCGATGAGGTACGCAATCCTGTGTGTGATAGTCTTTGTCTTCCCCGCGCCCGCGCCAGCGACAATGAGCAAAGGGCCGTCCTTATGAAGGACGGCCTCTTTCTGCCGATCGTTTAGGCCTTCGAGGTAATTCATCCCGTTAGTGACAGGTCGCGGTCGTCCCGCAAACTGCCATAGTACTAATATTTGTATAAAGTAAGAATTCCATATTCAGATAACGAATTCTCGCTAGCGACCGCGGTCACTAACGGGATTCATCACAACACTATATCACGAGACTTTATGATCTGCCCTTTATAGATGCCGCGATATCGGCATATTGCTCATTTTTGAGGAATTTGTCATAGCGACTCACTATTTTCGCCAATTCTTGCTTGATAACTTCCTGACCATCTGGCGGAAGATCTTTGAAGAAGCTGCTTTTGATCAGGGTTTCGTATTGGACGTAGTTCTTTGCTCGGAGCTCTATCTGCTTCTCAAATATTCTAAGATCCTTGCCCTTGGCCTCAGCCTCGGCCTTTGCCAAGTCTTTCCAATTATCTTCCAAGAACTTCTCGGAATTATTATCAAAAGGCGTTTTCATACCGCTTTCCTTGCCGATGCCATATATCTTTCCGTTCTCGTCTTTCAAGAATTCAAGCTTGGCTTTTACCCCATTCCCATCCTGGAATTTCAATACTTCAGATGAGCCTGGGCGACCGGTGAAATCTTCTACCGGGGCCGGCGCCTTGGCGCTGGGCATTTCCGGCTCTGGTGGCATCGGACTCGCTGGAGCTGTCGGGATATTTTCTATTCTTGGAGCCTTGAGGCCTCGGAGAATCCCGTCTTCTTGGATCGGACGGAAGATTGCTCCCGACTTGGCTTCGATAGCTGAGCCAACTAGTCTCATCTGACCGGTGATGTAGTTATACTCCGGTGATCCCGGCTGGAAACCGCCTGACTTCAGCATGTTTCGCCACTCAAGATATGAGATGCAGTATTTTGTCATCTCGGTATTTCGAAGCTCTGATGTGCCAAAAGAGCGAGTCGGGTACTTAAGACCTGAGTGCTCCAGGTCATCAACTAGGAATTTATCAGGAGTCGCTTTGAATTTTACGACTTCATCAATCCTGCTCTGCGGCGCCCACGCCATGCGAGTCACGCGACCGAAGTCGTCGTACTTGGCCACCACTGTTCCCCGTATTTCAGGGGTCGCGACTGACATTCCTTCAGGCGGCACGCCAGAGATGGTGCCAATAGTTTCAGCTCCGACAGGACCACCGCTTGTCGAAGCCATGAGCTCCGCATTCGCCCCGCCCATTCCAGGCTGCATAGGAACTTCTCTTGAGAATATTTCGCCGGTACCAGCGTTCTGATGTTCCCAGCCAGTCGCCTGGTGCTGCGCCTCAATGTCAGCAAAATCAACTCGCGGGGTCTCGTCAACGATGGCAGCTGCCGCCTTTGGACTACCGTCATACATTCGGCCGGCAAATTTCTCGCCGCCACCAAGTCTGACAACATTGCCCTCATGATCTTCAAACGTAATCTGGCCTTCGTTTGTAATACCAAACTTCGCGCCTTTCATAACAGCGGCGCTCTCAGCCTCTTCGCCTGGGCGATAAAAGCCCCAATCAATCGCGAGCTTCTCCGGCTTGGCCGCCATAAAGGCTTTCAAATTCTCCGGCATGTTCTCGCCATAGCGAGCCAGAAGTTTCTCCTGAAGTTCATCGATAGCGCCAATCGCTCCTCGTCCGCCCACCATAGAAAACGTCTGCTCAAGCCGTGGAATTTCCGGCATGACTTCAACTTTATGGAAACTAGGCTTATTGATGCCTGTAGCTTCAGGATTCATGGCGCTGTTTCCGTCTATAGCGTCAAGGCCAAGTCTTCCCAGTTTCGCAAACTGCACATTCGCTGCTGCGTTTGCTTCCTTGGCGAATTCTTTTAGCTCTCCAAGAGCCTTCTCGCTCAGGTCAGATACATCTTTGATAGCGCCTTTCGTCCATTCGCCATTATGGAAAGCCAGGTCGTTTGCAATAAAGCCTCCGACAAAGAATCCTGCCCCAGCTATAGCGCCACGCTTGATTGATGCCTTGATCGCTTTTTTCTTTTCTACATCTTTTATTTCATCTTTGAAATAGAGCGACTGCATTCTTTCCGCCACAGCATCAGCCGTCTTCATGACCTCCGGATCAGTTTCAAGAAGAATTCTATTGGCAGCCTTCAGCGCTCGGAAGAAGTCATATTTCGCCGCCAATTCTTTGTTAGCTTTGCCAAAGTTTACAAGTCCCATTTCATCACGCTCGCGCGCAATCATAACTCGGTTCTGCAAACTCTGGATGAGCGCGTCTCGCTTCGGACTTTTTGCGTTTTCTATCTCGGCAATAAGCTTGTCTATCTTTGCCGCATAGCTAGCGCCGTCAATAACCTCTTTAACCCCGACAGCTTCTTTGCCTTTAACGTCATCGCCCGAGCGTTTTCGCTCTGCAAGTTCTTTGAATTCCTGACGCTTGCTTATCCAGCCGCGGAGTCCTCCCATAAATGAAGACGCGACTACGCCGCCGCCGAGTCCAAGAGCGTATTTGCCCATTGTTCGTGCCGCGAAACCGGATAGAGCGTAACCGCCCTTTTCGGTTATCTTGTAATCATTCGCGATCTGGCCCATCTTGTTCCAAATGCTTGTATCGCCGTAGAGATCTTTTGAATCATATGAGTATGCCTGGTTCAGACGAATATCATCATCGAGGTTTGAGAATTCAAGAACTTTCTTTTTCATCTCTTCTGGCGGAAGACCCTTTCCTTCGAACGCCATAAGTTCTGCTCGTGCCGCCTCAAAAGCCTTTTCCGCCTTTTTGAATTTATTTCTGGCCACTATTTCAAGAGGCGTAAGATCGCCTGTTGTGTGAACGTACGGCGTTTCGGCCAAAGCTGTGGCAGCGCGGTTATACGCGTCTATGATTTTTCCATGCTTTCCTTCTACCTCTTCACCGCGATTAACGAATTTTATAACCATACCCTTCTCTCCAACCTCGATCTGTTTGCCGCGAGCAAGCGTGAATCCAGCAATTCCCTGAAGATCTTCTTTATAGCTTGCAAGACCGCCCTTTTTCATCTCTTCCAATGTTTTTTTGCGAAGCGTCGCAGTGCGTCCAGTTCTGGTGAGACCTCGTCCAATACGTCCGAATATTCCGCCCTTCTTATTAGTGGCGTCAGCGTCTTTGATAGCTCGCTTGGTCTCCACATCTAGATTGTGTGACTTTTTCTGACTAAGCTTCTCAAGGGCATAGAGCTGTTGTGCTGACGAGAGAGCAAAGAACTCTGGTATTTCACGGCGAAGTTCTGCCATCTTGAGGCCCTTAGCTTCTTCGGTATCATTGCCGTTAATAATGCCAAATTTTCCGAGATTGAATTGAACAAGACCGTCAAGCTCCTTATTTGATTCAGACTTCGTTTCCGTTCGCCCCTCAAATGCAGCAGCTGGCGTTTGAAGTCTTTCTGACGCAGGATTAGGCTTAGGTGCCTCTGTCCTTTCAATAACCGGTTTCTCCACTCGTTCCTTCCCGTTAGGCTTTTCCGGAGCAGCAGTTGGCGCGGCAGGGGCTTTCTCACTAATTATGGTCTTTCCTCCAGCCCTGGCATGAGATTCCACCTCTCCAAATCGTGGAGCTTCTTTGGGTAGGCCTTCTGGTTTTGTGTCCAACTTAAAAGATTCCGGCCGGCCAACAGGTTCGCGCTCCGCCTCAATCGAACCAGCCCGAACTTGCGAACCGGGCTCAAGATGAATCCTTTCTTGCTTCCCATCCCATCTTGCAAATGCTGATTCTGTAGTTTCTGCAGATTTGGCTGAATTTTCAGGTGATTTGGAATACCTGATCTGCTTATTTATCCGAAGTCCATAAGGATCAGTGCCGTCGAACCTCATGCGGCCAACACCACTCGACTTCTTCTCGGTTGCCCCAGAAGGCTTCTCACTATTTGGAAAATTATTTGAAATAGTCTCCTTTAGATTTGCTTCCTTATCCTTTGCCTTTATGATCTGCACCTCTCGGTCTATCTCTTGTTCGTGTTCATTAAAAAATTTTATGGACCCTGCCTTAGAAGGATAATTCCCCTTGGCGATCTCTTCAGCATATTTCTTTATCTGGGCCTTAGTGAGTTCTTCCAAGGCGATACGGTCTATTTGTTTTAAAAGAGGCTGAAAAGTCTTCCCGTCACCGTTCTCCCATCTGTACCCTCCGTGCTGTTCTTGAGACTTTTCGAATTCTTGGGTAACTTCCGGCTCAACTCCTGAAACATCGATCTGTACATTTTCTGCAGCTTTATCCTTTTCGGCTTCTTCTCTGGCCCGAGCTTGGACCTCCTCCATCGCCCTTACTCCCTCCTTCTGCCGATCCTCTGCTTCGGCCGTTTTTAGAATATCGGCCAACTCACCCAAATCTTTGGTTTTTCTAGATTCCAAATTCATGGGGAAATTATATCATAAAAGCCTTTAGAAATAGGCCAAGTGGACAATACTTCTTTACCTGTCGTCAAGGTTTTGAGGTTATCCACATTTGCGTTGACTCCCCCGGGGCTATCCGATAGGATTGTTCTCATGGGTTACCTCTGATGTCCTCAAGGAGTCAGAAATAGCTCAAATTTTTGTTTTATAGCCCGGAGCGACAGAAATACAGGATGCTAAGGTAAGACAAAGGTTAAACATAGGCTTATAAGAAAAAACTCACAAGATTCCGTGCCTTCCATCAATGCTAAAGGGGCAGGAATCAAAAAACCTCTTTTAAATCGGCTTTTCACGAAAAAAGCCTGTTTTTCTTTGGCAGCTATTGCGGCTTTTTTCGTTCTCCCATATCTCTCCAGCCAGAGCGTCGCCCGATCTGACCAGGAGAACCTGTATTCCCCGGAGACAAACCTCTATAACTCCCAGACCCTTACCCTCTTGAACTCCAAAGCTCGCCCTGATCCGAAAGGCGCCGTTGGCGGCCCGGACCCTCTAATGACTGACGACGAGGCTCTGGTTCCAAACACGACTCCAGTCGCTGATACAAAGGAGGCTGAAAAGATCGTTTCCGCTTCCCCGGACGACATCTCTATATACACGGTCCGCGAGGGCGACACTTTGGGCCAGATCGCCGAAATGTTCGGAATTTCGCCTAACACCATTCGCTGGGCGAACGATATAGACGTTAAAGGCACAGTAAAACCTGGCCAGGAGCTTATCATCCTCCCGATCTCCGGAATCAAGCACAAGGTTGCCAAGGGCGACACATTTGCAAGCATCGCGAAGAAGTACAAAGCTGACGCCCGCGAAATCTCTCTTTTCAATGGTATAGAAGAAGGCGAAGCTTTGGCCGTCGGAACTGAGATCATCATCCCGAACGGCGAAGAAATGGAGGCCCCGACAGAAACGAAGAAACCGACAACAAAAGGCGCGCCGTCAAAGGAAGCTCCAAACGGCTACTACATCAAACCAGTCAAGGGCGTAAAAACTCAGGGCGTTCATGACCGATATAAAGCTATAGACATCGGCGCGAAGACGGGCACAGCCGTCTGGGCAATGGCGAGTGGTCGCGTCATGGTGGTGAAGCCTACTACTGCTTACAACGGCGGATACGGCGGACTCGTCATCATCGGACACGACAATGGCACTCAGACTCTCTACGCTCACCTCTCTAGCATTTCTGTCAAACAAGGCCAGACTGTGAAGCAGGGCGACGTCATTGGTGGCGTTGGCTCAACCGGACGCTCCACTGGACCACACCTTCACGTCGAGATCCGCACGGGCAACAGCGGCATCAATGGAATCGGAATCCTAGAAAAAATGTACTAGAGGGGTACTCCGCAAAACATACTCCTCTTCCTCCTGCGGGATCGAAAAGCCGCGCCGTAAGGTGCGGCTTTTCTCTTTTAGCGGAGCAGTAGCGGAGCCCTTAGTATTCTTCTTGCTTAGGCCGATACTGCAGGGCCTCCAGCACATGCTTCATCTCAATATTCTCAGTACCGTCTAGGTCTGCAATTGTGCGCGAAAGCTTTATTACCCTATGATACGCGCGAGCGGAAAGATTCAGCTTCTTGGCTGTTGTGTTTAATATATCTCTCACTTCTTTTGAAATCTCAATCAGCTTATCAATATCCTTCACGCCCATCTCTGAATTCGTATTAGCTCTAGAATTCTTTAGTCGCTCTTCTTGTTTTTTTCTGGCGGCAAGAACTCTTTTCTTTATGACAGAACTTTCCTCGCCTTCTTTTACTTTTGACCCCAATTTGTCGTAATCAATATTTAGAACATTCACCCATAGGTCGATGCGGTCCATAATGGGACCCGAGATTTTCCGACGATACCTGACAATGTCTCCCGCTGTCGCGTTCGCTGGTGGCGGGTTCATGGCCGCGACCAGAATAAAGTTCGTCGGATATGACGCCGAGCCTTTGGCGCGGGAAATGTGCACAACCCGGTCTTCGAGGGGCTGACGAAGAGATTCGAGGACTCGTCTATCGAATTCCGGAAACTCGTCGAGGAAAAGTACGCCCTTGTGCGCGAGCGTCACCTCGCCCGGCTTCGGAAATGTTCCTCCGCCAATTACCGAAACATAGCTACTTGTCGAATGCGGGCTTCGAAAAGGTCTCTCCGTCACCAAAGAATCCTCAAGTATGCCGGCGATAGAGTGAATGGCGGTAACCTCGAGCACATCATCTTTCGAAAGCCCGGGAAGGATTCCAGAAAATGCCCTGGCGAGCATAGTCTTACCCGTTCCGGGCGGCCCATACATGGCAATGTTATGCCCGCCGGCCGCGGCAATCTCGAGTCCCCTTTTGGCGAGCTCTTGCCCCCGAATATCAGAGAAGTCGTTTCCTCCGAAAGTTTCTTTGTAAGTGATCGGTGTCACTTCTTGGCAATTTATACAGAACTTATTCTCCGCGTTTAGGTGGTCTATTGCCTCCTTTAGGTTTTTCACCGGATAAATACTGAGGCCTTCAATTAGCGCTGCTTCCTTGGCGTTACCCGCTGGAACAAAAACTTCCTTGAATCCGAGTTCCTTGGCGGATTTGGCAAGAGGGAGAATTCCTTTGACCGGTTTCAATTCCCCATCGAGTGAGAGCTCGCCGATAAAGATCTTGCCTTCGGGATCAAATTTTAGTTCTTCGTTCGAGAGCAAGTAGCCGAGCGCGATGGCAAGGTCGAAATATGATCCCTCTTTCTTCACCGATGCTGGCGAGAGCGAGACCACAATTTTTTGATTAGATTGTTTCGGGGACTTATAGCCGGAATTCTTTATCGCCGAACCAACGCGGTCGCGCGCCTCATCGACGGCCTTGTCTGCCAGGCCGACAATCATGAAATTATGCAAAGTTTTCTTTGTGAGGTCAGTTTCGACTGTGATGAGCTGTCCATCGAGAACATTCACCTGAGCCGAATACACTCGTGAGAATGACATGTTTAAAAGTATACAGTATTAGGTATACAGTATTAAGTATTTAAAAATTAAAATTGTGAAAAAGAATATTTAAGGTCATTTACAAAAAACTAGAATACTGTAGTATTGCAAAAAACCAACCACCGATGCCGAAACCCGACAATCGTCGCTTTATGCGTTACGAGACGCTGACAACAGTCCTCTGGCTTACCTTGGATACCTCATGGCTTTACGCCTGGCCGCATGTTGCGAATATTGTCGCGGTACTGGTTACGATAACTGCGATCATGGCCGCACTTCATTCTGAACGGAATCTGCGTGAGACTGCTATAGCCGGCGGAATTCTGGCTTGGGTCGTGACGTGCGCCTTCTGGGTAATTGGTGACCTGAACACCATTCCCTGGGCAGTCAACGTAGCCAAGATCTGTATGGCTTCTGTCTTTCTTTGTCTATTCACCGCTGGTGGCGCTTCAGACACAGGGAAAGACTTCTTCAGGTCACTTAATAAGAAGTTCCAGCGCGTAAAACATTGAAACAAAAAGGCCCCTCACTTGACGAGGGGCCTTTCATTTCTGCGCAGGATTGAGCTAGGGACATGCGTGTCCTGTCGCTTTTTCCAATGAATCAAGCATGTTTGCACGAAGCTTTGCATGCCGATTCTTAACACTGTTAACGAACTTGTAATGCACTTGATAGGCGGAGTCGTTATAGGGCTGATAAACCGTGTATTCCCATTTCCGCCATTCGCGGAATTTCTTGAAGGCCACGCAACGCTCCATCTTTTGCGCCTCAGCGAAGTTCGAATGATCGGCCGCATCGTTCCACTTAATGAAAGACACGGGGTCAGACGCTTTTGCTTCTGCGAGAGCGGCCTTCATGTCGGCCTCCTTCTTGTCTTCCATGAGACGCATGCCTCTCTTGTATACACCCTCGGAGGAATCGGCCAAATACATGAGCTCGCGTTCCAACTTTTTGTTGAGCAATTCATAGCTCTCAAAAGGATCATCGCTCGTGGACTTATCGGTCACTTCTCTCGTTGAGAGTATCTTGTCCTCATGAGAAGCGACAGCCAATTCCTTCTTCGCTTCAGTGGGTTGAGCGATAGACTCCCCGCTCGTTCTTAGTTTCTGGCCAAACAGCATTCCGAGAAGGAACACCATGGCAAAACCGATCAGTATCTGGAAGTTCTTCATTTTCAAGGGTTTTGGTCTGTGTACATAGTATCACATTTTTGTCTAAAAGTCAATACTAAAAACCCTTATAAAATAAGGGTTTTTAGTCATTACCGGGAGTTTAAAGTTCGTTATTCCATATGCGCCTTGCAGGTTTTGGCGGACGAATTTGCCATAAGGCGGTCTTCTTCTATGCTAGCACCGCAGACGGAGCACTTTCCAAATGAGCCGTCATTCATTTCTATCTTTGAAAGCGCGTCATTTATGTCTTTGTAGCGAAGCTCGAGCTGAGAGAGAGTATCTGCTTTTGAAGCGAATTCCTCATCACGATCACCCATATCGTTCTTATCAGCTTCTTCTCCGTCAGGCTCACCCATGACACTCCAGTCACCTGTTTCAGGGTCCCTGACGCCAAGGTCGTTCATTTCCTTTTCAATCTGTGCACGCTCTTCCAATAATTTACCCCTTAAAGTATCAGTATTCATGGCAATATTTTAGCACATTAGCTTATAGCGTCTAGCTTTTTGCTTCTAGCTTTACAATCATTGAGCGTAACATTTTACTAACCTCTATTAGTAATTTATCGCACCCCTCGGAGCTAATTCCATATAAATCCTTCATCAAAAGCAGCTGAGTATCAACTTCGGCCACCGAACCATAGGCAAAACGAAGGAATTGCAAAAAATCTTTTACTGTTTTCCTATTCCTGCCCTCGGCAATATTAGAAGGTATCGATACCGCAGCTCGCCTAATTTGATTCTGAAGACCGAAATTTTCCTTTTGAGGCAATTTGTCACTTAATTTGTAAATCGTCTTAGTAAGCTCAAATGCCTTTTGCCAAACAATTAGTTCTTTATGAGATTTTATAGTCTCAATCATTTTCTATAAGCTAAGAGCTATCCGCTATAAGCTATCTTATCGTCTGCAAATTCATCCTCTTAATCACTTCCTCAAGCCCTGGGGTTTCTGTTGTAATCATGACAGTTTTTGGATCGAGGAAAATATAAGAAAGTATGACTTTGCCGGAATCGTCCTTCAGGACCCTGGCTTCTTTGTTAAAGAGTGTTACTGTTGTGAATTCTTTATTAAATATCGCCTTGCCATAGCCGCTCGTGTCTATGTCATAGAGCCGTACAAGTTCGGTAAGCATCCTCGGCTCCCATTCGCGCATAGCGAGGAATGTTTCGTTGAAATCTTTGACCTTGAAGATCATAAAAAGATCGTTCCCGGTTGGCTCATTATAAATCCCGAGCATAAAAGCCGGAAAAAGATTCTGGAAGAGTCCGTCTGGAATAACAATGCCGAGTTTTTGGAAGAAAACGTTCGATGGTACCGGAGCCTGTCCCGCTGCGGTCTTGTACGAGACGAAAAGATTATTGAACGTCTCAGGTACCAGTGTCGTGTTAGCCATGTGAGTATGAATCGTGTCGACAAGTTCGGTCCTGTTTAGTTCCGTCATATCTATCTGGATCTGATTTTCGGTAAAGAAAAAGCTTGGCAGGTTCGAGGCGTAATTCGTAACCTCTACCGGCTTTGAGCGATTCATGACCGTATAGATAAAGACCATGATGCCGCCAACAATCAGGATAATGCCTGCGAGCATGACGACGATATTTTTCGTCGCGGTCGGGTCCATCTTTTTCCTAAATTCATCCCGGCGCTTCTGCTCGGCGAGCGCGATCTTTATAACCGAGCCTTTCTCGCGTTTCATCATTTCGCCAATATCAGTCGCGTAAGTGCGAACTTCGCCCTCTTGTTTAACGTGCTCTTTAGGCAATTGATCATCGGCCATGAGAGCCTTATCCGCCGCCTCAAGGCTGGCTGTCAGAGCTTTGTCCTCGTTTTCCATACGTAACAGTATAGCAAAGGAGGTTCCGCAAAACATTATTTTTCAGCTTGCGGGAGCACTGCGCTAGGTCCTCAAGCTGAAAAATAATGTTTTGACTCGACAAGAAGAGAAAGAAAAGCCACGCCTTTAGGCGTGGCTTTTCTTGGCATACCTCCAGCGGAGCATAATGATTCTTCTTTGAGGCCGAGGACATAGCGCAGCGATCCCACAGGACGAGAAAAAGAAATATTATGCGGAGCGTTTCTTTAGGAAATCTTTCTGCGCCTGCTTGATTGAGAGCCCAATCTTGCCATTCTCAATCTTAACAACCTTCACCGGCACGATCTGCCCCACCTTAAGATAATCCTCTACTTTTTCTACTCGGAAGTCAGCGAGCTCAGAGATATGCGCCATGCCTTCTTGGCCATTCATCATTTTAACGAAGGCGCCAAACTCTTTGATCCCGACGACTTCCCCGCTCGTGACTGAGCCGATAGGCCACTCGAAGACCATGTCTTCGATTATTTTCTTCGCCCTCTCCGGTCCATCCGTGAGTCCGGTAATGTAGACTGTTCCATCGTCCTCGATAGTAATTTCTGTACCCGTTTTCTCTCGAATTTCATTTATGGTCTTTCCGCCGCCGCCGATAACGAGACCAATTTTCGCTGGCGCAATTTTCGTCACGACAATCTTCGGCGCGAATGGTGAAATTTCTTTTCTTGGCTCTGGAATAGCCGTCTTGATGACGTCGAGAATCTGCATGCGAGCCTTTTTTGACTGCTCAAGGGCCTCGCCGAGAATCTTCAGCGACACTCCTTCAACTTTTACATCAAGCTGGATCGCGGTGATGCCGCGCTCTGTACCAGCCGCTTTGAAGTCCATGTCGCCATGATGATCTTCCGGTCCCTGAATATCGGTCAAGACTTTATAGTTATTTTCATCCTTATACATGAGTCCCATGGCAATGCCGGCAACCGGTGCTTTTATAGGCACGCCGCCGTCCATGAGGGCGAGCGTCGAGGCGCAGATGGAAGCCTGTGATGTGGAGCCGTTGGAAGCCAGCGCTTCGGAAACTAGGCGGATCGTGTATGGGAAATCTTCTTTGTTAGGGAGCACCACTTCGAGCGCTTTTTCAGCCAGCGCTCCATGACCGACTTCGCGTCGGTTCACGAACCCGGCTCGGCCAGTTTCGCCGACAGAGTATGGCGGAAAGTTATAGTGATGCATGAAGCGCTTGTCTTCTTCTACTTCCATGCCGTCGACAAGCTGCATGTCTTCCGGGCCGCCAAGTGTGAGTGCCGTCAGAATATGCGTACCGCCCCTGTAAAATATTCCTGAACCATGAAGACGCTTCGAGAAGCCACCAGCTTTGGCATAAAGCTCACGGACTTCGTCCATCTTGCGGCCGTCAGCCCTGGCGCCATTCTGGACCGCCTCGTTGTGGATGATCTGATTAACTTCTTCCTCGAAATGGTCTAATTCGGTCTTGAGAGACTTGGCATCCGGGAATTTTTCCTTGAGTAGCGTCTTCCAAACGGCTTTGACTTCCTCCATCTTCGCCTTTCCTGGAGTATTAGTCATTACGTATTCCCGCAGGTTTGGACGAATCGAAGTTTCGAAGAGTTCGCTCGCTTCTGCGGAAATTTTCGGCGACTCGACTAATCTTTTAGTCTTGCCAATCTCTTTCTGAATTTCTTTCTGCCAGTTCTCGAGCTTAGTAATCTCAGCTGACGCCTTCGCAAGTCCGGCGGCGATAACCGCCTCAGGAATCTGGTAAGCGATAGCTTCCACCATATTTACTCGGCCATCCTTTCCGCAGACGATAAGGTCATAATCAAATCCCTCGCGTCGCTTCTTCTCTGAAGAGTTAAGGAGAACGTTTCCTTCGAATTCTCCGAGCCTTACAGCGCCAACAGGTCCAGCCCAAGGAATTTCTGAAACAGCCAAGACCAAAGATGCACCGTTAACAGCCAGAATTCCTGGGTCGATGGTGTCGTCCATAGAGAGCACGGTCGCGATAACCTGAACACCGTATTCCATGGTCTGATCAAAGAGGGGGCGAATAGTGCGGTCAATCACGCGACCAGCGAGAATTGCTTCGTCAGTCGGTTTGCCTTCCCTCTTCATAAATCTTCCGCCGCCAATTTTTCCGGAAGCATAAAACTTCTCTAAGTAATCAACGGTGAGATTAAAATAATCCGTCGTCGATTTGTCTTTCGACATGACGGCCGTCACCAGGACAATGGTGTCATTGCATGACATAAAGACTGCGTTAGACTGATCGGCAAAATCAGAAAATGTGGCGACAATATTTTGTCCCCCTAGTTCCAAAGTAAATTTCTTTTCTTTCATTTATATGGCTTGCGCCCAAGCTTTAGTATTGGAGTATTCCAATGCTATCCGCTCGGACACAAACAGTTATCTTGTTAATAATTCCAGTATAGGCGTTTTTATCTTTTCGGCAACAATTGAAAAAGCCCCGACCAATGGTCATAGGGGCTTTTGGAGCAGCTGCTCCTGTCCGCGCTGGCAGCTTCCAGCTTTTCTAGCGGACATACCATAACGGTATTAAGAAGATAATTGGTTCAAAAGGACAAAGGATTTCGGTCTTCGGCGAGGCAGCTTTTGAGGGCCGCCCCGCCTAATGACCTTTTGCTACGAGAACGTCAGACCGGACGTCGTTATCAAGAGGGATTTCGCGCCCCTCCGCTCGCTCGCACTCAAGGCACTCTGCGTGGGCGTGCCCACAGTCTGGCCGCAGCGCCTATGTACGAATCGCAATTTCAACCCTTAACTACCTACACACATCATAGCATATATAAAGGTATTTGTCAAGCATACAAAAAACCCTTATTTTTAAGGGCTTTTTGCTTTTAGTTATTACTTTGGAACGGCTGGAGAAAGAGCGACATTACTTGCCGGCTTATCCCCTCCTCGAGCGCGACCTCCCCGAGCGCCACGGCGGTGTCGAAAGCCGATTAGATATTTCTCTGGATGATCAGCCAGGTCCATGAAATCGTTGCAGGCCTCAACAAGCTTTTGCGAACTTGAGCGGCCGAACGAGGCGACTTCTACTTGGATTCCTGAGTGGATCTGCAAATACTCAACCATTGGTATAAAGTCTCCGTCTCCGGAGAGAAGGATTACTGCATCGAGCTTCGGCGCCATGGTAATGGCGTCAACAGCAAGTCCAACGTCCCAGTCGGCCTTTTTAGCGCCGCCTGAGAAGACCTGGAGATCTTTGGTTTTTGTTTCAATCCCCGCTTTGTTCAAAGCTTCAAAGAAGCCTTGCTCGTCACCGGATTCGCTCGAGATGACGTACGCTACAGCGCGGACAAGCCGGCGTCCCGCTACGGCATCTTCGACGATCTTTCCAAAATTAACTTTATGACCAAAGAGATTCTTGGCCGTGTGATAAAGGTTTTGCGCGTCGATGAAAACGCCAACGCGCTGTTCTTTGTGTTTAATTATGCTCATAAAATGAGTGATTAGTAGCTAGATTAAAAATGTCTAGCAGATTATTAAAAAGGCAAAAGAGCCTACAATTTAGATATAGTGTACCGCGAATTGCGGCAAAAAAAGAGATTACGCTGTGAGTTTCAACTCCTTTGTGATCTTTGTGAAAGCTGCCTTGTCGTGGCGCTCGAGGAACTTCAAATGGTTTCGGCGCTTAGCGACGAGCTTGATGAGGCCACGTCGTGAGTGGTTATCTTTCTTGTGCTTTTTCAAATGGTCGGACAGCTCCTTAATCCTCTCAGAGAGGATAGCGATCTGCGCATGAGAAGAACCCGTGTCCTTATCGTGGATCTGGGCTTTCTTTATGACCTTCTGCTTTTTGGCTGTCGTTAACATGTGTCGGATATTACTATATATAAAAATGTTCCGCAAGCTTTTGGAACCCTTAGACAATAACATATCCTGATACATAAGTCAAGGTAGGAAAAAGCCGCCCGGAGGCGGCTTCCCTATACAGTCTTCGACTACGTTTTGGTTTGACGTCTATCTTAAGAAAGAACCTGCTTCCAAACGAGAGCGCGGAGCGGCGCAACATGTGACAGAATTCCACCCAACCCATCAAGCTGACCCAATCCGCAGCTCTCGCCTAGAAGCCCAACCCATAGAAGCAACAAAACCTGTTTAATATTTTCCTCCTTTCGGCTTTTGGAGTCAAATGCCAAAAACTATTGACAGTGCATATCTTTTCGCCATTTTGCGACACTAAAATTGCTATAATACTTCGTATGCAAATAAACGAAGCTAAAGCGCAGTTCCTGGAATACGTTGAGATTGAAAAAGGCCTGTCCCTCAAGACCGTCCGAAACTACGACCACTATCTCTCAAAGTTTTTTGCGTTTGGAAAGATTAAATCTGTGGGAGACATTGATGAGACAAAGCTTCGAGAATTCCGCCTCTTCCTCAATCGCCAATCCGGCATGAAAGTTCGCGGCCAGATAGCGGCTAGTATGAAAAAGAATACTCAGAACTATCATCTGATCGCCCTTCGGAGTTTCCTGAAATACATGATGAAACGCGGCATCGCCACGCTCACACCAGAAAAGATCGAACTTGCGAAAACGGCCCAACGCTCACTCGACCTCATCTCTCACACAGAGCTCGAACGTCTTCTCTCTGCTCCAAAGGGTGATGAAGTCTCCGCGCTCCGCGACAGAGCAATCCTCGAGATGTTTTTCTCAACAGGCCTACGTGTTTCTGAACTCGCATCGCTTAACCGCGACCTCGATTTATCCAAAGACGAATTCTCCATCCGCGGCAAGGGCGAAAAAGTCCGCGTGGTATTTCTCTCCGAGGATGCGAAGGACGCGATCAGGAAATACCTGAAAGCGCGGAAGGATTTGGAAGAACCGCTCTTCATTCAGTTCGGCAAGAACCGCACCGAGAAGTCTGCAATGCGTCTCACTCCCCGCTCCATCGAAAGACTGGTAAAGAAGTACGCCGTCATGGCTGGAATTTCGAAGAAAGTGACTCCGCATGTGATCCGTCACTCCTTCGCCACCGATCTCCTCCAAAACGGCGCTGACATTCGCTCCGTCCAAATGATGCTAGGCCACGCGAACATTGCCACGACCCAAATTTATACCCACGTCACCGACACAAAACTTCGGGAGATACATAAGGAATTTCACTCGAAGAGAAAGAAATAGAAAAAGCCTGATCTCATAAAAGATCAGGCTTTTTATATACTTCTCAACCAAAACAGCCCCCGAACCCTCTCCGCTGCGGAATCGATGGTGCTTTTTTGAACTTACACTTAAGAGCGAAGAAAAATGAATGTTCTGGTTTCTCTCCATATCGATCTTTCTTAGATAAGCCCTTGGTGACCTTCAAAGACGTAGCATGATCTGGTATTCCGGGAACAGTCACTTGTCTAACCACGGGCTCTCCGCGAAAAATAACTTCGTCAACCATATCACCTGAACGAACGATCGCATTAGGGTAATCTACTTCTTGCGTTTCGTATGACGAACTACCGCCAGCAAAGTCAGTAAAGCTAATGAACATCGGCCTCTCTCCGAATACGACCACATCGTCCTCCTCAAATACCCTAAGACCAATTTCATTCCTTAGTGCAGTTATTAATTCTTTTTCTTCTTTGAGAGAAAGAAGCTGAAAGTTCTGCGCGATCAAATCACCAATGTATGCGCGGCTTACCCTAAAGGTTTCTTTGGGCGCCAAACTTTTCACGATGCTTAATGCCTTTTGCACAGTGAGGTGTTTTGATGAGATCAGGCTTTCTAAGCTCACATCGTTGTTGTCTGACTGTTCGAACTCGAGACGAGCCAGACTGATACCAAATTTAGTTTCTTCAGAAGAAGTGAAGAAGCGGTCTTTGAACTTGAGCCTAGGTTTTAACGATCGGACGATTCGGAGATTCATCTTTTGTTTTGTTGGTTTACTGGAAAGATACAATATTACAATTCCTAATAGGGCTAATTTTACTTCGCCCAAATATATTGCAAATATTAGATTTGTAGAATAATATAAACAAACTTTCTGTTTATATGGTTCAACATCCTACTGACAAGAAAATCATCCAAGCCCTAGGCGCCCGCCGCTTGAATGCCAATTCCCTGTCGGAAAAGACCAGTATCGGCAAAACCACTATCCAATACCGCCTGGGTAAAATGCTTGAAAATGGTTTAATCCAGAGATTTGTCATAAGCGAACGTAAGATCCTATACGGAGTGAATAAGAAAGCAGTGAACGAGGCTCGCAGTTCTAATATAATCGAAGTCTTTTCAGGAGCACATGCTATCCAGGCCTATCGAGACTTCTTAGAATCTCCAAAGCAAAGCACCATTTACAGCATCCAGGGCATGGAAGCTATTGAGCGTTTAGTAAAATCCTTACCGCAGGGTTTTGTAGCGGGGGCACATAATCGACAGAAACGAAAAAACATATTGCTCAAAGGATTCGTGCATGAAAACATCCGCCAGACAATCAAAGCGTGGCCGTCAGAAATAGTGAAATCACACATTGGCCGAACAGTGGGACTGAAGATGGTGGAGGGTAAAATCCTTCGGGGTCCATGCGAGATGCTCTGCACTGAATCAGTCATCATGTTCCACAATACTGACAAGAAACGAGTCGTGGTTGTAAAGGATAAGGAAATAAGCAGATTCATATACGAAATAATCGGCTTCATGTATGACAATCTCCAAATCCCAGTTTTTCCATTAAATGAATATTTGAAGCAGATTTAAGAAAGGGCCTTGATTTATAAGGGTTTTTAGCTTGACAAATAGCCTGTTTTGTGCTATCATATAAACAAACCTTGAAACACTACGAACATGATCAAATCATTCGTCCGCCCACTCTTGCTAGGGATGATCGCATTGACCGTCTTCTCGTGCTACTACCTCTTTGGCGGCCCCAACGAGGCAAATAAGACCAAGGCCGCAGAACAAGAAGCCGCCGCTTTCCAAGCGCGTCAACAGGCAGTCAACATCACTCTGATGCGCATGACCTGGACCGTGATCGAGATGGATACCACCCATGCCCAAAATGAAACAGAAGGTTCACCGGATGACTACAAAACCAGCTTGTGGCTGGTAGCGGATTCCGGAGTAGCACCGATCAACTGGGAGTTCTGGTCATGCTGTAACGACTTCGATGGATACGAGGTGCTCTGGAAAGAGCTAATGCCAGGATCAGAAGTACAGTTCGACTTCCGCGACAACCCTGGATCGACCAATACCGAAGGGTACTTGATCCCTCGTATTGAGTACGACAGTCCTCGCCAGGTTCAGGTGTAAGGACAAGGCACATTGAAAAAGCCCCGGCATGCCGGGGCTTTTTCCTTTTATATTATTCAGCTCTAGGAGTTTCGTCAGCCTTTGGCTCTTCGACAACCTCGTCCATCATGTCTTCATCCTTCACTTCTTCTTTTTCTGAGACTTCGACGCCGAATGCTTTGAGTTTCTTTCGGATTTCCTTGTTAGTCTTATCCTTTAGGAAGTAGAGTTTTGAACGCTTGGTCTTTGACCTCTTCACCAGTTCGATTCGGTCGATAGATGGTGAGTGCAGTGGGAAAATTCTCTCGACCCCAACACCGTTTGAGATCTTTCGAACAGTGATAGTAGAGCCCATTTCTGAACCGTGCTTTCGAGCAAGGACCAAACCTTCAAATGCTTGGAGACGAGTTTTACCCTTTTCCTGAATCTTTGAGAAGACGCGGACAGTATCACCCGACTTAATATCGAGCTTTTTTACTGTTTCCGAAGAAACTGGCGATAATTTTATGGCTGTTTTTGTCATATAGATACGGGGAACTTTAACACATAGGCATTTCTTCTGCAACCCCCTGGCTATTCAAAAAGAAGACCCCGCCCAGAACGGGCGGGGTCTTTGACCTGGAACAAGGCAGAAACCTATTGACCGAATAGCTCGAGGAGACTCTGGAGCTCCTCAACACGATCAAAGTCGTCCTGCTTTTGATAGCTAACTATGAGACTCAATACTGTTCGCTTGATGATCTCGATATTTCCGCAGGGCATGAAAAACCGCTCTTTCGGAGGAATATCTAGCTTTTGGAGATATTCGTAGATCTGCTTGCGAAACGATACCTCTCCTGAACGGAAAGGGTTAACGTAGAAGTGCACAGCCATTGGATTTCCTTCTTCGGCCTTCGTATAGGCTACCAGGAAGTGCTCCGGCAGGTTGACTCCGCGTATGGGTATCTGGAGACTTTCGGCCAGAACCTGATACAAGACCCCCAGCGCAATCGGAGAGCCCATCTTTCTATCCAGCACCTCGCTTAGATAAAAATTCTTCGGCAGATAGTATTTCTTCTTATCGCCTCGGAAACCGCGGCTAAGGAAAAGGATATGGTTCATGGCCCGCACTTTCTCTTCGGGGCTTTTGTGGATATTGAGATACGGCCGAATATCGCTCTGGATGCGATCGATCTGCTTGCGAACTTTTTGTTCATCAAGCTCCGGATAGCGGTAGCGGCAGATGATGAGCGCTCCTTCTAGGAGATCAGCTCCGCCGCCCACTACCCACGTCCGGAGGCGCATTTTCACGCGCGCGATATGGATTCGGTGCAAAATATCTTCGATCCGATTCCTGGCCAGATCGTCTTTGGGGCTTTCCTGGAGGTATTCCCAGGCCTTTTCGAGAACAGGGGCGACATTACTACCAAGCCCCAAAAGCTTTTCTCGTACTTGACCATAAACCCGGTCATCAGGATCATCCAGAAGGCTGACAAGAGCCTTCAGTTCAGAAGGACTTGTTTCCATTGGTTGCTTATTTAAAAGTTCTTACGAAACTTTTTTACATTATATAAGCAGATTAGTCAAGCTTTGAGAGTTGGTCCAGGAAATCATCGGCATAGGGCGCCTCAAATGTCTGATCCTCCCCTTCCGGATCAATGAACTCAATCTTGCGAGAGTGGAGCGCGGTGCGTTCAAACCCGAGGGCTTTAAAAACTTTTCCGCCATACAGTTCGTCGCCGACGATCGGATGATTCAAATATTTCATATGAACACGGAGTTGATGTGTTCGTCCGGTTTCAGGCGAAAGTTCCACGAAGCTAAACTTCTGATTTGAGTCCTCGAATCTTGCCAAAACTTTATAGTTCGTCACGGCGCTTCTCTGTTGTCCGCGCTTCCC
>CAZPVH010000003.1:0-105853 GCA_964589975.1 uncultured Candidatus Saccharibacteria bacterium | reverse complement strand
ATGGTGGCTATGGTGTAACGGTTAACACAGAAGCTTGTGGAGCTTTTAATTCGGGTTCGATTCCCGATAGCCACCCCAAAAAGTTAATACTAGAGCTGATATAATAGGCTCATGAAAAATGCCAAAAAGAAGAAGATTATCGTAGGGATAGTTATTCTTATCGCGCTTGTATTAATCTTCGGGCGAGACATTTTTGGGAGCAAGAAGCATCCTGGGGCAAATGAGGGTCCGGAAATTTCCGCGATAAAGCTAAATGAAGATATGCTCTGGGGAATTTGGCAGGACATTAATGGTGGTCAGCTACGTTTTGAGTTTGGCGACGTGTCTACAGAGTCTCCGGGTTATAACGACATATACGAAGGAATATTCCACGCCACCGGAATCGGAGAAGAAAAGAAAGATTTTGAAGGCTGGTTTAATTTGGATGAAGAAAAAGACATCATATTCCTGGAGTCTGAAGACGAGTCTTTCCCTCTCGAATTAGTTTTTGCCACAAAGGCAGGAGAGGACACCATCTTGACTACCGGCAACGGAGAATTTTCTTTCAGGAGAATAGAAAGATAATATGCAAAAAAATAATTTGGAACTAAAACATTATTGCCAAAACTTCGCCAAAGTAAGAAGAGTATTGAAAGAGATTGGCGCGAGGAAAGATGACGTCATCAAGCAGAAAGATTACTTTTTCGATCTTCCGAAGAAAAAATTCGGTAATCCTCGGCTGAAGCTTCGGATCGAAGACGGCAAACATATGCTCATATTTTATGACCGTCCAGACTTCAAGGCCGGGAAGCAGACGGCTGCGAAGATAAAGATTTATGAAACAAAGAGCGCGGAACTTTTGCCGGTTGTCATGGATGCGCTTGGTGTAAAAGCAGTGGTCGAAAAGACCCGTGAGATTTGGCGCAAAGAGAATACGGTTTTTCACCTCGACACCGTAAAAGGTGTTGGCAAAATATTTGAAATCGAACTTCAGAAGAAAGGGAATATAACGGCAAGCGACAAGAAAATTTTTAAAGGCTATCAGGATCGTCTGTTGCCTCATCTCGGAAAAGTGATCAAGGGTTCGAACGTGGATTTAGTAAAAAGGGTATAATCTCCATATGAGTTTAGAACAAAAACCAATCGGATCGGCGAGTATTGAGGGGCCAGAATTACACTTTGAAAAAGTCTCAAAACGAGAAAACACCATTTCATATATCTTTAAGAATGTAGTTGTGACTATTGATTCGTCAGGAAAAAACTATGAACCATTGCCAGAAATAGTTTTTGGAACGTATGACGAAATTCCTGCGGAAACTAGTCTCAATAAACCCGAGCAGAAAAGGGAAGGCGTCGATATGGCCTATGTCTCGAGGTGCATACAAGAGGTGGTAAAAGACAGCGGCATCCATAAATTTTGGATTTACCCGTTTGGAGATGACAACCCAGATGACCAGGAATCCAGGAAGCAGGCCAGGCTCAGGATTTTTGGCCGCTATATGCAATTAACTCCGGACGAGAAAAATTACGGCTACATTGTCGATATTCCGTAGTTAAATTCTGGGAGAAAAAAGGCCGGTCAGAGACCGGCCTTTAAACGTTCAAGTTCGAAACGGATCTTCGAAACCAAGATTTGAGCTTTGCCTTTCATGGGTCCGGTTACGGACTCGAAGATTGGCATGTATACATTCTCAGTCTCGTCGATCTGCTTCTTTACCCAAGAGGGTTTCTCTACAGGAAGCGAGCGAAGATTATGGAGGCGATCCACCATCTTCAGAACTACAGCTTCCTCTGACTCCTTCAGTTGGTCGATATAGAACTGGAATGCTTCGGCCTTCGTGGCAAAAGTTCCAGTCCCGACAGCTGGCTTCGTTAAGCGAAGCACCAGGTCGGCCACGTGGCTTCCGAACAGAAGAGTCAGGCGGGATGTGAGCGCGGCCGCGAACTTCTCATACGATAGCAAGCGGTTCCCGAGGAGGGGAGTGTCTTCTCCAGCGTCGTGGAGGAAGAATGTGATCAACATGTCCCGATCATAGAGCGCAAGCTCATCCAGAAGGATGAGACAACCGGCCCGAGGGTGTTCGAAGTAGCGGAGTCCGCCATCCCGAGACTGCGTGCGGTGAGCGGCCTTCGAGAGGTCATAAGCGAACTCGATGAGGTCGATGTTTTCCGAAGTGAATCGGTCGGTCAGGCGCCCGAGGAACGTGGCGCGATTCTCTTTGATGAGTGTTTCCATGTTTTCTTTTTTGTTTTAGTTCTTTTCGGAAATCCAGCCATCGGTTCCGCCAGATCCGGGAGCGTCGTCGAAACTTCGAATCCCATTCAGGCTTTCCTTAACTTCGGTAAACGTTTTCTCGTCTACCGTGGCTTTGTAGGGTCGGCCATCGGGACGGGAGTATTCGTCAGGAACCGAATCGGGCATGCGAGCCCAGTAGGCTTCGATGAATGCTTGCCGATCAGCATCGGTCAGGTGGAGCGAGTAACCGTCGGGGCGTGAGCCCCAGCCTCGTTCCGATTCTTCCCATTTCTGAACGATGACTTCGTGCTTGCCGCTTGCCGGGAGGGGATCTTTCTTCCTCATGTTTTCTTGGGTTTTGTTTTCAATGTTCTGTCTTCTGAGCTAACTATAGGTGTCTCTGAAACGAATGTATATACTAAAAATACAGTTTTCGAGAGTCTTGGTAAAAATCTATTTACATCAATAAAAATAGGTATATAATATAGTTATAGTAATGTAAAAATTAATTTACAATGAAGTATTTAGAAATGCTAAAAAAGCTCGGTTTGACTCGCGAGCAGGCCAAAATATATGAGATTCTCCTTGGGGCCAATGTTTTACCGGCGCGAATGGTCGCGCAAAAATCTGGCATTGGGAGGGAGCTTTCGTATGTAATACTGGGGCAGCTTGAAAATCTCGGGCTCGCCGAAAAACTCACTGAAGGCAAAGTCGCCCTCTTTCAGGCGAAGCACCCCAGGAATATAAAAAATCTTCTCGAAGAGAAGCGGGAACGTCTGGCTGAAGCTGAAGCGGGATATCAGGAACACATTTCGCATCTCGTGAGCGATTTTAATATCTCTCACAGTAAACCGTTCATTCGTTTCTACGAAGGGGAGGAGGGTCTTCAAAAAACCTACAATCATATCTTGAAATACGCTAAGGAAGTTAGGGTTATTCGCTCGCTTTATGATCACGAGCATCAGAATCTTCGAAAAATGGTGACCGAGCAACTAAAGAAGCAAGCCGAGAAGGGAATTCGCTCCTTCGTACTGTCGCCGCACCTTCCGCACATGCGTCCCGAGAAGCTTTCACATAACTTGGAGCGCAAACTCACGAGAAAAGTCATTCCGAAAGAGAAATTCACCATGCCGGCGCAAGTCATGATTTACAACAACACAGTAAGTATCACTTCGATGAAGAAAGATATGATCACAACGATTATTGAAAGCGAAGATATAGCAACTACTTTTCGGAACCTCTTCCAGTACATGTGGGATACAGAATAGAGCCCGACATACTTTGAAGCGTTTAAAACAGGTAAAAATTTTTTCGATAATTAGTATTTAGCCACGCAGGTTTTCGCCGAGTTTTTCTACATCAGTACGCTCTTTCATGTGCCTGAGTTCCTCGTCATCCTCAGCAGGCAGGCCAAGATGGTCATGAATTTCGTCGAGCATGTTAATGATTCTAGTAATTTCTTCTTCGGATCGGATATTAATCTCCAGGTCTAGGTCTTCGCGCATGTCGGCGATCCGGCCAGCACGATTCTGACTGATAAGGACGATGACGGAGAGAAAGATTGCTTCAAGCGAGACGAACATGGTAAGGAATTCGAAAGGGAATGGGTCGAATGGAACGATACTCGAAAATGTTCCAATGTTTATAAGTATCCAAACAAGGAAGAAAAGGGCATTGCCAGCAAGAAACCAAACTGTGCCGAACCAACGAGTCATGGCGTCGGCGAATTGCCCGCCTATAGAGTCCCTGATCTTCATCCGTCGCTTGAAGCCGATCTCTTTGGCCTTGTCTGCCGTATTTACAGATTTTTTCATATATAAAATTATATCACTTTGGAAAAAGAAAAGACCGGCCCCTGAAGGCCGGTCACTTTCATATTGTTTCTCTTAAGGAAGTCTTCCACCGGTGGCGGTATGGATGAACTTTGCCGCGTTTTATCAAATCGGTGGTTGTCTAGCCACCAAGCGACAGCATCCACTCCCCATTGCCAAGACTTCATGTCGGTATTGTACTTACCGAACGTAAAGACATTGCCAGGGTTGTGCATCCGCATGCCCTTGCCATCGGTCCCGAATCTCGAGTCATTGCGCATAAGCGCCAAAAGCAGTCGGGGGTCGAGCTCGTACACCGCGCATGAGTTCATGACCATCTGGCCGGTCACCGGGCTAACACGCCTGTCCTTTGTGTATTTGTTGATGTAGAGTTGCGCGTCTTCAGCCGTCCCTATTGGCCCCATCTCGTCCAAGAACTTCTCGATAATCTCTTCATGGTTCGAGGCCTCCGCGTAATCAGTTATGTCCCAGATCTTTAGTGGCCTAGCCATATCCGGACCGACGAATAGCGTTGGGAGTTCCGTGCTGATCTCGTATGTGAAAGAGATGTTCATGGCCCTGATTGCTAGGTTGTATAAAGCAATTCCGCATATGGCCGCCAAGACTGTTTGCTTGGATCGGAATATGGACCAAAGCATGAACTTCAGGATGAAGAAGGCTGTGGCGAGTATTCCGCCGATTATCCATAAGACCAGGAACGAAACGACCCCGGGCACGAATAGCCAGCCGGCGGCTTTGTCTACGAAAGAATCGTATAAGGAGCCGGTCATGCGCTTCAAAACGCCGACCCAGTCGAAGAATATTTCGAACATGATTTTGTTTATTTGAAAGAGCGGCTGCTCTTGGTTATGAACGTATTATCCTGAAAAAACTTGTATTGTCAAGTATATAGAACGGCGTGGTAAGATGGCTTTATGGATCACGTTAGTGGCCGCGGTCGCTCTCGGGTGAATGAAAACCAGTATGAAAGCATTACCCTTTATTAAAAAATTAAATTTTTCAGGCAGCGGAGCGCCCGCGACCTGCCACTAACGGGATGGAGATATTTTCCTTTATTCTCACAATTGTCGGACTATCAGTTTTCGAAATCGTTTCTTCTATAGATAATGCGGTTGTAAACGCGGAGGTTTTACAGACAATGTCTCAAAAAGCCCGGCGATGGTTCCTGTTGTGGGGGATGCTTATTGCGGTGTTTCTGGTCCGTGGATTACTTCCGTGGCTTATCATCTGGGGCGCGACGCCACAGTTGGGATTTATCGGCTCATTCACGGCAGCATTTTCCAGCGACCCGGTCGTGAAAACCGCTGTAGAGACAGCCGCGCCGATACTCCTGGCTGGCGGTGGAATCTTCCTGGTGTTTCTGTTCTTCCATTGGCTTTTCCTGGAGGAAAAGAGCTTTGGACTTCATCTGGAAAAATTTTTTCTTCGTCAGGGTATCTGGTTTTATGCCGTCGTCTCACTCATCCTCACAGTGACCGTTTGGCTGTCGCTAAAAACTAATCCCGCCATGGCCTTTGGCGCCGTGATCGGCTCGACGGCATTTTTCATCACACACGGTTTCAAGCAGAACGCGGAGCGCGCCGAGAAAGATTTGGTTTCGAATAAAAGCGGTCTTTCGGATATTTCGAAAATACTATATCTCGAGGTAATCGATACGACATTTTCGATCGATGGTGTTTTGGGCGCTTTTGCCTTTACGTTCTCGGTTCCGCTTATCATCCTTGGGAATGGGCTAGGGGCTATCGTGCTTCGGAAGCTCACTGTCAGCAATATCGAGAACATAAAGAAATACGTGTACCTCAAAAACGGCGCCATGTATTCAATCTTTTTCCTGGGCGCTATCATGATGGCGCACGCATTTGGTGCTCATATCCCGGAATGGTTGTCCCCGGTGATTACCATTTTTGTGATCGCGTATTTCTTTTGGAAATCAAAATCTCACGTAAGTACCAAAGGATAGTTTTGCCACAATGCAGTGAACGATTTTCGCAAAGGCCTGATACAATAGAACCATGAGCACACATCCCCAAGGAAAACATTTCTTCTACATCCTCTTCGCGGCCGTTGCCATATTTTGCTGCTTCATCTTTAAGCCATTTTTTGTTGTTGTGGTGATCGGGGCTTCGCTCGCCGTGGTGTTTCATCCAATATTTCTTTGGATCCGCGCACGCGTGGCGCGCAACATCTCTTGGCTCGCGGCGCTGCTAACCACGCTCCTCTTTATCATCATAATCGGCGTGCCACTTTTCTTCATTGGCTCTCAAGTTCTGCACGAAGGTCAGGATTTCTATCAGTCGCTCCAAGAGGATGGCGGAGCAGGAAGGTACCTGGATTCTGTTACTTCAAGCCTTTCTTATATAGTTCCCCAGGTTGGCGATTTTGACTTGAAAACGGCGGCTGCGGATATATTGAGGTCATTCACCGGTTCGATAGCGGGTATTTTTACCGCGACTCTTCACACCATCTTTTCATTCATGCTCGTCATCTTGTCCCTGTTTTATTTCTTGAAGGATGGTGAAAAGTGGAAGCGCTATATTGTAAAGATTTCTCCTCTGGCCGACATGCACGACAACAGAATACTCATGATGCTTGAGCACGCGGTGTCCGGCATAATGAAGGGGTATCTTCTGGTTGCGCTTATCCAGGGAACAATGCTCGGCATCGGACTTTGGATATTCGGCGTGCCGAACCCTGTGCTATGGGGAGTTTTAGCCGGCATCGCTTCGGTGATCCCGTCCATTGGTACTGCGATCGTCGCCGTGCCGTCAATATTGTTTCTCTTGGCGCAGAGCGGAACCGGCGCCGCCATCGGCCTCACAATCTGGTCGCTCGCGCTTGTTGGTACCGTAGACAATCTTTTGAATCCGATCGTGCTTGGAAAACGCGTCTCGCTGCCGCCGTTGGTAATTCTTTTTTCTGTGTTGGGCGGAATCGCGCTTCTTGGTCCTGCCGGTATCATAATAGGCCCACTGACAGTGAGCCTACTTTATACTCTTATCATAATTTATAGGGAGAACTTTAGAACTCCTGCACGGTAATCTTGCCGGACAGAATCCTTTTTACTTTTCGGCGTCGATCAACAATCGGCCACCAATCGTAAAGGAGAATTTCTACGGGGCGCCAGAGCGCGACCCAGCCAATGATGAGAAAACCTTCTTCAAAGGCGCGCTGGAAGAATCCTGTGCTGACCAGGTGTACGAGTTCGGAGAGAAGTATGAAGCCGGCAAGCGTGGCGAGTGCGATGAGGAGACTGCTGCGGCCGAGACGGAAATTATCTTTCAGCCTTCTTCGCAATAGAACGTCATAATTTTTGAATTCTTCATGAAGCACTTCAGGCAGAGTCTCTAGGTCCCACTCATCGCCCACACTTTTAACCATAATCTCCAGGTCTATCGGGATCTTCCTAGGCTTATCGTTCATCACCTCGAAAATATATTCAAGCCATTCAAAATTTAGATTTCGCTCAGGGATATCCCGCGGATCTTGGTTGTCAAAAAGCCCCTCGACCGAGGAGACTTTTATTTTTAGGGGACTATCGTGTGTATTCATGGGTATATTTTAGCACCGACAACTGTTTCCAGGGCTAGGGATTATACTATTGACAAATATTGCAAATGTGATAAAATTTGGTTTGACATTTGCTCCTACAAATAAAAATTCACAACATGTGCTATGACCCCTTCCGGCAAAAGCCGGTCTCATACATTCAAGCAGAACTTGAAAAGATCTGGGAGAACGCTCGAAGCGAAAAGCCAGGCGAGCTAAACAGAACCAAGAGGCTCGCCATCGAAGACATGGTGCGCATCATTGAACAGGACGGTCTCTTGGACGCTCTGGAGAAGTGTCAGCCCAAAGAAATAGGCGTTTTGCCTGATTCTCTGGGCCGATTCTTCGGAAGCAATGAAGAACGGACGGACTTCTTCATCGATGTCCTTCTGGCCGCTTGCGGTGAAGCCAAGGCTCACGCCGCCCTAAGCAAGATCGCCTTCGCCATCTGGCATTCTTCGCAGGCAGTGAACGGTCTCTCTGGCGTCAAGAAAGCTCTTATCGCCTTCGGCCAGCCAGATCTGGCGGAAAGCAGGGCCGCATGAAGTGAAAGACGAGCAAAGGCCCTTCCGGGAATCGGAAGGGCCTTTCCTTTACATTTGGCACTATGCGTGCTATCCTTACATCACTAAGAAATTGAGGTCGGGGTTTCTGTAGAAAAATAGCAAACAATATGACTGGAACAATAAAAACTCTTACGCAGAAAGGTTTCGGATTCATCGCTCGCGAAGGCGAGGAGAAGGATCTGTTCTTCCATGCTAAAGACTTGCAGGGAGTTATGTACGAGGATCTCCGCGAAGGAGACACCGTAAACTTCGATGTAGTCGATGGCGAGAAGGGACCATCAGCGAAGAACGTCACACGAGCGTAATCTCGAGTAAGCAAAAGCCCCCGGCAACGGGGGCTTTTGCTATACTTTAGCAATGCAAGAAGATAAAAAAGAAAAATCGAAAGTAAAATTTTTTACAGTCCTAAAATATTTTTGGCCGGCGGTATTCAAATACAAGTGGCAGGTCCTGACAGTATTTCTAGCGAGCGGCATCGCTGTATTCCTTGGGATGGTTTTTCAGCCAGTAGTTTACAAAAATATAATTGACGCCGTGGCGTCATCATCTATTCCAGCATTTCACCCCGGCATCAGGCACTGGTTCATGGTCCTCGTTTACGTGCTTCTTGGAAATTTCCTAGCATGGCGCGTTTCTGATTATGCGCTGGTGTACGCAAAGACAAAAATTACCAAGGAATTGGCGGACGACGCCTTTGTCCGTACCATTCGGCACTCGCGCACGTTTTTTGCAAATAACTTTGCTGGGTCTATTGTTGCAAAACATTCGCGTTTTACCGGCGCCCTGACGTCTATATTTGAAATTCTTGTATTCAGTTTCTGGCTCACGGCAATTTCTATCGTCGGCATACTAGTCGTTTTATTCAATCAAAATCAAACTCTCGGGTTCATTTTCCTAATCTGGGTCGTCGCCTACATGATTTTGTCGGTGTTTTTTGCTCGCTACAAAATTCCATTTGACGAGCGCCGAGCGGCGTCTAATTCAGTCAGGACCGGACTTTTATCCGACGTTATTACAAACGTCTTGAATCTTAAGATTTTTTCTTTCGGAAAAGGAGAGACAGAGAATTATTTTTCAAAGACAGACGAGGAAGAGAAGCTTCGAAGACGCGCAGGAAATGTTGCCAACTTTCAGAAGATTATTCAAACAATCATGCTGTTCTCTTTGGAAATTGTCGGTATGTATACAGCAATCACTCTTTGGTCGAAGGGGCTTGTCGATGTCGGTTTTGTCGTCTTGGTCCAAGTCTATATAACGCAGATAGATATGGTTGTTTGGAACCTAGGGAATTCTATCATTAATATGCAAACATCTTTTTCTGATACAAAAGAAATGGTCGAGATATTTGAAACAGACATTGACATAAAGGATCCCGAGAAGCCAGAGAAAGCGAAGATAAAAACAGGTCATGTGGTTTTCAAAGATGTGGACTTTGCCTACAAAGACGGTGGTGCGCTATTTAAAAAATTAAATCTCGAAATTCTACCGGGACAGAAAGTTGGACTTGTCGGTCATTCGGGGTCAGGGAAGACAACGGTTACCAATTTGTTGCTTAGGTTTGAGGATATAACAGGTGGCTCGATAAAAATTGATGGTCAGGATATCCGAAATATTACACAAGATGATCTGCGGAAAAATATTTCATATGTTCCACAGGAGCCGGCACTGTTTCATAGAACAATTAAAGAAAATATTGCATACGGAAAAGCTGGAGCAAAAGAGAGTGCTATCATCGTGGCTGCAAAAAAGGCACACGCTCATGAATTTATAACTGAGTTTAAAGATGGATACGAGACATTAGTAGGGGAGCGCGGTATAAAGCTTTCCGGCGGACAGCGCCAGCGCGTTGCTATTGCTCGCGTCATGCTGAAGGGTGCGCCGATTCTTATCTTAGACGAAGCAACCTCAAGCCTCGACAGCATTTCAGAGAATCTAATCCAGGAAGCATTTGATGAAGCCATGAAGGGGAAAACTACGCTCGTGATTGCTCACAGGCTTTCGACGATACAGAAGATGGATCGGATAGTTGTACTTGAGAAAGGGAAGGTTATGGAAGATGGAACCCACGCGGAATTGCTTGCGAAAGAAGGTTACTATCATAGGCTTTGGATGGCGCAGAAAGGAGGAATGATATAGAGGGGCTACGCGAATGTTTCTTTTTCTCGCCCTGCGGAATCGCTAATCAGTCGTTAAAGTCCTCGGACTCTAAAAAGAAACATTCTGCTGCGCGGGGAGAGGGAGGAAGGAAAAGCAGCGCCTTACGGCGCCGCCTTTCTTTTAGACTAGATTACTAGTCTTCATGGCCTCTATCATCCGAGAAACACCAATGCCACCGCCGTAGCGCGGGAAGAATTCGAGCGAGAGGTATTCATTTAGTTCTTTCTCGACTCGATCCTTGCCGAAGAGATCGAAGAGCTTGCCGGCATAGCCGCCGTTCGAAATGGTGTAAAACTCTTCGCGCATCTCGGCTTTGTTCGTGCTCCGTTCGGCTGAACCGATGGTCTCTTGTCCGCCGACGATGACGTCGATCTTCTTTGAATGCGTGTCTGATTCCTTTTTCATATTCCAGAATGGCGATGTGCTAATTGGGAAGCGCTCGAGGAATACTACTTCACCAAAATCTTTTTGCATGCTGCGTTCGTGTTCGTGTCTCAGCTCTTCGGTTTTGTAGACACCCTTTAGTTCGTCATAATCCTTTCGACAGAAGTTCTCGGTTTTGAATCCAAGGTGCGAGAGAAGTTCAGCTTCGGTTTTCCGAAGGTCATCCAAGTTTCCACGGCCTTCGAATTCAAACATTGGGAAGATTAGTTTATGTCTTCCTGGAACTGGATTTGGCTCTTGCCTGTAACTTGTCGAGACACAAAAAACGCCGGCTAGTGCCGGCTTGGTGAGAAGCTCGTATTCGAGCCACATCTGGCCCGTTTGTGGTAGCGGCCAAAGCTCATGATTGTAGTGATATGTCGCGACGGTATCAGGGTCTTCGCAGGCGGCTAGGATCGAGAGGCGATCTTGACTGTGAACCTCGGTGAATCCTTTCGCGAGGAAGAATTGTCTCATTTTGTTAACTACCTTGTCGAAGGCGACAACATCAGGCTCTCCTATGTAATTATTTTGCATATTTTCTTTATTAATTAATAACCATTAAAAAAAGCGCCTCATGGCGCTTGGTTCTTCGCTTTGCTCCTATATCTAGTTTTTAATTTTATTCGACCCATTAGAAGAAATTGTAACATGTCGAAAAAACTTTTTCCACAATCTTCTGGATAAAGTAAGAGGCCCGGCGCGTAGCGCCGGGCCTCATTCGTCTTCTCGATTTCTAAACACTTCCACCTGCGCTTTGCGCCAGATCGTAAGAGCTTTTCTTCGGCCGGATGAAGACCAATCTTAGGATGATTCCAAGCAGAAAAGCCAGGGCAATAATCTTGGCCGAACCCTCCAGGGCTGACAATTCCCACGGCACCCTTAGGTTCTTGAAACCAACCAGCATGCATGTGAACATGTTGACCAATGTGAGCAGGAATATCTGGATCACGCCTGTCATGTGCGCAGAATTCACAGGCTCTGAATTAAATGCCAGATTCCTGGTAAGGATGTTGAGCCACGCCATGAGTCCCAAGAAACCGAGTACTACTACTAACGTTGCGCCTAGCGCGGTTTCGGGATCATCTCTGAAATTAACGGTTATCATCGGACATGCGCACAAAAGCAGGATTGCGCAGGCAGAAAATAGCGCAGCTTGCAGTAGTGTTGATCGTTTCCGTAGCATGATCCACACGATAATCGCCGCAGTGAAAACCTCGAACCACATGAATGGCACATTATATCCGTATCCGTTGCCCAGGATTTTCGATGTGCGAATTATCATGTTCCCATTCTGCCGATAAGTCACGAGCGAATCTGTAAAAGAAGTCTGTGGCGGGATAGACCAACTGTTGATGAGCTTTGTGTAATGAAGCGTATCGACGGACATCCCTTTAAACACAACATCTTCAAGGACGTACTTCGAGACCTCAGTTGGCGCGAGGGTTTGGACACAAGTGGCTTCTTCGCACAAAGTCTGCAGCGGAAGGATCACGAGCGCGAGTATTACGATGAGCTGTTTCATCTGCTTATTGTTTTTCCGGATACTACTCCCGGACTCTAGAAAAATCAACACCCTGTTTCGATCTCTCTGTATTAGAATATATTCATGAATCAGAATACCTCAAGACTCGCCATGCTTGCCGACGGCATCTTCGCCATCGTCATGACGCTTCTAATCCTCGAGATTAAAGTTCCGGAAATCATGTTCGCTTCAAATTCATCTATTCTGCACGCCCTCCGCGATTCGTACCCTCTGTTTCTTTCATATCTCCTGTCATTCGCGACGCTTTTTACGTACTGGCGCGGATACCACGCTGTCGCGACGGACTTCGTAAAGACATATAACCGAAATTTTGAAAACCTTTCAGCGGCATTTCTGTTCTTCGTCGCCCTCGTTCCGTTCTCTTCACATCTCCTTGGCGTGTATTCAAAGATTCCTGTCGGCGTCATTGTATTCGCGTTGAATATTTTCGTAATCGGCATGCTTTTATTTTTCATGCGTGAATATGCGCACAGATCCAAAGAGATCAAGAACAGGAAACTTTCTGAGTCTGAACGTCGACACGCGCACATGCGTATAAACATCCCGATTATATTCTCTCTCGTGGCTATCACGCTTTCGTTTGTGAATACAGACCTGGCCCTAGGGATCCTGACCATTATGATCATCTTTAATTTGTTCAAGAGAAGCACGCGAACACTTGAGAAGATAATTGAGCCAATTGTCGGCTCCGAAGAGGTTTTATCAGCTAAAAAGAAATAATATGTCGATAGAGAATTTTGATTTACGCCTTATCAGACTGTCAAAGGATTTTTTTATTCCGGTTGCCAGATTTGGATTATTCGTCGTGTTTTTCTGGTTTGGAATTCTGAAAGTTATCGGCCTTTCACCGGCGAGTGGGCTGGTGCAGCGGCTGTTCGAGCAAACCATAACATTTATGGATTTCGGAACATTCCTCGTACTTTTCGGGTTATTCGAGTGCCTCATCGGCGTATTGTTTCTCATTCGAGGCGCCGAGCGCGTGGTTATTCCGCTACTTTTTATCCATATGATCACGACTTTTGGCCCGCTAGTTCTGCTTCCAGAGGAAACCTGGAGCGGCGTCATGGTTCCAACACTTGAAGGCCAATACATCATAAAGAACCTAGTCTTGATCGCAGCCGCCATTGGAATTGCCGCTAACGTCAGGCCGATTGCCGGGAGGAATAACAAAATCTAAATTATGCCAAACAAAAAGCTCGCCAAAACTGGCGCGCTTTTTAATCGAGTAATACTAGTGCAAGCATGGCTAATACTCCCGCAATGACGGCGATGAGTTGAATGATGGAGCGCCGCGCGTCTTTCGTCTTTTGAAGTTCCGGAATGAGATCCGAAAGCGCGATGTAGATGAAACCGCCAGCGGCGATAGGGAGAACCACGCCTTCGAGCGCGTTTCCAGCGTTATTTATTAAAAGACCGATGCCAACGCCGACAATCGCCGAAAGTCCGGAGAGGAAATTGAGCCAGAGAGCTCGGCGTTTTGTAAATCCGGCGTGAATTAGAACGCCGAAGTCGCCGATCTCCTGCGGGATCTCATGGAGAATGACTGCAAGCGTGGTGGCGATCCCGACGGCGGGGGAGACGGCATAACTTGCCGCGATGATGAGACCGTCAATAAAGTTGTGAACACCGTCAGAGACAATTATTAGATGCCCGACAGGATGAATATGATCATGGTGCTTGTCTTCGCCGTGGTGGTGCCAGTGGAGAAATTTCTCAATAACGAAAAAGACGATGATGCCGATGATAATAAAGAGGGCGACAGCCTTTGGGTCCGCTCCGCCCAAGAACGCTTCGGGAATAATGTGAATGAAGGCGTCTCCCAACAGGGCGCCAACTGCCAGGGAGACCAAAATAAAGACGTTATGACGCAGACGATTTTCGTTGACCGACAAGCTAAAAACTCCCACCAAGGAGATGAGGCTTACGAGTATTACGCTTCCAAATGCATACCAGGCCATTAGGGCATTGTATATCGTCTAGGGGTTAGTGGCTAGTCTGGGTTAACTGGTAGAATAAAAGTATGTTAAAGATAGGAACTAAGGCTAAAGATTTCACCCTTGCTGATCAAGATGGCAAGATGCACACATTGTCAGATTATTTCGGCAATTGGATTCTCATTTATTTCTATCCGAAGGACGATACGCCAGGATGCACGAAAGAAGCGTGTATGATCGGCGACAGTTTTCCAAAATTTAAGAAATTAAAAGCAAAAGTTTTCGGTATCAGTGCAGACACAGAGAAAAGCCATAAAAAATTTGCCGAGAAATATGATCTGCCGTTTACACTTCTGTCGGACCCTGATAAAAAGGTTTTGAAACTTTACGGCGCGCTCGGGGAGAAATTGATGTATGGGAAAAAATTCATCGGCATCCTACGAAACTCTTACCTTATAAATCCCGAAGGAAAAATCGCAAAAGTTTACGAAAAAGTAAATCCGGAAAAGCACGCGGAGGAAGTTTTGGCGGATATTAATGAGTTAAGCAGATAAATTTATTTGCCTTCCAATAGAGTGAGAATCTCAGCTATTGAGGTCTCTGATTGCCCTGCTTCTTGGAGTATTAATTCAATTATTTTAGGATCAGGCTGTTTGCCGTCAGAAAAAGCATGTTTAACCATAGCTGCTAAATTTGAGGATGAACTTAAACGATTGCGGATCTTGTCTTCTCTCGTTTCAATTTTTCCTGGCATTCCTTCTGTCATAATCTCTTGATTATATCATCTAAACATTACTTTTTCAGAAAAGCCTTGTGTGCTACGATATAAACCTATGGATCCCGTTAGAGATGTTCTGTTAGGATTCATTACTATGAATAGAAATAATATGGTCGTCAATTACTTACAAAACAATAATCTAGATACGCAAATCTAAAGATTTGCTATCTCTAACGGGATGGAAATTAGCGAAATCTCGAAGAAAAGGCATACTCTGGCCCACCTTTTGGCGGCAGCAGTTCTAGAACACTACCCGGACACGAAACTCACCCTTGGTCCCGCCATCGATACCGGTTTCTACTACGATATGGAGTTTTCAGAGTCTTTGACTGATGCCGAACTTCCAAAAATCGAGAAAACCATGAAAAAAGAGCTCGCCAAGTGGACGCAGTTCTCTCATAGGGAAGTAACAGTGGACGAAGCTCGTCAGATTTTCGCCGGAAACCCTTATAAATTGGAGCTTATTGAGGAAATTGCTGAGAAAGGCGAGAAAATTACTCTATATATATGTGCTGGGTTCGAGGATCTATGCCGGGGAGGGCATAGCGAGAACCCTGCGAAGGAAATTGATGTCGATTCTTTCAAGTTAGACAAAGTCGCTGGCGCTTACTGGCGTGGGGATGAAAAAAACAAGATGCTCACCCGTATTTACGGATTGGCCTTTTCCAACGCGGCGGAATTGGATGAATATGTGGAAAAAGTTGCCGAAGCTAGGTCACGAGACCACAAAAAACTCGGAAAAGAGCTGGATTTATTCTTCATAGATGAGAAAGTCGGCAAAGGACTTCCTCTCTGGACGCCAAAGGGCACGGCGATTAAGTTCGCAATGGAAGATTTTACACGTAAACTTGAGCGTAAATATGGCTATGAGCATGTATCCACACCATATTTGGGCGGCGAAGAGCTATATAAGACATCTGGACACTTGGATCACTATTCGCACAACATGTACGCGCCAATAGACATGGACGGTGATAAATTCTACCTTCGACCGATGGCTTGCCCGCACCATATCCGCATGTATCAACGAAAACCGTGGAGTTATAAGGATTTACCGGTTAGATATGCGGAAATTGCTGACTATAACCGCTATGAAAAGTCCGGCGAACTCATGGGAATGATTCGCGTCAGAAAATTCCAGCTTACAGATGGCCACATTTTCGTTACACCAGAAGGTTTAAAGGAGGAATTCAAGAATGTTTGCCAAATGATCGTCGAAGGAATGAAAGGTTTAGGTCTATTAGACATTGTTTCATACCGATTTTCTAAAAGAGATCCGAAAAATAAGGAAAAATACTACCCAGATGATGAATTATGGAACCACGCCGAGTCCTTGATGAAAGAAGCATTGGATGAATTGGCTCTTCCTTACGTTGAAGCCGAGGACGAGGCCGCTTTTTATGGTCCGAAGCTTGATGTGCAAGCAAAAAACGTTAATGGTAAAGAAGATACGCTATTTACCGCCCAAATGGACTTTTTGCTTCCACAGAAGTTCGATATGGAGTTTGTTGACCGTGATGGAAAGAAAAAACGCCCAGTTATGATTCATCGTTCAACTATCGGTAGCTTAGAAAGGGTTTTTGGGTTCCTCGTCGAACATTATGGAGGTAATTTCCCATTTTGGCTCGCCCCAGTCCAATTAGCTGTAATTCCTGTAAAAGAAGACTTGCATGGAGCTTTTGCTAAGGAAATCCAGGCTAGTATGGTTGAAAATGGCATTAGGTGCGACGTTATGGACGGAGAGAAGGGTCTAGGAAAAAATGTCCGCGACGCAAAAAATCAAAAGGTCCCCTACATTCTCGTTATTGGCGACAAAGAAATTGAAACAAAAACTTTTAAGCTTGAAGGAAGGGATGAGGTCTCCGGAATATCCCTTGAAGGTATAAAACAGAAATTTTCTGAACTAAATCGCGCCTAAAAATTTTTCTCAGAATAAAGTTGTTCACAGGTATTGGACAACCTGTATATTTTGTTATTTGTTTTTATCATATAATAAACCCATTAAAACTTTATAAGCGTTTATTATTGTATGAAATTACAAAGAGCATTTTTTGTGGTAGTGGCACTCGTGTTCGTGGCGTCGTTTGCTTCCGTTGTTTCGGGTGCGACAAAAGTTCGCAACACCGCTCAGGTGGGAAGCGCGACGTCGCCTACAGTTGAGAGACTTTTTCTTATAAACGCCGACACTGATCAGCAGATCGCGGAGCTCACCTCGGGCTATGTGATAAACACGACTACTCTGGGTACAACGCGTTTCAATATCGAAGCCAAGACGAGTCCGGCGGTAGTTGGCAGCGTTGGCTTTAAGCTCGACGCGCTGGCAGTCCGGACTGAGAATACTCCACCATATGCTTACGCCGGCGATAACGGTGCAGGTAACTACAACTCCTTCACAATGACTCCGGGTAGCCACACCTTGGTAGTCAACGCTTACACTCTCTCCAACAGGACCGGGACACAGGGTCCTACAAAGACGGTCAATTTCACCGTGACAGACGTTGCGGGTACGACGCCGACAACTACCGGAACCACAACCGGACAGATGGCGGTTACGTCTTTTGTTTTGGTTAATTCTGATACCAATCAAGACCTCATGACCATTACTGATGGTCAAACGGTAATGCTTGATCAGCTGGGTACAGACAAGCTCACGCTTCGTGCAGATACGACAGCACTACCGAGTCTTCCAAAGTCAGTAAAGTTCAAGGTTAATGGACAAAACCATAGCACCGAGAACCTCTGGCCGTTTACTATTCCGGCTGGCGTAGCAGATGACGATTATAGACCTTGGAACTTTAACCTGGGAGAGACTTATACCATTGAGGCTACGCCTTTTGAGAATTCGGGAGGAAATGGGACATCTGGCTCGCCCCTAACTATTAATTTCACTATTGTTGCAAATGCTAATACCACCGGTGGCTCTCATGCTTCAGTAGTAACCCCACCTGCTATCCCATGTCTTAGCGCAACTTTGACCTACGGCGTTGGCAATGGAAGCCAGGGCCCTGCGCAGATAAATGCATGGTGGGATCCGGTTCCAGGCGTAACAAACTATAGAGTCTGGAGGCAGGTAAATAGTTATGACGACATCCTTGTTCAGGATTCTACTACCGGAACTGCTTACTATACGACCAATCTTTCGCCTAGCACAATTCATATTCGTGTTGCCGCGCTGGTGTTCGACGAGGCAGCTCATGCATGGGTAGAAGGACCTAAGAGTTTGATTTCTGTGGTGGTTGCTTCATCTGGATCAACATCAACATACACCACGTGTTTGCCTACGTCCGGGCAAACGACATCTCTCTCTTTGTCCACTCCGACAGAGAACGCTAATGTCCTATCAAGTTCAAACTTCAACATTACGGCTGTGGGAGCACCTACCAACGATCAGATTTCAAGCGTTAAATTCTTTTATAAAAATGAGGTTGGCAATACTGTCTTGCTTGGCATAGACTCCTCAGGACCAGACTTTACCCTCGCGGCCAATTTGGCGGGCGATCGTGGTGCCGTATGCCCGAGTATATATGCAGAAGCGACACTCATAAACGGCTCGAGAATAAAAACACCTCGCAGGTACATTATCATAACGGATACTGCCGCAACATCTCCTATGGCCTCATGTCCTAATAACGGTGAAGCCGCCGTTGAACTTTATTTGACCAGTCCAAGCCAGAGTGGGACTTATAATGCGGGACAACAGTTTGCTGTTACTGCAGAAATAACCGGCGCTGCTCCACAAAAAGTTGTCTTTTATCATCAAGGAGGAAATGTCGCCCAGAATCTTGCCAATGGACTCCCTCCATACACAACAACACTAATAGGTACGCGGACATCCCCGCCTTATACTCTTAATTACAGCGTAGCAACTCCGGGGAATAATGGTCTTACACAATCTACAGACGCTATACGGGTCATTGCCTATTATTCAGATGGAAGAGCTACATTTAGCGGTGTGCCGTTTAAGGTGATTCCATCGGCTGTCCAGCCTCAGATTACATCTCTATCTCTTATGAAGACTGACGCCACTGTTGTGAGTACGGTGGCTTCAGGAATGAGTATCAACGTTGGAACCCAAGCCAATGCCAATACGCCTCTTGGTTCAGGGTTTTCTATGCGGGCAAATGCTGCGGGTACGCCGAACCCAGCCCCGGCGTCTGTCAGCTTCAGCGTTACTGGCCCATCAGGATTTACTCCAATTACTCGTTGTGAGACCTCTGCTCCGTTCTCTCTTTTTGGAGATTCTACAACATATACTCCTTGGCCAACCCCATATGTTCTTGGTGGATATACTGTTACTGCAACACCTTACACTACTACCGGATGTTCAGGCGCGCCTTCAACCGGATACTCGATGACATTCCAACTTGTGAATTTGGACGACACTACTCCGCCTTCAAATCCTGGAACCATTACGACAACTTATCGATCGGCCAGTGAGATTAGGATTTCGTGGGGGGCGTCTACAGATGCCCAGACCGGAGTTTCTTCTTATACAGTTACTCGCGTAGGTGGACCATCAGCATCGGTTCCGGGTACACAGACTACATTTACAGATAATGCCGCGGGTCTTACAGCTGGAGGTGCGGTCACATATAGTGTTACTGCCGTCAACGGTGTTGGTCAGTCCTCTGGTTCTACTCAGGCCCCTGCTCAGTCCCTTTCCACAGCGTTCACCTCTGGAGCAAATGTTCAGACCAAGGCTAGCACATTTGCTAAATCTACCCCAGACGGAGCCAACCTGAATCCTCAACATGCGTTCCCGCCCGCACATGTTGGAACTATTTCAGGAACACCAATTTATTACAACAACGCAAATTACTGGAATGTTTCTTTTGCCACGGTTCCCCCGAACGGTTGGGTGATTGAAACGGCTCTGGAGTTTCAGCCAACAGCTGATACCCAAGCACCAAATCAGGTAACAGGACTTACAGTAACTAACCCGACTTCATCAACGCTTTACGTCGATTGGGCGCCGACAACAGATAACGGCGGCGGGTCAGTTGTAAGCTATCAGATATGGAGAAGCACTACTCAGAACGGCACATACACCCAGGTTGCCGGTTCTCCGGTCGCCGCATCTCAGACAGATTTCACGGACACTGGACTCGCTTCAGGGCAAACATATTGGTACAAGGTTTTGGCCGCGGACAACGCCACGCCAACGGCTAATGTCACCAATATCGCTTCGGCAACGGCTGCTTCTAATACAACGACTACGGTCGTAGCCGGAACTTGTAATCCAGGTACGAGTGCGCCGGTACTTCCTGGCAGTGGAGGTGATCTTTCGAGAACAAACGGCATGAACAAGTCCGTCCAGATGTCATCTGCCGTCACTGGCGCCAACCAGATAACTATATGCTGGGATACTGTTCCGCAGAGAACGATATCTGGAAGTATATCTGTCTACAGAAAGTCTGGTTACACATCTACAAGCTGGGGTACGGCCATAGCTACTCTTGCTAACACAGCGACAAGTTATGTCGACAATGGAGTCACGTCAGGTACTTATTATGAGTACAAGGTTTCATTCAACCAAACCTCGGATACTTCGTTGTATAATACCTATACTTACAACGGTACAACGTTCTCAGACAATACTAGCGGCACCGCAGCAGGTTATATTGCTACCGGTATCAGTGTTCCAGAAGAATCAAGCAGGGGAAAAATGGCACTCGTCATAGATAACAGCATGGCGACCGGTACAAACGGATCGGCTCCTACGGGAGGAAGCCTAGCCTCGAAGGTCATAACTCTTATAGACGATCTTAATGCCGACCGATGGACTGTTTATCCGATATACGTAGGACGCGGAGATACCGTAGCCAGCGTTAAAGCTTCGATAGTGGCCCAAAACCCGACCGCTATCTACTTGCTGGGACATGTTCCGGTTGATAAGACCCACACCATGTATCCTGACGGTCACGGCGATCAGATTCCTTGGTCTTCAGACGCTTACTATTCGGTATCGGGTACCTACGGAACAACGGTTGCACCTATGTATCAATTCGGCAGGGTAGACGCATTCAAGATGGAAGCCTTTGGTGCTGGCAATCCCTCGAGTGATTCCACGCCTGCTACTACGGGAGAGACAAATGTAGTCGGGACGTACCTCGATAAAGTACATAATTACAAAATCGGTGCTACTACTGTTCAGCAGAGAGCTATCATCAAGGATGTTCTTGATCATACAAGTGCAGGATTCACGAGTCCTCAGAATGCTACTGTTGGCGCATGGGCGTCGTTCCCTTCAATTGTCGGTCTTGCCAATACCTACGTAACGAACGAGAGAGGAACGCTCCTGACCCCGTCTCTACAGAATGCAAATGATACCTATCTGCTTATGATTGCGCAGTCTGGTGGACAGTGCGATCGAGATAATGATGCCTCAACTGGAACATCAGCTGGATTTGCTGCCATAAACGGAGGAGCGGTGTTCAATATGGCCGGCGGCAGCCGTTTCGGAAGCTTCGACAACTGTAAGGCCTTCCGTGAAAATAACTTCCTTAAGGCCATAATGCTTGGCGGTAAAGGAATGGTTAGTCTGTACAGTCTCGATCACCATTGGTATCTGCATTCGCTTGCCATGGGACAGAACATTGGTTACGCGACGAAGATGTCCATGAATAACCACTCTACTCAGCTCTATACTCCGGTCAGCTGGTTCGGTAATGTGAATTACAATGCTTTCATGAGTCCGCTCGGCGACCCATCCATCCGCGCATCATACTTCAGTATCCCGTCTACGTTTACTGCGAGCGGTACATCTGGAAACCCTGTAAACTTCTCTTGGAGCAGTGTATCTGGAGCAGAAGGTTACAACATATACAAGATCACATCATCAAGTATAACGAAGATAAATACTTCGATGATAAGCGGTACGACTTATTCAGGATCTGAAATATATGCCTCTGGAACAAAGTATATGGTTACCGCGCTTGATCTTACTACTTCAGGAAGCGGAGGAACATATTATAGAGAATCGCTTGGTAAGATCGCGACTACAACGGGCGGAGGCGGGGGAGACGTCCTTGCCCCATCTGCTCCGACAAACCTCATGGTTACTGGCACAAGCGCAAACACAGTCTCACTTTCTTGGACAGCTTCAGTCGGTAACCCAGTAGGTGAATCAGTTACTTACAAGGTTCTACGAAGCAGTGCAACAAACGGAACTTATACTCAGACTGGTAGTGTGACAACAAACACTGTATTCACCGACTCTGGTCTAACAGCTGGTAACACTTATTACTATCGTGTTACAGCTTCTGACGCAGCAAGCAACACTTCTGCTCCGGCGCCTTCAGCCACAACCGGTGTCGCTGCTACGCCGTCTGATACTCAGGCTCCATCGGCTCCTGCTGGTCTTATGTCGACAACTCAAACTACTTCAAGCATTACGCTAACATGGAGTGCCTCAACGGGTAATCCGGTCGGCGAAACTATAAATTACAAAGTTTTCCGAAGTGCAACCGCTAACGGAACCTATACTCAGACAGGCAGCTCAACCACAAACACCACATTTACTGACTCGACAGGTCTGGTAGCCGGCATGACTTATTACTACAAAGTTTCAGCAACCGATGCTGCAAACAACGCCTCAGCGCAAACTCCATCAGGTGGTTATGGCATAGCAACTCTTGCTAATCCAACAGCGCCTGCTGCTCCAGTTGCAGCGGAGGAAAGCGGAGCAACATCAGTTTCATTCTCGGCCAATTGGTCGCCATCTGCTACGGCAACCGGCTATCGACTTGATGTGTCAACTTCAAATTCATTTACGACGTTTGTCTCAGGCTATAACAATCTTGATGTTGGTAATGTTACGACTTACGGCGTGACCGACTTATCTGCGAGCTCGACTTATTACTATCGCGTCAGGGCTTATAACACTGTCGGCACAAGTGCTTCATCAGGAATTATCACAGCAACAACAATCGCGGCTTCAGGCGGAGGCGTAGGACAAGTGCTTGGTCTCATGGGTGTGTATGCCGGACCGAATAACTCAGAAGATGTGACTCCAGGGGCAAATCCTGCCGGCGCCGTAGACTTCTATGTCGACTGTGTAGCCGGAGACGATACTCGAGCCGGAACCTCACCCGCAACTGCTTGGAAGACCATGGATAAATTCAATAGCTCAGGTGCAAACCAGATGGTTCCTGGGTCGCGCGCGTTCTTCAAGCGTGGATGCAGATTCTATAAGACAGACGTGGCTCCGATGCCCGCTGATCAGGCTGGAATCCTCTCTGTCTCTCGTTCAGGAAGTTCTTCGAACTACATTGAATACAAGGCATACGGAACAGGAACTGCCCCGGTCATTTCAGGCGCCATTCCAGTAACCGGTTGGACCCAGCATGCAGGTAGTATTTATAAGGCAAATATTGGTGCAAATAAGAACGTCCGATTCCTGTTTGCAAACGATGTAGACCAGACGATAGCAAGAACTCCTAACAGGGCCACAGACGGTAGTAATGTATACATGAGAACAGATTCGATAACTGGCAATACTAATGCGACGCTTACTGTTTCAGACTCTTCGTCTACAGATGGATCACTTCCTAGTTCTGGAACACTAAACCTTACCGGCGGAGAGTATTCAGCAAGATTCTTGAACTGGTCATACGTCGTGGCGCCTATTAGCGCTCATTCAGGGCAGACTATAACAGTGTCCTTCCCAACAGGAACAAACCTGCCATGTTATTACCCTGACTGCACCAACTCTGTTTATCCAAAGGCTGGCTGGGGCTATTTCGTCCAAAATAAGCTTGAGCTTCTCGATACAGCTGGAGAGTGGTATTACGACAATGCGACAGGCTTCGTCTACTTCTGGGCTCCAGGAGGGGTAAATCCAAACTCGATGACCGTCGAAGCGGCTGTTCACAGAAATGGAGTAAAACTATATGGCAACATTCATCATGTAAAGATCAAAAATCTTGTATTCGAGAAGTTTAACAAGTTTACTTATGGAGGATCAGACAAGGGTGCAGCGGTCTTCATTCAGGACTGGACAGGCGCATCAGGCTCAATAAATAACATTATTGAGAATGTCGAAATCAAAAATACTCCAATCGCTGTTCGCGTCGAGTCGGACGTCTCAAATGCATCAAACGGCAACAAGATACTCAATTCTTATATTCACGACATACATGACATAGGAATAATATCTTATGGAATAGGACACCTCTTCCAAGGAAACGTGATTGAGAACGTTGCTCTCGACCCGGCAAAGTTCGGAGATCGCGAAGAATGGAATCATGCTTATGCAGTAGTCTCTACGGGCGGAAACAGCGACACGATATCAAATGTTATTCGAAACATTGGATATATCGGAGTGAACTATGTTGCAAACGGTGAAGTGAGGGGTAATCTCGTTGAAAATGTATCTCTAACCATCAATGACGGCTGCGGTGTATGTGCTGACGGAGCAAATAACGATCTGATTGTTAAGAGAAATGTGGTGAATCATGCGTATGGAAATGTTGTCGGCCTACCGCCAACCTTCATTCATAACACACCACTTGGTAGCGGTATAAGTACCGGCGATCGCAATAGTATAGGTGGCATCTTCACAGAGAACGTTGTTAATGATTTCGGAAACTCTGGTATGACTTTCGACAACAACATGCTGTCTGATAATTTGACAATGAGTGACAATACTATCTATACTGCTCAGCAGGGTAATGAGAGGGGCGCCCGAGGAATCTCTATGTATGATCAGTCTGTCGGAGTCTACCACCCAGGAGAAAATAACTCAGTTGCTGGTTTTGACTATACGTTCAATCATAAAATACACGGCAACAAAGTCTACACTCTCCATCCAAAAAATATTTCCTTGTCAGAGGTAACAATATACGGCAATAACGGAACTGTCGCGGACTATGGCGACTATTGGGGTAATTACTTCTTCCACCCTTATACTCAGAGTTCGATAATGCTTGATAGGCGATCAATCCAGTTCAAGACAGGAGACTATGTGTGGGCCAAGGATGCAACAGTTCCCGTGTTTACTACGGCTACAGGTCAGACTCAGGTTAGCGGTTCTCCTGTGGCGCAGCACACCAAAGGCTATATATCAGGAAGTGAATCAAACTACCGATGGTTCGTTACATTCAACGGCTCCGCGCCAGATGGCTGGGTTGATTCGTGGAGAATGGAACAGGCCCTCCGAACTCCAGCGGAATTCGACACTATCGGTGGCTATCCGCCAGCTGGACAGCCTGGCAATACGGGTCCGACATATACGACGACAAACATGCCGCTACTCTATGTCAACACGACAGGTCTGCCAATGAACGCCAATATTGGTTCTGGCAAGTGCGGAAGCAACGGTCAGACTCTTGCGAATCCATATCCTCTAAATGCCTTCGCGGATGCGATTGTGCCTGAAAACTGCAGCGATCAACAATAGATTATTAGCAAACTAAAGAACTCTATATGAAACAAACTCTAACAATTCTAGTCATTCTCGCTGTTGTTGTTGTCGGATACTTGCTTATCTCAAAATCAAACAAAAATAATCTGCAAGGTCCTGAGACCGGTCAGACAGAAGACCAAACTGACATCGGTGGTAGGGAGAGATTCTCTTCTCCTTCGGTTAATGAAAGCGGAACTTACACCCTCGACAAGAAATCATCTTCTGTAAGTCTAAATACTGGTAACGGATCACCAAGTACTGTGACTATAAAATCTGGCGCTCTGATGGTAGACAAAGGTAATGTGTCTGGCGGGGACATAATGTTGTCGGCTAGCGATCTAAAGGATATCTCGGGTCTTGATACCAAGGCTTATCCCGAAGTTAAATTAGCGGTGAAAGCTCTCGTGTTCGATCAGGCCAAGAGCAGTATCGATAACTTAGTATTTCGCGTCGATACTGAACTCACCATGAATGGCAAAACAAATCCGATGTCTTTCCCAGCAATGTTTGATTATAACCCTGGGCAGTATTATATTTCTGGAGTTGCTAGTCCCGACTGGAAACTATGGGGCATAACACTTCCGGCCAATGAGTCGATGACGGTCAACATAATCCTTAACGCTGTCAAATAAATATAGGACAAGCACACAAAAGCCCCAGGAGGGCTTTTGTGCTATAATCCGGGGCATGTCAGAAAGCAAAAAGGTCAAAAATGCAGCAGATTTTAGGATAATGCGTTCGTCCAAGGGCCAAGGTCTCGGGCTCGCTTCAAAAAAGGCTTACAAAAAAGGCGACGAAATAATCGAATACATAGGAATAAAATATAAGGACAAGGAAGTTGAGGAGAACACAACAAAATACCTCTTCGAGCTTGAGAACGGATATACCATTGATGGAAGTCCTCGGTGGAATATTGCGCGGTATATAAATCATTCGTGCGCGCCGAATGCCGAGACGGAAATATCGAGTGGACGAATATTTGTGAATGCTATAAAGGCCATCGCGCCTGGAGAAGAAATAACCTATGATTACGGTAAGGAGTACTTTAACGAATTTATAAAGCCCATGGGCTGCAAATGCAAAAAATGCCAATCGAAGAAATAAAAATCGAAGAAATGACATCGGTCGAGTCTAAAAAGAAGAAAGAACTGTCTATTCCGGCGGCTATTGTAGTGGCAGGTGCACTTATTGCCTTGGCTCTAATGGTAAGATCCGTACCGTCTGGGGAAGATGGTTCTGGAAGACTGGACCTTATCCCCGACGTTTCAGCAGAAGACTTTATTCGCGGTGATAAAGATGCGCCCGTTACAATAATTGAATATGCAGATTACAAATGTCCGGCCTGTGCCGCCTATCAGCCGATACTAGCAGATTTGATAAACGAATCAGGCGGGGAAGTGCGTTGGGTCTATAGAGATTTCCCGATATTTTCTGAAGAGGCCGCAATTGCTAGTCGATGTGTTGGCCGGATCCTCGGCCAGGATAATTTCTGGCAATATTCTGATGCTCTGTTTGCTGAACAGAAAATGATTACAACTGAATTTTTGAGGCAAAAAGCGCTTGCTCTAGGCGCCAATGCCGACTCTTATGATTCATGTGTTGGAGACTCGGTTCTTAAAAATCGTGTCCATAAAGATTACAATAAGCTTAAATATCTTCTTGGTTTCAGTCACACGCCCACAACTATCATGATAGATAAAAACGGTCGCAAATATTCTTTCACCGGCGCCCTATATAAGGAAACACTTCAAGATATTATTGAAACTTTGGACAAATAGGATAAGTGGTATACTGTTCGTGAAGATGGGAAAAATCAGGTTTCCATCTGTTAGAACTTAACAATTTAAACATGAAATTGATGTATTCGATCATTATAGTATTACTAGCGGCAGCGCTCGTGTTTTTTGCCCTCAAAAAACCCCATAAGGCGGCAGATAATGCTGCGACGAGCCCTGAAGTGCAATCACAATCAACTGATAACAATATGAATTCAACAAACCAGCAAACAGCACTACCTGCTTCTGACCAGTTACTTATGACAACGGTAAAGGAGGGTACAGGACCTGAGGCCAAAGAAGGCGATACAGTGGCTGTTCATTACAGTGGCTATTTGTCAGACGGTACTAAGTTCGACTCAAGCATTGATCGTGGTACTCCTTTTGAATTTACGCTCGGCGAGGGCAGGGTTATCCAGGGTTGGGAGCTCGGAGTCAAAGGTATGAAGAAGGGTGAAGTACGAAAACTTATCATTCCGCCGCAGTTTGGCTATGGCGAGGCCGGCTTCCCTGGAGTTATACCTGGAAATGCGACTCTTGCTTTCGAAGTCGAACTAATAGAGATAAAAGCTAAATAGGCTCTATGAAAAACTGGACGACAAAAGAAGCTCTGTCGCTAGGCTGGATGAGGACTAAAGAGAATGTTTGGTTTATCCTCGCATTCATGATTATTGTTTACGCGGCTAGCTATCTTCTGGAAAATTCTCCGTTCGGCTTTTTGGTTAGCGTATTCAGCGGCTTTCTAATGGCTAGCGCATATCTACGTATCGCGCGGGGACAGAAAGTTGACTTCAATAATATCTTTGCCGACCTCTCAGGTAATAAATTCTTTCAGTATGTCATATTGATTATAGTCGTTACTTTTTTCGTTGTCCTGGGTTTTGTTCTTTTAGTTATTCCTGGTGTCATTGTTGCTGTTATGACGTCTGTTTCAACTTTTATTCTTATGGACGAGCCAAAAGACGTATCTTGGAAAGGAGACGCTTTTTGGCGGGCAGTTAAAAGAAGTCGTGACCTGACCCGAGGCCACAAATGGGACCTTTTCGGTTTCTTTTTGGTGATAATGCTACTCAATATCTTGGGTGCTCTCGCTTTTGGTATTGGCCTAATTATAACCATTCCGGTAACTGCTATAGCTTTGGCGCATATCTATGACGCCTTGAAAAATAAGCCCATAATGGCCGAAGTTGTAGGGGAGAGTAAGAAAGAGGCGTCAGACACGTCAGGAAATACGCAAACTGATAATAATTAATATATTTTATTTATATTTATGGAACAAAGCATGCAAAAGACGATCAAAGGCGCAGTCGGAGTTCTAACTCTCCTAATTATGCTCGTGGCTGTGTTTGTAGTTATTAAAATCTTCAAAGAAGTGAAGATCGTTGACGCAAACGAAGGAAATACCATTACTGTATCTGGCGACTCAGAAATATTTGCCAAACCTGACATAGCGACCATTACATTTAGCGTTCGAACAGAGAATGCCGACCTCTTGAAGGCGCAGGAAGAAGCAGAAGTGAAGGTTTCTGCCGCCGTTAAATCAATTAAGGATTCTGGTGTAGAAGAGAAGGATATTCAGACAACCTATTACAACGCCTCGCCTCGATACGAATGGAATCAGAAGTGCGGTCAATATGGCTGTGATTCCGGCGACAGAGAGCTTGTTGGCTATGAGGTGAATGAGACAGTCTCAGTTAAGGTTCGCGATCTTGCCAAAGCTTCTCCGATGATCGGCCTTCTCGGCGCTGCCAAGGTTTCTGATATCCAAGGCCCTAACTTTGATATTGAAGACCGAGACGCTCTCATGGAAGACGCACGAAAGGAAGCTATCAAGGAAGCAAAGGAAAAGGCAAAGAATCTTGCTGACGAGCTTGGTGTTAATCTCGGCAAGATTGTTTCCTTCAATGACGGCGGTTACGGATACCCAATGCCAATGTACGCCAAGGCTGAGATGGACTCCGCTATGAATCAGGCTGAAGGGGGAATGGCCGTCGCTCCGACTCTGGCCGAAGGACAGAACAGGATCTACTCTTCTGTTTCAGTGACCTACAAGATCAAATAATCAGCACGAACCGCCTTAGGGCGGTTTTTGCTATAATAATGCCTATGCAAGAAATTACTATCTTTACTGACGGGTCCTCCCTCGGGAATCCCGGCCCTGGAGGCTGGGCCGCTATCATTTGGGACAAAACTCATAAAACCGTCGTAGAGCTCGGCGGACACAACCCAAAAACAACTAATAATAGGATGGAAATGACGGCGGCCATCGAGGCGCTTACTCATATACTTGCGACCGAACTAGACGAACCGTCCATCACTGTGAATACCGATTCCCAGTATCTAATAAACGGGATCACCAAATGGGTTTATGGATGGAAAGAGAATAATTGGCTAACGCAGAACAAGGCCCAGGTCCTGAACAAGGACTTATGGCAAAAACTTGATTCGCTCGTCCAAGAGCTCGATATCGAATGGCGCTATGTTGAGGGCCATGCCGGAATCGCCGGCAATGAACGTGTCGACACGATCGCAACCGAGTTCGCTTCCGGCAAGCGGCCAACTCTTTTCTCCGGAAAGTTTGGCGACTACTCAGTCGATATAAAAAATCTGGCTCCGGCGTACGCGCCAAAGTCTAAATCAGAAAAAAGTTCAGCGAAAGTTTATTCGTATCTTTCGATGGTAGATGGTGAGATCAAGATGCATAAGACCTGGAAAGAATGCGAGGACAGGGTGAAAGGGAAAAAGGCCAAATTCAAAAAAACATTCTCCAAAGCCGACGAGGAGTCGGTGATCAAAGCTTGGCTTAGTTAGCCCATGACGGACAAGATTTTTATAAGCGCGGCGGCGGGTTTCATTCTCGGGGTTTCTTACGCTTCATTTTTCCCGGCGAGCGTCGCGCTCGTCGTATTTTTGGCTTTGACCGGAACGGTCTCTTTGGTAGCCGCGTTGCTTCAAACTAATCATCGCAAGTCCGCGATCCTCTTTGCCCTCTTTCTCCTTTTTGCCGCGATAGGCGTCCTGCGTTTTTATATGAAGGACGCGCGCGAGCCGAAACATCTTCTCGATAACTTTCTGGAAGAGAACGTTGCGCTCGAGGGCGTTATTAATAGCGAGACGGAAAGTAGGCAAAACAGTCAGCGCATTGTGCTTTCAGCTGAAAATCTTGAACATCTGGGTACTAATTATAAAATCGATTCGAAAATATTAGTCACGACGGACTTCTTTCCTGAATTTTATTACGGCGACAGGATTCGGGTCAGCGGGAAGCTTAAAAGTCCTGAGAATTTCACCACAGAGATCGGCAAGACTTTTGATTACAAGAGTTATCTGAAGAGAGACAGTATTTACTACACCATGTCTTTCGCCAAGATAGAGTTTATAAATGACGGCGAGGGAAGTTTTGTGAAGACCAGCGTTCTCTCCTTGAAAGAGCGTTTTCTTTCCAATATTGAGAAACTTATTCCGGCCCCAGCCTCGGGTCTGATGGCCGGACTCCTCCTCGGGGTCAAGGGATCCCTTGGCGACAAGCTTCACCAGGCTTTTGTCGACACCGGACTTGTCCATATCATTGTCCTGTCGGGCTACAATGTCACGATTATCGCTGAAGCGGTGATAAAGACGCTCTCGTTCGCTGGCGTGGCGGCCGGGATTTATGCAGGGGGCGTTTTCATTCTTCTCTTTGCCGTCATGGCCGGCGGGGGAGCAACGATAATCCGTGCCAGCGTCATGGCCATACTTGCTTTGATCGCGCGGGCCACTGGTAGAACATATGAAATCACCCGAGCGCTTTTAGTCGCCGCCGTCGTTATGATATTTTACAATCCTTATGTTCTGATTTTTGATATCTCTTTTCAGCTATCATTTCTCGCCACCCTTGGACTAATATATGTAACGCCTGTTTTTGAAAAGCTGTTCCGCAAATTGCCGAATTTTATGGCCATTCGAGACATAACTTCTGCCACATTCGCCACCCAGGTCTTCGTCCTGCCATTTCTTCTTTACAAGATTGGCAATCTTTCCGTAATCGCCCCTATTACTAACATTTTGGTTTTGCCAGTTGTACCCATGACCATGTTTTTTGGCTTCTTGGCCGGACTTGTCGGCTTCATTGCTCCGGTTGTCGGCACGCCTTTCGCTTTAATTGCCTTTGCACTCCTGAAGTACGAGATCTTCATCGTAGAATTGTTCGCCAAGTTTCCATTTGCGTCTTTTACTATCAGTCAATTTCCAATACTACTCATGATTATCTGTTATATCCTCATCGTCCTTTATCTTTACAAGTTTTATAATAGAAAAGCTAATGCCAAAGAAGCTGCCTAAAAAATATTGGCCGATTATTGCCTTGCTTGTCTTGAATCTGATTATTTGGATCGGCTATACAAGCTTGAAAGATTCTGGAGAAATGAAGATCTCGTTCCTCGATGTTGGTCAAGGTGACGCGATATTTATCGAGGCGCCTAACGGCAATCAAATGCTGATAGACGGCGGAGCGAACACAAGCGTTTTGAATGGCCTTGGCTCGGTTATGGGATTCTTTGATCGCTCAATTGATATTGTGCTTGCGACCCATCCGGACAAAGACCACGTCGGCGGACTTCCGTTCGTATTTGAACGTTACAGAGTGGAGAAGTTTATAGATTCTGTAGCTGACGGCGAGGCCGGATCTTATAGGAAGCTTCAGGACCTAGCTCGCGAGCAGGGGATAGAAACATATTATGGATTGCGCGGCGACATCATCATGCTCGATGCTGCAAACGGCGTATACCTCCATGTGCTTTATCCCGAACCCGACGAGTTCAAGATCGAAGAGACGAATGAAATGTCCATCATCACCAAGCTTGTTTACGGGGACACGAGCGTCATGCTAACCGGCGATGCCGGGAAAATTCCTGAAACGTTTCTCGCTTCGACCGACAAAGAGTATCTCCGGAGCGCAGTTTTGAAAGCGGGGCATCATGGATCGAAGACTTCTAGTTTGCCGTCCTTCGTTGAGGCTGTTTCTCCGCGCTACGCCGTCATCTCGGCCGGCGCCGACAATAGCTACGGCCATCCGCATCCAGAAACCATAAATACTTTGGAAGACGCAGACGCGGAAATTCTTGGAACCGCTGAAGAGGGAACGATCACTTTCATATCTAATGGTGTCGATATCTGGCTCGCTAAAAGGTGATAGAATCATATATATTTAGTAAGTAATAAATATATATGGAAGTTAATAAAAAATCGGTGATTCAGGGTGCGGTTTGTCTTATAGTCGGCCTGGTAATTGGCTGGCTTGTCCTGGCTAAAATTACAGAGGCTCCAAAGTCTCACGTGATGCCGGACGGGACTATTATGGATAGCAATGGTGCGACCATGTCAGATATGATGCACGATATGGCGGCAGGACTTGAAGGCAAGAAAGGCGATACTTTTGACCAGGAATTCTTGAGAGAGATGATCGTCCATCACGAGGGGGCGGTTCTTATGGCCGAAGCGGCGCTGAAAGATGCCAAACATCAAGAGATAAGAGATATGGCGAAGGCGATTATCTCAGCCCAGACTGTCGAAATAAATCAAATGAAAGAATGGCTTCGGGCTTGGTATGGTAATCAATAATTTATCCTCAATAATGGAAAAACCGCCTCTTGGCGGTTTTTCTTTAGATTACTCCGGCTTTCTTTAGGGTCTTGTAGGCGCCTCGCTTGTTGATGGTCTTGATGCCTTTTGTTGAGAGTGAGAGGCGGATAGATTTGCCGATCTCCGGGATGAAGATCTTCTTTGTCTGCATGTTCGGCTTCTGGCGGCGAGTTCCGCAAGGGTTGAATTGGGTAGCGCGAACACGGTTCGAATATGATCCGGCGACATTTACGCGTTTATGGGTGATTGGACATGTATTAGCCATTGCCGACATATGCTAACATAGGGCGTATAACTATGCAAGAAATAAATCCAATTTTCTACATAATCATCCTTATAATGTCCGTCGTAATCCACGAAACAGCCCATGGCTACGCAGCTTTGCGATATGGGGACCATACAGCGGAATATGAAGGCAGGCTTACCCTAAACCCCCTGAAGCACCTTGATTTATACGGATCCATAATCCTGCCGCTCCTACTCATCCTCATGCATGCGCCATTCCTGATTGGCTGGGCCAAGCCGGTCCCTTATAACCCGGCCAATTTTCGCCCGGAAGAGCGACGTGTGGCCAGTATCTGGGTCGCTTCGGCTGGAATCTTGGCAAACCTCGCTATCGCGGTGTTTTTCAGCATTGTGATCCGGCTCATAGCGCTTCTTCCTGCGATCCCGGACTCCGTAATCCCGCTCGCCGGCGCTATTGTCCTCTTAAACATAGTTCTGGCTGTCTTTAACCTGATGCCCTTTCCGCCGCTTGATGGCTCGAAGATACTTTTCGGAGCACTAGGATATAAATCCCTTCGCCTCGAAAGATTCATGGAAAAGTACTCCTTCCTATTTCTCATTTTTTTCATATTCTTTCTTTGGCAATTCATCACGCCGGTTATATCTTTTCTATTCAGCCTGATGACAGGCCAGGCGTAGTATAATAAAAGGATAATAAATATGTCTTTTTCTGTGCGAATAAAAAAAACCGTCTTTTTTCCTTCAATGATTTTTAGTCTGGTTTTTTTTGTCGTATTCAACACGCCGATTTCTGCGGCAGCTATTATTGTAGAGCGGGTTAGCGTTGATAATTCAGGGATTCAAGGAGATGCGGGCTCTATAGATATATCAATTTCTGAGGATGGAAGATATGTTGCTTTCAATTCCTTGGCCTCTAACCTTGTGCCAGGTGACACGAATGGAGCGTCTGATGCATTCGTCTATGATCGACAGACAGATGTTATTGAGCGAGTGAGTGTTGATAGTCTTGGAGCTGAAGCTTCAAGCGTTGTTTACGGTGGGATTTCGATTTCATCCAGTGATGGTCGGTATGTCTCCTTTTCTTCAGTAGCGACCAATCTTGTTGCCGGTGATAGCAACGGCGTTGAAGACGTATTTGTTTATGACAGGAACACCGATACCGTAGAACGAGTAAGCTTGAGTAGCGCGGGAGTTCAAGGAGGCGGAGCTTCTGATTTGCCTTCAATTTCCGCAGATGGTCGGTATGTTGCTTTCCGCTCCTTTGCTACCAACCTTGTTGCTGGCGATACTAATGGTAAAGCCGACATTTTCGTCTACGATCGAAATACCGATACCATTGAACGGGTAAGCTTGAGTAGTGCAGGAGCCCAATCAAATCAGCATTCATTGCTTCCGGTGATTACATCGGATGGTCGGTATGTTGCGTTTGAATCTACATCCGATAACCTAGTACCCGGCCATACTAATGGCCAGTTTGACATATTTGTTTATGACAGGAACGCCGACACTATAGAAGTAGTAAGCGATGATTATTTAGGCTCGCAATCAAATAACGTATCTTTAAATCCTCAGGTCTCCTCAGATGGTACTTATACAGTATTTCAATCTTTTGCCTCAGATATTGTCTCCGACGATACCAACTCTACTATTGATATTTTCGTATACGACCGAAATACCGATACCACTGAGCGGGTAAGTCTTAGTAGTGCCGGAGTTCAAGGCAATGGACCATCGACAATACCCACTATATCGCAAGATGGTAGGTATGTGTCATTTTTATCTGCAGCCTCCAATCTTGTCAGTGACGATACTAATGGTGTTGCTGATATCTTCGTTTTTGACCGGCAGACCGATACTATTGAGAGAGTAAATATTAGTAGTTCAGGAGAAGAGGCAAATGCAATTTCGGATAAGAATTTTATTTCAGGAGATGGCCAGTATATCTCTTATGTTTCTTCTGCCACGAACCTTGTGTCTGACGATACCAATGGCGCAGATGATGTTTTTGTTGCAGAAATAGTTTTTAATGAAGATCCTACAGACATCTCTCTTTCCCCGAGTTCTATTTCAGAAAATGAGAATTCTGGCACGAACATCGGTAATTTAACTGCAACCGATGCCGATGCGGGTGATACTCATACTTTTACCTTTTCATGTACGACTCCTGGGGCAGACGACGGCTCATTCAGCATTTCCGGAGACCTTTTAATTGCCGAAGAGACATTTGATTTCGAAACTAAGAGCTCTTATGCAATTTGTGTTCGTGCGACCGATAGTGAAAACGCGACGTATGACGAGAATATAACCATCACGATAAATGACCTGGATGAATCATCCGGTGGCGGGGGAGGCGGTGGCGGACCAGGACCGAGTGATAGCGGTGACGATCCGACTCCGGACCCTGAACCGGATCCAACACCAGTGCCAACTCCTGATCCAGAACCAACACCAGATTCTGCGCCCGAACCAATTCCCGAGCCTGAACCAGCGCCCGAACCCGACCCTCTTCCTGAACCGACTCCAGAACCAGATCCTGCGCCGGGACCCCTCGACGACGCGGGTCCATCTGAAGAGAGTGAACCTCGGGACAGCAATTCGCCTTTTGGGGATGTAAAAGGCGCGATCGAACATGAATTCGAACTCATCAAGCTTGGCCTCCAGGAAGAAACGCCGAATGATATCGCAAATACCGTTTCCGTGGCCGGCGTCGCTCTTCCGACCATCGCTTTCGTCGTGGCTCAACCGGCGGTAGCGGCGAACCTCATCTCCATTCCGATCCGACTTTGGAACCTGATCCCAATCTGGCTCGGTCTACGTCGTCGCAAGCGTCCGTGGGGAACGGTTTACGATTCCGTGACCAAGCAGCCGCTTGATCCGGTCTATGTCAGTCTTCGAAGTTTAAATGGGCGCGAAGTCGCGACAACGATCACTGATATGGATGGACGCTTTGGATTCCTTGTGCCGCCTGGCAGGTACAAGATCGTGGCTCGAAAAGACAATTATGATTTTCCATCAAAAAAACTTGGCGGACAGCAGTCGGACCAGCTATATGGAAATCTTTACGACGGAAGCGAGATAGAAATATCTGGCGAAGAAAACATACTAATAAAAAATGTGCCCATGGATTCAGGGAGCTTCAATTGGAATGAGTTTCAGAAGTCTGAGAACAAGCAATTGATGAAATTCTATTCAAAACGCGAGATTTTCTTGGCGCACATCGCCGGTGTTGCGTTCTGGGGCGGGCTCGTGTCTTCTTTGGTGCTTCTCGTGACGGGACCTTCAACACTAAACTATATTTTGCTGGGTGTTTATGCTGCCGTATTCATTCTTCGACTTTTTGGAGTGAAGCCAAAGAAGCCGGGATACGTTTCCGAAGCGGGGAGCGGATTCCCGTTATCATTCGGACTCGTGAAAGTTTATTCAAAGGCTCTAAAGAAAGAAATTGCCCACGCCATCATTGGTAAAACCGGGAAGTACTATGTCTTGGTGCCAAATGGCGAATACTACGTAAAGATTGAAAAGAAGATCGGGGAAGATGAATACAAAGAAATCTATACTTCCGAAACTTTTCGAGTTAAAAAGGGATTTATCGGCCAGAATTTTGAGGTCTAGCGAAAACCCCATAAAATAAGGGTTTTAAGGCAAAAGGGCGAAAAGTCAAGGGTTGTGGATAACCCTTGACTTTTTTCTTTAAAAATGTTATAAATAAAGGGAAATCTGCCCTTTGTAAAGGGTTCACAAAATAAACAAAAAACCAAACACATGAGACACTTCCTGGCCCTCCTCCTCAGTCTTGCTGGCGCACATACATTCGCCCAGCAGGCTTTCCGGCTATTGCCGATGGGGGGAGCCGGCAGTGCTCTCCTCACCAATGCCATGGTCTATGATGGCTACGATACCTATGTTGCGGCTGGCTATGTCAGCCTGTCTCCTGGGTTTGTAGAAAGAGCTTCCATAACTCGATTCGGTTACGGATATGTCGACCCGGCTTCTAAGCAATTAGCTACGGGTACTTACTCGGCTCTCGTAAAAGCGGCTTCAGGTGGTTACATTGCCGCCGGGAATACTCAACTTACCGGCGAGACGCGTGCTTATGTTTGCCGATATGACGCGAATCTTGATACCTTGTGGACGCGAAACTTCTTTCTTGCTAGCGACATCGCCTATGATGTGGCTGAAGCTTCGGATGGAAGTATCTCGGTTCTCCTGGGCTCAGGCTTCGATATGGCGCTCTTGCGTCTAAGTGCCGCGGGAGACCTGCTTTGGTCAAAGATACTCGTTGGTATCAGTACTTCTGATGCGTCAGCGGTTATCTGTCAGGGATCGAATACAGTGGTCCTTGGGACAGAGCCTGTCGGTGGTAACTCAAACGTGTTCCTCTCAGTATTCGATCAAGATGGAACAGTCACGCTACACCGCAGTTACGGTTCCACGCTCTATCACGACATATTTTACGCGGCGTCAGTGACGTCTGCAGGAATAACGATTGTGACGAGAGCTGGTCCGATGGGGGATCGCATGGGGCTTATTCGGCTCGATAATGCATTCTCTCTTGCATCTACACCGTCAGTCTTCTGTATATCGGGTCAATACCTGATTGCTAGTAAGATTCTGGCGGCAGATGATGGCAGTGTCTTCATTGGTGGAAGCAGGACTTCCCCTTACGTTTCGACGGTCTGGAAAATCGATCCTTCGGGATCGGTAGTCTGGTCACGCGACGTGAATACCTTCGGCGCCGTTTGCGCTGATATGGCCATCGAAGGATCTGATCTCATCGTTCCTACGACCGCTGGCATAACACCAGGCATAATGATGACGCGTATCGATGTGGTCACTGGTGTAATCTCTGGGGATGCGTGCGAGCTGCTCGGTTCGATGAGTATCGTGCCATCCTCCTACTCGAACTTCACTGTTCTGACCAATTCGAGCTTGTATGCTTGGACGAACGCAGTGTTCTCCGAATATGCAGGCAGCGACATGACGGAATATAGTCCGCTGTCAGTGCCATGCTCGATTACAACCCTTCCCGTCACGCTTCTTTACTTCAGGGCATTTGCCGATGACGGAGTGGTGCGGCTTGACTGGGCGACGGCGTCGGAGCGGAACAACGACTACTACTCGATCGAAAGGTCGGTTGACGGGCTTGGCTTCACAGAGGTGCTCCGTGTCCATAGTCTTGGGAATAGCCAACAACAGACGATCTATGATGCCATTGACTCTGATCCGCTTCTCGGCACGAGCTACTACAGGCTCCGTCAGACGGATACAGATGGTACGACGAAGATCGTCGGACATGTTGTTGCCGTCACTACGACGGTCTCTGGTTCACAGGTGATTAGGGTCGATCAACCGATCCTAATCCCACAGGGATGTTTCTTGGTCGACTCAGGAGGGCAGATCCTTGCCAACGGCGGCGACTTCTTCGTCCCGAAGGTGACAGGTATGTTCTTTGTGGGTGGTGAAGCCGGCACCCGCCGGATCATGGTGAACCCGTAATGCGAAGCGCCCCCGACCATCCGGTTGGGGGCTTTCTGCTTTTATGGTCAAAAGGGCTTGCATTCTTTAACGCCACATAGTAAAGTGTCCCCACTAGTCTTTTTGGACTACTTTTTCTTTACGAAAGAAATGGCGACAATAAATCAACTAATCAAAAAGCCGCGAAAGAAGACAGTCAGGAAATCCAAGACCCTGGCTCTTACTCGTGGCTTCAACACTATTACAAATCGCCCAACCTCATACTTTTCTCCATTCAAGCGAGGTGTTTGTACTAAGGTTACAACTACAACCCCTAAGAAGCCAAACTCAGCTCTCCGAAAGATTGCCCGAGTCCGCTTGACTAACGGTATGGAAGTCACAGCTTATATCCCAGGAGAAGGCCACAGCCTCCAGGAGCACTCCGTTGTTATGCTTCGGTCGGGTCGCGTGAAAGACCTCATCGGAGTACGATACACCGTCGTGAGAGGAGTTCTAGATGCGCAGGGAGTTGAGAAGCGCCGAAACGCTCGAAGTAAATACGGCAATAAGAAACCAAAAGGTAAATAATTTTAAATAATTCATGCGAAGGAAAGTCAAAAATCGAAATATTGTCAAAGCTGATCGAGTCTACAACTCTGAGAAGCTTTCTCGTTTCATTAACTACATCATGCAGGACGGCAAGCGCATCACGGCTGAAAAGGTTGTCTATCAGACCCTCGAGAACATAAAGGAGAAAACGGGAAATCCAAATCCGCTAGAAGTTTTCGACATGGCTCTTAAAAATGCTTCTCCTTCCATGGAAGTCCGCTCACGCCGTGTCGGCGGAGCCAACTATCAGGTTCCTCGTGAAGTTCGGGCCGAGCGCCGACTCCAGCTCGCTATGCGATGGATCATAGAAGCCGCACGCTCAAAGAGTGGCATCAAGATGGACAAGGCTCTTTCTGAAGAGCTTCTCCAGGCTTACAACAGCGAAGGCTTCGCTATCAAAAAGCGAGACGATACTCACAAGATGGCCGAGGCCAACAAGGCCTTTGCTCACTTTGCTTGGTAATTTCGCGGGCGAGATTAAATTTGAATAATTAATATTAACAATTTTTTATATGGGAAGGGATTATCCTCTGGAGAAAGTTAGAAATTTTGGAATCATCGCGCACATCGATGCTGGTAAGACCACGACATCTGAGCGCGTGCTTTTTTATACCGGAATGTCCCACAAGATCGGCGAAGTTCACGAGGGCGACACGGTCATGGACTGGATGGAGCAGGAGCGAGAGAGGGGAATCACCATTACCTCCGCCGCCACAACTTGTTTCTGGAGCCCGACTTACATGCCGAAAGGCGACACGACGAAGAAGACTCGCTTTAACCTGATCGACACCCCGGGACACATCGACTTCACGATCGAAGTTAAGCGATCCCTCCGCGTTCTCGACGGCGCAGTCGTCGTCTTTGACGGCGTGGCCGGCGTTGAGCCTCAGTCAGAAACGAACTGGCGCTATGCCGACGAAGGAAATGTTCCGCGCCTCTGCTTCATCAACAAGCTCGACCGAACCGGAGCCTCTTTTGAGAAATCATACGAGTCTATCCTAGCCCGCCTCACGAAGAAAGCCGTTCGAATTCAGATCCCGATCGGTCTAGAAGACCAGTTCGAAGCTGTCATCGACCTCCTAAAGATGAAGGCCTACAGGTTCGAAGGCGACAAGGGCAAAGATGTTATTGAAATGGAAATCCCTGAAGCTTACAAGACCGAGGCGGAGAAATTCCATATGGAACTCCTAGAAAAAATCGTCGAAAATGACGAGAAGATGATGTCAGAGTATCTTGATGGCAAGACAGATTTTCCAATCGAAGATCTAAAGAAGGTCCTACGAAAGGCTGTCATCAATAATGCTATCTTCCCAGTTTTTGCGGGATCAGCTTTGAAGAACAAAGGCGTTCAGCTCGTCCTTGACGGCGTTGTCGACTATTTGCCATCGCCTCTCGATATCCCGATGACTCACGGAATTGATCCGAATACCGGAGAGACTATCACCAGGGAGCCTTCTGACACAGCGCCTCTTTCCGCGCTCGCGTTCAAGCTTCAGTCTGATCCATACGTCGGCCAGCTCACTTTCATCCGCGTTTACTCGGGTTCTCTAGAAGCCGGATCATATGTTTACAATGCGACAAAAAATACTAAAGAGCGTATTGGCCGAATCCTCCGTATGCACGCCAACGAACGAGAAGAGGTAAAGGTTGTTTACGCCGGTGAAATTGCCGCGGCCGTCGGCCTCAAAGACACAACGACATCTGACACTCTTTGCGATGAAGACAAGCCGATCATCCTTGAACGAATCATCGCCCCTGAGCCGGTTATTTCCATGCGAATCGAGCCGAAAACTAAGGCTGATCAGGAGAAAATGGGCCTTGCCCTGTCGCGTCTCTCCGCCGAAGATCCAACATTCCGCGTATCATCTGATCCTGAAACTGGCGAAACCATCATCGCTGGTATGGGAGAACTACACTTGGAAATCCTCGTTGACCGCATGAAGAGGGAATTCTCCGTTGAGGCGAACACTTCCGCGCCGCAGGTCGCTTTCCGCGAAACCATCAAAGGCAATGCCGAAGTCGATCACAAATACGTTAAGCAGTCCGGCGGACGCGGTCAGTACGGCCATGTCAGAATTCGCCTTTCTCCAATCGACTACAGTATTCCTGTTGAAGACTTGCCAAAGAACACGACTCGTGAAGACGGGCTCGAGTTCGTTAACGCCATCAAAGGAGGCGTCATCCCGAACGAATTTATCCCGGCTGTCGAAAAGGGTATTATCGAATCTATGCAGCGCGGTGTGGTGGCTGGTTATCCAATTACTGATGTTCGCGTCGAGCTTTACGACGGTTCATACCACGATGTCGACTCCTCAGAAATCGCCTTCAAGATCGCCGGCTCCATGGCCTTCCAGGAAGCTGCGCGAAAAGCGAATCCAGTTATCCTTGAGCCTATGATGAAAGTTGAAGTTGTGGCCCCTCATGCAAACATGGGAGACATCACAGGCGACATTGCTTCAAAGCGAGGACTCGTTGAGGGTACCGAAGACCGAGGAATGGTCCAGGCTATTAAAGCTGTCGTACCACTCTCTGAAATGTTCGGCTACATCAATAATCTCCGTTCGATGACGGCCGGCCGCGGAAACTTCACAATGGAATTCCTCCGCTACGATGTTGTGCCAAAGAACGTTGCCGAAGAGATCATCAAGAAGCGCGCAGGCACGCCAGCGAAATAAAAGTCGCTCCGCAAAATCTGAATTTTCTTCACCGCTGCGGGATCGCTTTGCTAGGTCCTCGGGTTCAGAAAATTCAGATTTTGCTCCGCTTAGAGAAAGAGGAAAATCCGCTGTGAAGCGGATTTTCTCATGCTTGCAAAAGCAGCGGGGGAGGAGTAGATTAAAGACAAACAACACCTACGCTCATGATGATCCTTGAAGGGATAACTCTGAACCTTGAATTTCAAGTCGGACTCTTGGATAACTCGTGGAATCACGGGTCACAATATCAAGATGATTGGGGGCGTACATGCTATCACACACTCTTGAGTTATTGGAAGGGCGTATGCTGCATTCGTGAGAAATCGAGTGGCAAATGCGCTTTTTTCACCCTGACAGTTCCTAATAGTTTGCGCAAGGAAGACGTGCCAGGCAATGAGCATTACAAAGGTACAGATAAGGTTGTTGAAGGTAAGACCGGTCTCGATCTTCTTGAGTCAATCTTCCAATTCAAAGGTAGACATGAGGAGGATACCACTGCTGATGAATCCGGACTCAATGAAGCCTATGCGAAAGAGATCCTGCGCGAGCTTAGTCTCGAGCTATTGGATAGAGTGAACTTACCGTTCAAATTCCTGAACAAAGTGATCTGGATAGACACCAAGACACTACTTGATCAGGGCGTCATCATTCGTCCCGGCTATCAGATGGAAATGTTGGCTGAGGATGAGAAAGTGAACAAGTAATCGAAAGCCCTGCGTGCACGCACGCAGGGCTTTTCGTTTTCTATAAGCTATACGCTATCAGCTATTTCGATGCGAAGTATCCCATAGCGATCCCGAATATGGCCATGGCACCGATGACTGGACCTAGGATCCAGACGGAAGCCGGGGCGATGGTGATGACGAGCGCGGTCATGATGACTGCGGCCGTGCCGACGCTTTTCCCGATCGAGCCGAAATTGCCATCATGCTTTTTAATGTGAAGGATATTTTTACTCGCGTCCTCTTTTGGGGCAGACGCTTTTTTTGCTGGTTTCTTTTTCACGACTTTTTTTGTTTTAGTTTCTTCTTGTTCTGCCATAAAATAAAAAATAGATTATCGATGACATAATTGTACACATAACTTTCATGAAACAATAAAAGTTTTGCACATATTTTGGAAAAATTCTGCCATTTGACTTTTATCCCTGGAAGGAGTATTGTTCATTCATGCCTTCCGGGGCGTTTTTTTAAAGGGGGGAGTAATCAAAATATATGACTAAATTTTTCACATACATAAAGGAGTCGCTCGGCGAGACTAGGCACATCAAGTGGCCGACTCGCGCAGAAACAATCCGCTACACGATTGCTGTTTTCGCCATTTCCCTCATTGTAGCCTACTACCTCGGCCTCCTGGATGTCCTCTTTGCTAAAGGATTACAAAGCCTAATTAACTAACATATGGCCAAGCAAGAACTTCCACAAGAAAGAAACTGGTACGCTATCCACACCTATGCCGGCTATGAGAATGCTGTTCAGAGAAATTTGAAGCAGCGTATCGACAGCCTTGGTATGCAGGATAAGATTTTTGACGTTATAGTTCCGACAGAAAAGAATATCAAGATCAAAGGAGGAAAGCGCGTCGAAGTCGAAGAGAAGATCTACCCTGGCTACGTGCTTGTTGACATGATTGTTAACGACGACTCTTGGTACGTGGTTCGAAACACTCCGCGCGTGACTGGCTTCGTTGGCGCCGGCGTTAACCCCGTCCCGGTCTCTCCGGCTGAAATCAACATGCTCCTCGGCCGCATGAAGAAGGATGATGGAGCGAAACATGAGATAGACATGATTCCAGGTGAGACAGTTTCTATCGTCGATGGCCCGTTTAAGGACTTAGAGGGTAAGGTGAACTCAGTCGATACTGAAAGGGGCAAAGTGAATGTCCTGGTGTCCATGTTCGGGCGCGAAACTCCGGTAGAATTGGACTTCTTGCAAGTTAGGAAGATTTAAGCTAATCTAAGACCCATTATGGCCAGCAAAAAGAAAGTAGTAAAAAACGTTAAAATGCAGATCGAAGCCGGGCGCGCAACGCCAGCTCCGCCTATTGGTCCTACCATCGGTCAGGCTGGTATTCCTATTGGTGTTTTCGTTACAGAATTCAACGATCGAACAAAGGATATGATCGGTCAGGGCAAGGTTTCAGTCAAACTTCGTGTATTCGAGGATAGGACCTACGAATTCGATACCAAAACCCCACTTACTGGCCCCTTAATCCTCAAGGCCGCTGGGATCGACAAGGGATCATCAAAAAACGCCACAAAGAAGGCTGGAACGATTAGTAGGGCCAAGGTTGAAGAAATCGCGACTCTAAAGATGAAGGATCTCTCAGCAAACACTATCGAAGCCGCCATGAAGATTGTTGAAGGGCAATGCCGATCGATGGGCATAGAGGTGAAGTAGGAAGCAAAAGAAAAAACACATTTCCTCACCCTGCGGGATCGTGACAACGTCACTAGGTCCTCGGGATTCGGAAATGTGTTTTTTCTTTTGCTGAGGAGAGGGAGAGAAAGGGAATTATTTTCTTTTGTAGTCGTTGAACCAGTATTTTATTCCTTCAGCTGTCTCAAATGGTCCGGCGGAATTTTCTAGCACGAAATCATTTTTGAATTCCGGGAAAAAGGTGTCGGATGTCTTGTTACCCTCTATTTCAGTTAGAAGGAGCCTGTTGGTATAGGGAAGCGTCTTATTGAAAACCATGGCGCCGCCGATGATGGCGAAATCTTTATCGAGCTTTTTAGCTTCACTCACGGCGTCTTCAACGTTTTTGCAGACGATGACTTCCGGGCTAGCACTTAAGTCTTTTGATGTAATGACTATATTCGTTCTTCCGGGGAGCGGGCGGAATTTTAGTGGTAGGGATTCCCAGGTTCGTCGACCCATGATGACCGGATGTCCTATGGTCAGATCGCGGAAGCGCTTGAGGTCTTCCGGGATCTTGAAAAGGAGGTCGTTCTCGTAGCCGAGGCCTCGGTCGCTCATCTGAATGGAAGAAATAATGGAAATCATTTCTTTTTCTTCTTCTCTCCATTCGCGTCTTTGTAAAGCCGTGGGATCATATCGCTTGGTTTCCATTTTTTCTTCAAGACCTTTAGATCAGTTGAAGTCGAGTATTTTCCGGCCTTGGTATAGTCGCGATCAAGGATCGGTCCGGTCTCGAAGAAAACGAGTTGGGCAATGCGGCGGCCGACAACGAGGGGGATGGCGTAATTTTTTGAATTGTTCGTAATTTCCATTGTCCATCGGTTCACATAGCCTACATCGCCCCAGCCTGCGCACTTACAAACCTCTATGAAGCTTCGGCCCATGGATGAGCGGGCTTTCATCATGGTTGTGATATGATTCTTGCCACCGATAAACTCGTTTGTGTGGGCCAAAATCGTTTCTCCAGGTCGGATCAGGATCACTCTGTCGTTCCGGTCTATGCCGACGTAATTGAAGTTATATTTCTTGAATACCTCGCTCGCTTTTTCGGCCTTAAAGGCCTTCTTGCCCCAGACATGTTCAACGTGCTCTTGGTTCCAGATGTTAAAGAGATTGTGGTTGTACTTTGGTGGCTGCTCGCGGAAATAGAATTCGCCGAGCGTGAGGTCATAGCTCGAAGTCGCGAGATTCTTTCTGATAAACGGGTCGATGATGATATCGCCCTTCTTCATTTCTTCCAATATCCTTTTGTCTGATAGCGCCATAATTTTCTTAAACTGCCATCTTCGCCTTTATAGCGGGATGAGACTGATAATCGACAAGCTTCACTAATTCATATACTCCGTCCGGATCCTTTATCTTTTTCGTATCAAGATCCTCCAGCGTCTTGATGCTCGGATTGATCCAAAGCTTCGGCAAGGCATAAGGCGTCCTCTCAAGCTGCTCTTTAACGGCGTCAAAATGATCGTGGTAAATATGCGCGTCGCCGAGAGTTAGGATGAGTTCTCCGTGAACCAGATTCGTCATCTGGGCCACCAGGGAAAGCATGAGGGCGTAGGAAGCGATGTTAAACGGTACTCCTAGGAACATGTCGCAACTTCTTTGGAACATGTGGAGCGAGAGCTTGCCGTTTGCCACAAAGAACTGGAACATCATGTGGCATGGCGGCAGGGCCATCTGGTCGAGCTCGCCCGGATTCCAGGCGGTCACGATTAGGCGGCGGTCGCTCGGGTCTGTCCGAAGGCGGTCGATAATGCTTTGGAGCTGATCGAAGTGCTTGCCCTCGGAATTTATCCAGTCGCGCCACTGCACGCCGTAGATCCGGCCCAGGTCGCCATCGAATTTCGCCTTTGGCTTCCAGTAGGGAGCTTCGGCATTCTCTGTCCAGATATTGCAGCCGAGTCGTGTGAGCTCATTGTTATCCGAATATCCGGACATAAACCAGAAAAGTTCCGCCGCAGCTGATCGGAAAGCTAATTTTTTGGTCGTCATGGCCGGGAAGCCTTCAGTAAGATCGAAACGAAGCTGCTCGGTAAAAAGTCCGCGAGTCTTGCCGTTTCGTCCTTCACGATCGACACCCTGGTCCATGATTTTCTTCATGAGGTCCTGGTAGTTTTTCATACCGCTCATTATATCGGACTTCAGGCCACCTTGGAATCAGGCCCGGGTTTGGCATTTTTTAAGTAAATTCGTCAATCCTCGGGCTGTGTTACAATCCATGCATGAAAAGAGGCAAACTCATCGTCATTGACGGTACTGACGGTTCCGGCAAAGCTACCCAGGCTAAAATCCTCATTGAACGTCTCCGAAAAGAGGGGAAGAAGGCTGTTTCAATCGACTTCCCACGCTATGAAGATAATTTCTTTGGCAAGTTTATCGGACACTGCCTCACGGAGCGTTACTACGACTTTATGAATATCCATCCGAAGATCGCTTCGGTCATATATGCCGCGGATAGGTTTGAGTCGAAAAAGGTTTTAGAGGATTGGCTTAAGAAGGAATATACGGTCGTGTGTGATCGCTACGCGAGCTCTAGCAAGATCCATCAAGGCTCGAAGATCAAGAGCCATGCGAAGCGCCAAGCGCTGCTTTCTTGGCTCGATACAATGGAGCATCAGGTCTTCGGCATCCCGCGTCCGGACATAATTGTCTTTCTGGATGTGCCAGTTCCAGTAAGCCAAAAGCTTCTAGCCGACAAGTGGGCTAAAGCCAAGAAGAAGTACGCCAAGGGCAAGCAGGATGTGGCTGAGGCCGATACTGCCCACCTGACTCGCACTCGAGCTACGGCGCTTTGGCTCTCAAAGATCGATAAGACCTTTCATCGGATCGGTTGTACGGATGGCCGGCGCATGAGGTCAATCGAATCTATTCATGAAGATGTGTTCGAATATGTGATGAAGAAACTAAAGACAAAATAATTTATGGAACTACGATTTAAAATTTTAGAATCTGGCGCGAAGCCTCCCAAAAAGGGAAATCCGGGTGACGCGGGAATAGATTTCTTCGCTCTCGAAACCGTGCGACTCTTGCCGCAAAGCCAAAGAAGCATTCGAACCGGCATCGCTGTCGAGATTCCGGACGGATATGTCGGGCTTTTTTGGGACAAGTCGAGTATTTCTTTCCAAAAGGGCCTGAAAGTCATGGGCGGGGTTATTGATTCCGGCTACCGTGGCGAAGTAATGCTGTCCCTGTATAATACTTCGGATAAGGAGCAGATCGTCGAAGCCGGCACAAAGGTTTCTCAGATGCTTGTTCAGAAGTTCGAAGATTGCAATTTGATCGAGACTCAGGAAATAACCGATACTGTCAGGGGCATCGGTGGCTTCGGTTCGACAGGAGATAAATAGACATGAAAAAATATTTCATAAAAAAACAAGATAAAGATGTAGCTCGCGCTATAGCGGGCGAGGAGAAGCGAGAGGCCGAAGGCCTGGAGCTTATTCCATCCGAGAATTATGTGTCGCTCGCGGTCAGAGAAGCAAACGGCTCCGTCTTTACGAATAAGTATTCCGAAGGCTACCCCGGCCGGCGATATTATGGCGGCCAGGAATTTACGGACCAAATAGAGAATCTGGCCATTGCCCGCGCCTGTAAATTGTTCAAGTGCAAATATGCAAACGTCCAGCCGCTCTCCGGCGCGCCGGCGAATATGGCTGTCTACGCGGCCCTCCTTGAGCCAGGAGACACTGTGCTCGGCATGGATCTATCTCACGGCGGACATCTCACGCACGGGCATCCTGTAACATTCCCGGCCAAGGTTTTTCGATTTGTTAGATACAAGATGAAAAATATTGAGACGGGCGAGATTGATTACGCTGAGCTCCGGAAAGTTGCTCTAAAGGAGAGGCCGAAGATAATCTTGGCTGGATTTTCTGCGTACCCTCGTAATCTTGATTACAAGAAATTTGTCTCTATTGCCCGCGAAGTTGGAGCTATCACCGTGGCTGATATGGCTCACATCGCTGGCCTTATTGCCGGCGGCGCGCTACCTAATCCTTTTGACGCCGGGTTTGATGTTATTACAACAACAACTCACAAGACTCTCCGTGGTCCACGTGGCGGTATGATCCTGGTCCGAGAGAACGAGGAAATTATTCAGAAAATAAATAAAGCTATTTTCCCTGGTCTCCAAGGCGGACCGCACATGAACGTCATTGCGGCCAAAGCAGTTGCTTTCGGCGAAGCTCTCAAGCCATCTTTTAAAAAATACGCCAAACAAGTTCTCAAAAACGCCAAGGCCATGGAGAAAGTTTTTAAGCGCGAGGAGATCCGCATGATTGCCGGAGGGACCGATAACCATTTGATACTCGCGGACGTTTTCGGCTCGCTTGGCGTAACAGGGAAGGAAGCGCAGACGACTCTCGACACTGTCGGGATCACCCTCAATATGAACGCCATAGCCGACGATGTCAGAAAGCCCATGGATCCATCCGGTATTCGCTTCGGCACGCCGGCCATCACGACTCGTGGCTTCAAAGAAAAAGACTGCGCGCGCGTGGCGGAGATCATGATCGAGGTTCTCAGAAATAAGGATGACAAGAAAACTTTGGCTATGGCAAAAGCTGAGATAGTGAAGCTCGCCAAGAGATTCAAAGTGCCGGAAAAATTTGTCTAACATGAACGAAAAAGGGCCCCCGCTAACGGGGGCCCTTTTTGCATACTGTACATGGTTAGGCTTCTTCCTCAGCCACCTCTGTGGCTTTTGTAGCCTTCAGTTTGATGGCATCGAAGAACCTTTCCTTGATAGCCTTGATGGTCCATCTTGATTCCGGAGAATTAGAGGTTTCATCAATTACCAAGGTTATATCTGCTTTCTTAACGAAGGCAGCGGCTTTGCTCAATTTCTTATCCATCAGCTCGAGCTCAGAATCGAACTCGTCTAGGCTTGCGGTCGAGGCGTTTGCTCTCCGGGCCTTTTCAGCTTCAGCGAGCTCAGTTTCGCGCTGTGTCGCGATGCGGGCATGTTCGGTCATGAGCTCCGTGTTCTGCTGCCTTACTTCATTTAGTTTCTTGGTTATGGCAAGCATTCCGTTTTCGTGAGTTAGCTGGTTCTCAGTTAACTTCATGGCCACGGCGTTCATCTTGTCGGCTTTGTGCTGGGCGTATTGTTGCGCCAGACCTTCCTCATATCGGCCGATTCCGGAGAATAGCTTCAAGAGGATTGGCATCGATTCGATGATCATGAGAAGCAGAAACACCATAAACATCAGGAATGGTGTATCGCTCCAAAGCCTTTGCAGGGCCAGGTAGCGATCTTTGAAGCCATCACCAACCACCGTTGTAACCTCGGCGAGTTTCCTCGTCTCGTCTTCATCGATTATTTTGCGCCGTTCGTCGAGTTCCTTGAAGCGGTTATCGGCGAACTCTTCGTTCGCTTTCACTTCGCTTTGAGCAACTGATCCTGCGATCAGAGCACCGCGTTTTGCGATGAGCTCAGCCAACTCAGCTTCGTCTGCCGAGATGTTTGCCCTGATTGCTTCCGCGGCAGGTCCCGCACCTTGTTTTCCTGAACCTACTCGGCCTTGGATCTCAAGTCTGAGGGTGTCCTGTTCGGCCTGGATATTCTGGCGCAGAGCGTTGATCTCAGCGTCGAGGGTCGATGCATAGCTTGCGAGTTCGCCACGTTTGCCACTCAGCGTTTCGTTTATCGTTGCTTTTTCTGCAGAGAGAACGTTTCGGAGAGAGTCCGATTCATTGCGGACTTTTTCCGATTGCTTGTCTCGCTTCTCAGAAATGACGCCTTCGATCTCTTTCTCGAAGATGAGCATCTCGACAGCTGTCGAGGTTAGATAGCTCATGCAGAAGATGATTACAAAGCGACCACCGATGGCGCTCCACTTGCTCCAATTGCTTGTGCCATTGCCATTCGCAGCCGCATGAGCCTGTTTGGTGTCCATGAAGACGATGATGGCGCGATCGATAGAGAAGATCACGCCGGCCCACAATATGGCGAAGGGTATCACGAGGCCTGGAGAGAGGAATATCGCCCCGGCATTTCCGGCAGCGAACGCTGCCACAGCGATCGTGAACAGCATGGTGAGGCCGATAGCAGCCTTCTTGTTGATCTCGCCAGTCGGCATCGTGCCGATCACAGCCAGGTCACAGCCGGCTACCCAAGTGAACAGCGTCATCATGAAGTTCAAGAAAACCGAGAAGAACGAGGCGATCCAGCCTGGACTTTGCTTGGCAAATTCGGCCAAGTTCTGCCCAAACCTTCTCATCTTTTCTCCGCGAGGCTTCTTGGGCGCCTCAGCGCCTTCGGTGGTGGTGGTAGTTTCCATGTTTTGTATGCAGTTGTGTTATGTTCAGTTTTCCTATATATAGTAGCACTAAATGACCAAAATGTCAAGGCCAAAGAGCCTTATTTATATAGGTTTACTAGGAGTTTCAAGCCCTAAATTACGATTTTAATCCTCCGGAATTCCTTTTGACAAAAGCTACGATCTGAGTAGACTTATCAAAAACCAACAAAAAATGCTCAATTTCAAAGGCGTAAAGATCTGGGATTATACCCAAAAGACTCTTGGCCACTACTATCCGCCGGGAAGTCCAGAGGCTTTGTTTGCTGATACGGCTATTGCTTGCATCAAAGAAGGCGAGTCGCTCGGCATTAGGCCAGAAGATGTTTTCAGTCCGAGTAAGACGAAGGAATTGGCGACGTTCCGAGGGTTCCTCATGGTTTCGACTCTCGACATACTGGAAGCTCTGGGGAATGTGGCGAGTGTTAAAGAAACGGCCGCGGGGATCTATGGAAGAAACCGAGGCACTGTCGGTCACTTCATTGAGACGGCTGATGGAGGCATGGATAGTGAATATGAGAAGGTCAGAGAGAGTCAGGCTGGTAAGAATATCGAAGCTCGCTTGAAGGCTCTCTTGATAGCCTTGAAGGAATGAAGAGGCCCCACCGTGTGGGGCCTTTCATCTTTGGGATATGTTAAAATGTATCCAAGGTTATAAATTAACAAGCAAAACAATATGGACAGCATATTTATCATCGGCAGAATTCTCGTGGGCGGATACTTTATTTGGAGCGGTATAAACCATTTCAAAAATCTACATGGCATGACTTCGTACGCACAGTCAAAGAAGATACCAATGGCGAAAGAGGGGGTTATGCTTACCGGCGTACTTCTCATCGCGGGCGGAGCTTCTATCCTAACTGGCGTAGCTGTTGTCGTTGGACTCTGGCTTCTTGTTGCCTTTCTTATTGCTACGGCATTCTCTATGCACGCATTCTGGAAGATCCCGCATTCTTCTGCGGCTGAACGCATGAGCGATGAGATAAATTTCTCAAAAAATCTTGCGTTAGCGGGATCGCTTCTCATCATTCTCGCGCTTGTCTCGGTGCCTCTCTAGATATTTATTGACAACCTGGTTCGTGAAAGGTAGTATCGCTAAAAACCAGCACAAATGGAAAACAATAAGTGGGGCATCCCAAGGCTTCATCTGGTGTCAGTGATTACACCTGAGGGTAAGAAGAGTCTCACGCTCCGGAGCATCGATCTGTTTCCTGAGTATGTGCCCTTCAAAGAAGTCTCGGTTACGAACGAAGACATGGGAGAGATGAGACTTCTCTTTCTGGACATCCTGAAGCTGACAAGCTTGTCGCCGATCCTCACTTCTATGAAGGCCAAAGGCTTCTTCCGAGACGCCCTGAAGGAACGCTGGATCCGCTGCAAGGGTCTCAACAGGGGAGCAGAAAAATCCTTCATCTTTATCTTCAATGAAGATTGGGAGGGAGGGGGCTACTTATACGAGTTGACCGAGCGCGAAAACAGGTTCATCAGCGAAACGATCTCTGAGAAGAGCGCCCTGAATCAATTCAATGCGCATGGACGAGCTGTCCGTAGGAGTTTGCATGAGATGGGCATTGAGGTTGTAGAAAACCACGCAGTATAAAAGAACCCCGCACGATGTGCGGGGAACTTTTTTATCTATAGATACTTATTTCGTCACTGCCCTGAACTCGAGTGTGAATTCGTCGTTGATTACGTTGTCCCCGAGGTCCTGGAAGAATTTCGTCGAGCCAAACCGGACATCGTAAACAGTCCGGTCGATGGTTGCAGTTCCAGAGATTACAGCCTTTTCATCAGCCGACTGCGTTACTTGGACAGGGAAGCTTGCCGGAGCAGTTTTTCCTTTAATTGTCAGATCGCCAGTAACTAGGTACGTGGTGCCTGATTCTTTAGCGGCGCTTGTGATGACAAACTTTGCTTCCGGATATTTCGCAACATCAAAGAATGCATCAGACTTCAGGTGTCCGGCCATTTTTGAGGTTGTGTCGGCGTCGTTTCCTTTGCCTGTCGAAGTCGTAGCTATTGAATTCATGTCGAATACGACCTGGCCACCGGTCAGAATTCCGTTCGTGAAGACCGCATTACCGCTTTTGATGTTTATGCTGCCGACATCGTAATAATCCTTGATGAGAGTCTTTGACCCGGTCCATTTTGCCGAACTTGCTGAAGTGTCAAATTCCTTGGTCCCGTCTATTGATTCATTAACTTCAGTATTTTCGCCGCTCATCGGCGCGTCGCCAGTTGTATTTTCGTTTGGAGTTGGCATGTCAGGATCGGCCTTTAATAGGAAGTACCCGCCGACGACAACCACTAATAGGACTAATATTGTTGCAAAACTTTTCATAATTTAAATTTGTTAAACCTGATAACGGATCAATTCTATCATACCGGTGAATTGGCCGATTTGATAGAATATCTGCATGAAAAAAGTAGTTGTAAATGACAAGATGCAAAAGGGCTATAAGTACAATCTTACTGAGCCCGCGGGACGGAACTTCGCGCCCGACTTCAAGCCCGACCTCACTCCTGCGGAGATGCTCGCTCTGGGTGTATTCGGCGGGGTGTATATGCGCGACTGTACGAAAGAGTTCCCAGAGTCGTGGTTTGCTCGGGCCAAGTTTGCCACAGGCCCACGTGATAAGGAAATTAATCTTTTCAAGATGAACGCCAGCCAGCCACTCTCGGTTTGGCAAAAGAAAGGCTGGATTTACCCCGAAGATCCGCGTGGGTGGTTTCAGTGGTATTGTCGTTACTATATGGGTCGCAGGATTCCGGCTGAAGATGCGAGGCAGATAAAACGCTGGAAAGCCATCCGCCGGCATATGGCGCAGGTATCCAATAATTGCAGAGTCGGGGATATGACATGCCGTCCCCGCCAGCGTCAGGCCATCCTCCATTGGGCGTATGATAGCAGGAAGATTTGAGTCTTGATTTATGATAAACTGAGCACATGGAGACCATTTATCTAGCCGGTGGATGTTTCTGGTGTACTGAGGCGGTATTTCGTGCTCTCCATGGCGTACTCTCCGTGACCCCAGGATATCTGGGCGGACATGTTGCAAATCCGACCTATGAACAAGTCTGTTCCGGAAATACCGGTCATGCCGAAGTCGTAAAAGTGGAATATGACAGTCAGCATGTTTCAACCGAAGCCATCCTCGATGTTTTCTTTGATAGTCATGATCCTACAACGCTCGACCGCCAAGGCGCCGACGTTGGCAGCCAATACCGTTCCGCAATATTTTACACCGACCATACCCAGAAAGAAGTAATAGAAGAAAAAATCAAGGAGCATGGTGCGAAACTTTCAGATGGAAAATCCATTGTGACAGAAGTTGCACTAGCCGATGATTTTTATCCAGCCGAAGATTACCACCGAGATTATTTTGCAAAGAACAAAGACAAGATGTATTGCCAGATAGTCATCACACCAAAGCTTCAGAAACTCACGAAGGAGCACAAAGATTTACTGAAAGATAAATGATTAAATCAATCCTAACAATTGTCGTCATTGCAGTTGTCGCTTTTTTCGGCTTCAGGTATTTTAAAAATACTGAAGTGGAGACACCTGTTCCTACCGAAGAAAAACCTGCCAAAAATGAAGGCTTTAATGCAAAAGCAAATATTTGGAATCGTCCGGTTACGGAGCTAGGCCTCGGGATAAACAAGCTTGGCGGATACTTGGAGTTATCGCCAGATGAAAGTTATCTTATGTTTGGGGGAGTCTTTGAAGAGGGGACACGATTCGACAATATGATTTTCATTGCAGATCTCTCTGACGGAAGAGTGTGGGAAATCCCCGGGTCTCCGCTCGGATTATGGAGCTCCAGCAACATGCTTGCGTCCGTAGAGAATGACAAGATTTTCATCACACGTCTTTCGGACGGCAAAGTAGACAGCTATGCAGATGCGAATATGACGTTTACAGGATTCTTTTCACCAGACGAGAAGAAGTTTGCTTATAACACGAACAAGGGTATTCGTGTAATCGACCTAGGAGCTAAAACAATTTCTACAATCTCAGACAAACAGTACGACGGTGCCTACGCATGGTACAGCGACTCAAAACGTATACTCGGCTACCAAGAAAACTCCATCGATAATCTATATGAAGCAGGTCGTGGACGAATCTTGGCCATTTGGGACACTCAAACAAAAACTGCCGATACAAATCTTGGAATAGATATGCCGTCGTCGACTCTGCGGTTTGCTGAATGGATAGAGCCAGAAAAGATTGCTAGGGTAAATGCCGGATTTGACGATGGGTCATTTGATTACATAGTTGATGTGCCAAACAAATTCGTGGCGGATATCGGCGAGACCTCGGGCATGCTTATGGGCGGAGTAGAGCTTGATCAGGAGCTTAAACTAATCGCAATGGTGGGGGAGGAGATAGACGGTCCGGGAGAGATGGAACCACTCAGTGTGGCAAAGATTGTTGACCAGAATGGCAAGACTCTGCAGCGTCGCGCGTTCGATGACAATTTTTCACGAGAATATGTTCAAGTAATAAGTCCAACGAAAATAATGTATTTAAGGAAAGGATCTTTCGAGAATCAGAAAACTGAGGTTATACATCTCGATTTCAATGACGGCGTCGAAAAGGTAATTTATATCGAAGACGCATGGCTCAATAATCTAAAAGTAACAAAGGACAAAAAACACTGGATACTAGCTGGGCAAAATTCTATTATCATGAAAGATATCTAATATATGGAAGCTAGAAATCACATCAGGAATTTGGTATTGAAAGCACTCGAGTCTCTTGGATGGGAAGCGCCCAACTTTGCTATTGAGCATCCAGTAGATTTTGCCCACGGGGAATACGCGGTGAACGTCGCCATGATACTTGGGAAAAAACTCGGCATGAGTCCGAAAGAGGTTGCTCAAAAGATTGCTGAGAGTATCACCACTGACGAAACAGTAGAGAACGTAGAAGTCGCTGGTCCGGGATTCATAAATTTTTATCTCACGCCGAAGTTTTTTGCGGATGCTGTTTCTAATATAGGTTCAGATTTTGGGAATATTGAAATTCATAAGGGAAAGAAAATTCTGGTTGAACATTCGAGTCCTAACCTTTTCAAGCCATTTCACATTGGTCACATGATGAACAATGCCATTGGTGAATCGCTATACCGACTCATGAAGGCAAGTGGTGCGGATGTTACGTCCCTTACATTCCCGTCCGATATTTCACTTGGTATCGCTAAGGCAATTTTCATACTTCTTGAAAAAAATGCATCCGATTTTACTATTGAAATGCTTGGCGACGCATATGTAGAAGGTACGAAGCGCTACGAAGTAGACGAGAGTATTCAAGTCAAGGTTAAAGAGATTGCGGATAATTTGTACTCAAGTAAATCTTCGCCAGAATTTTCTCTTTTTGAAGCGTGTAAAGATTTCAATATTAGATATTTCGAAGAAGTGACAAAAAGACTCGGATCACATTTCAACGACTATATATTTGAGAGTGAGGCCGGTGTCGTTGGCGGAGAATTGGTTAGACAAAACACTCCAGCTATTTTTACCGAAAGCGAAGGGGCTATTGTTTACATACCAAATGAAGCAGATAAGCATCTAAATACTGCTGTATTCGTGAACAGCCAAGGTAACCCAACATATGAAGCGAAAGATCTGGGCCTTCTAAAAATTAAATTTGATAAATATAGTCCTGATGTTTCAGTTTTCGTAACTGACTATCAGCAGGTTCCGCATTTCGATATTGTTCTCGACTCGGCGAAGAAAATTAATGCGTTGTGGGCAGAGAATAGTCACCATGTTCCACACGGACGTATGAGTTTCAAGGGTCAGAAGATGTCTTCCAGACTTGGCGGAGTCCCTCTTGCGACAGAAATACTGAGTACAATTCTAGAAGAAGTAAAAGAAAAATCAGGTGATAGAGAACTTTCTCCGGAAACTTTAGACATGATTGCTATTGGCGCTATAAAGTTTTCAATTCTTAAATCAAAGCCCGGACAGAATATAAATTTCGATCCAGAAACGTCACTGTCATTTGAAGGTGACTCTGGACCATATCTCCAGTACACCAATGCACGAATAAATTCTATTCTTGTAAAAGCAGGGGAGATAGGAATCAAAGTTGGTACTCCGAAAGCTGATAGGGAAGTTACTGAAGTCGAAAAACTTATTTACCGTTTCCCAGAAATTGTCGAGACTTCGATATCGGACTTTGCGCCGCATCATGTGGCGGTGTATCTCCTCGACCTCTGCCGTGCTTTTAACAGTTGGTACGCCAATACGAAAATTATTGACTCAGAAAATCCAAACGCTGGTTATAACCTATCTATTGCCAAATCTGTCGGCCAAACTATCCAAAACGGCCTTAATCTCCTAGGGATGAAAGCTCCAGAGAGGATGTAATTGACATTGATGATAAAAAACTTAAGATGGTAAAAAACCAAAGAGATGATTTACTTTGGCCCCTTGATTCTTTGCATGATCATATGGTACAGATACCTGTCTTTCTTGGACAGGGTTCGCGCTGGCCTCTACGAAAACTTGGTGAAAGCGAAGGAGGTCTACACATTTGACCGAAGTATCGAATTCACGACTGACATGCAGCGTGAAAGAGCGGACGATCCTTTCAGCAGTCAAACAGGACTTTTTCGCAAACGTCCGGAATTCAAAAAGATGATGGCGGCAAGAGAACAGTATCTCTTGGCTCTTATCAGTCTGGCAGAGTTCAGTGGTTACGTGCTCGGGATGAGAGATCCTTCGATTTTGATCGAAGATCTTGATCCTGAAGACAATGAGGAGATCTGGAAGAGGTACACTCGCCATAGTCTCTATTCTGTCGATGGACTGAAGCTTCACGAGCTTTCATGTTATCCTGCCGAGGGTATTAGACCGGGCAGGTTTTCTCGCTTCTGTTACTTCAAGGAATTCCTCCGGTTCGAAGTGGGGCGACCGAAGCGATACGTGCAACAATTTTGGAAAAGCAGAAAGCCGGGTCCATGACCCGGCTTTACGCTATGTTGCGGATATTCTTATTGAAGAGCTTGCGGAAAGCGGAAGTTCGCATAGCTCTCCCATAGAAATTGTCGAAGGCGTGTTTGAGGGTTGTGAAGTTTCCCTCATGCATGAAATACCTGACGAAGTCGAAGCCCCGGCTCGGCCTGTTGTAGAAGATGCTTCTTACTGCTTTCCGTAAGCACTCCCGGCGTCGGCGCTGCCTCAGGAAGCGCAAGACGCATTGCCATGCTTTGTTCCTGGAAACCATGTGCTGTCGTTTTTTCATTTATAACCTGCCTCTCATCTAAAAACAAGCCAGCCCCGCGAATTGCGGGGCTGTCGTTTGTCAGTGGATGCTGTCTTGCTCGTCTTGGAGCATGGCGCCAAGTTTGGCGAATGGGCCTTCCTTCACGTTTGGGCCAAATGAATGCAACTGGGGCTCTTCGGAGAAGAGGGTAGCGAAGCGCTGATGCTCATCTTCGGGCACGCGCTCTTCCTGGTAGGCCTCGCCCCAGGTCTTCTTTGCTCGGTTGGTTTCGGACAGGGCGCCGCGCTTGGTTCGCTCTATGAGCACGCCTTCCGGAGTTGCGTAGCAGGCTTTTCCGAATGGCTCTCCGCTTTCGTTTGTCAGAAAGACCAGATAATTGTCATTTTCGGTCTTTACGCGTGTGAGGTTTCCTTCAATGGGCATAGTGTAGGTTTTGGTGTTTTATATCATACTATTGTATAAAAGTCAATATACTAGAAATACTGTTAAACCAGAATCTTTTGGCTTCTGAAAAGTTTGCTTTTATGTTAAATTCAAATGATGGAAAAGGAACCGGAACTAAAATCCGACACGGCTCGGAAGGAAGAAGAAGTCCTAAAATTTTGGCAGGACAATAAGATTTTTGATAAAACCCTCCAAAAGGAAAGCCCTTCTGGTGAATTCGTCTTTTTCGAAGGACCTCCGACAGCGAACGCGAAACCAGCACTACATCACTTGGAAGCTCGGGCTTTCAAGGACGTGATCCCACGCTATAAAACTATGCAAGGCTTTCATGTGCGTCGTCAGGGCGGTTGGGATACTCACGGACTCCCGGTGGAACTTCAGATTGAAAAGAAACTAGGACTTAACTCGAAAAAAGCTATCGAAGAATACGGAATTGAGAAGTTTAATAAGGAGTGCAAGGAATCCGTTTTTCAATACATCAAGGACTGGGAAGACTTTACTGACCGTATCGGCTACTGGGTAGACAAGAAGAATGCATATTTCACATTCGACAATTCATACATCGAGTCTCTTTGGAATGTTTTGGCAAAAGTAAATGAACGTGGACTACTTTATAAAGATTATAGAATCGTGCCATGGTGCTCACGTTGCGGAACACCACTTGCGTCGCATGAGCTTGCGCAGGGGTATGAAGATGTAAAAGATCTTTCGATATTCGTGAAGTTTAAAGTTCTAGGGGAAGAGAACACTTATGTTCTTGCTTGGACTACTACACCTTGGACGCTGCCTGGAAATGTCGCGTTGGCAGTTGGCGGAAAGATTGATTATGTAAAGGCCAAGGTTGGAGAAGAGATTCTAATCATTGCCAAGAGTCGAATTGAGGCTCTAAAAGATGGTTATGAAGTTATTGGGGAAGTGAAAGGTTCAGATCTTGTCGGTCTTTCATATGAGCCCCTTTACGACTTCATCAAACCAAACGATAAATCTCATAAAGTTTACTCAGCCGACTTCGTCACCACCGAAGACGGAACAGGAATTGTGCACATTGCGCCCATGTACGGACAGGATGACTTCGAGCTTGGGACGAAAGTTGGTCTTCCGAAAGAACACGTTGTCGGCGTTGATGGAAAGTTTCTTCCTGAAACTTCCTTTTTCTCTGGACGATTTGCAATGGAGAAAGACGAAAACGGCAAACCAACACTTGCCGTCGATGTTATAAACGACCTTACCGCACGTGGACTATTTTTTGGAAAGAAAAACTACGAACACACATATCCGCACTGCTGGCGATGTAAAACTCCGCTCATATATTATGCGCGAGATTCTTGGTACATCCGTATGTCCGAGCTTCGTGACGAGCTGGTGAAAGAAAACGAAAAAATTAACTGGGAACCGTCTCATATCAAAGAAGGTCGTTTTGGCGAATGGCTACGCGAAATCAAAGACTGGGCTATTTCTCGTGAGCGTTATTGGGGCACGCCTCTTCCGGTTTGGGTAGCCGAAGATGGTGAGAAGTGGGTTGTCGGAAGCGTCGAGGAACTCAAGAAACATACCAAGCAATCCATAACTAAAATAATTTTTGTTCGCCACGGACAGTCAGATGCCAATGTTGGCCTGGTTTCTTCGAGTGCTCGCGAAGCTCATCCATTGACTGAACTCGGACAAAAGCAGGCAAAAGAAACGGCCAAGAAGCTTACCGACCATGATATTGACGTTGTCTATTGTTCGCCAATTCTCCGTGCCAGACAAACTGCTGAGCCGTATTTGAAATTGTCCGGTAAGGAAATGATCACGGATGAGCGCCTTGCCGAAATCAGCAGTGGTAATTGGGAAGAAAAGACTCAGCATGACCCAAGCATCAAAGCTGAGCGCGACGCCTATAAGGCAATGACTCCCGATGAGAGATTTGTTTTCAAGCGTGGAGGCACAGGCGAGAGCTGGGCAGACCTGCAGGTCAGGGTCAAGGATTTCCTCGAGGATATAATTGAAAAACATGCTGGCAAGACTATTGTTTGTTTTGCTCATCAGGGTACAGATGAAATGGGAATCAAACTGTTGCGCGGCTTCGGCAACGACTATGCCGCGGAGCATCTTTTCCATGAAATCGAAAACGGGGAAGTGTTTCCAGTATATGTAGACACTCGCACGAAAAAGGAATTTGATCTTCATCGTCCATTTATCGACGACGTCGTGCTCGTTAAAAATGGAAAGGAATTTCGTCGAGTAAAAGAAGTTATGGATGTCTGGTTCGATTCCGGCGCCATGCCTTTTGCTCAACACCACTATCCGTTTGAGAATAAAGAATATGTTGATGGTGCGGGTTATCCAGCAGATTTCATTTCTGAAGCCGTCGACCAAACTCGTGGATGGTTCTATACGCTCCACGCCGTTGGCGTCCTCATGGGCAAAGGCCAGGCTTACAAAAACTGTATCTGCTTGGGGCACATCCTGGACTCGAAAGGAAAGAAGATGTCGAAGTCTATCGGAAACATCGTCAATCCTTGGGAAATGATGGACAAATATGGCGTTGATACGCTTCGCCTCTGGATGTATTCGGTGAACCAGCCGGGAGATTCGAAGAACTTTGACGAGAAGACCGTGGCTGAGCTTCGAAATAAAGTTTTTAATCTTTTCTATAACGTTTTGGCCTTTTATGAGCTTTACCGCGACAAGAGCCTGGAGACTTCCGAAGTTCCGAAGAGTTCCAATGTGCTCGATATCTGGATTATGGAGCGGCTGAAAGAGCTTACGAACTCGATGACGGAAAATCTCGATAACTACAAGCTTCTTGAACCTGTCAGAGCACTTCGAGATTTTATCGACGATCTATCAACTTGGTATCTACGACGTTCTCGAGACAGGCTCAAGGATGGAGATGCTGATGCAAAGCGCACGCTTTACGCGGTACTTGTTGATGTCGCCAAACTTATGGCTCCATTCGCGCCTTTTGCAGCAGAGGACATTTGGCAGAAGCTCAAATTGTCGAATGATGTCGAAAGTGTACATCTTGCGAAATGGCCCGAAAGTAAAAAAGTTGATCAAAGAGTTATCGATGAGATGAGGGACGCCAGAGTAGTAGTCACAAATGGTTTACAAGAGCGCAAAAAAGCAGGAATTGAAGTTAGTCAACCGCTTGAAAGCATAAGTTCTGTAATTTCTCTCTCCGGGGGTACGGCAGTAGTTGTAAGTGAGGAATTAAATGTTAGAAAAGTTATTTTCGATGGAAATTTGACTACAACCACATTGCTTAATCATGAGATTACACCAGAGTTGAGGCGTGAGGGTGATTTCCGAAAGTTCTTGCGAGGCGTACAAGGTATGCGAAAGGATCAGAATTTGTCACCAAGCGATCTCGTAAATCTAACCATTCCAGAAAGCCAGAAGGATATAATTAGCGGCTTTGAAGACGAGCTAAAGAAAACCGCCGGAATCAAAGAAATTAAATGGGGAGGTGAGGAAACAAAAATCGAGAAATAATGTCTCACACTATTTATCACACTGAAGCGTTTGTGATGTCGACTCGAAACACCGGGGAGGCGGATAAGACATTTCATCTGTTTACAAAAGACTTTGGCGTTATTCGCGCGAAAGCCATGGGAATCCGGAAAATGGAATCCCGCCTCCGTTACTTCGTTCAGGATTTCAAATACATCGATGCGAGCCTTGTGAAAGGCAAGACTTTCTGGCGGCTTGTTTCCGCCAGGCCGATTCATGATTTGAATTCTAAAAAGAGCCTCTCGACAAGTTCGCGTATCCGCGGACTCCAGCTAATCGCCAAGCTTGCGCCGGAAGAAGAACCGCACGAGCACCTTTTCGACGAGTTGGTAGCAGCTTTTGAATTCACCTCGAATACTCATCCGAAGCAGGATGAAATGGAGAGTATTGAGGCTCTCCTTGTTCTAAAAATTCTTTCAGGGCTCGGGTATTGGGGCGACGCCGACGCGCTCGGCGGACTTGCGAAGAGTCCGTTCACCACTGAGACGCTCGCTCGGCTAACTTCGACGAAAAAATCTATTATCAAAGAGCTCAATAAATCACTTGCCGCAACACAGCTCATGTAGTCGTGTGCTAGAATGTATCTATGCCTCCAAAGAGAAAAAGCCATATTGAACGGCTCAAAGAAAAAATCTATAGTCCGAAAACTCCAAATCTGAATTTGAAACCTCGTGGCCCCATTATGGAGACAGAACATGAAGTAAAAGATTCATGGCCCAAAGACGCGCCTCCGCCACCCCGCGCCAGGAAAAAGAGTTTGCTTCAAAACACGATGTTCCGAAAATTCTTTTTGGGAACGATAATTTTTTTCATCCTCTCGATCGGTTTTGGCCTCATGATGTTCTTTGGCGGCAGGAATACTGTCTCGGCTGACAATATTGATATAAATATCCTGGGTAATGCCTTTGTCTCTGGAGGGGAAGAATTACCGCTCAAGATAGAGCTCATCAATAGAAATAATGTGTCGCTCGATTATAGCGATTTGATTCTCCAGTATCAGGAAGGCTCAGGCTCGACCGAAGAGCTTCGAAGTGATCGTATAACTGTGGGTAGTATTCCAGCAGGAGGAAAGATTGAGAAGCTCATAACGCTGACGCTTTTTGGCCAACAGGGGACTACGCGCGATGTAAATATTACTCTGGAATACAGGGTCAAGGGTTCGAGCGCAATCTTTGTCAAAGAGAAGTTATATGTTGTTAACATATCCTCAACCCCTGTAAATATTGTGATCGATGGTCCAGAAGTCACAAACACCAATCAGGATCTTAGCTGGAGCGTCACAACGAGCCTTAATACTGATACAGCTGTAGTCGGTATGATGCTGGTTGTCGATTATCCGCCGGGATTCGATTTTAAGTCTGCAACGCCTGAGCCGACTTTTTCAAATAATATCTGGGACCTCGGAGATCTATCCAAGGGCGCAGAAAAAACGGTTTCTATAAACGGTGTTTTGGCGGCAGATGCCGGAGAAGAGCGGGCTTTTAACATTTTTACCGGTACCAAAGACCCAGAAGATGAACAGCGTATTGGCACCCAATTTAATTCCGAAAACTACATCATTTCAATTGAAAAACCATTTCTCGACTTGGCCTTTAGTGTAAACAATAGCGAGGCGCAAGAGGTAGTTGGTCGTCCGGGCCAGGTGGCTGACGGAGAAATTAGTATTAAAAATAATTTCGATACAAAGATTACCGATGTGGAAATTACGGCGGCTTTTTCGGGTAGCGCCTTTGATCCTGGCACTATAGAGGCTGAAGGGGGATTTTATGACCCAATTAGAAATGAGATAACCTGGAATGGTGAGACACTTAGTGCGCTCCGAAGCATTGACCCGGGTGATGAAAATGAATTAATGTTCCGATTCAAACCTATCGCTTTTTCTAATTCCACGCTCCAGAATCCGGAAATAAATATTTCGCTTTCGGTAAAGGGCCGCCAGCCATCGCAGGGGAATCAATTCACTGAGATAGAGAATTTCATAAAGAAAAAAATTAAATACGGTTCTTCTCTTCAGATTACCGGTAACGCTTTGTATAATTCTGGCCCATTTACAAATACGGGGCCCATTCCACCATCTCCGGGAACTAGCACGACATACACTATAGTTTGGAATGTTGTAAATACCTCGAGTCGAGTTACGAACGCTAAGGCTCGCTCCTCGCTCCCTTCTTTTGTTGACTGGGTAGACGAAGTAAGTCCAACAAATCAAAGTGTGTCCTATAATCCAAGTAACCGCGAGATAATATGGGATATTGGCACACTCGAGCCGTATGTGGGGCTTTCTTCAGCTCCAAAGCAGTTGTATTTTCAGGTAAAGCTAAACCCCTCAGGTTCGCAGTCTGGCTCTGTTCCAAGACTTACTCTTGATACCGTTCTGACAGGGAAAGATGCCTATACGGGCCAGGATTTGTCCCGAGGTATGGGTCCAATCAATACTAGACTAAATCTCGATAGTAACTATAATTCAGATAATGACGCCGTTGAATAACAATCAGGCTGACCTGATGCAGAAAATCGTCTCCCTCGCCAAGCGCCGTGGTTTTGTCTTCCAGGGCTCTGAGATTTATGGAGGGCTGGCGGGAACCTATGACTACGGTCCACTAGGTGAGATGATGCGCGACAATGTCGTAACATCTTGGAAGAATAGATTCATAAGAAGCAGACGTGATATGTACCGCTTGAACGCGGCGATTCTTATGAACCAAAAGGTGTGGCAGACAACCGGCCACGTTGACCATTTTTCTGATCCGTTAGTCGAGTGCAAGAAATGCAAAAAGCGTTTTCGCGCTGACCAGTTACCCGTCCCGCCGCCCGAAGGAAAGTGCCCGGAGTGTAAAGGAGAATTTGGCGAAGTTCGCCAATTCAATATGATGCTTAGTACTAAAGTTGGCGCGGCCGAGGACTCCTCAGCGACCTCTTATCTACGCCCAGAGACGGCGCAAGGAATTTTCGTGAACTTCAAAAACGTCGTTGATTCCATGCAACCGAAGGTTCCATTCGGCATCGCGCAGATTGGCAAGGCTTTTCGAAACGAGATCACGCCGCGCGATTTTATCTTCCGCCTCCGGGAGCTTGAGCAGATGGAAATAGAATACTTTGTCCACCCGGACGAGTGGCAGAAGCATTTTGAATATTGGAAAGACGAGATACTTGAATGGATGGGGGAGATTGGACTCGACATGAACAAGGTTCATGACGTCGAGATTCCTGACGGCGACCGCGCGCACTATTCGTCCCGCACGATTGATTTCGAATTCGAATACCCATTTGGCCAGAAAGAGCTTTACGGTCTCGCGTATCGCGGCGATTACGATCTCTCAAAACATACCGAGGCGTCCGGCGAGAAACTCGAATATCGTTTCCAGAATGAAAATGGCGTCCAGGTTTTCACTCCGCACGTCATAGAGCCGTCATTTGGCCTTGATCGAACAATTCTTGCCCTGCTCACTTCAGCTTACCGCGAAGACGGCGAAGGAGAGGACATGCGGGTTTATCTTGCACTTGATCCAAAGATCGCGCCGTACAAGATCTGTGTCTCGCCGCTTCTCAAGAATAAAGAAGAGCTTGTAAAGAAAGCTGAAGAAGTTTTTGCTCATTTGAAAGCTTTATTCGGAGATGTCGTTTGGGACGACAATGGAAATATCGGCAAGCGATATCGCCGCCAGGACGAGATCGGCACGCCTTTCTGCGTTGTTGTAGACTTTGACTCTCTCGAAGACGATTCTGTCACCATCCGCCATAGGAATGATGGATCCCAGGAGCGTCTAAAGATCGCAGATTTATCCGCCTATTTCAAAGATACCTTTAAATAGCCAAAAGCCTCTCATATTGGTATAGTTGCCCTAATGGAAAACAAGGTATATACCGTAAATATCAGCCGACGGACCCTCTTCAATATCTTGGTCCTATCGGCTTTCGTCTTCTCGCTTTTCTTCCTGAAGAGCTTGGTTTTGGTGGTTTTGACGTCTGTGGTTTTAGCCTCCTTCATTCGCACCTCGGCAGAAGCCGCCCGAATTCGCTTCGGCATGAGTCGTATACTCTCGATTGTCCTCATGTATCTCATAACCTTCTGTTTCTTTGCCGGAGTCTTCTACTTCTTCCTGCCGGTCTTGGTAGTCGAGATCACGCATATCTTGCCGGTCATATCCGAGTATATTCCCCAAGGCGCGTCATTTCTCGGTGGCATAAATCCTGAAAGTTTGCCTTCCGCAGAAAGTTTGTCAGAGTCCGGAAATCTAATTTCAAACTTTGAAGTCTTCTTGGGAATTATTCTTTCCGGATTCGGGAACACTTTGTCAGCTTTCTTCGGCGGACTCTTGAATGTCGTCTTGGTTATCATAATCTCTTTTTATCTGTCTGTTTCGGCGGATGGAATCGAATCCTTCCTCCGCATCCTGACGCCTGTCCGAAAAGAGGCGTATGTAATTGATCTCTGGCAGCGCTCCCAGAGAAAGATCGCTCGGTGGATGCAGGGTCAGATGATCCTCGGCCTTGTTGTCGGAGTTCTGACCTTCATCGGTCTAACGCTTCTCGACGTGCCACAGGCTATTCTTCTGGCCGTTGTGGCGGCTATATTTGAGCTTATTCCTTTCGGAATATTTTTGGCGGCTATCCCGGCAGTTTCGCTGGCATTTGGCGCCGGGGGAATCTCGCTAGCCCTAATGGTTGTAGCTCTCTACACCGTTGTTCAACAACTTGAAGGGTATTTGATTGCTCCACTCGTGGTGAACAAGATGACGGGAGTTTCACCATTGGTTGTTATTTTGGCGGTGCTTGTCGGGGTTTCCTTGGCTGGTTTCTGGGGACTTATCCTGGGAGTTCCAGTTGCTGTGACAATGTTAGAATATATAAATGACCTCGAGAAAGAGCGTCTTATGAAGCAAGAAAATGAGTAAAAAAAATATTTATATCACTACGACGCTCCCATATGTTAATTCTGACCCGCACGTCGGTTTTGCTATGGAAATAATCCGCGCTGACGCGCTGGCAAGGTTTTATAAATCTCTTGGACATTCTGTTTTTTTTAATACCGGAACAGACGAACATGGTCAGAAACTTCTCTCTGACGCCACGAAAGCGGGACAGGACGTAAAGGAATACGTTGATTTTTATGCTGAGAAATTTCGAGGACTGAAAGATCTGCTTGGAATTTCAGACGACGTGCATTTCATTCGCACTACCGATGAGCACCATGTCTCAGCGGCGCAGGAAATGTGGCGCCGAGTTAATAAGAACGGCTATATCTACAAGAAGAACTATCAGACGAAATATTGCGTCGGCTGCGAGCTTGAGAAAACCGACTCGGAGCTCGAGAATGGCAAATGTCCGATCCATCCGAACAAGGAGATCGAGCTTCGAGACGAAGAGAATTATTTCTTCGCGCTTTCGAAACTTGAAGATAAGCTAAAAAAACTCTACGCAGACAAATCAGAACTTGTTATTCCAGATTTCCGTTTCAATGAGATGAAAGCCTTTATCGAAAGGGGACTTCAGGATTTTTCTATCTCGAGACCAACTGAAAAGATGTCTTGGGGCGTGCCGGTGCCCGGAGACGAGTCTCATGTAATGTATGTGTGGTTTGACGCGCTAACGAACTATGTTTCGACGCTCGGTTGGCCAGAAGACAGTAGCGGAAACTTTAAGAAATTCTGGCAGGACGGCCTAAAGATTCAGTATTGCGGCAAAGACAACGTTCGCCAGCAGTCCATGATGTGGCAGGCAATACTTCTCGCAGCAGATTTACCTAATACGGATAATATCATCATTAATGGTTTTATAAATTCAGGTGGACAGAAGATGTCCAAATCTCTTGGAAACGTAATAAACCCCTATGATCTCGTAAAAGAATATGAATCCGTTGCAGGCGACCTTTCTTCGGACGTTTTGCGTTACTATTTGCTCAGGCACGTTAATCCATTTGAAGATTCTGATATGACTCTGGAATCTATTAGGGAAGCTTATCAGGCAGGGCTAGCGAATGGTATCGGCAATCTCGTTTCGAGAGTGATGAAAATGGCAACGACATATGGCGTTAAAGAACCACATGTTTTCCCAGAGCCAAATCAGTATTATCTTACATTGGATAGTGAGATCAGGGGACATATTAGTGATTACGATTTGAGCAAGGCAATGGAGAAAATAATGCTGTTCGCCACCTCCGTGGATGGTGTTATTGCCGAAAAAAAGCCCTTTAGTCTGATAAAGACGAATCCTGATGAAGCGAAGGAGGTTGTTGGGATACTTCTTTCACATATAAATCAACTTTCTATCTGGTTGAAACCATTTTTACCAAAGACAGCTGAGAAAATATTATTCTTGGTTCAAGAAAACAAGATGCCAGAAACCCCACTATTCAATCGACTTGCCTAGTATGAAATATTTCGATATTCATTCTCATTTGAATTTGTCTCCTCTGTCGGAGCGTCAAGGTGAGATAATAAAAGTTCTCGAAGAAAAAGAAGTTGGCACGATTACTGTCGGCACCGACTACGATACTTCTTTGCTCGCGGTGGAAATTGCGCAAAAATCTGCGAACTTATTCGCCTCAGTCGGTTTTCATCCTAGTGACGCTGTTAAGAAAGAGTTTGATCTTGATAAGTTCAAAGAGTTGGCAAGCAAGGATAAGGTTGTTGCGATTGGTGAATGTGGGCTCGATTATTTCCGTATTGAAGCGAGCGATATAGAAACAAAAAATCTTCAGAAAGAAATTTTCATTAAACAAATTGATCTTGCGATCGAAAAAAATCTTCCCTTAATTCTGCATGTTCGTCCTCAAAAGGGAACAATGGATGCATATGAAGATGTCCTAGAAATTCTTGAAGCTCGCCAAGATCAAAATATCCGCGGCGACGTCCACTTCTTTGTTGGTAGTCCTGATGTCGCAGAGCGTTTCCTGAAACTCGGGTTTTACTTATCATTCACCGGTGTAATCACATTCGCAAGAGATTATGACGAAGTCATTCGAATGACACCGATCGATCGGATCCTTACCGAAACAGACGCACCATTTGTTGCGCCAAATCCTTATAGAGGGAAGGAATGCGAGCCGTGGATGGTAGAAGAAATCGTAAAGAAAATTGCGGAAATCAAAGGGCTCGACCCAGAATCCGTCCGCCTTCAAATTCTCCAAAACGTCAAAAATTTGTTCTGCGTTGACCCAGTATGGCCATTGTGATATAAAAGTACGGACATTGGCAGTGCTGCAAACACGATAGTGGGTCGAAAGACTTCAGCTGATGTTCTGTAGATGCATTCCCGGCGGGAACAAGGAGGATGTCCATGTCCTCCTCCCGTCGAGGGATGTCGGTACTTTTGAAGATGAAGATCTTGATGGAAGTCTGTCGCCCCTTGTGACAGATCCAAGAAGCCTCGCCTTACGCGGGGCTTTTCCTTTTTAAGGATAATGAAAATTGCTTGACAAATATTTCGTATATGCTATAGTCTGAGAGAACAAAAAGTCCAAAACACCAAATTCCGAAAGGCTGTGGCGGGGCGGCAAAATGCCGCTCCCGCTATGGCCTAAAGTTCTTCAGCCGCAGTCTCCCTAGGGGGATCAACATACGGTAGGTATCGGTAGGGGTTCATCGCCCCATGCACGATTCAGCCCGAAAAGCCTTGTCGATGACAAGGCTTTTCTCTTGCCAAAAAAGAAGATTTATACTAATATCCCTACAACGTCTCGTTCGACTGCCTTGAAATTACAGGCCGTCGCTTGGTCCGATACGATGCGTTTTTTTATTGGATAAAACATTATAAATAAAGTAAAAATTATGGAAGAAACAAACAAGAAAATCTACGAGCTCGGATACCATGTTCTCCCGAACTTGTCAGAAGACGAAGTTACTAAAGTTGTCACTGGTATAAAGGATACCTTGGCGAAGATGGAAGCATCAGTCATTGCTGAACAGTTTCCTCAGATGCGAGAGCTTGCTTACGAGCTTGGAAAGGAGATTGAAAACAAAGTTCGCCGATTTAGAACAGCATACTTTGGTTGGATAAAGTTTGAAATCGAAGCATCAGAGATCGAAGGATTCAAGGCGCTGATGGATAAGAACCTCGATATTCTCCGATTCATAATCGTGAAGACTGTCCGAGAGAGCACATTGGCAACCCCAAAACTTGCTTACCAGCGACCAGTCAAGAGAACAGCCGCGGAAGCCGCAGGCGGCGCGGCTCCGATGGATGAAGCAGCTGTTGACAAGAAGATTGAGGAAATGGTTGAGGAGGAGTCGTTGCCAGAAGTTAAATAGTCTCCTACAATGGAGTTACCGTTATCAAATAACTTCTAACTTATGTATCCCGTTAGAGATCCCATGGTTAGAAATTATGACAAAAAGTATAATGAACCAACGGTCGCAAAAATTATCAAAATTTAAGCAAGGATACGCAAATTAATAATTTGCTATCTCAAACGGGATGTATCTCAACAAAGCCATGGTCATTGGGAATCTGACCCGCGATCCCGAGATGAAAGCCCTTCCGTCGGGTATCAAAGTCACAAATTTCAGCGTCGCTACAAACCGAACTTGGAAGGACAAGAACGGCGCCAAGCAAGAATCAACTGATTTTCACAATGTTGTGACTTTCGGCCGCCAGGCAGAGATAGTTGCTCAGTACATGAAGAAGGGTTCTTCTATACTCGTGGAAGGCCGCATGCAGACTAGAAGCTGGGACGCCGATGGAGCCAAGAAGTATAGAACTGAAATCATCGCCGACACCATTCAGTTTGGCCCGAGAGCTGGGGGGATGGGAGGAGGGGCAGGGAACTATGGCGGAGGAAATAACTCCGCGCCAGCCAATTCTCCAGAGCAGGATGCTCCAATGCGCGCTCCAGAGCTTGAGACTATTGAGTATCCGGATGATGATATAAATCCAGAAGACATCCCGTTTTAACGAGTGACTAGTGACTAGCTTCTAGTGATTAGAAGATAGTTCCTAGACACTATTCACTAACCACTATTCACTAATATTAATTTATGCAGCAAGATTATTTCTCATCGAACAATATAAAGCATATCGACTACAAGGACACTGCGATTCTGAAGCAGTTCTTGGATGCTTCTGCACGCCTCATGGGTAAGCGAAAGACCAAGCTCTCTTCAAAGAATCAGAAGAAAGTCTCTCTCGCCGTCAAACGCGCCAGGATCATGGGACTCCTTCCATTCGTCGCTGAATAGCGAACGCTCCGCAATTTGCCCATTTTATAATCCTGCGGGATCGCTACGCTAGGTCCTCGGATTCTAAAATGGGCATGTTGCTCCACCAAAAGATGATTTAAGAAAATGCCCCTCCTTGCGGAGGGGCATTTTCCTTGATATTTAAGCCACTTTGTTTTTAGCCCTTTTCCGCTATAATCAGCCGTATGCAACAAACATTCATCTTCTTCGGCCGTTCCGGCTCCGGCAAGGGCACTCAGGCTGAAATGCTGAAAAAATATATCCTTGATAAAAAGGGGGTTGAGCCTATTTATATAGAAACCGGACAGAAATTCAGGAACTTTATCGATCAGTCAAATTACTCCGCCCAGATGACAAAAGAGGTTCTCTCTCATGGCGGACTTATGCCGGTTTTCCTCCCGATCTGGCTTTGGACAGGGGACTTGGTAAACAAATTCGACGGCAAGCGCGATCTTATCCTCGACGGTCTTTGTCGCCGCCCTGATGAGGCCCCGGTCCTCGACTCCGCCGTAAAATTCTTCAAACTCAGCAAACCGATTGTTTTCTTTATTAAGACATCGGACCAATGGTCGTTTGACCGATTGAAGTCGCGCGGACGAAGTGATGACTCCGATGAGTACATCAAGTCTCGTCTTTCATGGTTCGACTGGAATGTTGTGCCAGCCATGGCGTACTTCTATGACAACAAGGATTATGATTTCTACGAGATAAACGGCGAGCAATCTATAGAAGACGTACATAAAGAAATCATTGCAAAAGTTGAAGCTATAAAATAGTCCGATGATCAGGCTGAAGTCAGAAAAAGAAATAGAGACGATGAAAGAAGGCGGCCGACGCCATGCCGCTATTCTTCGTGAAGTCGCAAAAGCGGCCTTACCCGGCGTCTCGACAAAAGCGCTAGACATCTTGGCTAGAAAACTCATCAAAGAAGGAGGAGATAAGCCGGCATTTCTCAATTACACACCCGAAGGGGTCTCATATCCGTATCCGGCGGCACTCTGCGTTTCCATAAATGACGAAGTGGTGCACGGGATTCCGAATAAAGACGTTTTACTCGAAGAAGGAGATATTGTTTCACTCGACCTCGGGCTTGTTCATAAAGGTCTCATTACCGACGGCGCCATCACTGTTCCGGTTGGAAAAGTTTCAAAAGAAGCAACGGCGCTCATGAAAGCGACGCGCGAAGCTCTGGAGCGCGCGGTCAAAGCAGCGAAAGTGGGGAACACCACGGGCGACATCGGCCACGCTGTTGAATCTTTTGTGAAGCCTCTAGGTTATGGAATTGTAAAAATTCTTTCTGGTCACGGTGTTGGTTACAGCGTGCACGAAGATCCTTGTGTGCCGAACTATGGTAAGGCTGGCAGTGGTGAGAAGCTTGTCGTTGGCATGGTTATAGCGATTGAGCCGATGCTTAACATCGGAAGCGGGGAAGTCTGTGTGACAGATGACGAATACACATATATCACCGACGACGCATCACTCTCAGCCCACTTTGAACATACTGTCGCCATAACCGAGAAGGGTCCTATCGTATTGACAAAGTAGGGTCTTTCTCTATAATCTCGAAAAACAAGAACTCATGGCAACAGCCACGGAAAATGCTACTGGCGTTAAGGTTCAAGAAATGGCTTTCAAGTTCGGAGAATTCACAGCTGGCGAACTTGTGAAAGTGGGCCATCGCAAAGGTCGGGTCGTGGCTGTCTCGCTGGTTGAGACAAAAACGCCGATGGATAAGCGCTACGTTCCTGTGCTTATGGACGACAATTGGAGTACTGTTCCCGAATGGTATTCCCCTGAAAGCTTGTCGAAATCGTAAAGGCCTGTGTAAGAAGTTTACTTAAGAGCCGGTTCTGCCGGCTCTTTCGCTTTGCTTGGCAACAAGGGTCTTTTTCTTTCATGTTACAATATTATCCATATGGATCCCGTTAGTGACCGCGGTCGCGTGCGGGTAAAATGCATATGTAAGAAACTATGACCAAGATTATAAATTTAATTGCTGGTGGCGGAATGACGACCGCGACCTGTCACTAACGGGATGGAAGGGGCTCAGATCATGGAAAAAGGCGCGTTCAAGACTCCTGAAGAGGAGCTCGCTTATTTGCGCGAGAAAGTTGCCGAACAAGAGAGAGTGAACGCTGGTGCTAAGCTTGAAAAATCTCGCGAAGAAGTGACTCATGAGACGCTTTCCGCGTACAAAAAAGCCGACTCAGCCGAAGTGCTTCATGAAAGCTACCGTGTGCCAGAGAAAGAGGCCGAAAGCATGGTCCTGGCCCTCAAGCCAGAAGAACATGATAGTCAAATCGAAGAGCTTTATGGCCTACTCCTAGAGCACGGTATAAAAAACACCATGGATATCGTTTCCCGTATGCATAATCCGCATCTTGAGGACGACTTTCACAGATTCTTGATTCAGTTCCTCCACACTTCTCATCAAGTCCCCGGGCTCTCCGAGAGTTCGCCAGAATGGAAATCTCTCAACCTCGCGCTTTTTGAAGTAACTCTGCCAGCTTCAGAAGAGAAAGAAAAAACTTTCAAAGAATTTCTTTCCGCTATGGAACAGTTTTATGCCGGTATGCAGACCATATCGAATGGGGAGAATAATAAATATAAGCAATATTTCACAATTGAGATTGCCGTATCACATGATTCACCGGAAATCGTTTTTTATGTCTCCATTCCAAAAGATCGAAAAACTCTGCTTGAAAAACAGATACTGTCATTTTACAAGAATGCAAAGATCACCGAAGTTACGAATGATTACAATGTCTTTAACTCAGGCGGCTCGATTATGGCGGCATCGGCAGAGTTTGGCGATCATGAGGTGTTTCCACTCAAAACTCACGATGAGTTTGATCATGATCCGATGAATACGATCCTGAACGCCTTCTCGAAGCTTGATAAAACGAAAGAAGGCGCGGCGCTCCAGTTCGTCATCATGCCGGCGGGGGACAGATACATTAAGAAATTCTCCGGATATCTTGATAAGGTGAAAAAAGGCGAAAAACTTAAGCATATATTGGATGAGTTTGGCGACGTAAAGAAAGAGCTAAAGAGCTTTGGAACAATGCTTTGGAAAGGACCCAAGAAGACAGAAGAGAAGGAAGAAAAGGATATCGACGACAAAGCTGTCGAAAATATTACCGAGAAGATCAAGTCGACCATCATGCTGGCGAATATCCGTGTCGTGGCTTCGTCAGATAGCGCCATTCGAACAGGCGAGATAATTGCAAACATTGAATCGGCGTTCTCTCAGTTCGAGAAGCCAAGCTCAAACAGTCTCAAGTTTAAAAAGGTCGACGACAAGCATTTGGATCAGTTTCTCCATTCATTTTCATTCCGCCTGCCGACCGAAGCTTCGGCCTTGCCGCTCAATTTCAAAGAACTCTCGACGCTCGTGCATTTCCCGGTAGGTCTTGCGTCTTCACCAGAGCTCAAAGAGTCAAAAGCAGGTTCCGCGTCTGCGCCGCTCAATATGGTTGGTGGCGGCGTTCAAATCGGTATCAACACGCATCGCGGAGTTGATACCGATATTTACCTCCAGGAGCTCGATCGCATGAGGCATTTTTATGTTATCGGCCAGACTGGAACTGGTAAGACCGGTATTATGATGAACATGATTCGTCAGGATATCGAGCGGGGTGACGGTGTTTGCTACATAGATCCACACGGATCCGACATCCAGAAAATCCTTTCTTATATCCCAAAACATCGCATTGATGACGTCATTTATTTCGATCCAGCCTCAACTGCGCGGCCAATGGGCCTCAATATGCTCGAGTTTGATCCAGAGCGTCCGGAACAGAAGACGCTTGTGATTAACGAACTCCTCGGTATTTTTAGTCAGCTCTTTGATATGAAGACCGCCGGTGGACCACTTTTCGAGCAGTATTTCAAGAATTCTGCCGGACTTGTGATGTCTGATCCGTCCACAGGTAATACTATTCTTGAAATTGGTCGTGTTCTCTCTGACAAGAAATTCCGTGATATGAAGCTAGAACGTTGTACGAACCCAATCATCAAGCAATTCTGGAAAACCGCTGAAGCGACTACAGGTGAGCAAGGACTAGAGAACTTCGTTCCGTATATTACGTCCAAATTCGACACATTTATTTCTAACGAAATTATGCGTCCAATTATCGCTCAGGAGAAATCAAGCTTTAATTTCCGCGAGATTATTGATAACAAGAAAATCTTACTGGTAAACCTTTCGAAGGGAAGACTTGGAGATATCAATGCAAACCTCTTAGGTCTCATTCTGGTAGGAAAGATCCAAATGGCAGCACTTTCTCGTGCCGACTCGCACGGCGCAAATTTTCCACCGTTTTATCTCTACATAGACGAGTTTCAGAATTTCACCACCCCATCTATTTCTTCGATTCTCTCTGAAGCACGAAAATACAAGCTCGGTCTTAATGTTGCCCACCAGTATTTGTCACAACTCTCGGACGATATTCGAAATGCCGTACTCGGTAACGTTGGTTCGATGGCAATATTCCGTATTAGTTCCGAAGATGCGGAGATTTTGCAGAAGCGTTTGGACCCAGTCTTTACCGTTCAAGACATCATGAAGCTAGATAACCGTAATGCGTATGTGTCCATGCTCGTCGACGGTACGCCAGTTAAGCCATTCAATATTCGTACACAAGACTTACCAGCAGGAAATCCAGATATTGTCGACTCTCTCAAAGAACTTTCATTCCTCAAGTATGGACGACCGAGAGATGAGGTAGAGAAGGAAGTGATGGATAAGTTTATGAAGATATAAAAAATAAAAGACCTCTTTTATGATAAAGAGGTCTTTTATATGTATTTCTTTTAACGTGACTTAATAAACTTTATTTCAGTACTTACTATGTCAGATGAATTTCTTATGCTTACCCCGCCGTCTCTAAGGGGAACAATATTATTTGTTATACCTGTGCCTGTGCCTGCCGTTGCAGATTGAGGTCCAGATGTGTCACAGCCCTGACCGCTTGGAGTACTAACCGTATAGCCCTGAGACGTGCTAGGGGTGCCAGCATCTGAATAGGTTGTAACTGTGCACCTATTGTAAAGATAATAGGTTATGATTGTAATTCCTCCAGGTGTTGGTCCAGGATTGAGGACCCCGCTTGCGCCAAGCGCTGCCACCTGATCAACCTTAGAAATTATAGAAGCTTGTTGAACATTTATACTGCTAATCTTTTCCGACATCTTTGTTCCTGCTCCGACCAGCACCACTTGAACAATTAGCACTAGAGCCAATAGACCCCCTACGATTTTAGTATTCATATATTTTTAAAAAGCGTCTTTCTCTTATTAATAACTACAATGGTAGTGTAGTCCGGCCGCTTACGCAAGTGTAAAACAATAGATAAAAAGTAAACGCCAGCCACGTTGTCGTGGCTGGCGCGCATTCTTCAGTGTTTCACTACAATGTCCACCTCTTCTTTGCAGCAGAAAGGATTGTCTGTCATCGTGACTATTCCTTTCTTGCTTCCTTCCTGCCAACGTAGTATTGGGTAGTAGGTTTTCCCTCTAACCTGAACACTTGAACCGAAAAACACAACCGTTCTTTCGTGATAAACATCAATGATGTCGGGTATGTAGGTGTCCTCACGGTATTGAAGTGACTCTTTCAGGCTGAGCGGTGTGAAATTGAGCGTATCGATTAAACTCAGGACGCCGGTTGTCGTCACTTTCTCATCTTCTTCTCGTTTCAGTTTCGTAACCTCGGTTTGTGCGCCCAGGTCGCTCTCGTTGTCGAAATCGCTTGGTTGGGCAAGGCTTGATTGCCACTCAAAACCGTTCTTTTCCAAGAGGGATCTGATCGAGCCCGTTTGGGCCGTGGCGCGACTTGTGAAGAGACAGAAGACTGTCAACAGTATGGTTGTGAAGGTTTTCATGTGTTTCGTTTTTGGTCTGCGTATATGGTAGCACAATGTTGGTAATTTGTCAATGATTACTAAATCTACCTTCATTAATGAGGCTGGCAAAGAGATGAAGTAGAGAAGGAAGTGATGGATAAGTTTATAAAAATATAAAAGAGCGCCGTTCTTTCGAACAGCGCTCTTGTCTTAGTTTTCGCTCATGCACTTGCAGGCGGAAACGACCATCACCGACTCTCCTTTGGCCGTGCCGATGATGAGGTGGATGGCTTTCGGCGGATTTTTCCCGCCGAAGATTCCGTCCGTCATCACTTCTTGTTCGATGCGGACATAGTCCTTTGGCACAATGCCTCGGAAGAGCGTCATGAACGTGCCCTTGTCGTAAGCGTTGCCTTCCCAGAGGAGGGTTCGTCCGTTCGTTGCTGTTCGTCCGGCAACATCGTTCAAGGTATAGACCGCGCAGGAATCAACCTCACCCTCAACGACCATGAGGACCTCGCCGCAGGAACTGCCTTCTTGGAGGGTCATCCAAGGATGATGGCCCAGCGTCCCGTCGAGCTTGTCGTCGTATACCATAAGCGAGCCGCCCGCCCCGCCAGTCTTGCAGTCGGGATACTTGATGCCGCTTTGACAGAAGCCGCTGTGGGCCAAAAGGACACACAGTGACGTGAGAGCAAAAATTTTCTTCATGGTGCTATGGGTTTGTGTTTATCTGATATTACCAATTATTTTCATTTTGTCAATAAATATAATCACGTATCAAATGCTAATATACAGCTATTAAAATTCAATCAATAATTATGAATACTCATCCGAAAAACGAGAAAGTCCTTATCATCATGAAGCCTGACGCCATCCAGCGTAACCTGGTAGGCGAGATCATTGGCCGATTCGAGCGAAAGGGTCTCAAGATCAACGGCATGAAGATGCTGACGCTCGAAGACGTGCTTCTCGAGGATCACTATAAGCACATAAAAGACAAACCTTTCTTTGCCGGCATAAAGACTTTCATGAAGTCTGCTCCGGTTGTTGTTATGGCACTTTCTGGTATTGGTGCTGTTGATGCTGTGCGAATCATAGTTGGTCCTACTAAGTCATTTGAGGCTCCAGGAGGCACCATTCGTGGAGATTTGGCCATGTCTATTCAGTCCAATGTTGTTCACGCATCAGACTCTGTTCAAAATGGGATTGATGAGGTAAACCGATTCTTCGGTGAGGACGAATTATTCTCGTATGAAAAGATTGATCAGGCCTTCGTTTACGCCGATCACTTTCCTCAGTAAATAAAAGTATAAAAGCGAAGGCCCCCGTTCAACGGGGGTTTTGCTTCAGAAGAACTTCTTGGGTTTTGGTATGTCCATCACCGATAGATATGCGAACCTCACTATTAGTAGTGAGACGAGCAGACCTATGCCTATGTAAATGAATGCTTGCTCTAGCATGCTTTTTATTTTCCCAAACTATACTCTCTAATCAATTTTTGTCTAGTATTTGCATTTCTATAAATCTGGTAAAATGTGGTTACGGTTATCCCGAATTATCTAGAACATTAATCCTAGGGGAGCGAGCCGTCGGGGCGGACCGTGGTCCACACCGCATCGCACCCACTTTTTTAAAAAAGCTAGGATAATCATGGATAGCCGTAAAGAGATACTCTTCATCAGAAGGGTTTTTCTTTTTGTTCGAAGCCTAGTAGAATTAAGCCATGTCTATCCGCAAATCTTTTTTCCGGAAGTTCGGCCTTTCGATTTTTGCCGTATTCGTTTTGAACGCCCTGGCAAGCTTTTTCTTTTGGTATCAGAGCTTCTTTTGGTTCGATATGGTCATGCACTTTCTAGGCGGCATCGTCGTCACATTCTTTTTGGTCTTCGTCTTCTACAAAACTTATGGTATCTGGCGCGAAGACAATCATTTCTGGAAGGCGCTCCTCATGAATAGTTTCATATTCGTTTTAATTGCTGTGCTTTGGGAAATATTGGAATTCTCTGTCCAGCACCTTTTCAATATCGAAGGAGCTCTGGCTACACCTAAGGATTCACTGAGCGACATATTATTCGGTTGGCTAGGTAGCATGCTCGCCATGTTCTATTATTATCTGAAATCAAATAATTATGACCATCGTTAAGAAATTAAAACTTACTTTTGCGGGCGGCGCGGGCTGGGTGACCGGCGCAAATTTTTTGCTCGAAACGATGCCGGAATCGGGGGAGAAGCCGTTTCGTCTTCTTGTGGACTGTGGCCTTATTCAGGGTGAGCATCTGGCCGAATTCGATAACTGGGAGCCATTCCCATATAATCCGGCAGATATCGATGCACTGATCGTCACGCACGCTCACGAAGATCACATCGGCCGCATTCCTAAGCTTGTTTATGAGGGCTTCAAGGGCAGAATTATCGGAACCGCGGCTACACGCGATCTGACGGCTGTCATGCTTGCAGACACCGCGCATATTTTGGCAAACTCGAAATCCGCGCCGAAGTATCATCTCGGCGAAATGTACGGAACATCTGTGCTCTCCAAGATTGATCATATGTGGGAAACGCATGAGTATCACGAGGATTTTCACCTCGGGCCATTGTCGGTATTTTTCAAAGACGCCGGACATATCCTCGGGTCTGTCATGGCTGAAATAACATACAATGGCTCGAAGATTGTCTTTACAGGGGACCTTGGAAACTCGCCGTCGCCACTTTTGGCTGATACGGAAGAAATTACCGACGCCAAATATATTGTCATGGAGTCGGTTTATGGCGACAGAAATCACGAGCAGCGCGCAGAGAGGGAAGAGAATTTGAAAAAAGTCATACTCGAAACATATAACAAGAAGGGCGTTTTGATGGTGCCGATCTTTTCACTTGAACGCACCCAAGAATTTCTCTACGAACTCAATAATTTCGTCGAATCGAAGCAGATTCCACAAATAAAGATATTCCTTGATTCTCCGCTCGCAATTCGTATAACAGATGTATTTAGAAGGCATCTAAATCTCCTTAAAGAAACAGTCCGGATGCAGATCAGTCAGGGAGACAACATTTTTAGCTTCCCGGGGCTCAAGGAGACGGAAATTACTCAAGAGTCAATAAATATTTTAAAAGTTCCGGGTCCAAAGATCATCATGGCTGGCTCTGGGATGTCTTCTGGCGGAAGGATTCTTCATCATGAAAAGAATTATTTGGGGGATCCGAATGCGACGCTCCTCCTCACTGGCTATCAGGTGCCGGGAACTCTAGGACGCATGCTCCAAGAAGGCCGAGACCAGGTTATGATTATGTTCGAGCGCGTGCATGTTCGAGCGAAAGTCGTGATGATCCAAGGATTCTCCGGACACAAAGATTCGTTTCACTTGGTTAAATTCATCGAAAGCACTAAAGACACGCTCAAAAAAGCATTTGTGGTCATGGGTGAACCACGCGTTTCAATGTTCTTGGCGCAGAAACTTCACGATAATTTGGGCGTTACGGCTATCGTGCCGGAGCAGAATCAGGTAGTAGAACTGGAGTTTTAGCTCCGCAGAACATTTCTTTTTCTCGTCCTGCGGGATCGTGTCTTCGCACTAGGTCCTCGGACTCAAAAAAGAAATATTCTGCTTCGCGGAGAGGGGAATGAAACGCCGCGCCTTACGGCGCGGCGTTTTCCCACTAGAAGCTAACAGCTAACCGTCAAAAGCTTTGATATAATCAAATTGTGATAAAAAAGCAGAAGTACAAAATTTGTATCGCTGGCGCGATTGAGCCAGCTAACGTTCCACTCGACACTCTCGACAAGGCTAAGCGTATTGGCCGAAAGATCGCCAAGACTGGTCACTTTGTCCTGACCGGCGCGCATCACGGCTTTCCGATGTTCGCTTCCATGGGCGCGCGAGCGGCAGGAGGCGACGTTATTTATTTTTCTCCGGCTGGGAGCAGAGAAGAGCATGTCGATGGCTATAGGCTTGATACCGACCATGGCGATGTGATCATCTATACCGGCTTTGGACCTGCCGGCGCGAATATGTTTATGTCAAAGTCCGCCGACGCAGTCATCCTCGGCTGTGGGAAGATGGAGGGTCTTCACGAGTTTGATATTGCGCTTCGTGCGGGGAAGCCAGTCGGAGTCCTTACTGGCGATTGGGAAGTGGATCAGGCGGTCAGGCTCCTATCTCTCGAAGGCAAAAAGAGTCATGTGCCGATAGTCTTCGAAGAAGACCCAGAACAGCTAGTCTATAAACTCCTGGAACTCATAAAATAAAAGGACCCCGAATTAAGTGCGGGGTTCTTTTATTTGGTATTTAGATTGCCTTTAATCCGTTCGTTACTTCCTTAAGTATCGTGTCTCGAACTTTTTTGTTTTCTTTGTCTCGGAGGAATTGGCGAGTAGCGTCGTAGCCGCGGCCGAGTTTCACCTCGTCGCCGTCTTTCGGCGTATAGCTGTATGCCGCCCCGGACTTCTTGATGAGCCCCATGCGTTCGCCGAGCGCCAGGAGTTCGCCCTCGATCGAGATACCCTCGCCGTAGATTATATCGAATTCAGTTTGCTTAAACGGAGCCGCGACTTTATTCTTTACCACCTTGACCCTTGTTCTTGATCCCACAACCTCTTCGCCTTTCTTTATCTGAGCGATGCGGCGAATATCAAGCCGGACGGAAGAGTAGAACTTGAGAGCTTTACCGCCGGTTGTCGTCTCCGGGTTGCCGAACATGACGCCGATTTGCATGCGGATCTGGTTGATGAAAATGATGATTGTCTTGGTGCGGGAAACAAGGGCAGTGAGTTTTCGCATGGCTTGGGACATGAGGCGAGCTTGTTTGCCAACTTGGTGCGAACCCATGTCGCCCTCAATTTCGTCCTTTGGGGTGAGCGCGGCGACGGAGTCGACGACAATAACGTCGATCTTACCTGATCGGACAAGCGACTCAGCGATTTCAAGTGCCTGCTCGCCGTTATCCGGCTGGGAAATTAGGAGCTCCTCGGTCTTCACACCGAGCTTCTTTGAGTAATCAGGATCCATGGCGTGCTCGGCGTCGATAAAGGCACAAATGCCGCCGCGTTTTTGAGATTCGGATATGACATGAAGGGCGAGTGTTGTTTTACCTGAACTTTCCGGACCGAATATTTCGATGATGCGACCCTTTGGAAGTCCGCCGATACCGAGAGCGGCGTCGAGACCAAGCGATCCGGTAGAAATAGCGCCTACGCCAACTTTCGGACTGTCGCCAAGCTTCATGATAGAGCCTTCACCGAATTTTGTCTGGATGGCTTTGATTGTGCTCTCAATTCCGGAAGCAGTGCTTTCTTTGCTTACAACTTCGTCTTTTTCCTCGACAATCTTTTCTGCTTTTTCCGCCTTTTTCTTTTTGAGTGGCATATTTTTATTCTTTATCTGGTAATGTTGCTACATCTTCGCCGGTGTTTTCGTGAGGTACTTCGTATAGAACTCGATAAGTTTTAACGGTTTGCTTATTGAATTTATCGCTCGCTTCTACTGTAATTATATTATAACCAGCGGAGAGGACCAATTCTTCTGAAAAGGCGTTATTTTCATCTACCACAATTTCTTTGTCATTGACCGATAGATGAGTTGCATGTACAGCTGTGCCAGAAAGCGCAAGCATTTCACCTCTAAAAACTTGGCCATCGTAGATATTATCGATTGACAGATCAACGCCTCTAGCTATTGCCTTGGTTTGAAATAGGGAATAGCCGATGATGAAGACGAAAAGTCCCACAAAGAGGCTGGTGCTTAGGAGTTTTTTAATATTTATCGTTCTCGTCATACGAATTATCGCTATTCTCGTCATCTTCCCGACCAAGCGGCTTGTCTTCTGGAAGTATTTCTGAACTTTCATCAATTTCGTTACCACCAACTTCATCTTCGACCGGAATTTCTTCGTAAGGGGTTTCGTCGGCATCTTCCATTACATCGTCCGTCAGGTCTTCCTCGTCTTCTGTGTCTAGCGTTCTAGTGACTGTGTGAATACGGGCAGGCTCTGGAGCAACAGACGCAAAGACAGCCGTAGCGGCCGGTCTTGGGGCCGCGACCTCGTTTCCGTCAGATAGGATATCGCGTGGCTTGGCGCCATTGGCTGGACCTACAACACCCGCTTGTTCAAGCTCGTCGAGGATTCTGGCGGCGCGAGAATAACCGATCTTTAGGCGGCGCTGGATATATGAGGTTGAAGCTTTCTTTTCTTTGATTACCAATGCTTTGGCCTCGGCAAAAAGCTCGTCTTTGTCTCCGTCGTCTATTTGGCTGTCAAAAATACTTTTATCTGAGCTGATTGAGCCTTCGGAAAGGTTGATGTCATCAGCCAGCTCATTCTTGTAGCGATTCTTGAGGTATCCGGCGACTTCCTTGACCTCGTCTTCGGAAATAAAAGCTCCCTGGATACGCTGCGGCTGGGCCATTTCGCCGGAAGCGAAGAGCATATCTCCGGCTCCGAGGAGTTTCTCTGCGCCAGCGGCGTCGAGGATGGTTCTGGAGTCGATCTGGCTGGCGACCTGGAGCGCGAGACGCGTCGGAACGTTTGCCTTGATGAGGCCGGTGATGACGTTGACTGATGGGCGCTGGGTCGAGAGAGTAAGGTGAATACCTACGGCTCGGGACATCTGCGCTAGGCGGACGATACCGGACTCGAGTTCCCGTGGATAGCTCTGCATGATATCGGCAAGTTCGTCGATGAAGATCAATATAAACGGCATACGCTCCATCGCGTTAGCATCATCGGGATTTTTCTGCTCGTTAAATTTCTTGTGATATGAGTCAATGTCACGGACAGCATGGTTCTCGAGTATGTCATAGCGTCGTTCCATTTCAGAGACCGCCCACTTGAGAGAGAGGATAGCCTTCTTTGGGTTCGTAATAACCGGAGTAAGGAGGTGAGGGATGCCGTTATATAGAGTGAGTTCGACGCGCTTCGGGTCGATCATAATGAAACGAAGATCCTCCGGGCCGTTCCTGTATATAAGACTTGTAATGAGGGTGTGAACGGTCACCGACTTACCGGATCCAGTCGCGCCGGCTACCAAGAGGTGCGGCATTTTGCCTATATTTCCATACTCAGCTTTGCCGGAAACGCTACGGCCAAGCGCCACAAGGAGAGGCTTCGAGCTTTCTTTGAAATCTTTGGTGGAGAGGAGGCTGCGGAGGTCAACGAGCGCTTTGTTTACATTCGGCACTTCTATGCCAACAAGACTCTGTCCTGGGATAGGGGCCTGGATACGGATAGACGGAGCGGCAAGCGCGAGGCGAAGCTCGTTAGAAAGGGCGGTAATTCGCGAAAGTCTGACACCCTGAGCCGGTTTCAGGGCAAAACGAGTCACGGTAGGTCCAACTGTGACTTCGTCCATCTCGACAGCGATGTCAAAATTCTCGAGTGTTCGTTTGATGATGTTCGAATTAGCTTTGATGTCTCCTGTTACGGCTTTCTGATCATTCTTTCGAAGGAGCGAGAGGGGAGGGGGAACATATTTGCCAGTAGACTTCCAGGCCGCGGTAAAAGCCATCGCGTCCTTTGGGGGCTCTTCTCGTTGAACTTCCGGCTCTGATTCCTCAGGAAGAGGTAGAGGCTCTGGTGCCGGCCCCTCTTCTGGCTCGTCGGCCTCATCGGCTTCCTCATAGTATTCGTCTTCCTTTGAACCAAAGAGCGCTTTAAGTCTTTGCTTGAAGCGAGAAAGACTCGGGCGAGCGTCGAACATGATGATAATTGAAATACCGAAGACCGCCAGAAGCAAAATAAAAGCCAGGTACACATCGAAAAGCTTTACAAACGGCCAAGAAGTGAATTTGCCGACAACACCGGCCGCGTCGGCCTTTATTATATGTATGAGTCCGAGACCCGAGAGAAAGAATAGAAGTCCGCTTATTAGATGGGTTATGGCGAGTGATGGTCGGAGAGATTTGTAAGAAGATGCGCCCAGAAGAATTAGGACTAGCGGCAAGAGAATGTAGCCAACGCCTAATATATGTACCAAGTTCTTATATATGAATCTGCCGGCGACGCCGCCCAGGTTGAATCCAGAGAGAATAAAGAGTATGGCTAGCACGAAAAAGGATATCGCGACGATGCTATTTCGCGTCTCTTCGCTTATGTGGACGCCCAAGATTTTTTTGAATTCTTGAACTTCTGATTTACCCAGCGTATCTTTTGCCGGTTTCTTTTTATTATCCAATTTTTTCTTTGCCATATACCAGCGTATTGTATCACAAGAAAAGCCTTAATTATCAGCAAAAAGTGTGAAAATCTCCTTATGTGGCAATGATTTTTTAATTATGAACGTGGCGGCCGTAAAATGTTTTAAATAGACAATAGCCTCTTTTGCAAATATTTGTCTTTGACTTAGCCTGCGTGTATAATTAACCTGTAAACCATCTATAAGACATGAATAATAAAGAAAGAGAAGACTACGGACGAGACGTACTCGTGAGCTCGTCCAATAAAATAAAAAGGATTCCAAATGAGGGAGTTTTCATGTCTGTTACAAAAAAAGCCGAGAAGATAACGACTGCCCTCTACATGCTCACTGACCTGATTCCCGAAGAGGATCCAATGAGACAGCAGATTAGAAGGGTGTCGCTTTCTATTCTTTCAGACACCAGGACTCTGACCTATTCATTGACCGGAGATTTGTATTTTCACGTAGGTAAAATTATTTCAAAAAGCTGGGAGCTGGTGTCTTTAACCGAAGTTTGTGTCGTGGTTGGTTTTATTTCTGATATGAATCACGGAATCCTTAAAACCGCGTTGGTGGATTTTATATCTGATCTCCGAAATAAGCAGCGACTAGAAGGATTTAAACGAATGGAAGAAATGAAGATAGGGGAAGGTGAGGCCTCAAATATAGTTCTTAACAGTGATTTTTTCAAAGTGAATGAAAAGGATCTGGCCTTGCCGGAGCTCAAGGGCGATTCTGTAAAAGACATTAATAAAAGACATAATACTGGAAGTATGTCTTTTATAAAACCATCCATGTCTTTTAAACCAAGTTCGACCCAGGAAGAGGCTTCTGATGCCGGGCGAATGCTGGAAAGAAAGAATAAAATTGAGGCTTTGGTAAAAGAAAAGAAGGATATTTCCATACGAGATATATTGCTTTATTTCAATGAATATAGCTCTAAAACAATTCTACGTGATTTAAATGCCCTGAAAGAGGGTGGCAAAATCAAAAAGACCGGGGATAGGCGCTGGACGCGTTATTCCGCCGTATAACATTTAGGCAATTAAATTTTATTATTGTCAAATAGTCCTTATGTAATATGGCTTTTCTTGCGCCGTCATAAGTGTCGAGTCATCAGTGTTCCTAAAAAACCCAGTATTGAGTTTTTTACCAGAATATGCGATGATTTGGGGGTAATCTGTAAAAGGGTTATCCACAAACCATTTGGCCTCTGGGTCAGGTGGTTGTAAAATTGTTGGGCCTTGCGGGAGACTGCTTGGCCGGGGAGAAATCCCAAGGATACTTGATCATTGACAATAAAAAAATTTTTCGAGTTTTAAAAACTCGGTAATTTTATTTTGTCGAGGGTTTAGGTCCGCCATGTCGACAAGGCAGATCTTAAGCTTTCGTTTTCCGCTCTCGTCCACAAGGCAGAGAGTGGAAGTCAAAGAAAGTCTGTCTGTTTTGAAGAGTTTAAAATCTTCAAAACGAAATCCGGAGCGCAAGCTCTGGACAAGCCGCGCCGGCTGATTTATCGGTTGGCGTGCAACGGGACTTCTTCGTCAATAAAAGGCGAAGGCTTCCCGAAAATTAATAACGATAATCATTTAATAAATGAGTAAAACATTAAAAAATACGTTGGCAGGTTTTGCTGTTGCCGCCCTCCTTTTGGTTGGTGCTGGTACAGCTAAGGCTGCTACAATCGCAGAGCTCCAGGCTTTGATTGCTGACCTTACGGCTCAGCTCGCAGCCCTCTCTGGAAATTCATCTTCTTGTGGAACTTACAACCACACTGTCACATTGATGGTTGGTTCACAGGGTTCACAGGTTATGGCTATGCAGGCAGTTGTTGGTGCTACTGCTGACGGAAACTTTGGTCCTATGACCAAGGCGAAAGTCCAGGCTTTCCAGGCCTCAAAAGGCTTGACTGCTGATGGTGTCGTTGGTCCTATGACTGGCGCTGCTATACATTCAGCTTCTATGACAGGCTGCACAACTACAGGTGGTGGAAATACAGGTGGTAATACATCTGGTCCTCTAACAGGTGGAGCAGGCGCAGTTGAGGAATACATGCTCATCTCTAATCTCCAGAACGAAGAAGTTGGAGAGGATGAAGAGGATGTAGAAGTTGCTGGTCTTGAAATCACTGCTGATGAAGGCTCTGATCTCGAAATCGCAGCTGTTAAGCTCGTATTCGATGAGGGTACAGCTACATCTGATTTCGAAGATTATGCATCTGAGGTCTCTATCTGGTTCGCAGGCGAGGAAGTTGCTCGCATGGATGCAGATGAGTTCAATGATGACAATGACTGGACAAGGACAATCAGCCTTGACTCTGGCGCAATCGTTCGCGAGGGCGACACAGAAGAGTTGGTAGTTGCAATCTCTGGTGTATCAAATCTTGATACAAACGATGAGGGCGACACTTGGACAGTAGACTTCCGATCAGTTCGATTCGAGGATGCGGACGGTGCAGTTATCTCAGAAGATCCTGGAACTGCAGTACGAACATTCTCATTCGAATCATTCTCAGCTTCAGCTGATGTTGAGCTCAAGATCTCTTCTGACAATGAAGACATCAATGACGCTCGAATCATCGAAGTTGACGCTACTGAAGATACTGATGGCGTAGAAGTCCTCTCCTTCACTCTTGAAGCAGAAGGCGACTCTGACATCGAGATCAAGAAGTTCGGCGTAAACGTTGATGTTGGTGGCGCAGCTACTAACACTGACGGAGTTATCTCTAGCCTTGCCCTCATCATTGATGGTGAAGAGGTAGGAGATTTCGATTGTTTCGATGACGCTGATTGCGTTTCAGCAGGTACAGATGAGGACTACATCTTTGATGATGTTGACTTCACTATCCCAGCTGGAGACACAGTTGACGCTTCTATCGAAGCTGACTTCTTCTCAATCGCGGACTCTGGTCTTGCAGAAGGTGACACTGTAGCATTTGCTATCGGTGAAACTGAAACTGATCAGGGAACATTGGTTGAGGCAGAAGACGAAGCAGGTGATGAGCTTGGTGATTCTGAAATCACTGGATCCGTCTCTGCTGACGCTTCTGAGCTCCGATCAATCGGTATCCGAGTCACTCTTGTAAGCACTGACACATCAGCTTCTTCAGGAAACTCTGCAAACGATGACGCTGGTGTATTCGTAATTGAGTACGATGTTGAAGCATTCGGTGGCGATGTCTATGTCTCTGACACTGACACCCCTACGACAGCTACTTCATTCTCAACTGTCCCATCTGACCAGGTCCTTTACACGGCCGCAGTTGGTGGAACAGCTACAGCATCTGGTCTATCAGGAATTGTTGACTTCGAAGAGAATACTGATGTCACCGACAACGGTGTTACAAATGGTGTCCTCGTCAAGGAAGACAAGACTGGCCACTTCAGCCTCGAGGTTACTCGAACAAACACTTCATCACTTGGTGGAGCTGGAAGCTGGAAAGTTAACCTGATGGGTGTATCCTGGGCAACCTCCGATACAGCTACTCAGAATGTTTATGACTTCGATCTCGGCGAGTTCGAGACCGATACTCAGGCTCTTAACTAACGCAAGTTAGTAAGGAATCTGACGAATAGTCAACAAAAAACCACCCCTTACCGGGTGGTTTTTTGTATGCTAGAATGCTTCCATGAAAAGAGTCCAGTTTGTCGGAATATTGGCCGCTATATTCATTTTTGTGTTTCCGTTTGTGAACTCTCACAAGATGTTTTATGCCCCTATGAATGCGAAGGCCTTCTATACTCTTGGGGCTGCCGTGATTTTTGCCGTTTTCTACGCTTATGAAATGTATAAAGGCCATATAAAGTCATTCTTGCCTTCCCGAGACAATATCCTTTTTTGTTCTTCATGTGCTGTCCTTGGGACCTCTATTTTGGCAGCCTTTTTGGGTATAAACGCCGAGAACTCGTTCTTCGGCGACATAATCCGTGGCACTGGGACTATCCTGGTTATTTCGCTTGTCATCATGGCATATCTTTTGTCCGGTCTTCTAAAAAATAAAGACTGGCGCCTCGTCGGCTTTTCTCTGGTTATTTCATCAGCTTTCTATTCTTTTCTTTCGTTTGTCGATATATTTTTTTCACCCGGCGGCGAAACAGGCCTCTCTGCGCCAGGGTTTTTGTTTGGAAACTCAACCTTTGCCGGAACATTCGTTCTCATCGGTATCATTGTTACATTGATTGCGATCCTGGATTCTTATCAGGAGAAAAACGGGAAAAATAAATGGCTATACCCGCTTTTGGCATTGCAGTTTCTTCATCCTGCAATTTTAAATTCCGGGATACTTTTCGGCGATGTTGGTGTGGCGAAAGTTTTTGCGGAACCTGCGCTTCTGCTCGGGGACGCTCAAGCGAGCTCCGCCACAGCGTTTATCGTAGTTATATTTGTATTATTACGTTATGTAATTCTGCGTTTCTCAAAGTCAAAGGATGCCATGAAAATATTTTCTGGCATTTTCGGCGGAATCATTGTTGTGGTACTTGGACTCTTGTTTGTCCCGGGGTCCTTTGTTCAAGAAAAATATTCGGCTAACTCGAGCGATGCCAGGATAATTCTTTGGGAAAGTGCTTTTGAGAGCGTGAAAGACAGGCCGGTACTCGGATATGGTCCGGAGAATTTTGAATTGGCATACCAATCTAATTTTGATAATCGACTGTTCCTTGAAGAGAATCTCGGCGAGATCTGGTTCGATCGTGCACACAATTATTTTATTGATACTCTGGTGGAAGTCGGGTTCTTGGGCCTCCTTGCTTGGCTCGTGATGCTCTTCTTACTTGCTCGGACTTTTGTGCGGGCATCAAAAAGGGGACTGATAAGCGATATGCAAGCTCAAATGCTAGTAGTCCTGATTTGCGCTCAGATACTCCAAATGCAAACGTCTTTCCAGACCGTAGTTACATATTTTTATATATTCGTTCTTTTGGGATACGGACTATATATCGAGAGAGAGATGGTTGTAACAGAAGAAACAAACAAAAATTACGAAAAGATGGTCATAGTTCCGGCCGCTCTTATATTCCTTATAGCATTTGTGCCCCAAATAATATTCACATTAAAAGGCCGCCAGCAAGACCTTGTAGAGATTATGAAAACTCGTGATAACGCTGAAAGGGAAGCAAAGATAGAGAACGCTATAAGAGGTGGCCATAGCCTCGTAAGCCTCCGGATTGGTTCAGGTTCTCTCATCAAGGGGGTGATGGCACGCCTTGGAAGCGATCAGCCGCTTACCCCTGAAAGTAGGTCGCAGGCGTTGAAGGAGATGGAAATGTATGCGAAAGCATATGAGGAGTATATTGAGCTGCGCCCAAATTATTATCGAGCCCGTGTTAATCTTGCGTATCTCTATATGTTCGAGACAATCCTTGGTAATGAGCGGCTCGATAAAGCCAAAGCACTGTTGGCGGGCAGCGCCGAATTCTCTCCAGAAAATCCCCTAACTCCGGCAATGGAGGCACTGGCTTACATGTATGGCGGAGATTTTAAAACCGCTGAGGCAAAGATCGCCGAAGCCGAAGCCCTGAATCCGGAAATTGAATTCGTGCAAGACGTTAAAGCGCACGTCGTGCTCCAGAAAACCAGATTCCCGAAAATTACATTCTTATCACTTGATAATCTCTAATGAAACTCGGCCTTGTCTTTACGAGAAATATTTCTCTTGCTACATGGGATAGGGTGGGGAATCTGGTGCGCGAGGTTAGGCCATACATCGAACTCTCGAGAGAAATAGAAGAAATTTATTTTTTCACGTACGGAGTCAAAGAAGAAAGGTATGGGTTTCTTTTTCCGAAAAACATCCGCATTATCTCAAAACCTAAATTTATTCCAGGCGCATTGTATATGTTTTTGATGCCTATTATTAGAGCTAAGCACTTTCGCAAGCTTGATATCATCAAGACAAATCAGATGGATGGATCTTGGGCGGGAGTTATTGGCAAAAAGATCTTCAAGAAGAAATTAATGGTGCGCTCCGGGTATGAGTGGTTGAATTATTTAAAAACCACCAGAGCTTCCTGGTGGAAAAAAAATATTGCCAGGGTTGTAGAAAATTGGTCGTATAAAAATGCTGACAGAATAATCATTACTTCGAACGAGGATCAGGATTTTATTGTTCGGGAATTTAATATTCCGAAAAATCGAATCGAAGTCGTTAGAAACTATATTGATACGGATCATTTTGTGCCGAACCTTTCTTTACAAATAGAGAATAGGATCATTTTCGTCGGCCGGCTCGAAGAAGACAAGAATTTGCCGCTTTTGGTCGATTCACTCAAAGGTCTTCCATGCGAGCTTTTTCTTATCGGAAGCGGATCGCAAAAAGAAAAAATTCAAAACCTGGCCAAGGAAAAAGGTGTGCGTGTAAATTTCTTGGGCCAAGTGGCTCAGGAAAAATTACCCATAGAACTTTCAAAAAGCGCGATTTTTATTTTGCCTTCCAAGTCTGAGGGCAATCCAAAGGCTCTCCTTGAAGCCATGTCTTGCGGACTTGCCTGTGTTGGAACTAACGTAAAAGGCATCAGGGAAGTGATTGCCGAAGGCGAGACGGGTCTTTTGGCGGACTTATCGGCAGAGAGCCTTCACGAAAAGATAAAGACACTTCTTGAAAATAAAGAGCTGCGTGATAGACTGGGAGCTAATGCGAGAGAAATGATTGTTCGTGATTATAGCCTAGAAACAATAATAAATAAGGAGAAATTAATTTATGAAAGCTTTGTATAAAATTTTACTAAAATTAGCTCTTAAGCTTCACAGCTTTTCTTATAAACTGATTTCCTATTTGGCAATCAAATATGAGGGAGGGCTCCACCCCAAGCATCGCCTCATAGGCTTTCATGAATTTTTTGCAAATAATGTTGGTCCCGAAGACACAGTCCTGGATATCGGTTGTGGCAATGGTGCTCTGGTTTACGATGTAGCAAAAAAAGTAAAAAAAGTAACCGGAGTTGAAATAGAGAAAAGTTTGGTGGAAAAGGCGAGACGTGCACACTCAGCAGTCAATATAGAATACCGGGTAGCTGATGCCACTAAAGATTTGTCAAATGAGAAATTCGACGTCATCATCATGTCGAATGTGTTGGAGCATATCGACGACAGAGTAAATTTCCTAAAGAGTATTCGACCGCTCGCAGACAAGTTCCTATTCCGTGTGCCCATGATAGACAGGGAGTGGGTGACCCTTTATAAAAAAGAACTCGGGCTTGATTACCGCCTCGATACGACGCACTTTACTGAATTTACGTTTTCACAATTCCAAAAGGAATTTGCTCAGGCGGGTTATAGGATTGATAGCCATACTGTTCAATTCGGAGAGATTTGGGCAGTTATAAGGCCAGCATGAAATTCGTCATAAATACAAACTACAAAGCTGCTGGCACCATCGTTCTGGATGGGCTAGTAAAAAGGTTGTCTGAAGCCACAAGGAATGTTTGGGATAACTACCGCGCCTACGATGTCGCTTTATTTATGGCACCAGACTCAGAAATCAGGAAAGCCAAACAAATGAATCCTAAAATATTGGCGGGAATTTTCGATCCAAAGGTCACGCTTTCGCGCCAGCGCGAGGAAGCCCGAGCGGCGGATTTTCTGATTGTTTCTTCGATTGAGCAGAGAGATTTTTTTCTCAAATATAACAAAAATGTTTTCATTTATTATATGTTCCCGGATATCCCAGTTTCGGAAAAGATTCATGTTGAGAAGAAAAAGATAGTCATCGGCTATCACGGGAATAAGCAGCACCTTGATGCCATGGTAGATGCATCGTGGGCGCTTGATGAACTTGCCAAGACTTATGATATAGAACTGCGCGCTATTTATAACGTAGACAAGCTGGGTAGGTGGACGCAAAATTGTCCAAAAATCTGTAAAGTTAAGCACATACAGTGGGAAGAAGGAAAATTTTTGGAAGATCTAAAAGAGTGCGATATTGGTATTGCGCCATCGGCGCTTCCGGCACCCAAACTTTTCGCTCGGCCATTTAGGGCTTTCTTCAGTAACCCTGAGAGTTATGTGAAGAATGACTATGTTCTGCGTTTCAAGATGTCGAATAATTCGGGAAGGATTTATGTTTTCTCACAACTCGGAATCCCAGTTGTTGCAGATTTTACACCTTCGGCCTGTCAGATTATCCAGGATAAAAAATCGGGGCTATTGGTAGGAACAAAAGAGGGCTGGAAGCACGCAATTGAATCTTTAATTAAAAATCCAGAACTTCGAAATGAATACAGTCGTAATTTAAAGAAAAATATTGAAATGAATTATTCTATCGACCAAAATTTTAACGATCTTATCAAAAATATCAGTTCTCTATATGAATAATGAAGAGCTTTACGAGTCTGACCAAGTTGTCGCGAAATACGCGGCGAACACGACACGAGTAAAGAGTCTGAACAATCCGGAAAAATATCTGATCGATAGATATGACTTAAAAGGGAAGAGCGTCTTGGTATTGGGTGGTGGGGCCGGCCGCGTACCTGTAAATTTATTGCTTTACGGGAATAAAGTTTTAAGCATTGATCGCTCAAAAAAGTTGACCGAGATTGCAAAAAATAATTTTCCTCAGGAAAAATTCAGAGACCTAGAATTCTGCGAAGGTGATGCATCAGACCTCTCATTTCTACCGGACCAGGGTTTTGATGTCGTTCTGTTTCCTATGAATTCAATAGACTATATCGATTTGAAAGAAATGCGTGACAAAGCTCTTCAGGAAGCGACAAAAAAATTAAAGCCGGGCGGGCTTTTAGCGTTCTCATCACACAACAAGCTTGGTTATTTTTTCTCACCGAAGATTAGGATGAAAGATAGAACTTGGAAATCATTTACGGGGGATTATAGATTTGCGAAAGAATCGGTTGTTGGGGGCGGGAATATTTTTAAAGGTAACCCCGGCTTTATTATTAGCGATACGGAGAAAATTACAGGTGCTAAATACTTGGGGTTTCTTGCTGATTCGCGGAACAAGCTAGAGAGGTTTCTTTCCAGGTGATTGTCTACCGCGAAATTATACTTCCCATACTTGCTTTACGTTTTTAAGAAATAGGCTTGATTTTTTGGTCCAAAAGGGTAGATTAGACAATATGAATATATTGGCCATAGGGGCGCATTTGGATGATATTGAACTCGCCTGCGGGGGTATTTTAGCCAAGGCTGTGAAAGAGGGCCATAAGGTTAAGATGGTCGTTATGACCGATTCCTCATACCAGAATTTCGATGGGACAGTTCTTCGGACCGTCGACGAGGCCATGACCGAAGGCAGAGCAGCCGCAGCGAAGCTCGGGGTGACCGACCTCGTTGTACTTAATTTCCCGAACAAGAACGTGCCGTATAACGGATCGACGGTAGAGGCGCTTGATCAGATCATGTCTGAGTTCAAGCCGGAGTATATCTTTACTCACTGGGTGTTCGATACTCATCAGGATCATAAAAATACTGCTCAGGCTACGATTTCCGCTGCGCGATACATGTACAACATTTTCATGTACGAACCTATTCCACCATCCGGACGTTCTTACCACCCATTCCGGGCACAGGTTTATTTTGATATCTCCGACACTATTGATCAAAAGCTTGAGTCACTAAAAGAGCACCGCAGCCAGCATGCCAAATATGGCGAGCGCTGGATTGAGGCAATCGAAGGCCGAGCCAAGATCCGCGGCTTTGAGAACGGATGCAAATATGCCGAAGCTTTTGAGGCGGTCCGCGTTAGCTTGAAACTCTAAATATGATAGTTGCCATCCATCAGCCAGAGGCCTTTCCTTGGCTAGGATTTTTTCACAAGATGCATTTGGCTGACGTTTTTGTTATTTTAGACACCGTTCAATTTGAAAAAAATAACGTTCAAAATAGGAATAAGATTTTGGCCTCCGGAAAACCAACTTGGCTCACCATTCCACTTCTTAAGCACTCATCGGATGCAAGGATTAGCGATATAAGGATAAATTGGCAGAGTCCGATAATCAAAAAGCACCTCACAACACTTAGACAGAATTATGCGAAACATCCACACGCGCCAAAAACGCTAGAATTTTTGGAAAACCATTACGCTAAAAAACACGAGAAGTTGGCTGATTTTAACTTAGATTTGATTTTGGCCTTGAAAGAAAAGCTCGGAATAAAAACAGAGATAAAGAGAGCCTCTGAGTTGTCGCTGTCGGGAAAGGCAAAAGGTGGTACCGACGTGACACTCGAAATATGCAAGGTCTGCGGCGCCGATACGTATCTATCCGGAAGCGGGGCGAAAGCATATCTAAAAACAGAAGAGTATGACAAGGCGGGGATCAAAGTCATCTTTCAGAAATTTACGCATCCGGAGTATCCGCAATTCAAGGGCAAAGAATTTGCCGCATACCTATCAATTCTTGATCTTTATCTAAATCATGGGCCGGAGAGCCTCAAGCATATTTTAAAAGGAAATCCTGATAAACTTTTATAGTATGGAAAATGTAAGAGAAAAATTTGAAAGCCTTAAATCTGTTCTACTTGGCTCAACGAAGGAAAAACTGATTCTGGTATCGACGACGGCAGACATTACCAATCCTGAAATAATTTTTGGGTCAACAAGAGAAACCAAAACAACAATTGCCGTTACTATCATATTGCGCGAAAAATCCAGTATAGATGAAATCGTTAGTATTTTTGACGGAGTTGTCGGTTATTTTTTGATTGATTGTGAAGTAAAGAACGAAGCAGGAAGCTTGGCTCAAGAATTTTTGACAAGAATAAAGAAAAGCAAGTGTCTTATCGTGAAACCTAATGATTTTACAGTAGATTCTCTGGATATTTTTATCGTGACTATGTTCGGGTCCGTTGATGGTAAAAAGATTTTCATTATTGGAGCCGGGAACCTCGGCTCAAAAATATCTTTGAAATTATGCGAACGTGGAGCAGGAGTCTTCCTTTTCGATAAGGACATCGAAAAATCCCAAAAAATTATTGAAGGTCTTAATCTTATAAAGCGGAGCGGAAGTTCAATTGCTCTGGTCAAAACTCTTGCAGATGGCGCAAAAGATACAGATCTTATTATTGGCTGCACGCCCGGCATTTCTGTAATTGACTCTTCCATTGTTGACGCCATGAAAGCAGGGGGGAAAATAATCGATGCCGGAAACAGAAATATTTTTCCAGAAGCCATAGCTGCGGCGCGCGCCCGAAGTGTTGAAGTGCTTTCGCTGTCAAGTCTGGGCGGCTACATCGGCATGATTGAAAATTGGCTATATCAAAGGCGTCTCTTAGAAAAACCGAGAAGTCGATATTTGAACGGCGCCTCCCTGATAACCCCTGGAACCTTGGGGGCCAGGGGAGATATTCTGGTTGATGATGTAGAGAATCCTAAAAGGGTCTTTGGCATTTGTGACGGAATTGGCGGGCTAATGCCTAAGGAAGAAGGTCTCCCGATGTTGAAGCAATTTGTTGCCAATAATCAGGGAACAGGTATTATTAGCGGTATAGAAGAGCTTTACCAATAGGCAAACTTTATGATCAAAGATAAGAAAATTCTCATAACTGGCGGCACAGGATCTCTTGGCAAAGCGCTCGCACGAGAGCTTGGAAAAGATAATCAAATAGTCATTTATAGCCGAAACGAGGAGCGTCAGTACGAGATGATGAAGGAGTTCAATAATCCTAATTTAACTTTTCGAATTGGCGATGTTAGAGATACCGAAACCTTAAAATATGCTCTCCGGGGATGTCATCTGGCCATTCATGCAGCCGCCATGAAAGATCTAATTATGGTGGAAGAGCAGCCGACTCAGGGCTACCTGAATAATATTATCGGCTCGCAGTCTTTCATCCAGGCAGTGATAGATACTCCAAGCATAAAAAAGGCAATCGGTATTTCGACAGACAAAGCAGCGGCTCCGTCCAATGCCTACGGAATGACGAAATACATCATGGAGCGCCTGTTTATAGAAGCGGACAAGAATTCCGATACTACTTTTGCCTGCACTCGCTTTGGCAACATTATCGACTCGCACGGAAGCGTTATTACTTTTTGGAAAGAGCATCCAGAGCTCGAAGTAAAATTACATCATGCAGACATGAGGAGATTTTTCTTCAGGCTTACTGATGCGGTAAATACTGTTATCGCTGCCATAGAAAAAGCTGACGGCGGAGAAATTTATATCCCAAAGATGAAACAAGCGAGTATTCTAGATATTCTAAAAACTATTTTCAAAAAAGATTCCTTTGAAATCATTGGCATATCGCCAGGAGAAAAGATCCACGAAGATCTGGTCGGCGAGAGCGAGCGGTACTTCACATTTGATGAAGGTGATTTCTATGTTGTTCGTCCTGGAAAGACGAACGCGAATCCATCGGAGGCCCTCTCGACACAGAATGCTGAAAGCTATACGGGAGAAGAACTTCGCGCGCTGATTTACGGAAAATAATCGATGAAGATATTCCAAAAAATAATTAATAAATTAGCTCGGCGGAAATTCGTAAGAGGCTTTGATCGATTCCTCAAGGAAAAGCGCGGCCGAGCGTTAATGTACTACAAGACTGAAGAGTTTTTTTTGCGCGGCGCTTTTACTGACCTGTCTCATCCAAATAATTGGGAGAGCTACCAAATGGCCTGTATTTTGAACGAGCTTGGCTATGTCGTTGACATCATCGACAGGACGGCAGAGATGATTCACGTGTCTAAGATCAAAGACGAATATGATTTATTCATCGGACTGGGCGCAGGGGATTCGGGGAAGCATTTTATCGATATCGCCAAAGGACTGCCGAGCGCAATTCGCATTTTATACGCTATGGGTCCGGAACCTGATCTCAGCAATCAAATTACAAAAAAGCGCCACGATGAATTCCTAGAAAGATTCCCGGGAAATGAAATTGTATATCGTCGCCTAATCCACAATGTAGATATAATCGAATCAATAAAGCACACGGAAGCAATCATTACGTGCTGTAATGATTGGGGGATAGAAGGTTACCGGAAGTTTGGTAAGCCAGTTCATCGAGTTTGGCTTTCAAGTTACGATGGACTACGGACTTCTAAGGAAGAGATTGCTGAAAAAGATCAAAAGAAGTTTCTCTACTTTGGCGGAAATGGAAATATCATGAAAGGCCTACCGCTCGCGATTGAAGCCTTTCATAATCTCCCTGAACTAACTCTATATATAGGTGCGCCGACAAGTGAAGAGGACTTTAATAAGATTATGGCGCCGTTGCTCGCAGCTTCTCCAAACATCCATTTTATTGGCTTTATGGATGTCAAAGGTGCTGAATATAGGAAGATTTCCAGCGAATGCGGATATGTTATACTTCCTTCGTCTTCGGAGGGGTGCGCTACGTCAGTTACGACGTGTATGCGACGTGGACTTATTCCTATTGTCACCTTGGAGGCCGGGGTGGATGTAGGAGATTTTGGGTATATGCTTGAATCCATCGAGATGAATTATCTTCTCTCAAAATTTAAAGCAATATCCGAAGAGTCACGAAGCGAGTTTCTAAGAAGATGTGAAATCACATATGTAGAGTCAGAAAAGTATACCAAAGAAAATTTCACAAAGACATTCCGAGAAGCGGTGCAGAATATTATTTCAAAACAGAACAGTTAATTATGAAAAGACTATCAAATTTAAAAAATACGCTCCTAAAAACAAACGACAACCTTTTTAAAAAGGGGATAAAGGTTCTGAGGGAAAAGGGCCCGGTTGTTTTTGTTGGCAAGACTGCCTCGGTCGCTTTCACTATAGTGAAGCGATTTTTCCGCGAGTACATTCCTCTTAAATTTCTCTACATCGTTTTCAAGAACGGGAAAATTATGAAAAAAGTTCAAGGAAATATGATGATCCTTGATCTAAATGATCTCGGCATATCTCGTGAATTGGCGCTCTATGGTGTTCATGAGAAAAATTCAACAGAAGAAGTAAAAAGCATCATTACTCCTGGTATGAAGATTCTTGAAGTTGGCGCGAACATTGGCTACTACGCGCTTATCGAAACGAAACTCGCCGGTCCGACCGGACATCTCTACGCCATCGAACCAGCTCCGCACAATTTTGCTTCACTCAAGAAAAATTTGGAGCTAAATAATATTCGAAACGCAGATCTCCATCAGGCCGCTTTCGGTGATAACAGAGGCAAGGCAAAATTCTATGTTTATGATCGTGGTAACCTGTCAAGCTTCATTAAGCGCGAAGATATGGGTATGAAATACGAAGAAGTCGAAGTCGAAATCATGACGCTCGATGATTTCCTCAAGTTTAAGAAAGTTGATTTCATCCGGATGGATGTTGAGGGGTATGAAAAAGAGATATTGAAAGGTTCGGAGAAGGCCTTAGCAGAGGGTAACAGGCCGAAGTATTTCTTTATTGAAATTCATTCAGAGCTTCTTCATAAAAAAGACTCTTCGGCCAGAGAAATCGTTGAGTTCCTTCGCTCGCACGGTTATGAGATCCGAAAAAGCTTCTGGCGCGGCCGCTCTGATATCTGCGCCACGAGCATGGGCGCCATGCTCTCTCATCCAAAGCTCGAAGTCGGGTACTGGGAAACGTTTTTCGAACTCGTATAAATTATGCCAAAAGTTTCTGTCATCATGTCGGTCCGGAATGGCGAAGCCTATCTGAAGGCCTGTATAGACAGCATCCTTGGGCAAACATTTGGCGACTTTGAATTCATAATTGTCGACGACGCTTCGACCGACGCGAGCGCGGTACTCATTGACGAATATACTCTGGCTGATGACCGAGTGAGGCTTGTGGGGAATAAAGAAAACTTGGGGCTCACGAAGTCGCTTAACATCGCTCTTAAAAAAGCACGGGGAGAATATATTGCCCGCATGGACGCGGACGATATTGCTTTTCCGGAGAGATTTGAAAAACAAGTTAAATTTTTAGATGAAAATAAAGATTACGGACTTGTGGGTTCGTGGGCAGAATTGATTAATGAAAAATCAGAAACAATAGGCGAGCAAAGATACCCGACTAAGTATGAAAACCTTAGTAAGTCATTGATAAGATTTAATCCGTTCTTTCATTCTTCTATTATGATGAGAAAGTCCTCCCTAGATACGGCAGGGTTTTATAACGAAGATTGGAAATATGCTCAAGACTATGAACTGTTTTTCAGATTAAATAGAATTTCAAAATTATCTAATTTGCCAGAAAATTTATTAAAAAGCCGGGTTAGCGAGAATTCGATTACGAGAAAGAAAAATACTGAACAAGCGAAGTTCGCCCTAAGGGCCAGATGGGAAGCTATCAAAAGAGGCGATTACTCCTGGTTTTCTATAATATATTTATCGCGCCCACTTGCCAGTATGATACTGCCATATAGTATCCGTAAATTTCTAAAATAATGAGAATTCTTTATTCCATAACCAAATCAGAGATCGGCGGCGCGCAGGTACATGTAGCGGAACTTGCTAAGCACATGAAGGCCGAGGGCCACGCGGTTGCAATTATGGCTTTTCCGGGTGGCTGGCTTGAGAATGAGGCGACGAAGCTTGGAGTCAGATTCTATCCTAATGTTTATTTTGCTAACTCATTTAATCCCTTTAATCTCATGAGGGCGAAAGTTTCAATCAAAAAAACTATTGAAGATTTTAAGCCGGACCTGGTGCACGCGCACAGCTCTTTTGCCGGCATCTTAACCAGGCAAGTCGTCCGCGGCAGGATCAAAACCATTTTCACGGCTCACAGCTGGGCCTTTACCGACGGCGCGTCAATCTTTAGAAAAATAGTTGCATCAATTTCCGAAAGGCGTGTTTCAAAATGGACGGATAAGATCATCTGCGTCTCAGACTATGATCGGCGGCTGGCGCTTCGGTATAACATTGCCGAAGAAATGAAACTCGTAACTATTTACAACGGCGTCCCGGACAATACTTTTATTGGCGCACCGAAAGACAACGCCCTAATCGCCAATGGCCGCCTGGCTTATCCGAAGGAATATCTTTTGCTTCTGGAAGCCTACAAGATCGCGAACATCGATCTTCGGCTCAAAATCATCAGTGATGGTCCTGATCGTCAAAAAATAGATTCTAAAATTTCCGAACTTGGTCTGAATGGAAAAATCGAGCTTCTCGGCGATTTGCCGCGCGAAGCGGTTCAGGAGAAATTATCTAAATCCAAGGCTTTTGTCTTGATTTCCAAACATGAAGGTTTTCCGCTCTCAATCCTCGAGGCTATGGCGGCGGGGCTTCCGGTAGTCGCTTCGAAAGTTGGCGGCATACCGGAAGAGATAGACGGATCATGCGGAATTCTGGTTCAGAATGAGACGAGTGAAATCGCCAACGCGCTCAAAAAAGTTTCTAATGAGAGTGCTAGTCGGCAAATGGGCGAAGCCGCCAGAATGAGATTCGAGGAAAACTTCACGCTTGAAAAATTCCTAAATGAAACGCAAAAAGTTTACGAAGAAATAGCTGGCAGCTAAACGCCCTTTACTATTCCAAGTGCCTTCATTACAACGTTCTCTTTCATGAGTACTAGAATCGTTCCGTAGCTTATGACTCCAGCTGCCATGACTATGAGACTGTTAACTCCAAGATGAATGAGACCGTAAACAATGATGGCCATAACGAACGAGCCCAAGAGGATTTTTCCAATTCCTCGTATAGGAGAAATTTTCATGAAGCGGCGAGTTTCTGAAAGCAATATCCCATTCATGACGATCTGGGCCGACAATGTCGCGACAGCTGAGCCCTCGATGCCGTATTGGGGGATGAGGATTAGATCAAGAATGACATTTACGAGCGCTCCGCAAATCGTTGCCTTCAGAGGGGCTTTCCTAATACCTTTTGAAAGCAAGAGATAAGTCAGGATGAAGCCGGGAAAAATTGGCACGATAGTAAGGAGGAGTATTTTAAAAGCGTCAATAGATCCGGCGTACTCCGGGCCGAAGATGTTGTGAACAAGCGATCCGCCGATGATAGTGCCGCCGACAACAATCGGGACGGCCAAGAGAAGCGTTGCCGTCATGGCGGTGCCGGAGAGGCGCTCGAGTCCCGCCGGGTCGTGATGAGCGTTCAGGCGATTCATGAGCGGAAAGACCGCGCTCGAGATGAATCCCGGTATCAGATAAAGCAGACTTATGGGGCGCAAAGCGGCGGCGTAAAGACCGACGGCGCTGGCATTCATGAATTCACCGATAATGAATATATCTATGTTTGTCATCAGCATCCCGAATATTCCAACTAGTGCGTATGGGAGCGCTGAGCCGATAACGTCAAAAACGATCTCCTTCTTGATGTTCATGAAGAGGTTTTGGAAATAGCCCTTCATCATTGATATGACGGCAACTGCGCCAATACCGCTTCCCACGAGGTATCCGAGAACCAAATTTTTTACCGTCGGTGCGGAGAGCAGAATAGCAAATCCGATTATTGCCGTTACAAGCTCGATTGTTATATCGATGCGGGCTTCTTTTTCCATCCGGTTCTCGGCGCGGAGGAGTGAGAAGCCGAAACTCCGAAGATTGTCGAATAGCACCAGAAGCGCGACGAACGGCAGAAGTACGGTTGCTTCTCTAAAGTTCGAAACAAGAGGAGCCATTATGACCACTAGAAGGAATGAAAAAAGAAGAAGGGTAAATTTAACCGAAATGATGGCTGAGACGTAGCGCGTTTTGTTTTCTCCGGTCTTTCTAATTAGATCTTTTACGAGGAGTGGCGTGAGACCAATATCGGCGAATAGAGAAAAGATAGAAACAAGTCCTAGGGCGTAAGAAAAAATACCGTATTCACCGGTGCCTAGTGCGCGCGCGGCGTAGATAACCATGACACTCCGGATAAGCTTGCCAACGGCCGTGCTAACTGTCAGCCAAAAAGTATTCTTTATGACGGTTTGACCCGTCGAAGTGTTTTTGAAGAGTAGTGTGTGAAGGCGTCCTAACATTAGAATAGTTTCTGAATGGTTCTAAAGATGATGCCAAAGTCCATAAAGAGGTTTTGATTTTTGGCGTAGTACATGTCGTATTCGAATTTCTGGTATGACTCAAGGACGCTTCCAGCGTATTTGAATTTTACCTGGGCCCAGCCGGTGACGCCGGGCTTGATGACGTGACGCAGATCAAAGTAGGGGATTTCTTTCTCAAGCGGCAAAACAAACTCAGGACGCTCCGGCCGCGGGCCGACAAGCGAGATATCTCCTCGGACAACATTCCAAATTTGCGGCAATTCATCGAGGTGGGTATAGCGCAGGAGCTTTCCGAGCCGAGTGATGCGCGGATCATCTTTCTGAGACCATTCAGCGCCATTTTGCTCGGCATTCTCTATGTAAGTTTGGAACTTATAAAGATAAAAAGGTTTGTTGTAGAGACCAACCCTCTTTTGCTTGTAGAAGACTCCGCGCCCGTCCTCAAGCTTTATCCCAAGAGCGATTAGGATCATGAAGGGAAGAGCCACGCAAAAGACGGCGAAAGATATGACAATATCTAAGAAACGCTTGAGGCTGTAATAAAACGTTTTTCGGGAATTCTTTATATTCTTAACAAACCAATCTTCGTTTATAAATTCAATGGGTACTTTAAGGAAAATTCTTTCGTAGGCTTCAACGATGTTCATGATTTCGGTATTGGTTGCCATCAAGTGATGGATGTCTTTTGTGTCCAGCTGAAATTCTTTTGCCACTACAACAGTGCCCGTAGCCTCTATACGATCAGTGTCCGAGACGTCCTCAATGAACCCCATGAAATGATAGCCGATGTGGGGATTGGAGTTGATGGCATGAGCGAGCGCCTGAGATTTCTCATTTTCTCCAAGGATTAGAATATCCTTTCGGAAATGCTTCGAGAAAATGCTAAAGAACGCTCTTCGCCAGCCGACAAAGAGGAAGCCGAAGACAACGATGTTGATAAGCAAGTTCATTTTCGGCGAAATGCCGAACATCGTAAACGCATAGAAGAAGATGGCTCCGACGGCCGCCGACACAATGAGCGCGATTGAGATGTTTCTGATGTTTCCAATAGTCGGCTTGATTGAGCTGTAGTCGTAAAGATTAAAAATAAAAAGGATGAGGATCCAGGCAAGATACATAATCGAAAATGGAAATATGTGCGTCTCGATATTATGCACGCTAAAAGATCCCCAGTAGCCAATGACTATAGTGAGGTAAAAGCTCACAAGGAGCGTGCCGATGTCTCCTATAAGTAGTAGTAATTTCCTCTTTCCTCTCATTATTATTGAATGTTATATGAACTATAGTTTTTTGCAATAAGACACAGTTTTTCACAGTTTTATTTTGGGAATGCCTAAAAGCTAGTTTTATAATTATTTTAGAATTAAACCTTAAACCTGCACCATGAAAGCCATTTACGTTCTCACTTTCTGTGCTTTCTGCACAGAGGTTCTTTCCCAGAACATCGGGATCAATGTTAATGGAGCTGCGCCACATCAGTCGGCTTTGTTGGACGTTGATGCTAGCGCCGCACCTTTGTATAAACGAGGAATCTTGATACCGAGGATGACTACCGCTGAGCGTGACGGAATTGTTTCGCCCGCTACGAGTCTGCTTATATTTAATACTGATGAGAACTGCTTCCAGTTCTTTAAGGGTATTGGATGGAGTGGATGTTTGAGTGAGGAGGAGACATGTCCGCCGGGCATGGTTGATGTTGGTACTTTTAGTATTGAATATAATCAAAGATCTGGAGTCTCATGGTATGACGCAGTTGACACATGCAAAGCATACGGAATGAGATTGTGTGGCGTGGACCAATGGTATTTGGCGTGCAAAGCTAGTAGTGATGGCTTCATTTCTTTGGGAGGAATGGATAATGAATGGGAGTGGGTGAACCATGGTGGAGATGCTACTAGTTATATGCGTATCCAAGGATATCTGTATTGCCAAAATTCCACGGGAGTTCCTTACTGGAATACGTTCCAGTTCCGCTGCTGTTGCGACCATTAAAATGCGCCCCCTCGGGGGCGCATTTACCCTATAAATGAGCCTAAATAAGCAATTGTTTTAAACACTTGACTTCCTTTTCGAGCCGACTATAATACTCCCTACATCTCTTTTAGCTGAGGAGGTGCTGAAGAAAATCAAATATGACACTTGTATAAAACAACTAGATTCCGTTTGGAACATGTCATGTCTGCTTTTTCTTCGGCAGGCTTTTTTAATAAAAGGGTGGGACCTTTGACAACTGAATCAGGTAAAAGAAACAAATCAGTTATGCAACACGGGGGTATTTGCTTGACGGCGAATACTCTCAAACAAGAAGAATCCAGTCTAAATATATAGAGACAGGGCCAAAGATAATATCTTTTGTTCTGTTTCGTTCTAAATCTACCAGGGCGTCAGCCTTGGAGATTTTCAATAGAGTTTGATCCTAGCTCAGGATGAACGCTGGCGGTGTGGATAAGGCATGCAAGTCGAACGAGACATTTATTTCCAGAGATTGAGATTATATCAAGATCAAAGGTCGTTTATGTTTAGTGGCGAACGGGGTAGTAACGCGTGGGAACTTAACTAGAAGTCAGGAATAGCCGGCCGAAAGGCCGATTAATACTTGATAGTCCCTCAGGGGTAAAGATTTATCGCTTCTAGAGAGGCCTGCGTAGTATCAGCTAGTTGGTAAGGTAATGGCTTACCAAGGCTATGACGCTTAGGGGAGCTGAGAGGCTGACCCCCACCATTGGAACTGCGACACGGTCCAAACTCCTACGGGAGGCTGCAGTCGAGAATCTTTCGCAATGCACGAAAGTGTGACGAAGCGACACCGCGTGATTGATGACGCCCTTCGGGGTGTAAAGATCTTTTATAAGGGAGGAAATTTTTGACGTTACCTTATGAATAAGGGGCTCCCAATCTCGTGCCAGCAGGAGCGGTAATACGAGAGCCCCAAGTGTTATCCGGAATTATTGGGCGTAAAGGGTGCGTAGGTGGCTGTATTAGTCTTTCGTTAAATCCTGGGGCTTAACCCCAGAACCGCGAAGGAAACGGTACGGCTAGAGGTTGTGTTGGGTGTATGGAACTCATGGAGTAGGGGTGAAATCCGTTGATATCATGGGGAACACCAA
>CAZPVH010000002.1:0-144281 GCA_964589975.1 uncultured Candidatus Saccharibacteria bacterium | reverse complement strand
AAACAACTCGGTGGCTCAGTGGGATTTCGCGATGGTGTCTTTGCAGTGGACGGAAACAGGAACAGGCGCTCCGCCGGGAGGATCGCTAACATTTAGCTTGTCTGACAATTCAGTGGGCTTCGGCAATCTTGGTTCAGGCGCAGCAAGGTATGCTACCGGAGATACAAACGGTTCGGCTTCAGATACCGCAGATGCTCATACCATCTCCGCTTCGACTAATGCAACAGACGGATACACGATAACAATATCTGGAAACACTCTTACGTCAGGAGTTAATACAATAGCTGCAATTGGCAATGCTGCTGCTGCCTCAAGCGCTGGAACGGAGCAATATGGTTTGCGACTTATTGTAAATTCTGGTACCGGAACAGCTGCTTCTCCTTATAATGGATCAAACTGGGCGCTTGACGCGGCCGCCTTTCCCGATGTTGTAGCTTCTGGTTCAGGAGACAGCGCGACAACAGTTTTTGGGGTGAGATATATAGGAAATATTTCCGCCAACACAGATGCCGGAGTTTATACTTCAACTCTCACATACACCATAACAGCGACATACTGATTTATCCACACGAACACCTATATATATAAGATATAATGACATTATTAATAAATTGAATTTATAAAAAGTTTATGAAAAAGACGTTGGTCTCAGGTTTTAGGTCGGGTACAGCTATTTACCTAATTATTGCAAGCGTAATCTCGCTTTTTGCTTATAATACCGCCTTCGCCGCGGCATTGCTTAATAAAACTGATACCATGACAAGTCAGAAGGTCAGTACGGTATCGAATCATACTATAGTTTTCAGAACCCCGACTGGCGCAAACCAATCGTCTGACACCATAACTGTGACATTGCCTTCAGGATTCACAACCAACTCTTTTGACTTTGCCGATGTAGACCTAGCTCACTCCGCAGGCAGCCAATCAAACTGTACCGCTCCAACATATTCTAACGATGAGACTTTGGCTGCATCTCCTTCTGCCACGGCTTGGGGAGCCGCCCTGTCAGGCCAAGTTTTGACTTTGACTGCGCCTTCAGACGGTGTCGGAGCAGCAGCGATTGCCGCCGACGCTTGTGTTCAGATCGAAATCGGAACAAATGCAACTACGGGCGCTACGGGTGATACTCAGATTACCAACCATGCTTCTGCCGCTAGTTATACAATCTCTATCGGAGGAACGTTTGGTGATACAGGAGACATTGTTATAAACATACTTAACGATGATCAGGTTTCTGTCTCGGCTACGGTCGATGAATCTCTTACTTTCACCATCTCCGACAATTCCATTGGCTTCGGCACACTTTCAGCCTCGGATGACTTCTTTGCGAGCGGCGACACAAATGGATCAGCAACTGAGGCCGAGGCCCATACCCTTGTTGTCGGTACTAATGCTGCAAACGGATACACAATGACAGTAAACGGCGCCACCCTTACCTCTGGATTGAATACTATTTCTGCAATTGGCTCCTCAAACACCGCTTCATCAACCGGTACTGAACAGTTCGGTTTACGCATGACTGCTTCGGGTGGATCTGGTTCGGTTACTGCCCCATACGCGGCGTCAGGGTTCGCTTTTGATACAGCGGCTTTCCCAGACCAAGTAGCTTCTGCAACTGGATCTTCCGCAAATACGACTTATTCCGTGAGGTATTTGGCCAATATTGCAGCGGCAACAGAAGCCGGGTCTTATACGGCGACCTTGACATACTCGGCAACGGCGAATTTCTAGTCTTCACTCCGTTTCTAATTCCGTGCTATGCTCAATACGTTTATGCGTAAAATATTAATCCTACTATTTCCTCTTTTGGTAATTGGTTTTGCAAGGACCTCATATGCTCTTACCGTATCTCCCGCAAAAATAGAAGTGGCTGCTGATCCTGGTCAGACAATTACAGGGAAAATAGAAATATTCAACGAGCAAGCTGAAAGTAAAACATTTTATACCAGCTACGAGAATTTCGAATCCAGAGGGAGCTCCGGAGCGCCTTATTTTATTGGAGCGGACAAAGGGCTTGCGACATGGATTCAAACTGACAGCGAGGTTTCTGTAGCCTCTGGTGAGCGCCTGCCGGTTCCTTATACTATCACCGTGCCTTCGAATGCAAAACCTGGAGGGTATTTCGCCGCGGTTTTTTTTGGAAGTCAGACACAGCAAGGAACTTCCGGCGGGGAAGTGACCATAGGCGGTAAGATTGGAGTCCTTGTTCTTTTGAGGGTAAATGGCGAGGTTGAGGAATCTGCCGGACTTGTTGATTTTAACGCCGAAGAAGGAAAAAAGTTTTTTAGTACACTGCCTATAATTCTCAACTATAAGTTCAATAATGCGGGCGGCGATCGTGTTGTGCCAAAAGGTGAAATAAATATCAAGAATACCTTTCGTGTTTCTGCTGTGAGATTATCAGCAAACGAAAGGGAGGGCAGTGTGCTGCCAGGAAGCACCAGACAGTTTGATGTGGCTTGGTCTTCTGACGATATGGATTCCAAGAAAGAAGTGGGATTTTTTGGCCAAGCTATGGGTCAATTAAAAGATTTTCATTTTGGATGGTATACAGCAAACCTTGATATAAGCTGGGGCGGGGGTGGAGAGACTGCATCAGACAGCTTCAGCTTCTTTATTGTTCCTTGGCAGCTTCTATTAATAGTTGTTGCTATCATTGCGGTTGTTAAGTATGGTGTAAAGGGCGCGCTCCGCAGGTATAGGCGCTCGATCATTGCTGAGATTTCAAAACAAAAAAGATGAATGAAGGAGAAAAATACATTATTTTTAAAACTCGTATTTTTTCTGAGCCTGGTTCTACCGGCGAGAGCATTTGCTCTAACGGTTGATATTACTGCTCTTGTAGAAGGTTGTGGAGACGGTATTGTAAATGGTCTTGAACAGTGTGACGGAGCCGACATGGCGGGAGCTTCGTGCTCAACTGAGGGTTTTGAAGGAGGGGTACTCGGCTGTACTCCAGCCTGTACTTATGAAACTTTTTCTTGCGTGTCTAGCTCTGAAAATTCGGGAGGTAGTAATTCTAGCTCGACACCTATTGGCTTAGATGCTCCAAGCGTTCTGTTGATGGGATACGCATTCAAACATGGTGACGTGTTAATTTTTAAGGATGGACAAGAGATTTCTAGGTTAAAAGGTGGTAATGACGCAACCTGGAGATCGCAAATAAAAAATCTAACGCCGGGAACGTATAATTTCTCAGTTCTAGGTATCGATAGTCTTTCTAGAAGATCAAATCTGGTTAACTTTACTACTCGTGTGGCGGAGGGCGTGCAAATAACTCTTTCGGATATTTTTGTCCCTCCTACCATTTCTTTGAGTAGCACAGAGTTGCAGACGGGGAGCGAGCTTGTCCTCTCGGGTGAAAGTGTACCTGGTGCAACTGTAAGCATTTCTGACGGAAGTCGCGATTTTGAGAGTACGATCGTAGGTACTGGTGGTTCATATCAGAAAACTATTACGATACCGGGATTATTCGGTATGGGTACACATGTGATAAAGACTAAGGCGGGTTTGGGAGGAGGACTCGAAAGTTCATACGGAACTATTATGAGCTTCAATGTTGGAAACCTAGCTCCAATCGAGGAGGTAGGGTGCCCTGGAGGCGATCAGAATTGCGATGGCGGAATAAATATCGCTGATTTTTCGATCATGGCATACTGGTTCAAGCGGGGCAATCCACCAGCGGGGATTGACCTCAATAGTGATAACAAAATTACCATCGAAGATTTTTCAATCCTTGCCTATTATTGGTCAAATTAGAATATGTATTATTTCCGGCATAAAATTTTTTTTGTAGGCGGCGGAGCTTTAATTGCATTTACGTTCTTTTTGTTTTCCCCAAGCTCTCTCTACGCAGCCAAGTTTTATTTTGATGCAGGTAGGGGGTCAATTTTACCAAGCGACACACTTGAGATTGACGTAATGGTTGATACTGAAGGGCAAAATGATAATGCCTTTGAGGGAAAGCTCTTATATTCGACCAATTTAGAGCCGCTCGAAATCACCTCTGGTGAATCAATTATTACCTCTTGGGTTGATTATCCAGAAGCACGAGATGGCACAATAGAATTTAGCGGCATTGTCCCCGGAGGATTTAGTGGTCTCTTGGATCCGGCTACAAAAGAAGTAGAATCGGGACTCTTGTTTACTATTAGATTTGCTATTACCGATACCACTCCTGCCCAGATTAGTTTTTTGGAAGTAAAAGCACTTAAAAATGATGGTTTAGCGGGCAGGGATACTTCTACTTCAGAGCACCTCCGAATTCTTGTAAGCGAGAATGCTGCACCATCATTTGAAAGAACTACACTAGATCTGAATCCTCCTGAATTTTTCACTCCAAAAATTGCGAGCCATCCCTCAGTATACGAAGGAAAATATTTTTTAGCTTTTGATACAATAGACAAGGGTACGCGAATTAGAGATTTTTGGGTGAAAGAAGGAAACGGTTCGTGGCAAAAAGCCGAAAGTCCCTACCTCCTAAAAGACCAAGGTCTACGAAGTCAGATATATGTAAAGGCTGTAGACCTAGACGGGAATGAGCGAATTGTTACGATCGAAGGGGGTCCATATGATATGAAGTGGTCGGCCATTGTCATTGCTGCCCTTATCCTCAGTGCTGTGATCTGGTACGTGCGCAAAAAACGAAAGTAATATTATGAACCATCGAAGAATAATTTTTTTGTTTACTCTCCTGGCATTCTTCATGCCGTTTCTTATTCATGCCGCAAATCTTGAAATTGTATCAGAAGGAAGTAGTCGTAATGTCGGAGAGGCATTTACTGCAATAGCCACTGTTGATCCAAAGGGTATGGATATAAACGCCGTTACCGGATCTATATCATATGACAGATCTAAACTTGTTCTGAAAGCGATCGATGTTAACAGTTCGGCAGTATCATTTTGGGTAGTAAAGCCGATAGAAACAGAAGGAAAAATAAATTTTGAAGGTGTACTTTTAGATGGCGGGTCTCTGTCATCCAAAGCAGAAATTTTCAAAATGATTTTTGAGACGCGAAGTGCAGGCAGCGCCAATGTTTCATTTTCAAGTGGATCTGTTTTGAGTGATGACGGCAAGGCAACAAACATTCTTGAGAAATTCATCAATTCATCAATGCTCATAAAAAATGTATCGACCAAGATTCCTACTATACCTACAGATACTTCGAGTAAGGCGACAATAGCTCTCATTGATGAGGAATTTACAACCGATGGTAAATATAGGCTTGCGATCATAGAATATCCAACTAGGGTTTTACCAAACGAACGTGTCGTCTTAAGGGGTGTCGCTGGCGCCAATGACGAGGTGTCGGTGAAGATGGCAATCGACAGACCAAAGTCGATAGGAGAGCGTTTTTTGAGAATAATTCGAAATGACCCAGGAACGCTGGCAGCAGTTGTTGAGACGGACGATCAGGGCGGCTTCAGTTATACTTTTAATGAATCACTAGTTGCTGGTGTGTATAGCGCTTGGGCTGAAAAAGTTAATGCTTCAGAAGGCGAACAAAGTAAGGTCAAAAGCTCCAATGTGATTATAGAAATAAAATATGGAGCACTTTATAAAGTTTGGATTTGGTTAATAAATACTCTGCTTCTAATTATTCCGATATTGCTTCTTGGAGGCATGGTTTTTATTATTTTCTGGCGCGGCAGGAGAGAAATAATTTCTGCTGAAAAAGTTATTCAGAGGGGGAATTCAAATATCCATGACAATTAAGCAGAAAAACAAAACATATCTCTGGGCCTTTGTCACATGCATTTTATTTTTTCTCGTTTGGGAGTATTTTATACCAGAGATGACAAGTTTTCTCTCAAGAGATTTTACTTATGAAGCAGAGCTTTTGTCGTCCGATAATTTTTACGACGAACAATTGGATAAATATTCAGGAGAGCAGCATTCGGTGGCCATTTTTTCATATAATTTAATATCTCCGGATGAGGAAGGCGGTATTCTTCAAATAAAAAACAAATTAAATGTAAAGACGCTGGATGGCAAAGAAATAATTAACCTTGAGCGGATCTACGGCATTGATAGAAAGACGGGTAAGCACGTTTCTGGTTTCGGAGACCGTGATCGTCAGGGGTATTTGTTTGCTCCCCAGAACTTAAGGTATGGAGAGGAATTTATATATTGGCATATAAATTATGATGGTCCCGCAAAGATGCATTTTGTTAAGGAAACAAAATTATATGGGCTGAAAGTTTATGAATATCAAGCTGATTATGAGTTGGTTCACATTGATCAGACCGATGACCTGCATTCTTTGCCTGGCGTCGGCGATACTAGGGGTGTGGAGGTGTCGCCACAATTAACTATATGGGTTGAGCCAACTACTGGATATTTGATTAAATACGAAGATAGTTCAACAGCGTATTATTATGATCTGAAAACTCGCGAGACGATCGCACCTTGGAATAAGTTTAAAAATGAGTATACAGAGGCGTCAGTTGTTAGACACGTCTCCAGGGCTTTCTATGAGAAAAATACACAACTTATTGTTTCATCATTTGTTCCAGTTGGCACTCTTGTCTTGGCGATAGTTTTTTTGACTCTATTTTTCGTTGTAAAGAGGGGCGACGGGCACACTCGATATAAACTCCCTCGAGATCAGCGGGCAATGTTTATTTTATTTCTGGTCCTGTTTTCTGTCAGTGTGGCCGTCTTTGCTCGTTGGTTCTTTCAGAATGCTAATACGGAATATGCCAGGGCGGAATTTGAATCGCGCATATCAGAGATTAATGAAAATATTTTAGAACAGTTTAACACCCGAACAAATATCTTACGTGGCGCCCGTGGACTGTTTGATGCTTCTGAAAAAGTTACAAATTCGGAGTGGAAAAAATTTGTAGATAGTCTCGATATCTTAAATAATTTTATCGGTATATCGAGCTTAAGATTCGCGTCATATGTTAAGGACGAGGACAAAGAAAATCACGAACGAGACATGAAAGACATGCTTGGCAGGGACTATAAAATCTGGCCTGAGGGGCGTCGCGACCGTTATCTTCCAGTAACATTTTATGAGCCGCGGACTGAGGCAGGAGATAGAGTGTTTGGCTTTGATATATATAGTGACATAGAAAGATCAGAAGCAGTTGAAAGAGCAAATAATACGGGAGACATAGCAATTTCTGGGCCAGTATCACAGATCTTTCCGAACGATCTCGACACTAGCGCCAGGATACTTATATATTTGCCAGTATACGATAAAAATCTACCTTACGAAACCGCAGAAGAAAAGCTTACCGCGACAAAAGGGTATGTGTACAGCTCTTTCCGGATGCAGAGTTTTATGGAAAGCATTTATGGCGTCAGAAACGGAATAATTAATATTGAGGTTTTTGATACCGACAACGAGACCGATTTAAAAGAAGAAAAACTTTTATATACCAATAATACTAATTATAATTTTGGTGTTACATATAATTCAAAATTTGTTAGGTTGGCCAGGTTGAGTGTGGGCGGGCGCTCCTGGATTATCAGATATTCTTCTACGCCGGATTTTGGTTTAGATTTATCACAAAGATTTTTTCCGCCCGTACTAATTGTCAGTGGAATTTTATTGTATATTTTTGTTTTGTTTTTGGTGTATGAATTGTTTGCCATGCGTAGTAAGGCGCTAGTAATGTTGGAGGAAGAAAGTAAAAAGTGTCAGTCTTCATAAAATAATTTCAATCCACAAATACACTGCCTAGATAGCTTGTCAATTTTAGGATGGACATAAAACATAGAACTTTTACATCATTAGAACAGCACTACTGGCCATATTGACCCGCATTCTTGTGCGGGCGTCCGGCGAGTAGTCATTTCTACTCCGGTCGTCTGACATGTTTACGAATCGACTCTCGATTCGATCTGTCGAATTGAATGGCGCCGGAGCGGTTAAGCGAGTTTGGATTGAATGACTTCTCATGAAGAAGCCCCGACGCTTAAGCGCCGGGGCCTTGTCTTTATATGGTACTGGAAAAAGACTCATAAATAAGATAGTATTGCCCCTATTGGAGGGTTCGCATAGCGGTCTAGTGCGCACGCTTGGAAAGCGTGTGTGGGTTACACCACCAGGAGTTCGAATCTCCTACCCTCCGCAGTTGGGCGCGTGGCGGAATTGGTAGACGCGTACGCTTCAGGTGCGTATGAAGAAATTCGTGGGAGTTCGATTCTCCCCGCGCCCACAGATCAATTGGAAGCGTGGCTGAGTGGTTGAAGGCACTGGTTTCGAAAACCAGCATGGGAGAAATCTCATCGAGAGTTCGAATCTCTCCGTTTCCGCGAGTAAGGATATGAGCCCCGGTCGGGGCCGTTTCTGTTCGCAGAAACGAGTGAGCAAACTGCTTTGCTCGCGTGAGAGATTCGAAAGGCGGAGCCATGTTGAGCGCAGCGAAACGGGCGAGCCAGGGTCGTGAAATTTTGCAAAGCAAAATATTCCTGACCGAATCTCTCCGCTTCCGCAAAAGGGGTATTTTCTGTTAAAATAACCATATGCTAAAAGAATTCAAGGAGTTTGCCCTCAAGGGGAACATGATCGATCTAGCCGTTGGTATTATTATCGGCGGGGCGTTTGGGACGGTCGTAAAGTCGCTTGTCGACGACGTTATTATGCCTCTCGTTTCTGGGCTTCTAAAGCTCCCAGATTTTACTAACTTATTCATCGTATTAAGAAATCCAACTGGCTCAGACTTTACTTCGCTTCAGACGGCTCGTGAGGCCGGGGCATCGGTACTTGCGATAGGGTCATTTATAAATGCATTCATTGCATTCGCAGTCGTTGCATTTGCACTTTTCCTAATTATCAAAGGCATTAATAAGTTAAAAAGAAAAGAAGAAGCATCTGCTCCGGCAGGGCCGACTGAGCTTGAAGTCCTGAAAGAAATTCGCGACAGTTTAAAAGCTAATCGCTAAAGGCTAACGGCTAATAGCTACAAATATGTTTGTACTACCAAAATTAAAATACAGCTACGACGCACTCGAGCCATACATTGACGCGCAGACCATGGAGATTCATCACACGAAACATCATCAGACGTATGTCGACAATCTAAACAAAGCCCTTCCTGAAAATACAAAAAGTCTAGGAGAGATTCTGGAGAGTGTGTCGACATACCCTGTCGCTGTCAGAAATAATGCCGGTGGGCACTGGAACCACTCTTTCTTTTGGGAAATAATGAGTCCGAATACTGGAGGAGAGCCAACCGGAGAGCTTGCCGAAGCGATAAATAAATCATTCGGAAGCTTGGAAAAATTCAAAGAAGAATTTGAAAATGCTGGCAAAACTCGTTTTGGTTCTGGCTGGGCTTGGCTCGTAAAAACTTCTGATGGTTTAAAAATTTGTTCGACACCAAACCAAGACAATCCGTTAATGGATTTGGCAGAAGTAAAAGGCACGCCGATCCTTGGACTTGATGTCTGGGAGCATGCGTATTACCTGAAATATCAAAACAAACGCGCTGACTATATTTCGGCTTTTTGGAACGTGGTGAATTGGGAAGAGGTCGAAAAGAAATTTAACGAAGCAAAATAATGGACCTCGAAACTCGCAAAAAAGAACTCTCGGACCTAGAGCGAGAAGTTACTCAAAATAAAGGTACCGAAGTCCCTTTTACTGGTGAACACTGGAACAGGAAAGAAGAGGGCGGATACTCGTGCAAAGTCTGCGGTCAGATGCTTTTCACGTCGGACACAAAACTTGATTCGAGCGATGGTCCAGCAGGACTCCAAGGCTGGCCGGCTTTCGATCAGGCAATTCCCGGAACGGTAGAATATCGGGATGATGATAGTCATGGCATGCGTCGTACAGAAGCGATCTGCTCGAATTGCAAATCACATCTAGGGCATTTATTTGGCGATAACACTAAGACGGGAGATCATCTCTGCATCAATTCGTGTTCTCTTGATTTCAAACCTAAAGAATAATTTATGAAAGAATATGATTTCTTAAAAAATGTAGACAAAAAAATTCGCCCGGGAGACGATTTTTTTACGTATGTGAATAATAATTGGATAAAGAAAAATCCTATTCCTGGAGAACATAGCGGTTGGGCGATTTTCCATGTCCTCCACAGTGATATTCAGCACAACCTAAAAGATCTTTTGGATGGGCTGGTAAAAAAGGCCTGGAAGGATTCAAATCTAAAGAAACTAAGAGACTTCTATGTCTCGGGCATGAATGAAAAAAGACTGAACAGGGAAGGCGCTAAGCCTCTCGTGGATGAATTCACTGATATAGACTCCATAAAAAACAAGAAAGATCTGGTGAAGATGATCGCTCGTTTGCACGCAATTGGCGCTGATGTTGTTTGGGGGGATCTGGTTGAACCGGATGATAAGGATAGCAAGAATTATATTTTTCGATTATTGCAGTCGGGAATTGCATTACCTGACAGGGAATACTATCTATCAGAGGACGATAGGTCGAAGGAAATTCGAAAGAAATATCTGGCCTTCATTAGTTCGCTTTCAAAGCTTTTTGGAAGGGCTATGGATAAAAAGACAGCCCAGGTAATTCTTCATATCGAAACCGACCTGGCGCGTGCTTCGATGGAGAAGACAGAAATGCGCGACGCCCACCTTCAATACAACAAGATGGATCTGAAAGGTCTGCGAGTGCTCTCGCCGAATATCGCTTGGGATGATTATTTTAAATCGATTGGTCTGCGGGATGACAAAATGAAGACACTTTTGGTTAATCAGCCAAAATTTATTAAAGCCGTAGACGCGATGTTTAATAATTTGTCATTGGATGAATGGAAATCTTATCTTATTTGGCATCTCATGCTCGCTTCAGCGCCTTATCTCAGTGAAAATATAGCAAAAGAGAGATTTAAGTTCGCCGGTAAAGTCCTCTCTGGCGCGAAGAGAATGCGTCCGCGTTGGAAGCGCGTCATATCAGAAATTGACGGAATGATGGGCGAGGCTCTGGGGAAGCTTTATGTGGAAAAATTCTTCCCAAAAGAGGCCAAGCGAAAGATGGATGTGATGATTGACGATATTTTCTCCGCGTATCACGAACGTATAAAAGCGCTCGATTGGATGTCTCCAGCGACAAAAAAGAAAGCAGCGGACAAATTGTCGAGAATCAGCAGAAAGATCGGTTACCCAAAGAAATGGGAAAAATATTCTAAGCTTGAGATCTCACCGAACTCTTTCATTGAGAATCATTGGCGTGGGCATGAATTTGCATTCAATAAGATGTTGAGGAAACTCGGGAAGCCAGTAGATCGGAGCGAGTGGCACATGAGTCCGCCTACAGTGAATGCTTATTACTGGGCCAATATGAATGAGATTGTTTTCCCGGCAGGAATTCTCCAGCCGCCGTCATTTGATTTGACTGCGACAGACGCCATGAACTATGGCGGAATCGGCGCCGTGATCGGGCACGAGCTCACGCATGGTTTCGATGACGAGGGCTGCAAATTTGACGGTCATGGCAATCTTAAAGAATGGTGGACGAAAGATGATAAAAAGAGATTTGATCAAAAAACAAAAAAACTTGTGATTCAGTACAGTGCCTGCGAGGTCCTGCCCGGCCTTCATTGTAACGGCAAGCTTACGCTAGGAGAAAATATTGCGGACCTTGGCGGACTAACCATCGCTTACGATGCATTCAAAAAAAGACTAGAAAAAGGCGGATACAATAAGACTCTCTACGGTTTTACTCCGGAGCAGCAATTTTTCATTGCTTGGGCTCGTGAATGGGCGGGAAGCCTTCGGGAAGAGCAAGCGCGACAGTATCTAATAGTTGATCCGCATTCTCCATACAAACTTCGAGTGAATATGATTGTGAATAATATTGACGCTTTCTATCAAGCCTTCAATATTGGATCTGATGCAAAATTGTATCGTAAACCAGCTGAACGAATAAAAATTTGGTAAAGCAAAAGGGTCGGCGTGAGCCGGCCCTTTTCTTGGGGTACGGTGCGTGCTACCTATAGCCATTGATGTACGCATTCGCAATGATCTCGCTTTCACGCACCAGCTTTTGGACGATTTCACGGATGATCTCGTTCAGTTGCTGGTCGCTCAATTTCATCTTAACGAGCGTTCGCTTGCGCTCAGCTTCTTTTGCTCCATATTCGTGTTTGTGTTTGCTTTGGGCGATGAACGTTATCTTTGTAGTTCGATCCATGGCTTCGTTTTTTCAGATAGTACAATTTAAATAGTGGTTTGTAAAGCTATGGTAGAATCTAGGCATGAATAGCTTCGAGGCCGAGTATAAAAAGCTAAACCCTGCCCAGAAAGAGGCAGTAGACGCCATAGAAGGGCCTGTGATGGTCGTGGCGGGTCCCGGTACCGGTAAGACCCAGATTCTAGCCCTCAGAATTGCAAATATCTTACAGAGGACCGACACTCAGGCTGATGGGATACTATGCCTTACTTTTACCAACTCGGGTGTCTACGCTATGCGCGAACGTTTACGAAAGTATATTGGGAGTGCCGCCTCGCGTATTCAGATCTCAACATTCCACGCATTTGCAGTTAAGCTTATAGAAGAGCATTTTGAAGTGCTCGGGTATGTAGAGAAGCCGACACTAATTGATGACCTCCAGTCTGTTGCTCTGGCAGATTCCATCCTTGCGAACAACCATTTCGAACACCTCACAAGTCGAAATAATAAATCTCAGTATTTCAAAGACATAAAGTCACTCGTATCGCTTCTAAAGCGCGAAAGACTTTCGCCTGATGATTTTTCTCTCGAGATTCAAAAAGAAATTGATGATATTAAAAAAGACGAATCAAATATCTCTACCCGTGGTGAGTCTAAAGGTAAACTAAAAGCAGAATCCCTGAAGCGAATCGAAGGCCTCGAACGCACTGAAGAAGTAGTGAAATTCTACGCGCTTTACGAGCTCTTGAAAAAAGCCAAAGGCTTCCTCGACTTTGATGACGTACTCGAAGAATTAGTGAGGCTTGTCGGGATATCGGATGATGCGCGGGATACCATTCGTGAGCAGTATTTATACGTACTTGTTGACGAGCATCAGGACTCATCCGGTGTTCAGAATGAATTTCTCTTTCGGGTTTGGGGTGATGTTGAATCTCCAAACCTCTTCGTCGTGGGAGATGACCGTCAGCTTATTTATGGATTCGGTGGAGCTTCTCTTTCGTACTTTGAAAGTTTCAAGGAAAAATTTGGTAACGTAAAACTCGTAACCCTTACAGAAAATTACAGATCAACACAGAAAATTCTCGACACCGCTGACGCGCTCTTGAAATCGAGCCTAGCGGAGGCGAAACTTTTGGCGAATACTCGGGATTCCCACGCACTCCGAATCATTGAAGCCGAGTTTCCGCGTGATGAAATTCTGCGTGCAGGACTCGAAATTAAAAAGCATATTGACGAAGGAATGGATCCGAGCGAATGTGCGGTTCTGGTTCCAAAGAATAGAGAAGTCCGAAGTGCGATACGCGTCCTATCTGACCTCGGGCTTCCTGTTGCGAATTCGGGCTCGGCGAAACTCTTTACTGACCCCGAAGCGCAGAGTTTCATTACTATAATTCGTGCCTTAAATAATCCTGAAGCTCCGGAATTGATTGCTCCGCTTCTGCTTTCTCCTCTTTCTGGCATTGATCCACTGGTCGCACATAGATTTCTCGTTTCCGAAGACGCACGTAAACTCACACTTACTAAACTCCTTTCTATAAAAGACGGCTTGGGGTTGTATCCAGAGGACGACCAAATTCCGGAATTTGGAAAACTTTTGAAAACATTTCTCGAGTGTGCGACGCGCGGGGAAATCTACGCATTGGTTCAGAAAGTTGGCGAAGAAATCCTGATAAAATCTGCCGGTGATCATGAAACTCTTACTCGAAGAATTGAAATCATCCGGACACTTCTACATCTCGCATTGTCAGAAACCGAACGCAATCCGAAGCTCACACTCGCCGGATTCTTGGCGTTCATAGATAGACTAGAAGAATATGACACGGATATTCCGCTAGCCACATTCGACTCGTCGAATGGTATAAAAGTCATGACACTTCACGGTTCAAAAGGCCTCGAGTTCGAGTGCGTGTATATCTGTCACTTGGATGAGAAGAACATGCTCGGCAAGAGAAATAGCGCTTTCACTCTGCCAGAACGGGTAAAGGAAATGGAACATAAGAAGGGCGAAGAGGAAGTGAAGCGCGAACTCTATGTCGCCACCACGCGTGCTAAGCGTCACTGTACGCTCATGTATTCTCTGAATTCATATAACGGCGCAACTCTTGAAATCGCACGCATCATCGCCGACCTCCCACCAGAATTATTCGAGCGGGTCACGGCTGGTGAGAATGAACAGTTCATTATGGATCATGGACTCGAGACGTTTGTAAAATCAGGAGTTGCTCCGGTGGACACGGTGACCGTCAGTAAACTTGCTGACCTCGTGAAAGACGAATATTTTAAAAGAAAACTTTCTGTCACACATCTAAATAATTTTTTCGAGTGTCCATGGAAATGGTATTTCCGTAATTTCCTCCAGCTTCCAGAGCCGGAGAGTATGAGTCTCGAGTTTGGAAATTTGGTTCATGGAATCCTGGAAAAAGTTTTGAAGAATAAACTCGGGACTGACAAGAAAAGCATAACGGATGCCATAAGTGAGAAAGCCGAAAAGCTTTGTGGATTTTCTGACACAGATATTGCGCGGATGAAAAGGGAAGCCGAAGAAATTATTACTGAATGGATTAAAAATAGATTTCCGGAAATTTTACCAGATCATGAAAGCGAGAGATCTCTTTCTTATCGCGATCCAGATTTTGATCACCTGCTCATCAATGGAAAAATTGATTTGGTAGAAAAAATTGAGGAAGGAATTGTTCGCGTGACTGATTTTAAAACTGGCAAGCTGAAGAAGAAATCCGAAATCGAGAAGGCGACCGATGAAGGCAGAATGTCCGACTATCACAGACAGCTCGCGATGTATACTTACCTCATCGACAGAACAACGGACGGGAATACGAACGTCGCTGAATCGAGACTCGAGTTTCTCGAGGGCGGGGGTTCAAAGGATGCAATATATAAAACCGAAATTTCAACGGATGATGTAAAAAGTCTATTGAAAGATATCAACGACTTCGATCAGGCGCTCGCGAGCGGTGAGTGGGTAGACAGGCCGTGTCTTATGAAGCCCTGGAAAGTAGGAGAAGTTTGCGAGTATTGCAAATTGGCAGAGATTTACAAGAAAGCGAAATAAAAGAAGCCCCTCAAGCGGGGCTTCTATCCAAAGATTCCTGCAAGTATCGCAAAGGCTAAGGCAAAAGCTCCAGCAGTGAGAGTGACAACGACTTCGAAAGTTGTTGCTTTGCGGATGTTTCCTTCTTTTTCTTCCATGTATTTTTCTTCGACAATAACACATAGTTTTATAAAGAAGAAGCCCCGCTAGGCGGGGACTTCTCACGTTGGGGCTCTAAATACCAAGTAGCGGTAATAGGCCGAAAGATCATCATTACCGAAATGCATGACGGGCTTACCACTTGGCCCAATCAGTACTTTTCGAAAAAACCATTCTGCGTCTGGTTCTCGACTGTCGTGGATGAGACCTTTGATGTACATCATGGCGGCGACATACCGCTCGGATTTGTCAGGTATGCTAACTTTGGCACCTTTGAAGATGATGGTAAGCCCCGGAATTCTCCAATGTTTTGGAATTGGATAACGACCCTCAGCAAATGCTGTGTACATTCCGATGCCAGCATGGTGATCACCCACATCTTCGTTTGAAAGGAAAAAGTTCTCTGTCGGGTTAGTTCCATTCAGGACATCGATGTTTACCATGTTTCCTTCGCTGGAGACCTCTTCAGTGAGTGTGCAGCCATGTAGTATCGGCCAGTTATCAATCGTCATTTGGTTCATCTGGGAGCAGGTTTTTTGAAAGTTTATATGAAAGGGGGATACTGGTCAATTCTCTCATTTTTGGTAATATCTTTCTTATGAATCTATTGGCAAATCTAAAGTCTAAAGAGGAGCTCATGGCAGACCTTGCCCGAGAGGATTTTCGCCGTAGAACCATGTCTTTTTATCGATATGTGAAAATCGCAGACCCAAAAGCGATGCGGGATTTCCTATTCGAAAAGCTCTCAGAGATGAAATGTCTCGGACGAATTTATGTTGCTCACGAAGGCATCAACGCTCAGATGAATGTGCCTGAACACAATTTCCAGAAATTTGATGAATTTATTCAGGGTATTCCAGAGTTTTCAGGGGTCCCATACAAACTCGCTGTCGAAGAAAAGGGCATGTCTTCTTTTATTAAACTCATTGTGAAAGTTCGAGAGAAAATTGTCGCGGACGGAATAGAAGACCCAACATTTGATCCGGCGAACACTGGCGAGTATGTAACCGCTGAAGAGCTCAATAAAAAAATTGACGCCGGTGTTACGGTTATCGACATGCGCAATCTTTACGAAGCAGAAATCGGACATTTCGAAAATGCGAAAATCATGCCTGTAGACACGTTCCGTGAACAGCTGGCGAAAGTCGAAGATACTTTCAAGGATGTCAAGGACAAAGAAGTCGTGCTCTACTGTACTGGAGGAATTCGGTGTGAGAAGGCGAGCGCGTGGATGAAACATAAGGGTTTCAAGAATGTCGCGCATGTTAAAGGTGGAGTTATCGGCTACGCACACGAGGTCAAAGAAAAGGGCTTGCCGAATAAATTTCGCGGAAAGAATTTCGTCTTTGATGAGCGCTTGGGTGAGAAAATTGGTAATGAAATAATTTCTGACTGCCAATTGTGCTACAAAGAAAAATCAGACGACTATCATCACTGCCGAAACCTTTTTTGCCACATACTCTTTATCGGATGCAGTGGATGTATGAAGAGACTCGATGGATATTGTTCACGTACTTGCCGAGTGCTTGACAGGATGCCTCGTGCCATCAATCATTTTTTCATTCGCACTGATCGGCAAAAGCATGGCCGCCAATACAAGAAAAACTACAAGAAATCAAGGGCTATCTAGTATTTCTTGGATTGGATATTGTGCTTAAAAAAAGTTATCATAGGGCGATGCCAATTGTGAAAAAAATCACATCTTTTTTACTTGTGCTTGCTTTTATCAGCAGCGCATTTTATGACTCGCCTAAAATTGCTGAGGCTGCTCCCGATATAACTTCGAATCTTACTTTTAAATATGATTTTGAGAATACATCAGACCTTGGTAATGATGTTAGTTCAAATAACAACGATGCTTCAAAGGGTACAGGGGTAGTTGCTTATTCTGATGGGACTCGCGGTAATGTCGCAAAATTTACAAAGGCATCAGCTCAAGATTATTTTGTTACGCCGGTAAACAACCCGACAACATCTTTTACTCAGGCGGCGTGGGTAAATATTACTGACGTGGGGGGAAATCACAGTATCTTTGGAACCGCCAGCGGCTTTTCTGGCAATAGTTCCTATATGTATGTACAAGGAAGTCGCGTGATAACAGCTAGTAATCAGGCCAATGCGGCAATCTTAAAGACAACCCTTGGAACGATTAGCAATAACACTTGGTACCACATAGCTAGAGTTTATAATAGTACTCAAGGAAAATTGTATATTTATGTTAACGGCGTATTGTGGCGCGTTGGAACGGTTGTGGCCCCTGCTTCAAACCGTGTTATTTTCGGATCGTATAATCAGCCGATAACTTTCAACTCTAGTACCTCCACGCTTGCAATGGGGGGATATCTAGACAATGTTCGCCAGTACTCCAGAGCGCTCACGGAAGAAGACATAAGAAATATTTACTTCACAGAAGGCGGAACAGTCTCAACACCAACCAATGTTTCTGCGTACCCTCTAGATAATGGCGTGAGTCTTATCTGGGATGAGGGTCCAGTTACTGATTATGTCATAGAATACAAGCTCTCGACTGATTCTTCGTGGACAACATTTTCAGACGGAACAAGTACCCATCACGGAACTATTGTGACGGGTCTAACAAACGGATTGTCTTATGATTTTCGTGTTTCTGCGACTGACGGCAGCACGACTTCTGCCGCTTCTTCTACGGTAACTTCTACGCCTGTTGCCAGGGGCTTGTGGGTGCCGCTATTCGTTCATGACTCCTCTGGCGGGGCCGTATTTTCTTCGGCGACCAGGTTTAGCGAGGCTAAGCTAACGAATGCTTCGGCAGCAAATCCGCTTACCCAATCTAAATTCTCAGTTCTTTCTCATGTCGAAAATTTTCGTGACTCGGGCGATAGCGACAAGATGACTTTCAAGATCATGTATCCGGATTTTGATAGTGAAGATTCGACCATATGGAAACAATCAAGTAATCCAGCTGACGATACGACAGATAATAATGCCGGTGTTACTGGATATTCTGAGATACTCATGGATTATTATCTATCTGGTCCGGATTTTATCGGTCTAGAGTATAACAACAGCACCGGGGGGCCGGTTTTTATTGATGGCGGAATATCTTCAACAGCGTGGTTTGCTATCGGTCAATCAAGTCTATCGGCTTACAATGGCACGAATGGGTACTCGCCGAATGACTTCCAAGGACCGCAAGGTCTTGGGGTTAATCAGGTTCAGTTATTCGTAAAGAATCCTAACTATGCGGGTGTTGCCGAGAAGCCGCTAAATGTCAGAGTTATCCCTGGTAATAATCAAGCATACATATATTGGCAGTCAGTCATTGCTGATCCTGTTGTTACTGATTACAAGATTGAGTACAAACTTTCTTCTTCAGGCACATGGCTAACTTTTGCCGATGGAGTCAGTACAACTCTACATTCAACTGTTACAGGACTATCAAATTCAAGCTCGTATGATTTTCGGGTGAGTGCGGTGAACTCTTCTGGTGATGGGGCTGTTTCTGACACAGTAACAAAGACTGTTGGCGCACAGATCTTTTATCAAATTCTTTCAAATGGCCAAAGTTTGGCCTTGGGATCAAAAGGTACTCCTCCAATCTCAAACAAGCAGCCTTATGATAATTTTATGCCATATGGAGATCCGGCCATAACTAATAACGCTGGTCCAGTAGGAAAAGATTCTCCGTTAATTCCGCTTGTTGAAACTTTTGAATATCTTTCGGAGGGCTTGCTTGAAACTCCTTCGTCAGGCATTGCTAATACTCTGGCCGCATTTGATGACGCAGTTAGTCCTAGCCGAAGATTTGTTATCGGACTTCATGCTCTGGGAGGGTCAGGCTATAGTGTTATCAAAAAGAATGGCTCTGGTTCAGCGGCTAGTTATGGTCGCGGACAAACTCAGGCCTCGGTATCAAAGACATACGTCGAGAATACTTTTGCGGGTATTTATAGACCGCTGGCCTCTACGCTTGTTCATGGGGAAACGGACGCCGCCCTGGGCAACGGTTCTGGGAATCCATCTGCGTACGAGGGGTATTTGTCAGAGATGCAGCAAGATTACGAGAGTGATTTTAATACGTTAACCGGTAGAAACGATCACATTCCTTTATTTTACTCGCAGCAGAATTCAGCCTACCCGCATCAGATGGCAGTAGCACAACTTCGCGCTCATCGTACATATGATGATGATATTTATCTTATAGGACCAACTTATCAGTATCCATATGCCGTTGATGGAGGCCACCTACAGGCAATGTCTTATAGACGACTTGGTGAGCAGTTCGCCAAGGTCATGAACCAGGTGCTTTTTGAGAATGAGGACTGGGACCCTCTAATGCCTAAGGTTGTCGCTAGAAACGGATCTAATGTATATGTTTGGCTAAATGTCCCAGTGCCGCCAGTAGTTTTCGATACAACGAATGTTGTTCAAAGGACAGACGGAAAATATGGATTCGAGTTTATTCAGACTGGCGGCACCACAACCCTATCTTCTGTTTCGATTGTTGATGATGATGTGGTAAAAGCGGTTTTGTCTGGTACTCCAGATGGAACGACGCCTCGCTTGAAGTATGCAGCTCAGATTTTGAATGCCAGCTATCAAGGAGATCCAACGAATGCCTCAAAAAGTGGCGGCAATATGCGCGATAGCGATGCATCAGTTTCGCCATCCTCGGATTCTTCCGGTTACCCACTGTATAACTGGGGAGTCTCTTTTGATGAAACTATCACAACGGATTCTTCGGCCCCGGTAGTGACAATAAATGCTCCGACAAAGTCGTCTCCAGCGACTATAACCAATACAACGATCCAGGTCATCGATGATGTTGCCGTAATTGCGGAAGATGTAACGGTTGCGGGAAGTACGACAGCAGGAACGTCAGGCTTTGCTTGTACTCAGACATCTAACACTCAGGTAGATTGCGTTGTTAACATCACGTCTTCGGGAGATCTGGTTATCAATGCGGTGGATTTGGTAGAGCGTACTGGCAGTAATACTGAGGCAGGGTATTCGATAAGTTCTGACTCTACTGCTCCAACTATTACAAACGTTTCATCAGATAAGGCTAACGGCTCATATACTGTCGGCGAAGTTATCGATATAGACGTGACCTTCTCAGAGTCAGTTACATCAACAGGAAATGTTACCGTCACTCTCGAGACAGGAGCAACAGATAGAACTTGTACATTTGCTGTTAGCGCGTCGACAACCGGAACCTGTAATTACACAGTTCAGTCGGGAGACGCATCTTCCGACCTCACGGTTAATTCCATATCTGGAACTATTGCTGACGGGGCAGCGAATGCGATGAGTAATTTTGCCCCGGCTACAAATCTAGCTTCAAACAAGGCAATCGTTATCGACACTGCCAATCCAACAGTTTCTTCGTTGTCTCCATTAGACAATGCAACAGGGGTTTCTGCAACAGCGAATCTCGTCATAAATTTCGATGCTCCTGTTGATGCTGAAACAGGAAATATTACAATCAAAAAAACCAGCGATGATTCGACCATAGAAACAATAGACGTCGCGGGCGGATTTGTTTCTGGCAGTGGCACCAGCACGATTACGATTAACCCTTCGGTTACGCTTGCCGGCGAGACTGAATACTATATCCTCATTGCTGCCACTGCTTTTTATGATACCGCCGGCAACAGCTATGCCGGTATTGCCTCGACGACCTCTTGGAGTTTTACAACCGCTGATGTTACCGCTCCGACAGTAACAAATGTATCGTCTGATAAATCAAATGGCGCATATACCATTGGCGAAGTAATTGATATCGATGTCACTTTCTCCGAGTCTGTAACTTCAACAGGTAGTGTGACGGTTACGCTTGAGACCGGCGCAACAGATAGGACATGCACTTTTAGTGTTTCAGGCGCTTCGAGTGGAACTTGTAATTACACAGTCCAAAGCGGGGATACCACTCCTGACCTTACCGTGAACTCTATTTCCGGCACGATTGCTGACGCTGCGGGCAACGCGATGGTCAGCTTTGGTCCTGCCACAAATCTAGCTTCAAACAAGGCAATCGTTATCGACACTGCCAATCCAACAGTATCGTCATTGTCGCCATCAGATAATGCAACGGGTGTTTCGATCTCGTCAGACCTTTCTATACTCTTTGATGCTCCAGTCGATGCTGAAACAGGAAATATTACAATAAAAAAAACCAGCGATGATTCGACCGTAGAAACGATCGCTGTCGGGAGCGGTGCGATTACGGGTAGCGGGACAAATACAATTACCATAAATCCCACAGCAGATCTTTCGTCGGCAACCGAATACTATATCCTCATTGCCGCCACCGCTTTTGATGATACCGCCGGCAACAGCTATGCCGGTATTGCCTCGACGACCTCTTGGAGTTTTACAACCGCTGATGTCGGTGCGCCGGCGGTTGCCATTACCGCTCCGACAAAATCTTCTAACGCTGTAATTACAAATACAACTATCCAGGCGACAGACGATGCCGGGGTTTTGGTTGCTGACGTCATCGTGGCAGGCAGCACGACGGCCGGAACTTCTGGTTTTTCGTGCACCCAAACTTCAGCTACTGTTGTTGACTGTACGATAAATATAACCAGCTCAGGAAACTTAACAATCAACGTAGAGGACTCAGCCAATAATACTGGAACAGATACCGAAATTGGATATGTTATTGACGCAACTGCGCCAGCTGTCGATATCACAGCTATTACAAAATCTTCTAGTGCAAGTATCGCAGATACCACCATACTCGTCACCGATAACATCGGTGTCTCAGCCGCAGATGTCTCTGTTGATGGCGCAACTACTGCAGGCACGTCAGGCTTCTCGTGTGTTCAAACTTCCGCAACTCAAGTCGATTGCAGCATAGCCATAGATTCAACCGGCAATCTTATAATCAGCGCAGAAGACTCTCTCGGCAATACCGGCTCTGATACTGAGACAGGATATCTCATAGATCAAAATCCTCCATCGATCACGATAAATGCGCCGACGAAGACCTCAAACGGAACCATCACAGACACAGAGGTGCATATCGTTGATGATGAAGAGGTTTTAGTGGCAGGTGTTTCCATAGGCAGCGGTACTACAGCAGACACCTCAAGCTTCGTATGCTCACAGACATCAGCTACGGTTGTTGACTGTACTCTGGACATTACCAGTTCAGGTAATCTTGAGATAGAAGCAGAGGATTCGCTTTCAAACACTGATTCTGCCACCGAGAACAATTACATAATCGACACGATTGATCCAGCGGTTACTATTACGCCCGTGACGCTAACAGCAGCAGGTTCAATAACGGATACAACCATACGAGTCATAGATGATATTGGCTTAGCCTCGTCGGGTGTTTCTGTTGCGGGCGGTACAACGGCAGGTCTATCGGGCTTATCTTGTAGTCAGACTTCGGCTACACAAGTTGATTGCACTATAACGATCACAAGTTCCGGGGCCCTTTCGATTGAAGCCGAGGACTCTGTTGGCAATGTTGGCATCGATACTCAAGCGGGATATGTAATTACTGAACCGGTTATAGACGAGCCCGTAGTCATAAGCAGTGGCGGCTCATCGCGCGCTAGCAGATCCGCACTCTCGACAAACACTGGCTCGCCGCAATCGAACCCGGCTTCTCCCGCGGCTGAAAATAATTGCCAACCGGTAACGATAACTTCCGCTTATGTAAAGCTAGGGGATCGGGGAGCGAATGTCGTAAAGGTACAGAAATTCTTATTGTCGAAAGGTTACGCTATCGGAGTGGCCGACGGGGCCTTCGGGGCCAAGACAAAGAACGCGGTAATTGATTTCCAAAAGAAAAATGGTTTGGTCGCCGATGGTGTTGTTGGTAAAGCCACACTCTCTAAAACTAAACCGATTTTCTGTTCGGGATCGGTGCTTGGCGCGGTCGCAGAAATTGCCGAAGTCTCCTCATGCCAATTCTCACAAGCAAAAAAGGGAGACAAAGGCGAGAATGTAAAATTGATTCAGCAATTCCTGTCCGATGAAGGATATCTGAAAGTCGTTCCTAGTGGCATATTCGGTCCGGCCACGGAGGAAGCGACGAAGAAATTCCAATCCGCTTTCGCTTCCGAAATTCTCGCGCCCGCGGGCATCAAAAGTCCTACCGGCTGGTTCTATGGCAACACAATAAAGAAAGCGAAAGAATTGTGTAGCTAATTATTATAAAAAAAGAACCCCGACACCGTCGGGGTTCTTTCGAATGTGCATCCGGTAGTTACACCGGGTTCGCCAGGTCGCGCAGTACGCGAATGTGGGCCTTGATAAGGGCGTCGCCCCCGGCATCGCGATTGCGCTGTACGAACAGCCAGTTTTGCAGTTTGGCTGGACCCTTGTTTCCACTGAAGCGTTCAAGGGCTTTGTATTCGGGCGATGCGTCTTGGAACTCGGTGGTACCCTTGTGCTTGTCGTAGTACGCTTTGCACGCGGCGGCCAGGTCTTTATCAATCCTGTTCTCGTAGTAGCGCAAGAGCTCTGCAGCGTGGGTTGAAGCCTTGCCGAGTTGACCGCTTACTTTGAGCGAGAAAATGACCAGGCTTTTGTTCTTGTCCCAGAACTTGTTCACGCGCGAAGGATTTCGCAAGTCATCTCGGACAGAGATGAAATTGATTTCATCAGCAATATATTCTCCGAAGGCCGGGAACATAGTGCCGATAGATCCTCGCGGGGCAGAAATCGGACTTTGGAATTCTCCGTTATCTGCGAAGTTCACGATGTTCATGAATCCATCCGGACTGATCAGGTTGCTGTCCTGTCCGACGAAGCTCACGAACATCTCGAGGTTCAGCTTATCGAGGCCGGTTTCGGCTCGAGCCATTTTGTCCGCCAGCTGTGCATCAAGGAGTTCCTTTTGAGCTCGCTTCAGAGCATCTGCGGGGCACGTGCGTAGCTCTTCTGTGAGCTTCTTGATCTCAGCTTCGAGTTCGGCCACTTTGGCGCCATCTGATGCAATGGTCGGCGGTGTTGTCATGGCATCTTCCGATGCCGGGCGGCGATTGCCGCTCGAGCTACAGGAAGTGAGGGATCCGAGTAGGATGACCAGCGCGAACAGGGTAATGGGTCCGAAGTTCTTGATGATGTTTCTCATCTTAGAAAGTTGTTAAGGTTTGCTAATATTATAGCACAATAGCTAATATATGTCAAGAAAAGAATTTCTTTAAAACAGGGCTTTAAACTGCTATATTTAAACAATGGAAATCAGGATAAATACTGAAGAACAGGATACATTACTCAAAGAATTAGACGCTCGAACCGACGCTGAGGCGGCCCGCATGAAGCGCTATTTGCATATGCCGGACCTCTCTCGTACCCCTGGAAGCCCGCTTTTTGAGATCGTGGACAGGGTTAAAAAGGTTCCAGCGCTCGCCGGGCTAGACGTGATCGAGATCCCGGAAATTGTTCCGGCTGAAATTACGTTCGACTTATTCGACTTTCCAGCCGACCATGTCGCGCGCTCCACATCCGATACCTACTACGCCGATGCTAAAAATATTTTGCGTACGCATAACACCGTTTCTTGGTACTACTATTTTAATCATCCGGACATAAAAGATAGAGCTACGCGCGGCGAAGGTCTCGGGGCGCTGTGTTTTGGAAAAGTGTACCGGAAAGACGAGATTGATCGCCGGCACATGAACGTCTTTCATCAGATCGACGGCTGGAAACTGATTCCGAATTCCGAAGGCAAGCTCGAGCTCGATGAGTTGAAGCGCGTCTTGTCAGAAATAGTTGAAACTGTTTTCGGCAAGGGAACTGAGTATCGGTTCCTGGACGACACGTTCCCGTATACTAATCCTTCCACCCAGATAGAAGTTATGGTGAATGGCGATTGGGTAGAAATCCTCGGTGCGGGCATGGTGAAGTCTTCGGTTCTTGAAAAGATGGGAATCACTGGCTATAACGGTTGGGCTTTTGGATTCGGTATTGAACGCTTGGCGATACTTTCTATGGAGCTTCCGGATATCAGGCTTCTCTGGTCCGACGATGAGCGGGTCAAAAAACAGCTTGTGCTCGGGCAGAAATTCAAAGAAGTTTCAAAGTTTCCCGCCATTGTGCGCGACATATCTTTCATTGTTGATTCCGCGACATATCAGCCGAATGTGTACTTCGATCTTGTCCGAGATGTTGTCGGCGACATGGCCGAAGAAATGGCCCTCATAGATGAATATGAAAACGCCGCTAAGTTTGGTGAGGGAAAGAAAAGCTACGCTTACCGGGTCACATACAGATCGCTCGAAAAAACTCTGACCGATGCTGAGGTAAACGAACTTCATCATAAACTAGAAGAAGAGACAAGAAAAACTTACAACGCCACGGTGCGATAACCTTAAAACAAAACGACCCCTCTTGGTGGAGGGGGCCGCTTGTCTTAATCACACCTTAAGACTTGGTGGAGTCTCTTATCTGTGCGCTTGCGCGCATCAGTTTTTGCGATCGACGGAACGCGTCATGGATACATGACTCGATTGGTGCTTGCGCGCTGGCAAAAGTCACGCACGCTTTCACGGACATCGAACCAAAAACAAACTCGTTCTCGAATGTTTCAAAGAAGGTTACATCGCCGTGACGCAATTCTTTGAAATTCGCTGCTTGGCTCTTTCGGTCAAGGATTTTTCCTTGGCTGGAGGCCACGAGGTGATACATCATTTTGGCGCTGGGCGCCGAAGCGATGCCGACCTCTGCAGAGAAGAAATAGTGGGCGTCAACAAGCGAACAGGATTCGAAATCGACCTTGACCTCGATCGTCGTAACCTGTTTGTCGTCGACCGTCGAAGAAACCCTTTTTGTCTTTACTCCAACAACCTTCAGGGGATCCTTGTTGAAGCCGCTTACGTTCAAGTGACTAATGATGTCCGCTTGAAGCTTGGCGAAGCCTCCCCTAAGATCTTCTGTAGATTGGCAAGTAAAACTTGTCTCATACGACGTCCCACACTTTTCCCCAGAACTAAATTGTCCCTGTTTTTCGATACCCGTAGAGTTGTCTAGATTTTCCACGTTGTACCTGTTTGCCTATTATCATATTCCTGTTGGCGGGGTAAACAATATTGCTAAAGAGTATAAAGTGGGCATAAGGGCGAAAAGGGCTAGAAAGGCCGTATTTAAAAGGGGGGAATAGTACTTGCTTTTTCTGCGAATATGTGTTATATATTAAGGTAACCTAAACCTACACGCATGAAGCACCTTGCTAACATCATCACTTTGGCGGTGCTTTGCATTTGCATTGCACCAGTCACTTTCGCCCAAGGCGGCGAACACTACCAGAACTATGGCAGCCGCCACATGGACGGACAGGCCTGGGCTCTTGTGAGCGGAGATCCCTATTTCACTTACTCGGACAGTCTCGGTCAGAGCTTCTACCATCCCGGAGGAAATCTCCACAGCCTGCATCTGACGCTCGCTGATTTCTTCAGCCTTGATACCGTTCCTGCTACGATCACGATTTACGAAGACCATGTCTATGGTTCGATCGTGACGGTGATCGACACGGTTGTTCCTGGTATGAACAAGTACTGCTCGGCCGATGTCTTGGAGGGGGTTTCTCAGACTGAGCTGACCACTCTTCGCAACCAGGTTTTCTTGGAAGCGGCTAACGGTACTCGAACGTTCGAACAGATGTCGACTGAATACATCGTCGATATGGTTCTTCCGCCGGGCAACTATGCTTTCGTCGTTCGCGTCGACGGCACGGTAACCCATTCCTATCCAGGAGGCGGAAATCACCGATCGCACTTGGGCGGTCCGACGAACCAATTGGTCAACGATCCATATCCACAGGGCTTTGCCTTGTGGGGCGGGTGCATTGGTCAAGGAGGAATCCCGCTCAGCGAACAACTAGTGCCTGATCCGTACAATTTTGGATCATGGCTTGATGTTGATCTCGCTTTTGAGTTCAGCGTGACAGACCTGTCGACAAGTATTCCCATTTCGCACTACGTTCGTGGTAACACGCTCGCGGTTCCAGAGTCATGGAATGCTGCAAGGGTCGAGATTCTTGACCTGAGCGGGCGTTTACTCTCCCGGCAACAGGTTCGCCTTGGCGATATCCTGCGGTTCCCGGAGAATCAGATCCTCCTCGTTCGCGCTGTCCTTCCAGACGGAACGTTCCAAAGTGAACAAGTGTCCACAGTCGGCTTCTAGCCAACTGTAATGAAAGGGCTTTCTGCACAAGCAGGGAGCCCTTTTTTCATGCTAAAATTACATTGTCCTGCAATGACAAAAAAGACCCCTCGAAAAAACTTCAGGACGCTTTTAGTCATGGCCATAATCTTGGCCTTTTCGGCGTTTTCAAACGCGGGGGTACTCTTCGCCGCCGCGCCGACAGTAACGAGCGAAGCAGCAACGTTCGTAAATAAAACCTCTGCGCAATTTAATCTCACAATAAATAGTGACGGAGGCGAGCCCTTAAGCGTCGCTGGCGTTGAGTATGGCACTACGGTAAGTTATGGCTCTACTGCTACTTCCGAACCATATTCTTTTGCTGACGATATTATTGGCCCCGGATCATCTGATGGGGAACTATCTTTACCAGGAGATTTGGCAATTGATTCCACGGGAAATATTTTTGTTGCCGATACGGGTAATAATCGCATTCAAAAATTCAACTCCGCAGGCGTTTACCAGTCTCAGTTCGGAGTATTTGGTACCGGCAATGGAGAATTCAATGGTCCAACAGGTATTGATATTGATTCGTCTAATAATATTTTCGTAGTAGACAGTGGTAATAATCGCATTCAAAAATTCAACTCCGCAGGCGTTTACCAGTCTCAGTTCGGGTCTGGGGGTAATGGTAACGGGCAGTTTAATACCGCAACAAAACTTCATATCGATTCGGCCAATAACATCTTCGTGGTAGATAGCAATAATAGCCGCATTCAAAAATTCAACTCCGCAGGCGTTTACCAGTCTCAGTTCGGGTCTGGGGGTAATGGTAACGGGCAGTTTAACTTTGCTAACTCCGGCGATGTCACAACTGATTCATTAGGAAATATTTTTGTTGTCGATACATTAAATTTCCGCATTCAAAAATTCAACTCCGCAGGCGTTTACCAGTCTCAGTTCGGAGTATTTGGTACCGGCAATGGGGAATTCGATCAGCCATCGGCAATTGAAATAGATCAAGATGATGTTGTATACGTCTCTGATACAAATGGCGGGCGTGTCCAAAAGCTTGATACGGCTGGTAATTTTATTTCTAGTAATGTTGAAAAAACAAATATTGGAGGTTCAAGTGTATATGGATTGGCAATAAATAATTCGAAAGAAATCTATATATCTATTAGAGATGGTAGTACTGTCTATAAGATTGACCAAACTAATATTGCAAATTATTTAAACTCACTCACATGTGGTACAGATTATCACTACCGTGCATTTGCAACAAATGCCGACGGGACGAGTTACGGCAATGATGTGACTTTTACTACGACAGCTTGCGATTTGCCTGTGGTCGTGACGAAGGCCACAACAGAAATTAGAAGTACAGCCGTTATTCTAAACGGTCTACAAACCAGTGACGGAGTTGGTGCCTCTACTGTGCGCGGTTTTCAGTATGGGACGACTACAGGATACGGATCTAGTGTTAACACGAGCCCGGGCACCTCTCTTAGTGTGACGACGTCTGGCTCTTTGGGAACAGACGAGAATAGTTTCGATGCTCTTTCTGGCGTCGGCCAAGATGCCAGCGGAAATATTTACGTGGCTGATACTGGAAACAATAGAATTGTTGAGTTAGATTCGTCGGGTACTTTTATCACCATGTTCGGATGGGGCGTTGCCACAGGCGGCAACTCCTTCGAAAGTTGCTCCTCTGGATGTCAGGCCGGAATATCTGGATCAGGGAGCGGTCAATTCAATGCGCCTCAGGACGTGGCTGTTGATATGGGTACGGGCAATATATATGTTTCGGACACAGGAAATAATCGGATTCAGGTATTTAATTCCTCTCATGTATACCAGTCTCAGTTCGGATCTTTTGGTACTGGCGCGGGACAGTTTAGTTCGCCGAAGGGTATAGCTATTTATTCCAGTTCAATATATTTGGCCGATTCTGGTAATAACCGTATTCAGAAACTCAACACTTCTGGTACTATGCTGGCCCAGTCTACAGGACTCAGCTCTCCTTCAGGCGTGGTCATTAGTGATGACGGGTATGTCTACGTCACTGATACGGGAAATGACAGGATATGGTATCTAAACACAACTTTCTCTTCCAGCGGTGACGTGTCGTTTGTCGTGCCGTCCGGATGGACAGCTATGGATTCTCCTGTTGGCATTGCTATAGATACTGATTTTGGAATATATATAACAGATTCTGTTAATGACAGAGTAATTTATGCTTCTAGAGAAGCAGACCCCGACGAATATACGTTTGTCTCCTCTTACGGATCAAATGGTTCTTCGATAGGGCAATTTGATACTCCAAAGGATATTTTGCTCAATGTAGACACTTTTAAGTTGTATTCGGCAGATTCGGTCAATAGTCGTCTTCAGATTTTTCGACCGTTCTTCTACAAAGAGCTTAAACCTCTTACTTGTGGCACAACATACCACTACCGTGCCTTTGCAACCAATTCTGACGGAACAGCTTATGGTGATGATGTGGCGTTTACGACACTTGCTTGCGGATCTCTTGGTGGCGGTGGTGGTCCGACGGATCCGCCGGCTGGCTGTACCGACCCGGCAGCGCAGAACTACGATGCAGTCTTTGTTGTGGATGATGGTTCGTGTACTTATCCGGTTTACGGCTGTCCATATCCTACTGCGACAAATTACAATCCTAGCGCGACGGATGATGATGGTTCGTGTGTGTATCCTCCCGGACCTGTGCCTGGGTGTACAGATCCGACAGCAGATAATTATAATGCCTCTGCAACAGTTGACGATGGAAGCTGCGATTACGATGACGGTCCCGAGACGCCCGGCGAGGAGCCTGGTTGTACTGATACATTTGCAACAAACTATGATGCGAGCGCGGACGTGGACGATGGATCATGCGAATATACGTTAACAAGTATTGCTGGCTGTACCGATTCTACAGCATTGAACTATAATTCGGCCGCAAATGTCGGCGACGGTTCATGTACGTATGAGAATCCTCCTGATCCAGAAACCATCCCGGAAATAATCAAAGAAGTTATAAAGGATATAAGCGGTTATGTGTCCGGGATTTCGAAGAACACAGCAGTGGTGCCTGTCGTGCAAGCTGTAGCAGTAACGGGATTGACTCTACCTCTGGTGTTATACATCTTGGCTGAGCGAGCAGGCATTGTTTCTATCGCTCTTCGTCTGTGGAATATCATTCCGACTCTCCTTGGCTTTCGCAGGAAACGTCGTCCTTGGGGAACAGTGTACGACTCTGTAACCAAGCAGCCGCTTGATCCGGTTTACGTGACGTTGCTTGATATGAGTGGCCGCGAAGTAGCTACGTCTATAACTGATCTTGATGGTCGCTACGGATTTGTTACTGAGCGCGGACAATACAGACTAGACGCCAAGAAAGGAGATTATATCTTCCCGTCGGTCAAGCTGCGTGGCGCTGATCATGATGACCTGTATGGCAACCTGTATTTTGGTGAAGAGATCGGAGTAGAAACGGAAGGTACGATTATAAACAAGAACATTCCGATGGACTCTATAAATTTCAATTGGAATGAGTTTGAGAAAACAAAAAATAAGGGCTTGATGAAATTCTTCTCAAAAGGTGAATTATTTCTTGCGCGCATCGGAAAGACGATCTTCATTGCTGGATTCGCAGCTTCGGCGGTTCTTATTTTCTTGGAACCCTCAACACTAAACTACGTGATCCTCAGTATCTATGTCCTCATCACAGTACTTGCTATGTTCGGTGTCAGGCCAAAGCGTCCAGGTTTTGCGATTGAACGTGATACGGGTTATCCACTTTCTTTCGCTATCGTTTCAGTTTACTCCGCGCTTTTGGATAAAGAGATTGCGCATACCATTGTGGGCAAGACTGGCAAATATCATGTGTTGGTGCCGAAAGGAAATTACTATTTGAAAGTTAAGAAAAAAACCGGCGAAGATTCATACGAAGAGGTATACACATCCGAAGAATTCAAAGCAAAGAAAGGGTATATAAATAAAATACTCAGAGTGTAAAAGAAAAAGGCCCCGCATTGCGCGGGGCCTTTCTTGATCACGAGTATCAAGGGGTTACGTTGAGTCGCACGACACTTCCTTGTTTGTCGGTTAGGAAGTAAATGCCTGGCGTACTCAGAGTGTGCGATTGTTGCCAGTCGCTCACGCTTCGGCCGCTCACATCGAGCACCATGGTGTACTTGTCATCCCAAGAAATGTTCGAGCCGACCTGGTGGGTCAGGGTGAACACGTTCTGGAAATCTATTGCCACTACGTGTGACAAAGAGTGGTCGCCGTTTGTATCGGTTTGCTCCAGCTGGTAGTAGTTGATTCCCGATAGAGGGTCTTCATCTACGAAGCTGTAGTTGATCGGTGAGGTACTGTTGCCAGCGCCGTCGACATTACCGATAGCTTCCCAACTCTCTGTGTCAGGGCAGCGAAGGAGCGTGAAATAGTCGTTGTCACGTTCGCTTGCTGTGGTCCAGTTCAACTCAACGCCATCGAGAGTCTTGTGTCCGGTGAAGGACGTCAGTTCGATGGGGAGGTTGAAGACACCTTGAAGGTGACCGTAAACTCTCACTGTGTCGATACGCCATGTACCAGCCGGATCAGTAGACCCATAACCGTACATACGTAATCCTATTGTCGCAGCTGAATTTAGTGCGAGCGGTACGTTCTTGAAGCCAAATGGGGTTTGAACTGGCGAAGCAGATCCAGCAGTTGTAACTCCTGCTGTTATTGTGCTGCTGTAGGGGTTGCGGCGAAGCTGCCAATTCTGGGGACCGGTCCCACTTCGGCGTTCGTAGAATGTAAGTCGGTCTACTACTAGAGTGTACCCGACTACTGGAGTAAGCGTAAAACCAAAATAGTCGTTCGCATCGAATACGGTGTTCCAACTACTACCCCAGTATGCTCGGTCGTTTGAATTTGTAAGGCTGGCACCTTGGGTGTGGCCAACAGGTCCTGCCAAGCCTGTTCCAGGGGTAAAGTTACTTGCGGCACTAAGGAGAAGATTGTTTACGTAGTATGGAATCGTTGTGTTTATGCCTCCTGGCATAACCTCGAAACGATATTCCGCGATCAGCACAGGTGGCTGAGCGTTTGCTAGGGGGCCCAATAGGAACCCCAGAGCGATGACAATGTACTGCTTCATCGTGTTTAGGGGTTTTAGGGTTTCTGTGTCTGATCTGTATATAACACGAAAAGCGTTAAAAATCAAGTTTTGTGCAAATGAAAGGCCCCGGACAGATGTCCGGGGCCCCATTTCGAATGATCTTACTGTTTCTTCTTTGCGAATATGAAGCGCTGCGCGCCCATGTCGGCCTGGCCGAGCCAGAATGCTTGTGGGGCAACCCCGGCCGCGAACATCCCGCCTTCTGTACCGATGTATTCATCGGTGATCTCCATCACTTCACTGGAGTTATCCAGGGTCACGATGTAGCTTGGCCTGTTCGGTCCGAAGAACTTCTTGTTCTTCCAGTGCTTCGCGAGAAGCTGGTAAACGACCCCGGGAGGGCAGTTGACGTAGCCTCTTGCGAGCGCGGCCTTCTCCACCTGTGGGATATCGGCGACGATCGCGCCGACGTCTTTTGCGGATACGATGTAGATATCGTACACGCCGGACGTCGGTCCGACAACGGGACCAACACGCTCCTTGTCATAGAAATTCCACTTACAGACTGAGCCCTTTTGGCCCCAGCGAGAGTTGTAGGCTTCGCCGCGATTGAAGAGTGTGTCCAGGCATTGGCAGTATCCATTGGACGTTGCGTAGACCATCTTCGACGCGTCGATGCTGACGACAGGGGAGTCCGGTCCTTGGCCGTATGTGTTCGAGAACATCATGAGGATGTTCAGCGCGAAAATGATTGCTCGTTCCTTGCAGGCTCGATAGATTTTCATGTGTGCGTTGGCTTTTATAAGACAATAGCATGATATGGACCATTTGTCAATACAAATGGAAAGGCCCCGGACTTGCCTCCGGGGCCCCGCATAATGTTCTATGGCTTCATCCACTGCGCCAGATCAGCTTTGACCTGCTTTCCCGACTTCACTTCGTCCATGCGGTTCTCTCTGAACGAGTACCGCTTTGACCCGATGACCGTGCCCGTCGTGTCGATGACCAGAAAGGTTACCAGATCTTTTTCCGGTACCGCTTTCTCGACCATTGCACGACCGTATTGATTGAAATCCCAGCATCGAGTGTAGCGCTCAGGATACAAAGGTGTGCCGTCTTTCTTGATGTGGCAGATCTTGTACCCACCGGTCACATCGACGACGGCGTAGCCGTTCACGAAGTTGCTGACGTCGCAGTAGTTCTGACGATAGATACGCTTGCCATCCTTGTTGATGTGCCACTTGTAGTAGCTCACGGCCGAGCCCTTCGGGTTTCGCTTTCCGACGACAGCCAGGCCGTCGTGGAAGTTCTCACCGAAATCATAAGTGCAGGGGATGACGAGTTGGCCAGAGGCATTTTCGAAGCCGAACTTCTGACCGACTTGGACCAGACGACGTTCGTCCCGAGTTTCCGTCGAGCGCATGGCTCCGTCAGAGCTTCGGCTAGTTATTAGCACATCGAGCTTCGTTGTCGAAGTGTCGTTGCGCTTTTTGAGCAACTCTTCATAGTGCTTGGCCATCTCGGGATCGCTGAACTCGATGGTGGTCTTCTGGGCTGTCGCAACGAGTCCACAGAGGAACAGGCAGGCGGCCAAGAAAGACAGGAGAAGTTTGTCGATTTTCATGGAGCGGTTGGATTTTTTGTTTTTATCATATTAGCATGATTAACCATATTTGTCAATAATTTTAAGTTTATTTTAGTCTCATTTTTGTCCCCAAAACAGCTTCCTTTTTACTCTCAAATTTGCTATAATTCACAAGCTTCTAAAGAGCTTTTTCGTTTTATCCCGTTAGAGATATCCTGGTTAAAAAATTGAAATAATATTTGAATAAAGAGGATCGTTATTACTTACAAATCTCGAATAAAGTTACGCAAAATAAGATTTTGCTATCTCTAACGGGATTTAATCACTCAACAATATCCTATGGCTGAAAAGGTAAAATCAAGTTACGGCGCTGACGATATTTCCGTTCTCGAAGGTCTCGAGCCGGTCCGAAAAAGGCCGGGTATGTACATTGGATCTACTGGTCCCGATGGTCTTCATCACCTAATCAAAGAAATTTTCGACAACTCTCGCGATGAAGCCATGGCGGGACACTGTGATCATATCGAAGTAGCCCTTCTTCCGGGTAATGTCGTACGTGTGGCTGACAACGGCCGAGGAATCCCAACTGACATACACAAGCAAACTAAAGTTTCTGCACTCGAAACAATTCTTACTGTTCTCCATGCCGGAGGAAAATTCGGAGGCAAGGACAAGGGTTATAAAGTTTCCGGAGGACTTCACGGCGTCGGTGCATCTGTCGTTAACGCTCTTTCAATAAATCTAAAAGCCGAAGTACACAGAGATGGTGGTAAATTTGTACAGGAATATTCCAAAGGAAAACCGAAAGCAAAAGTAAAAGAAGTTGGTAAATCTAAACTTCACGGTACTATCATCTCATTCGAGCCGGATATTGAGATTTTTAAAGAAGTGAAATTTGATTGGAATCGGATCGTTCATCATTACCGCGAGCAGGCTTACCTTGTTAAAAAGCTTCGCATCGAACTTATCGACGCTCGCGCATATGAGGGAAAAATCGACACTGACAAAGCGTATTATATAAAGGAGCTCGGGCTTCCAGTATCGTCAACGACTTTCTACTTTGAGGGCGGAATTGTCTCTATGGTTGCGCACTACAACAAAGACCAGAAAAAAGTTCAGGAAAAGATTTTCTCTGTCGAAAAAGAAGAAGGAGATATCACTGTCGAGATTGCGCTTCAGTATGTTGATGACATAGTTGATCGAATCGTTCCGTTTGCGAACAACATTTCGACACCTGGCGGTGGCATGCACGTTACTGGATTCAAGACCGCTCTCACGCGTCTTATAAATAATTATTCAAAGAAAAATAATATCCTGAACGAAAAGGAGGGCGGCTTTACCGGCGAGGACGTCTTGGAGGGTCTTACTGCTGTCATCTCGGTCAAAATGCCTGAGATTCAGTTCGAAGGTCAGACGAAAGATAAGCTCGGTTCTCCGGAGGCCCGCGGCGCCGTCGAATCTGTTTTCTCGGCGGCATTTTCAAACTTCCTCGAAGAGAATCCCGATGAAGCTAAATCAATTCTGTCCAAAGCCGTACTTGCTTTGAAGGCCAGAAAGGCGGCCAAAGCCGCCAAGGATTCCGTCCTCCGAAAAGGCGCGCTCGAAGGTCTCACGCTCCCAGGCAAGCTTGCCGACTGTCAGTCCAAAGACCCAGCCGAATCAGAGCTGTTTATTGTCGAGGGAGACTCCGCTGGAGGCTCGACTAAAATGGGCCGCGATAGACGAACCCAGGCCGTGCTTCCACTCAAAGGTAAAATCCTAAACGTTGAGCGTGCTCGCCTTGATAAAATGCTCGCTTCAAAAGAAGTGAAGTCTCTCGTTATCGCTCTTGGCACATCTATCGGTGACACATTTAACCTAGAAGATATCCGCTATCACAAGATCATCATCGCAACCGATGCCGACGTTGACGGTGCGCACATCCGAACGCTTCTCCTCACGCTTTTCTACAGATACTTCAAGCCAGTTATTGAAGCCGGATATATTTACATTGCTCAGCCGCCGCTTTATAAAGTGACGAAAGGAAAAACTATCACATATCTTTATTCTGATGACGACAAGAATAAATTCTTGAAGCAGGAAGGAATGAAAGAAGAAGATATGAAAGTGCTCGAAGAAGGAGAGCTCGCGCCAGAAGAAGGCGAAGAGAAAGTTGCTAAGCCGAAATTCTCCGTTCAGCGTTATAAGGGTCTCGGTGAAATGAATCCGGAAGAGCTAAAGGAGACAACCATGGACGTGAATAATCGAATTCTTCTCCAGGTAAAGATTGATGACGCCATAGAGGCCGACAAAACCTTCGACATTCTCATGGGATCAGAAGTCCCTCCACGAAAGAGCTTCATCCAGTCGAATGCGAAGATGGCGGAGATTGATATCTAATGAGTGTCTAGTGGTTAGTGACCAGCTTCTAGAAAACAAAAATCCCCGAGAGGGGATTTTTGTTTTCAGATTAATTTTTGATTATTCCATATGGCAGAGAAGTCCGAGTTTGAGACCTGTCATCTGGCCAACAACTCCGTCCGCATGAAGTCCGTGTTCAGATTGGAAACGTTTTACCGCCTCTAGGGTCATTCGTCCGAATTTACCGTCGGCGTTCAGTTTCAGCGCCTTCTGCATTTCTTTGACATCTTCTCCAAACATACCGTGTCTTAGGATCATTTTATGTCGGTAACCGCAGGCGAGGCCATTTGGTCCATCGTGATCTTTTTTTGCAAAGAGGGCGACAATCATTTTGATCTGACGATCAGTGAACCCGAGGTTCTCGAGACCGTCGATCTGAGCGTCGGTCAGTTCGTTGTCGTTTTCTTCGTCAGGCTCTTCATCGTGATCAAGCGTAGTGAAGTTGTTGAGGTCGCTTTTCATGTATGAAACCTCATTGCTGTTCAAGTTAACAGTTTTTCGAACAAAGCGATAGTAATATTTTGTGTTAGGGTGTAGATCCCTTATGACTACTACGGCATACGGATTGACGACATCATCGGCCCAATTGAGCGTTACCCGCTCTGTCTTCTTTGATACAGACGTTGTTGTGCCGTATTCAAAATAATACGTATGGGTATTGTCGGCGTTTTCGTTGCAACAGTCTCCCATCTCAACATTTAAGGTTGCTTTTGTATCTGAAATACTGGAAGCGCTGAGAGTAAAGCTTGGATTTTCTGCCAGTGCAACCCCGCCCGAAGCAAGCAAAAGCGTCAAAATAAATAAAAGTTTCTTCATATAGTTTTACTAATGTTGGTAATGCAATAATTGTACTACATCTCTTAAGACGCTGTAGGGAATAGTGAATTACAAAAAATCCCTGTAAGGGGATTTTTTGTTTTATAGATTTTCTTTGATTAGTTTCTTTAGCTCTTCAATGTGGACTTTCTTCTCATTGTGGAGCCTGTCCCAGAATTCTCGTTCGACGTCTGTGGTCGCTTCTTTTGTGTAGTTGTGTTCGATCCTCCACAGCGACTTCTGCTCCTGGATCATTTGCGTCATGAGATTATGAATATTGTTTGGGGTCATGATAAAAGGATAGCATGCCGGCAGGGTGGGGCAGTTGTGTAAAAGCTTAACCCCTTGCGTTATTTATTTTTTTCAGTATTGTGTAGAAAAACGAAAATCCATGGATTTAACCTCCACCTTCCTGCCCGAGGATGTGGCGCGTCTCCTCACATCCGGGCACTGGAGCATCACTGGCTCTAACATGTTTATCCGAGAGGCGTGTGGTCTCGATAAAGGCGTTCCGGTCGATCATGTTCGAATCAAGAATGCCGTAGTCGAAAATAAGCAGCTGATCCTTCGCGCCGATGATTACACCTTCGTGTTTCCAATAGAGGAGACCAAGATCGATCAACCCTCGAGCAGGGTGATCACGATCGGACTCATCAAAAAAGTTCCCGAGCAGCAGCGCAAAAGTAAAGGGGGAAAAGTACTGATGGTTCCAAAGATCGGCAAGACGGTCACTTTGGAAAGGCTTTAGCCTAAGAGGCCCCGCAAGACACGCGGGGCCTTTCTCTTGCAAATTATTCATTCCTGGGTAATCTCAATAAAAAACAAGAAAATGGTAATCCTCCACGAAGGTACGAAAGCCCTGCTCTTCATTGAGCCAAAACTCCCTCCGTCCTATTACCCTGTTATCGATAAAGCACTGTTCAAGTTGACAGGAGCTTTACGCCAAGCGATGAGTGCGGAAAATCGCTTTGGTTTGGTTTCAGAAGAGCGCCCTGGAGTGGTGCAATGGTTCGAAGGAGGACAGACCTTCGGTTGTGTATCATGTGGCCCATGTCATGATGGCGGGCTTCATGTGAATTCGCATGGCCAAGACTACGAATTGGTCGGTGGCTACTATGTGAACTCGCTCTGTTTGCACTACCTGGCATTTCACAGAGCGGAAATTCCGCCTGATCAAATCAAGGTCATTCGGCTTCTGAAAGCGCCTTGGCATGTCCCAACTTCCGCAGAGCTCTTGGGCAGATTCGGGGGAAGGTATCGCTGAACTTTTTGAACGCCGCCTCTTCGGGGCGGCGTTCTTGCTTTTTCTGGAAGTTTCAGTATAGTCATGACAAATAGGCGTAGACCGAGAGCCTTTGATTTCGGTCAATTCAAAAACACTGTCGAACATGGGACTCGCAAAAGTCTTAGACGGTAAGATGACGTTGGAAGAAAGCGGAAGGCTTGCCAACATGTTGCATCACCTTGTTACAAAGGTGAATCTTCCTTACGGGAAGGCGGGAAAACTCGACTATGATCGAGTGGTAAGAGGATTGCAGGAATTGGCAGAAGTCGGTGCCCGCTTCCAGGGCTGGCAAAGAGAAGTCTTCCGAGCCAGCATCCTGCCGTTTGATGGCCCATATCGTCATAGGGATATCCTGTACGAAAGAGGTCAAGAAGTCGGTGGAGTTTTTGCCGGCGTTGGCATGGCATCAATAGATCTTCTCGGGGTTTCCACTCGTGTGAAGCAGAAGCTGTCCGAGAAGATTGATTTCGATTGTATCGTTGTAACTCCGGGAGAGATGGGATTCCAAGAACGGAAGATTCCATTTGAGCGTGTATTGCAGCGGGGGATGGAGTGCGGACTCGAGGAAATCTCGGCTTCCTATGCTCCGCAAGGGCTTGTTGTTGCCCTGAGTACGATGGTACTGAAAGACCCAGACTCGCTCTTGGCTGCCATGACGCCCATCAAGGTCGAACACGGTAGTTGGGCTTTCGCTATTCGGACCGATGAGGGTTCGGAAAAGTATCCTTACATGTTCAGCCGTTTCAATGCCTTTCAGGCTGTTGAAAAAGATCAGGCGATGCTGTGGCGGATAACCGTCAAAGACGAGGTACCAGGAGAAGACTGAGCGATAAGAGGCCCGGCGTATGCGCCGGGCCTTTCTCTTGCAATATTTTTCTTTATACGTAAAGTGATGACAAACAAGGCCACGGTCGGAAGCCTTCAATTCCGATCACAGTAGAACTTTCCCAACATGGAAAAAGTAAAAGGAGTCAGAAAAGACACGAGATTGCCCGATGAAGAATTGGGTGATCTCATGAGGACCGTCATGTTCATGATCAAGCGGATTGATGCGCCAGAGGGTCATCCCGGAAAGCTTGATCGCAAGAAGGTAAAGGCACGTCTTCAGGAAATCATCTTTGAGACGGGAAGGGTCGTAGATTGGTCCCGCAAGTACCACGATACGTATATCCTCCAATTCAGTAATCCCGAACAACACATCAGCATCTTGAGAGGGAGCAAATCCATCGGTAAATTACTCATCCAAGAAAAAGCAATGATCGATGAGGCGCAGCCAGGTGTTAGCGCCGTGAGAGCGCACGAACTTCTGTGTTCGAAACACATCGGGCAGCTAAAGTTCCCTCTCATGATTAAGACCATTACGTTGACGCCTCGTGACATTGACCTGACACCTCCAAATGTAAGGATGACCGAGGTTATCAAGCGAGCAGCTGATTATGGACTTGAGCCCCTTCTACCTAAAGAAGCTCCACAGGCGCTGTTGAGCAGATTCGATAGCGATGCCGAGTTGCATGTTTGGGGATTGATAGCAGCGATGAAGCCAGTATCGGTGTCGCAAGCACATTCATCTTTATTCAGTATTCATCAGAATGGTAAAGCAGACTACAAATGGGCTTCAGGCGTTGGCTTCGATGCTCGCAAGTACCAATACGTCCTGCATGCGCCCACGCGCCCTGGAGAGGCTGGAGATTTCGTGGTCCAACGCGATGCACCGCTCCTCTTCAAGAAGCGCGATTTGCATTCTGATGTAAAGTAAGACGAACGCCGCCCCATCCGGGCGGCGTTCTTGCATTATTTGGCGATTTCCGTATACTAGTTGCCATGGTAGTCCGAATGCGACATACAAGAGCCCATACGAAAAATCGTAGGTCTCATCATAGAGCTCCGATGGCAAACATCGTGATTGATAAGGAAACTAATACTCCTCATCTTCGTCACAGGGTTTCCCTCGAAACGGGAAAGTACCGCGGTAAACAAGTTCTCGCGGTAGTGAAGGTAGGAGACAAGAAGACGAAAGCGAAGTAGTTCGCTTTTGTTCTTTTTTGTTTGTCTGCTAGAATATAAAGGTCTTTTAAATATAGTTTTTGTTCTTATCATATGGCCAATAGGCACCTTGCGCGATCAGTCGTCTTACAAACACTCTTTGAGTGGGATTTTAACGGCATGTCAGCGGAAGGAACTGATGAGAAATTAAACCGTAACATTGTTGAGTTCGCTCCGGGACTCAAGGAAAACTCTTTTACAAAGGGGCTTTTTGACTTGGTTCAAAAAAAGCACACCTTAATCGACGAGATCATCGAGAAAGCTGCGCCGGATTGGCCGATGGATAAGATCGCTATTGTTGACAGAAACGTTCTTCGTATCGGACTCGCTGAACTTTTATTTGGAAACAAAGAAGAGGTTCCGCCAAAAGTTGCCATCAATGAAGCCATCGAACTCGCGAAAACTTTCGGCGGAGAAAAATCCGGCAAGTTCGTGAACGGAGTTCTTGGAGCCGTCTACAAAGAACTCGGCGAGCCAGGCAAAGATGAAGTTTCAAAGAAGAAACAGAACAATAGCGCCGAAGTTGATCCAGACAAACTTCCGAAAGAGAAAAAAGCTGGTGGCGTCATCATTACGGAAAAAGATGGCGAGCCGTTAGTTGGGCTTGTGCACGATGTATTCGGATATTGGACGCTTGCAAAGGGCGGCGTCGAAGCAGGAGAGACATCTGAGCAGGGCGCGATCCGTGAGATCAAAGAAAAGACCGGACTTGATACGGAAATCGTCCGACTTTTGGGTGAAAACGAATATGTTGCATCTCACCCGGAAAAAGGTAAAATCCTGAAGCAGGTAAGCTATTATCTGGTGAAAACCGAGTATAAAGAGATGGATCTCCATTCGAACGGGGGCCTTGACGGAGCCAAATGGTTCAAGCTTTCGGAGCTCGAAAGCATAAATACTTACGACGATATCTTGCCGCTTCTCGCCCAGTCAGTCGAGTATATTACAACGAAAGTATCCTAAGATGACCGATTTCAGCCTTTTCGAAGAAAAACACAACCTCAATTTTAAAGATAAAAATTTATTGAAGCAGGCTTTCATCCATCGCTCGTACATAAACGAGAATTCTGGCGTGGCCACGACTCACAACGAGCGCCTGGAGTTCCTCGGCGATGCGGTTCTTGAGCTTGTGACAACCGAAGAGCTTTACAAGCGCTTCCCGGAAAAACCAGAAGGCGAGATGACGGCGATCCGCGCCGCCATGGTTAATACCGTTTCAATTTCTGAAGCCGCGACTGAGCTCGGGATGAATAGCTTTTTGCTTCTCTCGAAAGGCGAAGCTAAAGACAAAGGCAAAGCTCGCGAATATATTTTGGCCAATGCTTTTGAAGCTATGGTCGGCGCGATTTATCTCGATGCCGGATATGACAAGGCCAAGGAATTCATCGCCGCCTCTCTTTTTGGCAAGATTGACGCTATCGTTAAACAGAAGCTTTGGCGCGACGCCAAATCTCTGGTCCAGGAAAAAGCTCAGGAAATGGTAAATGTCACACCGCGCTACGAAACACTCGAAGAGACCGGTCCGGACCACGACAAGAATTTCGTCATCGGCATATTTTTTGGAAACGATCTAATTGCCAAAGGCGGCGGCAAATCTAAACAAGAAGGGGAGCAGGCAGCGGCGAGGGCGGCTCTTGAGCTAAAGTCTTGGCTAGATTAGGGCTCCGCAAATATGTTTCATGAAAGGACCAGAATAATCCGGCATTCAGAAGCCGGATTTTCTTCTGCCTCAGATTTTTTGTAAACAAAAATCCTCCGGCAAGCCCTTTCCTGAAACATATTTGCTCCGCGGGGAGGGCATGGATTTCACAGGATAAACAGACTATCCATATGGTAAAATATAAGGAATGAAGCTAAAGACAATCGAACTTGTCGGGTTTAAGTCGTTTGCCAAAAAGAGCAAGCTTGATTTTGACGTCCCGGTTGTCGGCGTAGTCGGTCCGAACGGTTCCGGCAAGTCTAATATTGTCGAAGCCTTTAGATTTGTCCTTGGCGAACAGTCCATGAAAAGCCTTCGAGGCAAGACGGGGTCGGATCTCATTTTCAAAGGATCGAAAGATTTGCCGAAGGGTTCACGCGCCTCTGTCGAAATCACTTTTGATAACAAAGACCGGGTTTTCCGGATGGGAGACAGGTCGGAACCTTTGCCGCTTGATTTTGACGACATAATCCTTCGACGCGAAGTTTATCCTGATGGGAATAATGTTTACTCCATAAACGGCACCAGCGTTCGTTTGAAGGACATAGTGGAGCTTTTGGCATCGGTTAATATAGGCTCGTCCGGACATCACATCATTTCTCAAGGCCAGGCTGACAGAATTCTTACGAGCTCTTCGAAAGACCGTCGAACGATGATTGAGGATGCGCTCGGACTCAAGGTCTACCAGTACCGTTTGAAAGACGCGGGCAAAAAACTCGACAAAACTCGTGAGAATATGAAGGAAGTTGGTCTGATGCGACGGGAACTTGCTCCACATATAAAATACCTAAAAAAGCAGGTAGAGAAGATTGAAAAAGGGGCAGAACTCCGGAACGAGCTTTCGAATCTTTACCTATCATATTTCAAAGGCGAAGAGTCGTATCTCGCGAGTGAGGAGTCGGCCCTCAGGAATCACAGATCAGGTTCCGAAAAAGAATTAAAAGAAATTGAAGTTAGGCTTGCTTCAATGAAGGATGCTTCCGGTAGTGGTGTTGACGATTCTTTGAATGCTGAAATCTCAAAAATACAAAATGAAATCACTACACTAGATCGGACAAAAGATGAGCTTTCCAGAAAACTTGGCCGTATCGAAGGAATGATCGAGATGGAATCTCGTCAGTCTGGCGCGCCATCATCTATCTCTATAAAAGCGGACGAATTCGATGCCTTTACTCGCGATCTCGAGCAATTCATAGAGAGTTCTATCTCGGAAGATGACCTTGAGGGAATCAAAGAAAATCTCCGTCGGATAAAGATGCTTTTTGAAGCATTTCGGGATAAATTCCGAAAGTCGACAGGAAGCAGCGCTGAAAAGGTTGGCGTCAAAGATTTTGAAACCACAAAGCGCGATATTTCAGTTCAGATTGAAGAGATCGAGAAAATTAAAGCTGGCCACGCTGGAAAGATAGCGGGCCTCCGTCTCGACGCGGAAGAAAAGAGAAGGGCTGCTTTCAAGGACCAAGAAGAAAGATTCTCTCTGGAAGGCAGGAGAAACAAACTTCTGGCTGAAGAAGAGATACTTTCAGAACGCCTGAAGAATTTAAGCGCGCGGAAAAATAATTTTGAGAATGAAATGCGCGAAGCGGTCGCTCTGGTTGGCCAAAGTATTCTCTCGTACAAAAATTTTGAATCCGCGCCGATCGAAAATATTGACGAAGCTCGTCGGATGATCGAGCGCCTAAAGATCAGGCTAGAAGATATCGGCACTGGTACTGGCGATGATGTCATGAAAGAGTACAAAGAGACTAGCGAACGTGATGAATTCCTGGCTAAAGAGCTTGAGGACCTGGACAAAAGCATTCAGAATCTCACAACGCTGATCGCGGAGCTAAAAGAAACGCTTGATAGGGAATTTAAAACTGGACTCGAGAAAATTAATGACCGATTTGCTGAGTTTTTCAAACAAATGTTCGGCGGCGGGGCGGCGTACCTCTCATCCATCATGCAGCCTCGGCGCGCGAATACTCAAGAAGAGGGTGAAGAAGCCATCGGAGATGACACCGAAGAGCTTGATGCGGGAATCGACATAAACGTCACGCTTCCGCAGAAAAAAGTGAAAGACCTCCATATGCTCTCTGGCGGTGAGCGCTCGCTTACATCCATTGCATTAGTCTTCGCCATGACTCAGGTTAATCCGCCGCCGTTTTTGGTGCTCGACGAGACCGATGCGGCCCTAGACGAAGCGAACTCCAGGCGTTATGGCGACATGATCGAGATGCTTTCAAAGTATTCAAACCTCATCACCGTGACTCACAACAGGGAAACCATGTCACGCTCCGACGTAATTTACGGCGTAACTATCGGTTCTGATGGCGGCTCGAAACTCCTCTCAATCAAATTTTCTGAAGCCGAAAACTACGCAAAATAAGGCTCATTTAAGTAAGTTTTAGTATTCTTACCTTGTTTATTGACAAAACTATTTTTTAATAGTAAATTTCGACTAGAAACCAAAACCAAAAGTACCTTGAAAAGGTGCTCAAAACCAAACCAAAAACCAGGACCATGAACACAGCAGTAGCCCCCGCAAGCGCGGCGCCAATGATTTGGACCGAGAAAGAAAAGATCCTCAGGGAACGTGTTGTAGCAGAGATGCTGATCAAGAAATTCGCAGAATTCAACCTCGTTGAAAGCAGGTCGGCTGGAGGGAGTTACTTCCACTTCAAGGATCATGTGCATTCAAACCCGTACAATAAGACGATCGTGCAATTCGCGGGCGGGAATGCCTCTAAGCTGAAACAGGAAGCAATCATATACTTCCGACAGCAGGGCCATAAGGCGGAAGACCGAACTATCTACGGATCGTTTGTTCTTCATCTGAAAGACATAGAGCCAATGCCCGAGGGACGAATTTTCGGACGCTCTGATACGCCTCCTGTTGAAAAAGTCCCGGTCAAGAGTGACCTGCAGGGCGGACTTTCTCCGAAGGATATGGTTCAAACTGATTCGGCGCTACAGCGGGGTCTTGAAGCCGTGAGGCTCTTGCATGAAAGCAAGCTGCTCCTCGGGACCAAGAACCGCAGAGCGGAACTTGTCTTCCTGCCGAGTCATTTGCCCGAAGTCGCCGTCGAGTATAACTACTTCGACGAGATCGAGGCGAGCGAAGCCGTGAAGCTTTCAGAGGACTGTTTCGGTTATACGCCGCTCGTGAGACCGGGGAATCGCAATGCGGAAAAAGTCGTGCTTCAGTTCTGCCTGAATGAACTGAAGAATGCGAACTTCCGTACCCTGCGGCCAAGGAAAAGCCGAACCATCGAAGGGCGCCAGCTCTCTGCCGTCAAGGTAGCCACATTCATCGTCGCGAAAATGCTTCGGTTCGAATGCAAGATCGAAGGTCCGTCTTCTCTCGAGAACACGATCTTCCGACTCGGCCACAATGACAAGCGCGATGAAGTACTGGAACGTCTCACTGTCTTCGGCATCCCGTATGCCGCCGATAAGCTGGACGCTCGATGCTTCCGCATCAAAAACGCCGACATGATCGGAGCGAAGATGACCGTGGTTAACTCTACGGCCGATACACCTACCAACACGAGCAACACAATGGCAGAAGAAGTCTTTGATGCAGTTTCAGCGCGCGCCCTGATAACGGGCACGCTGAAAGCTGTCCCTGGATGGACTGCTGGCAGCGACTACGGAATGGTTCCACCGCCGGCTTTTGCAGCAGACGGAACGCTGCTTTATATGGCAATCAGCGCCAAAGCAGAACCGGGCAAGCAGGTGCTTCGTGACAATATCGGTGCAATCCAGAAAAAATTGCCTGCTGGGGTCGAAGTGACTTTTGAAGGACGTCTGACAAGCACGACATCTCTCTTCTTTTACTTCCCAGATCGCGCAAGCGTGATGAGGAAAATAGATGAGGGTGGAATGCGACAGGGGTCACCAAGGCAAAAGGAGCAGGAACCCGCTTCCGCCCTGGACAAACCGGAGGAAGCAGTGCAGTCTGAGTCTCTGGCGCTCCGCATGTTGATGGGGTTCGTTGATCTGGCAACCGAAGACGAACTCACCCTCCTCAAACAAAAACTCGGCTTCACCGAGGGAATGTCAGAGGAACAGGTGAGGCAACGCGACCAACAGCGTGACGAAGAACGTGCCAACGAGCTGGAAAAGCAGTTCGCCGGCCACGTAATCCTCGACACGAGCGATCCGACAGTGCAGAAGATGATGCACGAGTACAATGCCAGGCTGTTCCGAAGCCTTGCAGAGTTCCGTAAGGTGAAGCAAGAAGCTTGAGCACTTTTCAAACCCCCGCGCCATGTGCGCGGGGTTTTGATTTGACAAGTTATGATTTTGTATGCTAATTTGACATAAATCTCCATTCGGAGACCGCTCTTTGAAAAGAGCTCTCAACTCACCAAAACCCCTAAACCAATGGGCACAAGCGAAGGCAAAATGACCTCAAGGCGTCGTAAAGAACGCACGGTGGCGAAATTCCTGATCAGAAAGTTCAAACCAGACCATCTATCAGAAGGACCAAGCGCGGGAGATCGGAATACTTTCGAATTCTTGGACACCCCTGATCTCGAGAGGACAGAAATCCTCTTTCATGGTCCGAAGACGAAGTACATACGTTCGAAAGCAGCGCAGTACCTGCGAAGTATGGATTCGGCCGAGAAGCACCCAGGTAAGATGGCTGTGACCATGAGGCTTGTGAATGTCGAGCAGGTGTCGAAAGAAGAGTACAACGATTACCTAGAGATCCTGGAGCAAAAGAAGAACAAGAAAGCTCAAGCGCCAAAGCCGGCACAAGGCGTTCCAAAAGAGGAGAAGCCTCGTGTGGTTTTACCATCGAAGGACGCGGGTACACTGACACCAGCAGACCAGGTTCAACGGAGTCCGGCAATGCGAACCGCGCTTGATATTCTCGAGCGTTTCCATCAGGCCGAACTGCTTTTTGGTGCAAAACGACGAAGTGCTTATGTTCCGCTAGAGAACAAAGGAGTAGCGATCGAGTATTTCTACGTGAACGACTCGGAAGCTTTACGCGCCATTTCTGTGGCTGAATCCACACTCGGCTATGAACCCGACATTCAGAAAGGAGAAGGAGATGAGCATTCCGTACTTCGTTACGAGCTCAAGGATTACGGAAGTGTTCCGGTATTCATGCCGCACAAAACCCGGAAGCTGATGGATGTTGATCCGTACACCGCTGCCAATTTCATTCTGAAGCACCTCTTGGGATTCAGGTACGAGTCTCATGAGTCGCGAAAGAATGAATTCGCCATGTTCACCTTCGTGGATCGAGGCACTGATACCGAAAAAGTATTGGAGCTATTCCAGAAGTATGGACTAACTGCGTTGGCTCATGATGAGCGGAAGCAGAATGTCTACCTGGCCATAAGCGAGGCCGGAGAAAAGGCCTTCAGACGGCGTGGGAAAAAAGCTTCGGAGATCATCAGAGAACTTTCTGACAGCTACAACAAGGCTGACGGCCTAGCTGTGGTAAGGGAGGTTTTCAAAAAGCTCTTCGACTGGCGGCTTCTTGCGGAGTACTTCTACACCCCGAATGTTGATGATGAAGATGACAAACTGCTGTATGTCGCGGTAACGCCTGCGAGTCCGGAGCTGAAGAAAAAGCTTCAGGACAACTATCAGAAGGTCATCTCGATGCTGCCTCCCGGTGTTACTGGCTCGTTCCAGGGTATACGTGTGGCGAATGGCAAATCTTTCTTCATCTACTTCGAGAACCGCGATATCATCCTTGAGAAAATCAGGGAGAAGATATCGGCAGCATCGAAGAGCCGACAAAACGAACTGCGACAGGGGAATGCGTCGTTAATAGTGGAATCAAATGGGCAACAACAAGATCCCGAGACCGTTCCGTTGAACGGTAGCCGTGACAGTCACGCGCTGGATCTACTTATCAAGCTCGTCCACCCAAACGAACTCACCCTCCTCAAACAAAAACTCGGTATCACCGAGGGACTGTCGGAGGAAAAGCTCGCGGAACATGACCAACAGCGTGACGAAGAACGTCGTCAAGAACTGGAAAAGCAGTTCGCCGGCCACGTAATCCTCGACACGAGCGATCCGACAGTGCAGAAGATGATGCACGAGTACAATGCCAGGCTGTTCCGAAGCCTTGCAGAGTTCCGTAAGGTGAAGCAAGAAGCTTGAGCACTTTTCAAACCCCCGCGCCATGTGCGCGGGGTTTTGATTTGACAGGGAATGGTCTAACGTGTATTTTGAACAAAACCTTGAAACATGAACAAGCGAATCGCTTTCTCACAAGAAGCCCGAGTGGTTGTGGCCAACGCGATCCTCATTGCTCGACAATTTTCCAATCTCAAAGTTGGTCCTGAACACATTCTCATGTCCATTCTACAGATACATGATACGCCCTGGCTGTACTTGGTTTTTAAAGATCGAGCTGCGGTTGAAGCGGAACTCTCAGCGATCATAAGACGATCATTGCCATTCGAGCGTGTTGTATCTGTTACGGAACGATCCAAGACCGCAGAAACTTCCGAACTGCTTTCAGAAGCTGTTAGCTACGCAGCTGCTACAAATTGGCCTGTGGTGGAGGTTATCCATCTGTTAGCAGTCATGACATATGGTCATGGGGGAGCAAACATATCTGGCATTTTCAAAAAATTCCACGTATGTGAAAAAGATGTTCTGAATGCGTTCGCCGCACGATTTCCAAAAGGAGCGCTATCAAGCACTCCGGCAGCAGATGCTTACGAAGATGCCAGACTTGATCTCACGAGAGAACAATTAGGACCAATTGAGAAAGCCTATGCCGGCGAGTTTGAAGCTGTAGCTCAAAAGGAGGCGGATCTTCGGAGGGAACTTTTTGAGATTGAGCGAAAAAAGCAGGAGATGATAACTTCAGCCTGGTACGTATGCGCTGTCGCGATCGGTTTCCCTGACGCATTTTCTCTAGATGTTGGGCTCTGGCATCGAAAAGGGGTAAAAATTCCAGATGTGAAACCGAAAATCTCGGTTAACGGCGTCATTTGTCCATTTACAGTTGAAGTGGACCAAAGGAGTACACTCCTTGTTCGAGTAAGTGTGCAAAAGGCGATTGCGGGTAATCCGACGAAACTCTCTATAAGGAACGAGAATTCTTCAGGACTGAAGAGCTTGGATGATGGCGGGCTTGAAATAAAGAACCCGTTTTTCTTTGAAGAGACGTGGTTTCGGAATATGGAATGTCGCTGGCAGTGTGAGGGTCATGCTGATGAGCGAAAGATTCTGATGACACCGAAAGATGGGGAGTATCCATGGAATATGGCACCGGGGCGCCAAGCGGTAGCAAATTTTGATTTGCTTTCGAATGGTCGCTTGTTAGACACATATCCCGGTACTTACTCAACCGATGGCCTGCCACTTACAATTGAAATTCCCAATGTAAAGAAGAGCGACTGTATTGGCAAAAGGGTTGAGTTGAGACTTTCGCACTTGAAGGGGATTAAGTTCATTTTGCCGCCACCGATCGTTATGTCTGTCGACCGGAAGCCCGTCAGATAGTAGGACCTTTTGAAAAGCCCCGCTGATTGCGGGGCTTTTCTTTTAGAGATCTTCCAGGTATTTCTGAATTGTCTGACCGGAATCTTTTATTTCCTCAGCCATATCCTCGCCAAGGTATCGCCAATGCCACGGTTCGTAGATGTAACCAGTGTCGGCGCCGCGCGGATAGCTCATAATAAATCCATATTTGTGCGCATGAGAAGTGAGCCATTCGAATTCAGGAGTCTTCTCAAATGCCGGACTTGCGGATGCCTCAGCGATCTCAATCGTTGTGAGGTCGACAGTCGTTCCAAGCTGGTGCTCAGAGTGTCCAGGTTTGGCCACAGATTCGGTTCCTTCATCCCCGTGCTCGGCCTGGTTCTTTGTGTAAAGTGCTTCTTGGAAACCGCGATCGCGGAAGCCGGATGTTACACGGAGATCAAGCCCTTCTTCCGCGGCGTCATCTGACATTTCTTTGAAGGCAAGAGCCGCCTCTTCTGTGAGACAAATATTTCGACCCTCCTTAGTCTTTATGCCGTCTTTAATCTCAACCAATCCTTCGGGTATATAGTTGTCGACACTGATTTCAGCCGATACATTCGTAAACATTTGGTTGGCGTCAGAATTGCCGATTTGGCATGTGCCGCGATCAAAGGCGAATCGGTCGTCTTGTTGTTTTGATGGAAGGATTGGCTGGTATTCAGGATTTATTTTGAAAATAGTTTCTTTGTGATCGACGATCCCGTCTTCGCCAAGCGTCACTTCAGCGAACATTCCTTGCATCGTTTCTTCAGAGAAGTATTGATCAAAGACGAAGTTACCGAGAGAGTAGATAATTAGACCGCCTTTGTATTCTTCGACATCTTGCGCGACATGCGGATGGTGTCCAACAACGATGTCAGCGCCGGCATCGATCATCTTGTGCGCCAGCATTTCTTGGCGTGTGTTGTGAGGCTTGTATTCATCACCCCAGTGGACGGAGACAACCAGGAAGTCCACGCCTTCCTTGGCTTTCTCGATTTCTTTCAAAAGATTCGGATCGCCGGCGAGGATTATGCCCGGCTTTTCCGGCGTCGCCTTCATCCATTCAGGACCGACATCGCTCGAGCCCAGGAATCCGATTTTCATGCCGGAGCGCTCGATAACTACGGGAGTCAGCGCTTCTTCGTAAGTTTCGCCCGCGCCGGTGTAGAGTAGGTTAGCTTCTTCGAGGCGGCCCAGAGTGTCTAGAAAAGCTTCATCTGACCAGTCCCCGACATGATTGTTGGCGAATGAGACGATGTCGAAGCCAGCATCTTTCAAAACTGTCGGAATGACCGGATCAAAACGGAAAGAATATTTGCTGCCGACGTTTCTTCCTTTGTCTGATACAGGACCTTCAAGGTTTCCAAACATGATGTCGGGTTTCTCGAGCATCCCGGCTTCTTCTAGGGTTTTTGAAAAATCGCCGCCGAAATTTTTGAAGACGGAAGTTTTTACACCGCGGTCAAACATCATGTCGCCAACGAACCCGAGCGTTACCTCGGCGTCTTTGGCGAATAGATTATTGTCAAAAGAAAAGTAGACGTTCTGATGGATGAATTTCAAGATTTCATTTATGTCGCGGGTGCGGTCGTCTGTCTTCAGGAGCGTAATAGCAATATGCTTTTCGCCAGCGCCTTCAAAGTTTGTTTTGAAGATGGCGACGCCGGTTCGCTTGGCCCTGTCCGTGTAGCCGGTTTTACCGCCCAAGTAGTCGTCATAGCGCGCGAAATGATTTGCATTGAACCAGGTGCGACCACCAAGAGAATATTTTGAGAGATCGGTGATATCGAAAACCGTCTTGTGTTTGGTAAAGAGATAATTTGTCATCTTAAAAAGATCGGCCGCTGTGGAGTAGTTGTTTGGCGAAAGTCCAGACGGGTCTTCATAATTTGTTTTTTCCATGCCTATCTCTTTTGCTCGTGCGTTCATGAATTTCATGAATCTCTCTCGTCCACCGTGTTCAGCCAAAGCCTCAGCGGCATCATTAGAGGAAACCAAAAGAAGTGGATACAGAAGATCCGAAACTTTTACTTTCTCATTTGGCATCAATCCGCCGCTTTGGCCCAGTGTATTAATGGCTTTATTTGAAACCTTGGTTATGTCTTCTTGTGGCAGATCTTCTAGAGAAGCGAGGGCGGTCATGAGCTTTGTGACTGAGGCGATGGGTGAGACCACGTCAGCATTTTTTGAGTATATGATTTCGCCCGTGTCCGCATCGCCGATCACATAGGCTAGGGCGTTCACTTTAGGTTCAAGATCTTTGTCCTTGAGATGATATGTGGCTTGAGGCGGAAGAGACAGGCCACCAAAGTCGATGCTGCCGACTGCCTCAGTCCCTGATTTTGAAAAATGGCTTGCTACATTTTTGATTTTATCAGCGTAAGTCAAGAATTTATTGATGAATCCTGATTGTGACTCCTCAGTCTCCACAGCAGTTGCCTCCTTACCACTTCCGTCCACAATATTTACTATGAGTCCAGAAAGAAAAATGCCGAAAGAGACCGCCACAAGGCTCCAGATAATTATCTTGATTGAGTTCCTCTTATATTGTTGATCCATCAGATGAATCGGAAAGCAAAATGTAGTCTATCTGCTGCTTTTCTACATCGGCAGATTTAACTTTGATTTTAAAATTGTCCCCGATTCTTATCATCCTACCAGTTTTTTGACCTCGAAGCACGAATTTTGATTCATCATATGTGAAATAATCGCCTTCTATGTCTCTCGATTTAACCAAACCTTCAGCTCTGGTCGTCTTTTCAGCGACATACATGCCGAATTCAGTGATACTGGTAACCACGCCGTCCATAATCTCGCCGATACGATCAGTCATATATTCTATTTGTTTGTATTTTACGCTGGTGCGCTCGGCGTCAGCCGCTTCGACTTCGCGCGTTGACGAATGTTCCGCCAATTCTTGGTAGTAAGCCATTTTTTCCTTAGAAATCTTCTCTCCTTGGATGTATGACTCCAGGAGTCTGTGGGCGATAACGTCCGGATAGCGGCGGATTGGGGAAGTGAAATGTGTGTAAAACTCAAACGCCAATCCGTAATGGCCAATGTTCTTCGTCGAGTAGATAGCTTTTTGCATACTACGAATAACGACTGACTGGATAGTGTCTCGCTCCTCGCGACCCTCGAGTTCCTTGAATAATTTATTGAATTCGTGCGGCGCGACGCGACCGCCCTTTTCCCTGAGTTCAAAACCAAGCAGCTTCAGGTATTCTTTGAGCGATTTAATTTTCTCTTTGTCCGGTTCGTCGTGGATTCGGTAAATAAAGACCCGGTCCTTCTTGTCTTTGTCGTGCGCGCCCCACTTGGCTACGCGCTTGTTGGCAAGGAGCATAAATTCTTCGATCAATTTGTTTGTGTCTCCACGCTGCTTGATATAAACCGAGATAGGTTTGCCGAATTTGTCGAGTTTGAATTTTACTTCATCGGTTTCCATGAGAATCGCACCCTCCTTTATTCGCTCATTCGTGAGCTTTTTGGCTATTCGATTCATAGTGTCGAGCTCTTCGTAGAATGTTCCAGATTTGTCATCCAGAACTTTTTGCGCGTTTTCATACGTAAAGCGCTTGTCAGAATTTATGATCGTTTTTCCGAACCACTCTTTGTGTACCGCGCCATTCATGTCCATCTCAAATATGGCGCTCATTGCGAGCTTGTCTTCGTTAGGATTCAAGCTGCACAAATCGTTCGAAAGTATCTCCGGAAGCATGGGAATTGTCCTGTCTACTAGATAGACTGAAGTTGCGCGCTCTAGAGCTTCGCGATCGAGCGCCGTGTTTGGCCGGACATAATGAGATACATCAGCAATATGAATGCCGATTTCAAAATTTCCATTCGGTAGTTTTCGGAACGACAAAGCATCGTCAAAATCTTTTGCGTCTTCCGGGTCGATAGTGAAAGTCGTAACTTTTCGCATATCCCGGCGGCGATTTATTTCAGCAGGACTGATGCCCTCATGCTTTATCTTCTCCGCCTCTTTTTCCACTTCTCTCGGGAATGAGCTATCGAATCCGCGCTCAAGGATTATTCCCTGCATTTCGGCTTCGTGTTCGCCAGCGCGTCCGAGAACTTTTACAACTTCGCCAAGTGGTTTGTGTTCCATGCCTGACCAACGCGTAATGCGCACGAAGATCTTGTCGCCAAGCTTGGCGCCATTCTGAAACTTTGAGGGAATAGAGATGGTTGTGTACATCCTAGGATCGCTCGGTTTCAGAACCATCTCGCTCTTTTCTTTTATGAGCTCTCCGGCAAATCCGCGCTTCGAGCGCTTTAGAATTTCTAAGACCTTTGCCGTCGGTCCGTATTTGCCTTTGCCGGACATAACTATCTTTACTGTGTCGCCATGGAGCGCGGTTCCAAGGTCTGAAAAGGCGATCTCTGCCGTATCGTTCGCAGGTTTTTTTTCTCCATTTTCAGGAAATTTTGGCAGACGAAAATAGCCAGTACCGCGCTGGCTGACTCTGATGATTCCCGAGAGCGTTTTCGGGGGGAGGGCTCGTTTTTTATGCATATTAGAGATATTAACATATGAGCGAAAATTTCAGCATGATTGTGATAATATAGGGACAAATTTCCTCACCATGAAAATGAGTGAAAGTGGCAAAGTTCCTCAGAAGCTTCTGAATAAGATCATTCGTGGTCTGCCGAGGCAGTACGATAACATGATCAATGTTCTGCAGAAGGCAAAACCGCGTCCCGTTTCTGCGCCTATCAGAGATCTCGAGACGGAGAGCAATCTCTCTCGACGGGATTTGGCTAAGCAAAAGAGGCGTAGTAACGCAGAGAAGTACAAAGAGAAGCAGGCCAGAAGTAAGGGCAAACGAGGAAAGCAAAAGGTCCACACGAGACCGAAGCCACGTCGTCCACATGTGTATCGCCCCGCGATACACAGGTAACCATTGTTGAACCCCACAGGAGCCCCGACCTTGGTCGGGGCTCTATCGCCCTCGTTTGACGCTTTTATATATATCTGCTAATATCCATCCCATGTTAAAAATGAGACTACAAAGGACAGGTCGCAAGAATGAACCGAGTTTCCGGGTTGTTTTGGGCGAGCACACCAACTCTGCGCAAAGTGGCAAGTTCATCGAGGTCCTCGGGTCATATGATCCAAAGGCCGGAAAGGTTGAAGTAAAGGCTGACCGCGTCAAATATTGGCTCGGCAAAGGCGCCCAGGCTTCCGGAACGGTCCACAATTTCCTCGTCGACAAAGGTATCGTAGAAGGGAAGAAAGTGAACGTTATGCCAAAGCGAACCAAGCAGGTAAAGAAAGAAGAAGCTAAAGCTTAATGAAATCCGCCGAGAGGCGGTTTTTCATTGCGCGGAACTAATGGATGGGTTAAAATTATTAAAACAGTATTTCTTAGTCCGAAATCTGTATGATTAGAAAACATTGAATGAATTTATGGAAAGAGATCAGGAATTTCTAGAGTACGTGGTAAAGGCTTTGGTTGATCATCCGGGAGATGTGAAGCTCGAAAGGAAGGTCGACGAAATGGGCGTCCTTTTGACCCTCTCTGTTAACGGAGAAGACATGGGTAAAATTATCGGTCGTCAGGGAAACACTGCGAAAGCTATGCGAACGCTTCTCCGAGTTATCGGCATGAAGAATAACTCTCGCGTAAACCTAAAAATTGAAGAACCAGAAGGCTATGTAAAGCCTGAAGGAACAGGCTCAACACCTCGAGTCGCATCAGCAGATGTCGACCAGACCATGGAAGACCTGAAGGGAATTTAATAAGTGATTAGTGGCTAGTGATTAGCTTCTAGAAACAAAAACCGCCTGAATAGGGCGGTTTTTGTTTGACCCGATTCTTAAGGTATGTTTGACAAACTCGTGTAATTAGCGTAATGTCTCAAAAAACAAACACGCACAATGAAAGCGATCAAACGGATTTTCGGCATTACGGCAATCGTCATCGTCTGCTTTTTGGGCAAATTGGGTATCAGAAAGCATGATGAAGCGTTGCTCGCGCAACAGGCGGTCATGCTCGACACGATCCTGAATGCGAAGATGGAAGAAGTGCGCTGGGGTATTATCAGCGGGGGCTTCTGGTCGCCCGAAGATGGTGAATGGCGGCTGAATGTCGCGCAGGTTTCCCGCGTCGGCAAACAGATTAATCGTTTGCGGGATCTCATGTCATCATCTACTGGTATGGTAGGTGAAAATGATTTCACGGGTTCGATGGGCATGCCCTTTGAATTCGCGGCAATGTCATCAGACGGTTGGCGAGATGCTTTCGTCTATAACGATGAGGTTGGCCGTGAACGAGCCGGGTATCAAGTACATCTTAACTTTAATGAAGACAATGGGCGGTTGCTTATGATGCTCAACCAGGTGTCCCCAGGCATTGATAGCTGCCTCGTGTGGGAGTTCTTCTACAACATGGATTTTGATGTTGACGGGAGGGCTGTCGACGGCCGGGTCATGGGCAACTGGTACGACCGATGTTCGAACAAACGCACCGACTGGGACTCGAGTGGCAATAACTTCGTTGAGGATAATGCACTCACCACGTTGACCGAGGTCATTGATCTGCTCGAGCAACAAAAGCTGGTTGGGAAGAAGGTGGATTCCTGAAACGTAAGAGAATGAAGCCCCGGACACGCGTCCGGGGCTTTTATTTGACAACTGTGGCTAAGCATGGTAAGGTCTTGCAAAAAAAGAACATGAAAAAACATTTGCTGACCCTCGCTTTGCCGGTTGCCTCCTTCATCTTCGCTTCTTGCGAAGAAACGAAGACAGCCGAACCAACTCCCGAAGCTCCAGAGCAGGGTATGGAAGTTCCTGAGGTTCAGGAAAAGCCTGAGCCCACCGCGCCCGAACCCGTTGTTCTCCTCACTGCAGATCAGGTGCGCTCGATCGTTCATGACGAAGTGGCAAAGGCCATCGGTTCAATGAGGCTCGAAATGGCCTCCCTCGGACTTCCGATGGTAACAACCACTTTTGATTCGAACGATGTCGTGCAGCATGTCGATATCAGTCCCGAGAACTCTCGATTCTATTGGCAGGAAGTGGCTAGGGTTGAAAGCGAACTCAGCGCTGACACTGTGCGTGGAAAAGCGGTTCTAGACGGTACCCGTAGGATCAGTTGGCACGGACTCGATTACTCGATCGTAGTTCAACCTTCCAGGTACTCGCATGAGCGGAACTGTAAAGTATCCACTTTCATCGTGCAGGTCTTTGAAGTTGACAAGCCTCTTGAGACACTCACCTTGTCGATTGATGAGACGGTCGACGAGGAGGGGGCCAAATTGCTCTATGTTGGTCGCATGTACTATCGGCTCTTCGAAGACGGCAAGCCTGCTTCGGCGATCGCTGACTATGGAACATGTGCTGCCAGGTTGAGCGAATTCATTCAGACAGTGCCGATCCTTCTTAAGTCCGGCAAGCTCGTCGAGGTCTAAAGTTCTTAGGGAAGCCCCGCGCTATTGGCGCGGGGCTTTTCATTGACGAGAATTACGATTTATTGTATTATATCGAAAAACAGAAACCAATGAAAACCGTCTTGCTGGCTCTTTTCAGTTTACTTCTCTCGGGAGTGCTCAATGCCCAAGATTCAGACGTTCACCTGCCGCCTGTCTCGCACGCCATCCTCGACGCGCAGCTGACCGAAGTCGTCCTTTCGCAGCTCGACTCGCTGTACAGGGAGGCTCTCGCGGCGGGGTATCCTGCCTCTGCTGACGTTCCGGGAGATGATCCGACTCTCACAGCTTTGATCTCGCTGACAAAAGAAGAAAAGACGTATTTTTTCAGTTTGACGCGACCATCTGAGGCAGCCGGTTACTTCGAAGTACAGTGGCGGAACAATGACATTGACGCACATGACCTCCGGCACGTAATGAATATGTCCTGGCCAGCCGGGCCGTCGCGCGGGGTGCACATCGTGCAGTTCACCCAGAAAGAAGGCATGATCTCTCCGCCGGAAAAGGACATAGACGCGACCCTGCTCGGATTGTTCTTGAAAGACCTGCAAAGGGAGGTCAAGGAGCATCCTTTCGAGGGAAAGAAATAGAAGAGATCGGCCCCGGCACAAACTGTGCCGGGGCTTTTGCTTTTTATGAAAACGTATTAGTATCACTTCACATGACATTTCATGTGATCACAATTTTCCCGAACATGTTCGACTCGTATCTCGGCGAGTCTATTTTGGCGCGGGCGATTAAGGAAAAGAAGATCAAAGTTAAATTCTATAATCCAAGAGATTTTGTAAGAGGAAAGCTCCGCAAAGTCTGGCCAGACGGAAATATTTCAAGCAAAGTTGATGATCGACCTTATGGCGGTGGCCCCGGTATGGTTATGATCGCGGATCCTATCATCCGCGCATGGGAGAAGGCTTCGAAAAATTTGAAGAATCCTAAGACAATCATTTTTGCGCCGGGAGGCAAGAAGCTTGATACGTCGTATGCAAAAAATTCTGCGAAAAAATATTCAGACCTCATTTTAATCTGCGGTCGTTACGAGGGGATTGATGCGCGTGTAAAGAAAATTACGAAAGCCGAAGAGATCTCAGTCGGCGACTATGTTCTGACCGGCGGGGAAATTCCAGCGATGATTGTTATCGACACTGTCGCGCGCCAGATCGGAGGCGTCTTGGGGAAGATCGAATCGCTCGAAGAGACTCGCATAGGCGGAACGGAGATTTACACGCGCCCGGAAATTTACGAATACAAAGGAAAGAAACTCCGTGTGCCGAAAGTCTTTCTCTCCGGGAACCATGCTAAACTGAACGAGCATAAGACCAAGAAGAAATAAATGTTCGGAATATTTAAAACTTACAGCGATGTTAAAAAGGGGATTAAGAATCCTGCGGCCTTTGGGCAGGAAATGGCGCTTGATGTTCTGAAAGGTCCACTAATAATTTTCACATTTCTTGCCAGCGTGTTCTTTGCCGCGATATTTATGGTTGGCTTTACCGGCCTCCTCGGCGGACCGTATCTATTCTTTAAAGTAGTCTTCTGGCTCCTTCTCATCCCAGCCGGAATCATTGGATTAGCCGCATGGACCATGTTCGGCCGTATCCGTAGGTTGTTCGATTCTGCCAGGAAAAAGATGACCCAAAACGGAGTTATCATACCCGCCGAGGTAGTCAAAGGGGATAAAGATTTGACATAGAAACAGCCTTCAGGTATATTAGGGACCTAATTGCCTGGATTGAGTTTTGGCCGACAAAAGCAATTGTATTAGTAGGCGGGGACCCGTCTCGAATCGGCGACGAGCCGAGGCGGACTAGATACATAAGCTTTGCTTAGTAAAATTTTATAAAAAGGAAAACAAATAAAGACAACAAGTCAGACTTGTTGCTTTTGCGTTTTTCTGTCCGCTTTTAAAAGCGGAACGGAGCTGTGTGTGAGGATATTATAATTTTATAAACAAGAAATTTATGCCAAGAAACAAGACGACGAAGCGCGAGAAGAAGTATTTTTCTAAATATAAGGCTCCATTGGTGCCGTTCCCAAATCTTTTGGAGACTCAGCTCAATTCCTTCAAATGGCTCCTCTCTGACGGCCTCAAGGAGGTCTTCAAGGAGTTTTCGCCTATCAGCGACTACTCGGAGAAGAAGTTCGAGCTTCGTTTCGAGTCCTACGAACTCGGCGAGCCGAAACACGATCCTCACTACGCAAAGGAGAACAAGCTGACTTTTGAGGCTCCGCTCAAGGTCCGCGCCAAGCTCTTCAATAAATTGAATGGCTCAAAGAAAGAACAGGAAATCTTCCTCACCGATTTCCCGCTCATGACGAACAACGGCACGTTCATCATCAACGGCGTCGAGCGCGTTATCGTTGCCCAGCTAACTCGCTCATCCGGCGTCTTCTTCACTGATGTCGACCTAAAAGGAAAGAAAGCTTTCGGCGCCAAGATCATCCCGAATCGCGGCGTTTGGATCGAATTCGAAACTGACAAGGACGGCACGATCTTTGCCCGCATCGACAAGAAGCGAAAGTTTCCAGTGACAGAGCTCCTTCGTGTCATGGGACTTGATAATGAGGACAAGCTCAAGAAGGCCTTCAAGGGAAATGAGATTCACGAGAAATTCATATCGCTCATGCTCGAGAAAGATCACTCAAAGACTATGGAAGAAGCGTATGTCGACATCTACAAGCGACTTCGCGATGGTGATATGGCGACCGCCGACAACGCCAAGGAATTCGTTGACGGCATCTTCACTTCCGATAGATATGACTTCTCCAAAGTCGGCCGACACCGCTTCAATCAGAGATTCGAAAAATCGATGGAGAAAGCCGAGCTTGAGCGTTCGACTTTGAATGCCGACGACATTGTCACGATCGTGAAAAACATCCTCGACCTAAACAATGACAAGCATGCGAAAGCTGACGATATCGACCACCTCGGCCGACGCCGTGTCAAATATGTTGGAGAACTTCTCCAGCAGAAATTCCGCGTCGGTATGACTCAGATCAAGCGAAACATCCAGGACAGGATGTCGACTATCGAGTCCGATGGCGCGACTCCGGTCACGGTCATCAACCAGCGTCCTCTCCAGGCTCGCGTTAAAGAATTTTTCACCACGAACCAGCTTTCACAGTTTATGGATCAAGAGAATGTTATTTCTGAGATCGAACACCTCCGAATCCTTTCGGCTCTCGGTCCTGGAGGGCTCACCCGAGAGCGAGCCGGACTTGAAGTCCGCGACGTTCACACTAGCCACTATGGCCGCGTTTGTCCTATCCACACTCCAGAAGGTCCGAACATCGGTCTCGTTCTTCACCTTTCCACATATTCAAAAATCAATGAATTCGGCATCATCGAGACTCCATATGTCCGCGTAAAGAATGGAAAAATTACGGACGAGGTAGTTTACATGAACGCCCTTGAAGAAGAGAAGTACAATATTGCTCACGGTGGCACGCCTCGTGATGAGAACGGAAATATTACTGTCGAAGAGGTCGAAGCTCGAATCAAGACTTCCCCTGGCATCATTTCAAAGAAAGAAATCGACTTCATCGATGTCGCGACGAACCAGGCGTTCTCCCTTGGCACTTCGATGATTCCGTTCCTCGAGCACGATGACGCGAACCGAGCCTTGATGGGATCGAACATGCAAAAGCAGGCCGTGCCTTGTATCGTGCCGATGGCGCCCCTCGTTGCCACAGGTATCGAAGAAGTTATCGCTCGCGACTCGGGCCGTCTCGTCATAAACGAAGAAGCTGGCGAAGTCACATACGTGGACTCAAAGAAGATCAAGGTAAAAGGAACTGCAACAGGCAAAGAAAAAACTTACGAACTCATTCACACAGTTCGTACGAACAAATTCTCCCTTATGCGACAACGTCCATCGGTAAACATGGGCGACAAAGTCAAAAAAGGTGACGTCCTCGCGGACGCGCCGACGACTGATCACGGCGAGGCCGCTATCGGTCAGAACGCTTTGGTAGCCTTCATGTCATGGGATGGACGAAACTATGAGGACGCCATTATCTTGTCTGAACGACTTGTTAAAAACTCTATTTTTACATCAATTTACGTCGAGGAATTCACTTGCGTGGTTCGCGATACGAAACTCGGGCCTGAACAGACGACTCCGGATATCCCGAACGTCGGTGAAGCAAAATTGAAAGATCTTGATCAGGAAGGAATCGTTCGCATCGGCGCTGAAGTCCGCGAAAATGACATCTTGGTCGGAAAGATTACACCAAAAGGCGAGACTGAACTCACGCCAGAGGAAAGACTGCTCCGCTCAATCTTCGCCGAGAAGGCGCGAGATGTAAAGGATACATCCATGCGTGTTTCTCCTGGAAACGAAGGACGCGTCATCGGCATCAAGATTTTCTCTCGCGATAAAGGCCACCAGCTTGAGTCCGGTATCATCAAAAAAATCATCGTTGAGGTCGCGCAGGTTCGAAACATCTCCGTCGGAGACAAGCTTGCTGGCCGACATGGTAACAAGGGTGTGATCTCAACGATCCTTCCAGAAGAAGAAATGCCATACATGGCAGACGGAACTCCTGTTGACGTGATTCTTACTCCGCTCGGCGTCCCGTCTCGTATGAACCTGGGACAGATTTTAGAAATGCACCTTGGAATGGCTGCGCACACACTTAACTATCAGGCTATCGTTCCGTTGTTTGGCGGGGCGACAAATGAAGAAATCAAAGGCGAGCTTGTAAAAGCTGGTCTTCAGGAAACCGGAACAATGAAAATGTTCGACGGTAGAACGGGCGAAGAATTCGAGCAGGAAATCGCTGTCGGTTACATGTATATCTTGAAACTTCACCACATGGTCGAGGACAAGGTCCACGCTCGCGCTATTGGTCCGTACTCTCTCATTACCCAGCAGCCTCTCGGCGGAAAAGCTCAGTCCGGAGGCCAGAGGTTCGGAGAAATGGAAGTCTGGGCTCTCGAAGGCTACGGTGCAGCTCACGCCCTCCGCGAAATGCTTACCATCAAGTCCGATGACATCATGGGCAGGTCGGCCACGTTTGATTCCATCATCAAGGGACAGAAGATCCGCGAACCGAATCTCCCTGCGTCATTCAAAGTGATGCTCAATTATCTCCGAGGTCTCGCGCTCGATATCGATCTAATGGAAAAGAATTAATACTCACATAATCTAAATACCATATGAAAAATTTGGACATAAAAGATTTCACAAAGATCGGCATCAGCCTGGCCAGCCCGGAAAGGATCAGAGAATGGTCCTACGGCGAAATTCAGAAGCCGGAAACAATCAACTACCGAACAGGCCGCTCAGAGCGGGGAGGCCTCTTCGACGAAAAGATATTTGGTCCGGAGAAGGATTTCGAATGCTACTGCAAGAAATACCGAGGCGTAAAGTACAAGGGAATTGTCTGCGAGAAGTGCGGAGTCGAAGTCACAAAGGCTATCGTCCGCCGAGACCGCATGGGCCACATCGAGCTTGCTTCGCCGGTCGCGCACATCTGGTTTCTCCGCGGCGTTCCGTCCCGCATGAGCGTCTTCCTAAACATCACCCTTACTGATCTCGAGAAAGTTATTTACTTTGCCGGATACATGATCCACAAGGTAAACGAAGACGAAAAGAAGAAAGTTTTGAAAGACCTCGAGAGCGAATACAAGTCCAAAGTAAAATCCGCTCAGGACGACGCGACAAAAGAGAAACTCAAAGAGCTTTTCTCAAACACAAAGCGTGAGCTCATGGATATTGTTGTCGGCAAAGTTCTAAATGAAGTCGAATTTCATCACTATTCAATGCGCTACAGCGCAGCCTTCGAGGCGTCTATCGGCGCCGAAGCCATTTATAATCTCTTCAAGAATGTTGACCTCGAAAAACTCCGCGCGGAAACAGAAGTTATGGTTGAAAAAGCCTCAACTCTTGAGAAGGTAAAATTGAAGAAGCGTCTCGGTCTTATTCGATCCATGATCAACTCGGGCGTCAGGCCAGAATGGATGTTCCTCAAAGTGCTCCCGGTTATTCCGCCAGGACTTCGACCAATGGTCGCCCTCGAAGGAGGACGCCACGCGACGTCTGACATTAACGACCTGTACCGACGCGTCATCAATCGAAACAATCGTTTGAAGAAGCTGATGGAGATCAATGCTCCGGATGTCATTTTGCGCAACGAAAAACGAATCCTCCAGGAAGCTGTTGATGCTCTCATCGACAACTCGATCGCAAAATCTGACGCTGCCATGAATCAGTCTCAGAAGCGAGCCCTCAAGTCTCTCTCTGATAACTTGAAGTCCAAGCAAGGTCTTTTCCGCCAGAACCTCCTCGGTAAGCGAGTCGACTATTCCGGTCGATCCGTTATCGTCGTCGGTCCTCAGCTCAAGCTCAATCAGTGCGGTCTTCCAAAGAAAATGGCTCTCGAGCTCTTCAAGCCGTTCGTTATCTCTAAAATTTTGGAGCGCGAACTCGCTTTCAACATTCGCGGCGCGAACAAATTGATCGAAGACGGCATTGCCGAAGTTTGGGGCATCCTTGAAGAAGTGATCCAGGGCAAGTACGTGCTCCTAAACCGAGCGCCGACTCTTCATCGACTCGGTATCCAGGCTTTTAATCCGATCCTCATCGAAGGTAAAGCTATCCAGGTTCACCCACTTGTCTGTTCCGCCTTCAACGCTGACTTCGACGGAGACCAAATGGCCGTTTATCTTCCGCTCTCTGAAGCCGCTCAGGCTGAAGCCCGCGACCTCATGGCTGCGAACAAAAACCTCTTGAAGCCTCAGGACGGAAACCCGATCGTGCATCCTCGCATGGATATCGTGCTCGGTTCTTATTGGATGACGAAGTCTGTAGAAGGCGAAATGGGCGAAGGCAAATACTTTGCTTCGCCAAATGAAGCCATGATGGCTCACGACTACGGAAAGATTTCTTTCCGCGCAAAGATCAAAGTTCTCCCGACTGATTCTCCTCGATATCACAAATTTGAGAATAAGCCTTTTGAGACGACAGTCGGCCGACTTCTCTTCAACTCTTCGCTTCCAAAAGATTTCCCATTCATCAATGAAGAGATGACGCAGAAGCGGCTCTCTCGGCTCGTCGATGAAATCATCGTCAAATACGGTGTTGATGAGACTCCACGCGCGCTCGATATGATCAAGGCTTTCGGCTTCAAATATGTGACGAAGTCCGGAACAAGCTGGGGCATCGACAACGTCGTCGTACCGGCTTCTAAGCAGTCAATTATTGCTGCCGCTCGAACCAAAGAAAAAGAAATTCGCGCTCAGTGGTCCGAAGGTCTTCTCTCTGAAGAAGAAAAGTACCAGAAGACTATTGTTGTCTGGGAACAGGCCAAGATTGATATCCAGAAAGATCTCCTTGGCGCGTTGAAGGCGAATGGCCCAACGCGAGACATGGTTGATTCTCAGGCCCGAGGTACCATCGCGCAGCTTGCGCAGATGGTCGGTATGAAAGGTCTTATTGTTAATACGTCTGGTAGGACGCTCGACTTCCCGATCATTCCTTCATACAAAGAGGGACTTTCCCCGCTTGAATACTTCATCACCACTCACGGTTCCCGAAAGGGTCTAGCCGACACCGCGCTCAAAACTGCGCAGGCTGGATACCTCACCAGGCGTCTCGTTGACGTTTCTCAGGATGTGGTTATCCGCGAAGAAGACTGCGGCACGAAGAACTTCAAAATCGCTACAGCCGAAAATATTTCCGGTCTCTCTATTCCTCTTTCAAAGAACGTTTTCGGACGCATCTTGGCCGAGGATGTGAAAGGCGCTGATGGAAATGTAATCTTTAAGAAAGGTTTCCTTGTCGATAAAGATGCCGCGACCGATATCGAGAAAGCTGGCGCGACAGAGGTAAAGATCCGCTCAGTTATGACATGTGAGACTTCACATGGCGTTTGCCAGAAGTGCTACGGTCTCGACCTTGGACGCTCCGCGCTCGTGAAGCTTGGCGAGGCGGTCGGAATCATCGCCGCTCAGGCGATCGGTGAGCCTGGTACTCAGCTGACGCTCCGAACCTTCCACCAGGGAGGTGTGGCCGGCGCATCCGACATTACTCAGGGTCTCCCTCGAGTTGAAGAAATCTTCGAACGCCGCAATCCAAAGAATCCAGCCATCGTTTCTGAAACTGACGGCGAGGTGTTCGAAATAATCGAAGAAGGCAAAGAAAAGATCATCAAGGTACTCTCTGACACAAAGGGCGACAAGAAAGACAACGAAATTTCTTACACTGTTCCGTTCCGACGTCTTCCTGTTGTGAAGAAGGGCGACAAGGTGAAGAAAGGCCAGCTCATCACAGACGGTTCGGCGAAAATCGGCGAGATCTTCAAGTTCGGCGGCAAAGAAATGGCGCAGAACTACATCATCGACGAAATTAACAAAGTGTACGAAGTCCAGGGTGCTCCAATTTCCCGCAAGCACTTGGAAATCATCGTTCGCCAGATGTTTGGTCGTCTCAAAGTTACTGATCCGGGAGATACCATGTTCTCTCCAAACGAGATTGTTGAGCATGTCGAATTCGATATCGAAAACGGACTTCTCGAAGGCACAGCTGGCAAGCCAGCAACATCAGAGCCTATCGTTCGTGGTATTACTGATGTGTCTCTCACAACAAAGTCATGGCTCTCAGCTGCATCATTCCAGAACACAAACCGCGTTCTCATCAACAACGCTATCAAGGGCGGAATCGACAACCTCCGCGGTCTCAAGGAAAATGTCATCATCGGACGCCTTATTCCTGCCGGAACTGGTTTCCGCGGCGAATACAAACACCTCGATAAATACGAAGAAACAGGGGAAGAGCGAACATATAACAGAGACTAGCAGGAGGCATTAAAATCTAATAAAATCTGGGAATGGCTACACCCGTGGAACAAATCAAGGATCGACTGAACATCGTTGACGTGGTTTCTTCCTATGTGAAATTGGATCCGGCCGGAAAAAGCTGGAAGGGAAAATCTCCGTTTACAAACGAGAAGACCCCATCATTCTTTGTCTCGCCGGAAAAGGGCCTCTATCACTGCTTCTCGACAGGAAAGGGCGGGGACATGTTCACGTTTATCGAAGAGATGGAAGGCGTTGATTTTCGCGGCGCGCTGAAGATCCTGGCTGACCGAGCCGGGGTGGAGCTTCGGCGTGTCGATCCTAGGGAGGCGAAAGAAAAGGATCTCCAGTATGAAATCCTGGAAGACGCAGCGCTTTATTTCGAAAACGAATTCTGGAAATCAGACGAAGCGAAGAAGTACCTTCTAGATCGCGGTGTTGAAGAGAAGACTATCAAAGAATTCCGCGTCGGCCTTGCGCCTCTTGGTTGGCGAAATCTGTACGAAGTCCTTTCGAAAAAATACTCCGACAAGGATATTCTTTTGGCTGGACTTGGAAAGAAAACTGAAAAGGGAATATATGACACCTTTCGCGACCGGATCATGTTTCCGATTATGGACACGGCCGGGAGACCGATCGCATTCTCCGGTCGCATCCTTCATTCAGATGAAAAGTCTGCGAAGTATGTGAACAGTCCCGACACGCCGCTCTTTAAGAAAAGCGAAATCTTGTTCGCGCTCGATAAGGCCAAGAATTATATCCGGAAATACAACTTCACGATTCTGGCTGAAGGTCAGTTCGACGTCGTCATGCTGCATCAGGTGGGATTTAGAAACGCTGTCGGTGTTTCTGGAACGGCGCTCGCAGATACCCTTGTCGGCGAACACGGTGTAAATAACTTGGGACTCGTGAAGAGGTTATCACCGAATCTCATCCTGGCGTTCGACGCGGACAATGCTGGCGTGAAGGCGGCTAAGCGCTCCGCTGAGATTGCGCTCCGGCTCGGGATGGATGTGAAGGTGGTCTCGATTCCTCCTGAAGACGGGAAAGATCCAGCGGACTATATAAAACTAAAAGGCAAAGATGGTTTCAGCGCCTTACTTAAAGGCGCAAAACATATAATTGAGTTTGCGGCAGAGAAGATAAAGGAAACTGCTAAAGACGAGAGAGATCTCGGGAAGCGAATCACGGCGAGCGTTCTCTCGGATATTGCAGTTCTCCCGACTGAAACAGAAAAAGCGTTCTTTATAAAAAGAGTTGCCGAGATAACCAGGCTTGGTACTGATGCGCTTTGGAAAGACATGGAGCGAGCTGCTCCATCTGAACAACCGCTGCCCGAAAGCGTGTCGGCGCAGAAAACCAGGGTTTCGAGGCTCGATAGCATTGAAAAAAGATTGGCCGGAATGTATTTCGGCCAAGGCGAAGACAAAAAACTTAAAGAAGAGATCATTTCAATAATTGGCGAAAATAGATTTATTCCTTTGATCGAAAAGTTTGAGCCAAAGAAGCAGGAGCTTGCATTCGAATGGGAGCTCGCAGGCGGTGACACGAGCTCGATGGGGGAAATGCTCGCAAATCTTGAAGAAGACTACGCCGATCTCTCGCTCAAGGATCTGATGCAGAAGATCAAAGCGGCGGAACAGGCAAAGGACGAAGATTTGGCAGAGAAATTATCGCGCGAATATCAAGAATTGGCCAAAAGATCAGGGGATATAAAAAACAAGCGACACCTTAACAAATTTTAAAAATAGCTTATACTAAACGGCACCTGTCCCGTTAGAGATGTTTTTACCAGGGAATGGCAGGAATGGGAGAATATCAACAAAAGGTATTAAATTATCAGAATAAATGCAGGTACGCGATTTAAAAAATCGCTATCTCTAACGGGATGAAAGCTAAAAAGAAAAAACTCGCGAAGAAGGTTTCAAAGAAAGCGGTCAAAAAAGCTAAAAAACCAGCTAAAAAGGTCGTCAAAAAAGCCCCAAAGAAGGTCCTCAAAAAAGCGAAAGCTGTGAAGCCGACTGTAAAAGAGGTTAAAAAGTCTCCTGCCAAGGCTGCGAAGCCAGCAAAAGAGAATCCAAAAGCTCAGGCGATTCGGGAAAAGATCGAGGGACTTGTGACGAAAGGTAAGAAGCGCGGATTCATCACGTACGATGAGATTCTTCGTAATTTTCCGACGATCGAAAACGACATCATTCTCCTCGATGATCTCTATGCCAAATTCATGGAGTCTTCGATCGATGTGATTGAGGGCGGAAACCTTCTCGACATGGATGCAGATGAAAAGAAAGTCGCTGAGAAATATTCGAAAGACAAGAAGAGCCGCGACTCCATCCAGATGTATCTAAAGGAAATCGGCCAGTACTCGCTTATTAAAGCGGCGCAGGAAAAAGACCTCGCTAAGCGAATTGAAGCAGGCGACATGGAAGCGAAAAATCTCCTCGCCCGCGCGAACCTTCGTCTCGTCGTTTCTATTGCCAAGAAATACGCCGGCAGAAGCCAAGACCTGACACTTCTCGACCTCATCCAAGAAGGAAACCTTGGCCTCTTCAAGGCTGTCGAGAAATTCGACTGGTCAAAGGGCTTCAAATTCTCTACATATGCGACCTGGTGGATCCGCCAGTCTATTACTCGTGCCTTGGCCGACCAATCCCGAACGATCCGTATCCCAGTTCACATGGTGGAAACTATTTCGAAATACAAGCAGGTTTACCGACGCCTCTTCCAGGACTTGGCGCGCGAACCTCTTGCAGAAGAAATCGCCACAGAGATGGGAGTTGAAGTAGAAAAAATTCACATCATCGAAAAAATCAGCCAGACAACGGCGTCTCTCGAGAAGCCTATTGGCGACGATGAAGACAAATCTACGCTCGGCGAATTCATTCCTGATGACAAGATCATGCGACCTGATCAGGAATCCGCGCAGCGGATTCTCTCTGATCAGATCAGGGAAGTATTGAACGAGCTTTCTCCAAAGGAAAAGAAAATCCTTGAGATGCGCTACGGACTCGAAGACGGCATCCAGCATACACTCGAAGAAGTGGGCCATGAATTCGGCGTCACACGCGAACGAATTCGACAGATTGAAGCGAAAGTCCACGAAAAACTCCGCCAAAATGAAAAAATCATAAGACTTCGAAATCACTTCGATTAAAATATGAACATCAAAAGAAAACACATAGGATGGATGTCCGTAGTCGTAGTTTTTGGTTTGGCGGTTTATGCATTACTTATTGGCCGTTCAGAAAATGAGACTAGCTATATTGTGGAGCAAATTAATATAGATTCAGAGACGGAAGATGTACCACAGCAGAATTATTCAGGTGATTTCTCTACTCCCATTGTAAGCTATCCCGACAGGGAAAAGGCAATTACTGCTGGTAAAAATAACCCGCTTATTGTTATTAAGAACACTGACAAGGGTGTATATGAAAGCGATAATCTTCGGTTTATAATTTCATATCCATCAGAGTTTGAAACTACTCGTGAGGAATATACAAGTTGTAATAAGGAGACTCTAAATGGAGCAGAAAAGATTGTTAATCCTGAAGATATTTATATCCCTAGACACACGAAAGTCCCTATAACTTTTCAGCAGATGAATTCTGGTGGCGAAGAAGGCATCGTTTTTAAGGGAATAATAGGATATAAATATTTACCAGACTGTGCAACTCTTAGACCGGTAATTGATTTGGCGGTTATTGAGAAAGAACCTAATTTCAATCTTTCGACGTACCTTGATGGAATCATTAAGCTTTGGGCAGATCGTCGTAAAGAAAATAATATACAAAATTCGGAAGCCGAAGGTCCGTTTAAAATAACTAAACAGATAAACGGAGAAGACGTACAAGTACTTAGAATAAAGGCTGGTAATGGTTTTTATCAATATGCAGATATTTACTACTTTGAAAATGAGAAGTATCTATACTCAATAAGTCATACGTATAATTACCCAGACCTTATTTTGCCAAGAGCATATGATCACTATGTTGATGAACTGAGAGATTACGAAATTGCGATTAGTGCTATTGAGGGTTTTAAGCTCAAGTAAAAAGACCACAAAATCATTTCGATTAAAATATTGTTGATATAATATAAATATGGATACAGAAAATAAAAATAATCACAATTTAAAGTCTGCCGTATTAGTCATATTGGTTTTGTTGGTGGGTTTACTGGTAGGGTATTATCTAGGTAAGAATAATAAGTCTCCTGAACAAAAAAACATAGTAACCAACACGATCTCCTCGACGGATTCAAATCAGTCTTTCGGTGACGATATATTTGCGATATGGAATAATTTTACTTCTAGCAGGGATATGGGGGCGCCAAGAATAAATTTATCATATCCTGACAATAAGCTTATTCTTCTGGAGTATGCTACCAGCCAAGAAACACATGCGTATAAAGTCATAGATTACGGAAATAAAAAGCTATACCCCGAGATTGACGGTGGCTATGTTAATGGTTTAAGTGTGCGTGCCTTTCTGGGGTCGGATAAACTAGTTGTAAATAGATACTACGAAGATAAGCCAGGTGTGATTGCGGTTGTGGATTTTTATGGAAAAAATATTAAGGATCTCATAACGTTACAACCAGAAGAATCAATACATGAAGTTTACGGCAATGGTGCAACGGTTTATGTGACTATTGCAAATGACAATAATGAGTCCGATCTAAGTCTAAAAACTTATATGATAGATGCTGTTACTCTACAAATAACTCCTCGTAGTAACTAATAAAAATATTAAAAAAGAAAAGCGCCCTTTACGGGGCGCTTTTCGCGTCGGGGTGCTTTTGGATGAACTCGAAGAGGCAGAATAGTCCCGTAAGGAGCGTCAGCTGCATCTCCGGAGCCCAGACGTTGTGGCTGCTTATCTGGTATTCATGCCCCGGATAGATTGCGGCGCTTGCCGCATTGCCAGGACAGACGAATGTGAAGAGCTGTTCGCCCCTTACCCAGCCACCGACTCCATCCATAGCCATTTGGGAAGGTTTTCTGCCGGAGAGCTTGTGCCAGCTCCGAGCCATGCCTTCAATGAAGTAGTCTGGGAAGAAAACGATCTCCCTTTTTAGGCCATCACGCGTCACTATCTTCGGGTGGCTCGTATGGTAATCATCCAGCCAGTCCTTGAATCTGCGTGATGGGTAACCCATGATCGCATGAGAGTAGTGGTGCGATTCTCCGTAAGTAGTATCGAAGGTGAATAGCTGCAGATCCGTTTGAACGAGCTCGCTGTAGTAGTCTTCAATGCGTGCCGACAGACAGAACATAAGTGTGTTGATCGTCACCACTGTCTCTCGCATGTTCCTCCTTGCGAGTGGAAATGTGAATCGAACATGATTATCATCCTTTTCTATGACCCCACAACTGCCGTGGCCGAATCCGTTTTCCAGCGCGAAGGGAAGAGATTTTTTCTTCTTCAAGTAATTCACCTGTCTCTCATCTGGCTCTCGCTGAGTCACTTTCCGAAGTATTTCCATCGCCTCTTCTTCTTGGGCTCTTTTGATGTTGATAATGAGCGTGGGGATGGGCTTCTCGCCCCTTGCTTCATAAGAAAGGCCGTAAAGCTCGTCCATGTTGTCGGTTTTAAGGCAATACTATCTTTTTGCTCCGCCTTGTCAACTTTTGTCTTGACCGAATTTTAGACATGATATAATGGATTCAGATTATTAATTAATAGCGAAAAACTATTTATGAAGAAACTTGCAATGGTGTTGGTGGTTATCGGCGCGTTGAATTGGGGATTGGTAGGACTCGGATATCTCTTGAAGACGAATCTTAACGTCGTAAACTTGATCCTCGGATCAATGCCGACGCTTGAGCATATCGTTTACCTCTTGGTTGGTCTTGCCGCTATCAAATTCTTCTGGTGCAAGTGCGCCGGATGCAAGGGCATTTGCTCATCTTGTGGCTGCCATTCAAACGGCGCTCCAAAGCAGATGTAATACCTCTAAAACTCCCTAAAATCCCCAATTCGGCCTCCCGGCCGGGTTGGGGATTTTAGACCCGCCCGAATCGAACGCGGCGTAGGTCAAATTTATTCACTTTTGGTGCGTTCGGGCGGGTTGCCGGAAGGGTCTAAAAATGCTATATTTTGGGTACCAGATGCACCAGTTATCCTCAATAATCCTTTATTCTTTGGCCTTTTTGTCGACCTATGTTCAGGTCGTTTTTCTGCTGACCTTCCTTGAGAAGCGAAAGGAAATAAAGATCCGAAATGGTCATATTGAGCTAAAGAGCTATCCGGAGGTTACCATCATTGTTCCGGCTTGGAATGAGCAGCATACCCTCCAGGGTACTGTGGAGTCCCTCTTCGCGCTTGATTACCCGGAAGACAAACTCAATATTTTTCTCGTTGATGATGGCTCGACAGACAACACATGGGATGTGATGAAGTCTTACGAAGGCATGCGCGGGATCAAGGTCCTCCAAAAAGAAAATGGCGGCAAGCATACGGCTGTAAACTATGGTATTGCTAACTCGACGTCCAGATTTATTGGCTGCCTAGACGCAGACTCATTCGTGCACCCGCAGGCTCTGAAGCGCATCATGTCTTATTTTGAAAATGACCCTGAGACTATGGCTGTTTCCCCATCAATTATTGTTAACAAGCCGAAAGGTATCATGCAGATCGTGCAGCGAGTCGAATATGAGTGGGCTGTTTTCAATAAAAAAATGCTCGGATTCCTGGGCGGCATATATGTTACCCCTGGGCCGTTCTCTTTTTATCGCCGTGAAGTCTTCGAAAGGATCGGAAACTATGTGAAAGCGCACAATACCGAAGATATGGAGATCGCATTCCGTATGCAGTCGAATCATATGAAGATCGATCAGTGCAATGACGCCTTCGTTTACACTACTGCGCCGAATACGGTCAAGAAACTCTACAAGCAGCGTCTCCGATGGATCTACGGCTTCATCATGAATTGCTGGGATTATAGAAAAATTTTGTTCAAGAGAAAATACGGAACTTTTTCTGTCTTCTCTGTGCCGGCGGGTGTCATTTCCATGATTGCCGTCCCGTATATTTTGTCGCTCTTCGTCTACAACACCGCCATGGCCGCGTCGAAAAATATTGAAAGGCTCTCCATGACAGGACTTGATTTCAATTTCGGCCTAAATGTCGATCCATTCTTCTTTGCAACTGGCGGACACCTGTTCATCATGGTCATGATGTACTCGCTCCTGATTGTCTCTATCTCTCTAGGACGCAAAATGGCGACCGGCAAGGGAGGTATTGACTATTATCTGATTCCGTTTATGCTCATCTTCAGTGTTATCGCGCCGTTCTGGATCCTCCGGGCCATGTATAATTCCATGATTTCCCGCAAGGCTGTAAGCTGGCGCTAACGCAGAATTCCTATGAATCCCGTTAGAGATGTTCGGTTAATGCTATAACTTTGCGGGAAGGGGGAATAAGTTTTTAAAAATACTGAAATAATAATGATATGCAAATTAATAATTTGCTATCTTTAACGGGATGAATAATAACAGAAGCGAAGGGGTAAAATACATAATAGCTTTCGTCATAACGGCATTTCTTTTTCTGACGGCCTTTTATCTGTCAAATTTTTTTAGCAATAAAAAGATTAAAGAGATCAGGAATATCGAGAATACTATCGCGATCGATATTCTCTCATCAGAGACACAGTTTGATCTCCTTGAGGAGCTTTCTTGCGGAAATGTAAACGACAGCATCCTCTCTCAGGAGCTTAACGACTTGGCGGCGAAGATAGAGTTTTCTGAAAACCAAGAGCTTGGTTCGGACGAAGAGCGCGCAAGTCTCAGGAAATATTATTCTTTGCTTCAGATTAAAGACTATCTCTTGATGAAGAAGGCCGAAGATAAATGCGGCCTCAAAACGACAAACATCATTTATTTCTACTCGAACAAGATTGATTGTGAGGATTGTGAAAAGCAGGGCTACATCCTGACAGATATCCGCCAAGATTATCCGGACGTTCGCGTTTACGCTTTCGACTATAATCTGGACCTCTCAGCCCTGAAAGCCCTTATTACTATTTACAAGGTCAAAGAGCCTGAGCGGTTGCCAGCTCTTGTTATCAATGGGGAAGTCTACTACGGTCTCCAACAGTTTGAAGACATCCAGGCCATCGTGCCAGATGTATTTATTGTCGCCGAAGAAAGCGCTGAATTGAAAGCGGCTGATACTACAGAGTCTGTGAAGAAGCCTTCCACAGCCACTAGCGCTCAATAACCATGCCAAAGAAGAGTCCCGTACTTCCGAAAGGAAAACAAAATTATCTTATTGATATTGACGGCACTATTTGCCCAGATGTTCCGAACGAAGAGCCGGAGAGGATGAAGACGTGCCGGCCATATCCCGGCGCGCGCGAAGGAGTGAACCGGATTTATGATTCGGGGCATATCGTCACGTTCTTCACGTCCAGGACATCAAAAGAGCACCGGAAGATCACGGCTGACTGGCTCAAGAAATATGGATTCAAATACCACGCGCTCCTCATGGATAAGCCGCGCGGCGGACATTATCACTGGATTGATAATCATAAGGTCAAATCAACTCTTTTTAAGAAAAGCTGGAAGGGGATTAAATAATCAAAAGGCGCCTCTTACGAGGCGCCTTTTGATTTATCTGAGCCGGAGAGAGGACTCGAACCTCCAACCTACTGTTTACAAAACAGTTGCTCTACCATTGAGCTACTCCGGCGCTGCTTCTACTTTGATTCGTCTTCATTCGGAATTTCTTCCAAAGGTTCCTCTATATTACTTTCTGGCTGTTTAAAGTCAACTTCTTGTTTTCGGGGATTCTCGGTTCGCGGCCTTGGCAATTCTTCCTCTACTTTGCCTTTGAGTTTTTTGAGCTCATGCTTGTAAGCCTTCACGGTCGTAATGAAGACCGACTGCTTAGCAATGCCTTCTGCGCTTCGTTTCTCGTGCTTTTGAAGCTCCCTGTCTATGCGCTTCACGCCTTTGTGGAAGATTGAGGAGATAAAGTGCGTTACGCGCGCCCATGACTTAGATAATATAATCGCGAGCGAATGGATCACAAACTGAAAGAATTCATAAGTCCTGCGGCGGAGCTTATAGAAATTCTCGTATGAAAGATCCTTTGATGGATATTCCCGGTCGCCGATCCTTCCCGCCTGAACGGCGAAAAGGATCACTATGGCGAGAAGGGAAACGGTGAAGATAATTATCGAGATATCGAACATGGTTTAGATTGTTTCAATCTGAAACGATACGATTTCATTATTTGCTTCTTTTACAAGCTGATCGATCGTTTTTGATGGATCCTTGATGAACATCTGCTTTCCTAGGATTTGTTCCTTGAAATAAGCATTTACTTTGCCCTCTAGGATTTTTGCTTTCATGTCTTCCGGCTTATCTCCCGACTGTGCGTCCACTTCCTTCTGGAAGACCTCCTTTGCCTTCGTCTTAGCTTCTTCAGAAATATCAGCTTCAGAGAGGAAGCCTGGTCGCATGGCTGTTGCGTGCATGGCGATATCTCGAGCGAGTTCAGGGTTCTTTTCTTTCAGCACAACGACAGCCGCGTACTGACCATTGTGGTTGTAAGCCGCGGCGTTAGGGGAGTCAGAAACGAGCACGGTACCAAGCTTGATGTTCTCGCCAAGCTTCTGGATGGCCTCGCCGAGCATTTCCGTCGAGGCCGCTTCAGCCGCCTCTTTTCCTCCTTCAGCTGCTTTCCCGGCCAGCGCTTTAGCAAGTTTTACGAAGTCCTCGTTCTTTGCCACGAAGTCAGTTTCGCATAGAAGTGAGAGCATGACAGTTTTTCCGTTTTCTTCGGTGGTGACGACAAGTCCCGCGCCGAGTTCTCGGTCAGCTTTCTTGGCCGCTGCGTCTCCGGACTTCTTTTTTAGGATCATGCGCGCCTTTTCCATATCGCCCCCGGCTTCGTCGAGTGCTTTCTTGCACTGCATGACTGAGATGCCGGTTTCATCGCGAAGAGTTTTGAGTAGGTCTGTTGTAGACATAGTTAATGTGCTTATTTTCTAATGAGACTTTTATTATAGCAGAGCCACAATGGAATTATCCCTTGTACGCTTCTACTATCTTATCGACGAAAAACTGAACGCTTGTCTTTGAGGCGTCGTTTGCAACAATTGGATAGTCGATGTCACTGAAATCACAGTCAGTGTTAGATAGACCAATTACCGGGATCTTTACCATGTTAGCTTCAGTCTGAGCGATGTGCTCTTTTCGTGTATCGACAATGAAAACGGCGTCAGGGCGCTTGACCATACCTACGAGTCCGCCGAAATTCTTTTCCATCTTCTCAATCTGCCTAGAGAAGTCAGACTGCTCTTTCTTTGTGTATTTCTCGAGCTCACCCTTCTCTCGCTTAGCTTTGAGATCGATGAGGACATCGATTCGCTTCTTGATCTGTGTGAAATTGGTAAGAGTTCCGCCGATCCAGCGGTTCTCAACGTAAGGCATATTGAGTGACTTTGCAGCCGTCTCAATTATTTTCTTTGATTCCGGCTTGCCGGAAACAAAAAGGATGTTTTTCTTCTCTTCGCCAAGAGTTTTTACGTATGCCAGGGCATCCGCAAGCATCTTCTCTGTGTATGTAATGTCGATGATATCGACGTTGTTCTTTGTCGTGAAGACATAATGCTTCGCTGACGGGTGGCGGCGGGTCTTCGAATATCCGAAGTGGGCCCCGACGGCCATAAGATCTTTTGATAAATCCATATATTCTATCTGCACAGGAACCGGTCTTATTAAATGGTTCCCGTTTGACCCGCCGGCGACTAACCGTGTGGGCATCTCGTCCGCCCTTAGGCGAGACGGATTTGTTACAGACCTCCGTATATTACATGAAAAAGGGGGGTAGTCAACGGCTACCCACTCCAGTTTTGGCTTCGGCAAGATGAAGAAAACCGAAAGCCCCGCATGCGCGGGGCTCGAGATGTGGTGCCTTATGGTCTCCAAATAAGGCGGTGTAGGGCGAGGCAGATGGCCATGAGCGTGAAGCTGTAACCAGCTGGATATTCTCCAACACAGAACATGGGTAGTCCTGATAAGTAAAGGGTCTTTGAAAGCCAAGGCTCGAGGAAGAGATTATCTAGAGTTTCCATGAATAGGGGTTTTTGCGAATATTACGATTCACAGAGGTTTTGTCAACAAAAGCAAACCCCGCGACATGATCGCGGGGCGTGTTGCTTCGTTTTGTGGGCTTACTGTGGGTCGTAACCGCGGCGGACTTTCAATTTGGCAAGCTTTCGCTCCTCTTGGAGCTTGTTCCACCTGCCGTTCTCCAGCACGAACAGGTCCTTCTCCAAGCCTTGACCGTTTGTGTAGTACACCTCCATGATCTTGTTGTTGATCACGAGCAGCTCCTCATGGATGAGAAGTGCTGGTCCGGTGAGTACTTCGAATTCTCCGGACGGATTGCTGTAGGTCAGTATTTCTTTGTACCCTATTTGAAGGATGGCAAAGTGCGAACTGTCTCGCGTGAATTCACGCGTCTGAGCGCTCAGGAAGAGGGAAATGCTCAGTACGAGCAAGGTGAATATGGTTCTCATTGTTCTGGGGTTTACTACTATAATACCATATTTAGGCTATAATGTCAAGCATAGGAAAAAACCTTAAATCCGAGTAATATATAGCCCATGAGTCCCGTTAGAAACCGCGGTCACGAAGACGGGATAGGCAAGGCACTCGATTAACCTAAGATTATCAACATTAAACTTGCAGATGGCGGAAATACCGCGACCTGTTTCTAACGGGATGAGACAAACAAAACTCTTCACTAAAACTAGGAAAGAAGCTCCTGCGGATGAGGCGTCAAAGAACGCCGAACTTCTGATCCGGGCCGGATTTGTGCATAAAGAAATGGCTGGCGTGTATGCGTATCTCCCGCTGGGACTTCGAGTGATGAACAAGATTTGTGGCATCATTCGAGACGAGATGAATAAGCTCGGAGCACTTGAAATGAAACTCACAGCTCTCCAGGACCCGGAAGTTTGGCAAAAGTCTGGTCGCTGGGATGACGCTGTCGTCGACAATTGGTTCAAGACGAAACTCAAAAATGATTCAGAGCTTGGACTTGGCTTCACGCACGAGGAACCTCTTACGGATATTTTGAAGAACCACATTTCATCGTACAAAGATCTTCCGGTTGCCGCTTATCAGATCCAAGTAAAATTTCGAAATGAACTACGCGCCAAGTCTGGCGTCATGCGCGGACGTGAATTCCTGATGAAGGATATGTATTCGTTCGCGAAGAACGAAGAAGAGCACCAAGCATTTTACAAAGAAGTTCAGAAGGCGTACAAGCGCGCGTATGACCGGCTTGGTATCGGCCACCTGACGTACATGACGTTCGCTTCAGGTGGTACTTTTTCAAAGTACTCACATGAATTCCAGACTGTCACGAGCGCCGGCGAAGATGTAATCTATGTCGACGAAGGATCTGGGCTCGCGGTTAATCAGGAGGTTCTGAATGATGAAGTTTTAACGAACCTCGGACTTACTCGCGACAAGCTTGTTGAGCATAAGGCTGTCGAAGTCGGAAATATTTTTACCCTTGGTTATAAATATTCCGAACCGCTAGAGCTCTCTTATAAAAATGAGAAAGGAGAATCAGAATTTGTTTTCATGGGTTCGTATGGAATTGGCCCATCTCGAATTATGGGAACTATCGCTGAGGTTTTGTCTGACGAGAAAGGTCTTATCTGGCCGAAAGAAGTTTCGCCGTTTTCTGTGCACCTTATTTCTGCCGGCGCTGATGACGAAGAGGTCAAGGCGAAATCAGAAGAAATTTATGAAACTTTAACCGCAGCTGGAATTGAAACACTTTATGATGACCGAGATATTTCCGCCGGTACAAAATTTGCCGACTCAGACCTTATCGGCATTCCACTCCGTGTTGTTGTTGGTAAGCGAACGCTCGCCGAAGGTATGATTGAGATAAAGGAAAGGCGTGAGGAAAAGGGCCGAATGATCAAGCCGGAGGATTTGATGGGGGAGATTAAAAATTATGTTTGAAAGACTTTATAAATTATTTTCTAACGACATCGGCATAGACTTGGGTACTGCGAATACCCTTGTTTATTTGAAGGGGAAAGGAATTGTCATTTCTGAGCCTTCGGTTGTGGCCGTAAATAAAAAAACGGGAACCATCGTCGCTGTTGGCGCTGAGGCAAAGCAGATGCTCGGCCGTACTCCGCCGCATATCAAAGCCGTCCGGCCTCTTGTCGATGGCGTGATTTCTGACTTCGAGGTGACCGAAGAAATGCTGTCGTACCTCATCAACAAAATCGAGAAGATGTCGCCGAAGTTTTTCCGTCCGCGCGTCGTTGTTGGCGTTCCATCCGGTATCACCAGCGTCGAAACGCGAGCTGTTTATGACGCGGCAAAAAATGCCGGAGCGCGCGAGGTTTATATTGTCGAAGAGCCAACAGCTGCGGCCGTAGGAATTCGTCTTCCAATTCACGATCCGGTCGGTTCGATGATTGTCGACATTGGCGGCGGTACAACCGACATTGCTGTCATTTCGCTCGGCGGTATTGTTCAATCAAAAAACCTCACCATCGCTGGGGACAAATTAAACAATGACATCAGCGCCTTTTTTAAAGATCAGTTCAAGCTTCTCATTGGCGAAAAAACTGCTGAGAACATAAAAATTGCAATTGGCTCCGCGTTGCCTGTTGGTGAATCGGTAGAGATCGAGGTTCGTGGTCGCGATCTCATCACCGGACTTCCGCGCGCTGTTATGGTAACTGATGAAGATATCCGTGAAGCCATGGCGCCGTCGATTGCTACTCTTGTCGAAGGTATTCGGGAAGTTCTGGAGAACACACCGCCAGAAATCCTGGCCGACATTATGCACAGGGGAATTGTCCTAGTGGGAGGTGGTGCGCTTATTAAGGGTCTCGACAAGATGCTTGAACGCAAGGTAAAGATGCCGATTCATATTGCAGAAGATCCGATCACCGCGGTTGCGCGCGGCACGGGTGTGGTTCTGGAGAATCTTTCAAAGTACAAGGATATAATTATAGACACGCAATATGAATCACCACCTCGCTAAAACATATCGGCGGCGCTGGCTTACGCTTGTCTTTTTTGTGCTTTTGGCGCTTTTTTTCATTGCCTTGCAACAGGGGCTTCTAAAAGGAATGAATTCTTTTTTTACGAGTATCTTTCGACCAATCTGGACAGCGGAGAATTATGCGGCTGATTTTCTTTCTATCAATGTTTCATCAAAAAAAGATTTATGGAAACAAAATAAACGTCTTCGTGAAGAGGTTGATCGCCTCAATCTTCAAATCACGTCATCCGGAAATATTGCTGCGGAAAATGCCGAACTCAAAGAGATCATGGGCCGCATGCCGACAGGCTCGCAGTTCGTGCTTGGAAACATTTTGGCCAAACCTAACATAACTCCTTACGATACTCTTATAATCGATGCCGGATCAGATGATGGTGTAAAGCCGGACATGCGAGTATTCGTAGACGGGAATGTATTAGTTGGCGAGATAGAGTCTGTCGAATCAAACTCCTCCCGTGTGCTCCTTTATTCCGCTCCGGGAAATATTTCTCAGGTCGTCTATGGAAATACAGGGAGATTTTTTAATGCCCGTGGAACAGGGAATGGAACATTCGAGGTAGATGTGGCGCGTGATGTCACAGTCGCGGTCGGTGACATGTTCTTTTATCCAGGACTTACGAATATGCCGCTTGGGGTCGCCAGAAAAATAGACTTTGATGCGCGCGACTCGTTCAAAAAAGTCTTGATGAAGAGTCCAGTGAATATCCAGGAAGAGAGGTGGGTGCAAGTACAAATTTAAAGCATGAAATTTAATTTCGAAATAAATAAAAAATTTGGAGCGCTGGGGCGCGCGGGACTTATCACAACTCCGCATGGGCAGATCGAAACACCAGCGTATGTGACTGTCGGAACAAAGGCGACGGTAAAATCTCTGACACCCGAGATGCTCGATACCGTTGGCGCTCAGGTCGTGCTTGCGAATACGTACCACCTTTATCTGCAACCTGGTTCGGAACTCATAAAGAAAGCTGGAGGGTTTGCGAGGTTTATGAATTGGAAGGGGCCGACGATGACAGACTCGGGAGGCTTTCAAGTTTTTTCTTTGGGCGCCGCGTTCGGCGAGCGTGTGTCAAAAGTTGCGAAGGGCGATGTCGAAACGAGGCCTGTTGAAGATGGCGGAACAGGGAATCACGGCAAGCTGGCCTCGATAGACGAAGACGGGGTGACTTTCAAATCTCATCTCGACGGTTCAGAACATAGGTTCACACCAGAATCTTCCATGGCTATCCAGTGGGATCTGGGCGCGGACATGATATTTGCATTCGACGAATGCACTAGTCCGCAAGCGACATATGAATATCAGCGTGAGGCCATGGAACGAACTCACCGATGGGCGCTCCGGTCACTCGAAGCGCACGAGAAACTGGATCCAGAAAATGTTCAGGCACTTTTTGCCGTTGTGCAGGGCGGACGTCATGAAGATTTACGCAAAGAGTCTGCTGAAACTCTGGCGGGCATGAAAACTCAAAATGGAAATGAGTTCGACGGCTTTGGAATTGGCGGCTCGTTTGATAAAGACGACATTGGGACAGCTGTCGCGTGGGTAAATGAAAGTCTTCCGGAAGGGAAGCCGAGGCACCTACTCGGAATCGGTGAACCACTCGACATCCTCGGAGCGGTAGAAAATGGTTGTGATCTTTTTGATTGTGTTACCGCAACACGGATCGCCCGTAACGGATCTTTTTATACGAAAGCCGGAAAAATAAATATAATGAACGCGAAATACCGAGAAGATTTCTTGCCGATCGAGGAAGGATGCGGATGCTATACATGTAAGAATTTCTCTCGGAGCTATGTCGCACATCTTTTTCATGGAAAAGAAATTTTGGCCAACACTTTGGGTTCAATTCATAATCTCTACTTCATGGTGAATTTTGTAAAAGGCATCAGGCAGGCGATACTCGAAGATCGATTCCAAGAATTTAAAGAAGAATTCAAGAAAAGCTACCAGGCATAAAAGTTTGACAAAGAGGAATTTTTAGGTAATATGCAGAAAAAGTTCCTCTCATGGAAAAAGATAAGCTGGAAAAACATACACTAGCGAACACGCTTCGCAAGTCCTTCCCGATGTTTGCAATCGCATCGATATTCTCGGTCGTGTTTGTAGCCATCTGGTTCTTCTTCAAGCACCATATCTATCAGGCATTCCACTTGCAATCGGAAGGCATCAGCTCAAGAGAGCTCGGGTCTGACCTGATTGTACTGATGCCAAGCATCATCTATAGCACTATCCTGGGATTTGTGCTGAACCGATGCATGACGCAGAACCAGAGGATTAACGCGGCCATCGACACGATGAACGCTTTGATGTTCCTCGAAGAGCGCGACAGAAGAACGCATCCTTTGATGCATGGATTGCTTCTCTTTATCTCGCTTACGACCACCATCATGTTCTTCCTCTTCGATTTCAGTTCCATTCGCGTGGGATGCTTTTTCATTGGAACCTTCGTGTTTCTGGCGGTGATGGGTTTTATGATCGCAACCGAGCTCGATGATCCGTTCAACGGGCGTTGGAAAGTGCCAGAAGATCGTATCCCGGAAAAGTGGATGTCGATGACGGTCTACAGCATCAGGTTTGGTGATGTTCCGCACTGGGATAACCTCGAAAAGAAAGAAGAGGTCAAGCATCGTACGTCTCTCGAACAAGCCACGCTTCTCGAGGGGGAGCCGGTAAATGACACCAAGCTCGACGATGACTACAGAAATGGCAATTTGGGTCGTGAGCTGTAACCCGAAAGAACCCCGCACGAAAGTGCGGGGTTTTTGCTATTTGGGCCCTTATTTACAGGCTTCCCAGGAAAAAGCAAAAAAGCCTTGAAAACACTTGACAAATAACCCGAAATGTGTAGTATTACCCTCAAGTTAACGCAGGTCGTTGACAACTTAAAGCAGAAACGAAAAACAAACCAAAAACCGCAGAAATGACAGACAAGGATCCCGCGTTCCAGTTCGATCTTCTGGAGGAACTCCAGAAGGGAGATGTGCAAACGAAGATGGAGGACAAGGTCAAGCAAGTGGCAGGTACAGACTACGCTGATGTGATCGATCAGGTCATGGATGCGAAGACCGGAGATGCCAAAGCTGGTCTCCGAGAGAGGATCATGACCGCCGACTTCAAGTCGGTGGAAGCGATGCTCAAGTCGGAGGAAAAAGACCTCGCCAACGTCTTCTTGGCAGTTCGGCAATTCATGGATACGGTGCAGCTTGGGTTTGAAAAACTCACTTCGCTCAATCCTGACGAACAGGCATTGATCGACAAAGCCCAGCAATTCCTGGATGAGGTCAAAGCAAGGATCCCTTCGGCGAATAACCAACTGACCGACGCGCAAGCGCTTTCGGATAACTGGTTCCTCTCGATCTTCAATGGTCGTGGCGGTAAAGTTCGCAGGGCCGAAGCATTGATCCAGGAGCTGAACCGCACCAAGGCAGATCGTGAGCAAGGACTCGCGGATGCTGAAGCCAAGGCTGATGAACTTTACCGGAAGCGTTTGCAGACGGCATCGATGGAGGAATCATTGACCCACTACATGGGTCTGGTATCCAAGATCGATGGTCTCGTCCGACAGCGTGTCCAGGGACTGGTGAGGCAGCTGACGCAGATCGACGACAAGAAGAAATCCTCGATCAGGCTTCGTGACGAAGCGGGCAAGAAGTTCCGCGAATGGAACGAACAGACCGGAGATCTGATGACCAAGGTCACAGAAGAAAGTCATAAGCTTGCTGCCATGATCGCAGAGAAGGGCACAGAAGCCTATGCGAAGCAGGACCAGCTCGTCGAAGATCTGAAGAAGCAGTACGGCGACACGAAAGCCAAGCTTGAAGAGGCTCGAGCAGTGAACCAGGAGTATGAGGCTGCGGTCAATGAACTGAGCCTTCAGTACGACGCGGTAACCCGCTTGAAGACAAACTTGGCAGCCAACCTCCAGGCCCTGAAAGCCGCATCTGACAAGCGCTCCGTCACGTGGAAGACGCTGGTCAGCATCATGCAGGCTCAAAAGGATCAGGAGGTGACATCGATGTACAGGAACATTGGCGGGAAAGTCGATGAGTTCAACATCGAATACACGGCATCAGCCGCCAAAGCTTCCGAGGATGACCGACTCGCTCAGATTGCCAAGCATCCTGAGCGGATGAGACACCTACACCAAGTAGGTAAGGTCTATGCCGAAGCCATGGCCGGTGTTATAAGAACCGAGGAAGAACTTTTCCAGGACTACATGAAGCAATACGGCATCAATCCTGAAGAAGCCGTCGCCTCGTTCTACAAGCACAATGGTGAAGAGAAGCCCGAGGGTTCCGATGGAGCTCCAAGCGGCGGGAAACCCGCCACTGAAGGCTTCAGCGTACTCAGCTGACAAGCGAGACCCCCCGGACATGTGCCGGGGGGTTTTCACAAACAGTAAACCTCAACAATGAGAAAACTCAAGCTTCTTACTGACACGGAAAATGATCATCTCAATATGGTGGATCTTAAGTCCGATCAGAACGCCCACTACTTCCAGTACTTGAACTCTGTCTTCAAGAGAGTCATGTCTTTCTACCAAAGCACTACGCATGGCGGGGAGGCGAATGAGGTGAAGCTCATCGAGCATTATCTCAGGCTCTTTCTGAACACCATTGTCATTCTGCGTTACAAGTATCTCTACGACGCCGATTCGGCGATGCGTATTGATACGACCTTCTCGGGTTATCCGAATAGCCTCGAATTCACGAAGCTGGACGCAGACCTGATGCAGGCAAAAGAGCGACTGAAGAGCTTTCCGAGCGAGCAGGATCTCAAGGGTGAGATCTTGAACCGCCTCATGACCAAGCACGAGGATCCAAAAGATCTTTTGCAGGTGATGGGAGAGCGCCTTTATTTCAAGGCACTCTCGGAACAGCCTTTCTTCAGAAGCTACAACCGTGGCGACCTTGCCTTAATCGGCGAGAACGCCGATATCCGGCAATTCCTTTACCACTGGGCGATCTTCGATTCCGAAGACAGCCGCCCATTTATCTATCTGATGATGTTCGACCAACAGAAGTCAGCTCCCGACCTTCGTGAAGACGAGGCCGCGCGGCGACTGTTCGAACAGGCGGTAAAAGATGAGTCGTTCTTGGCTCGGGAGCTGGTTTTGATCGGTCGAGGGATCGACCGCAAGATCAAAGCCGTTAGTCCCAAGCTGTTGAAGCGCATCGAGATCGGACCGATCCTCGGTGAATATTCGAATGACGACCATGTGCTCACCAACCTCATCCGCGATCCAGCAATGGATAAAGGAGAGTTCGGTGTGCCGCTTACCGTGGAGATGCTGGTCTCGGCAGGAGAAGCTGACCTAACAGGAAGCTTCCTGAAGACCGATAAGATCGTGCAACAATTCCACGTTGAGACATCGGATTTCGAATGCAGCGAGCGGGGAGTGAGCGCAGTGAAGAATTTTCTGATCTGCAGTCATCACCTCGCTCAGAAAGTTACAGCCGAGCACAAGGATTTTGCGCGCCGGCTGTCATTCCCGATTCACTCAGTAAAACCCATAAGCATCGGAACCAATGCAAAAAGCCAAGAACGTACTCCCGATCAAGGAGTCCGACATCAAGAAGCATGAAACCCTTGTCATAGGGTTCCTGAAGAACGTGACATGGAAGCCGAAAGAGATGTCCGCGAAGGATAAGGACGCGTACGGTGATTTCGCCTCGATCATGGCCAATCCGGCAATTGCTGGAGCGAACAATGATACGAGATCCGTGGTTAGGAAGCTTGTCGAACTCTCGGGCAATCCCGTGATCCTCGGTCAGCCTCATAACAGGATAGCGAATATCTTGAAGCGCGGTTACCAGATCGGATATCACATGGCGGAGCAATTCGCCAAGACGTCCGGTCTCGACACGCTGATCGGCCGCAATGCGACGGGGAACATCTCTCCGCAGCAGAAGGCAGAAATGCATGCCAAGAAATCGTCGCAAGCCATCGTGTTCCTATTCTCATCAGCGTATTACATCGCATGGGAGATAGCACAAGGCGGCGAAGAGGACTTGGCCAAGATCAATATGCAGTACTCGGGAGTGCCGGAAGTCGGCTTGATGAGCCTCGATGAAGCTATACGCTGCTCGCTTTATTACTACGCCTTGTACCTTGAAAAGTCAGGCACCGTAAGCGACGAGCAGACGCTTCAGAAGTTCACCTTGCTTTACTTCCAAGCCCTTATGGACGACCTGAAGTTCAGGTCAGAAGGAGACCAGCAATTGGAATCCTTCGGCAAGTACATGCACAAGCTGGAGCATGAAGACTTTGTGATCGATGGCTTCGAGACGAATTTGTATCGAGCCATCCAAACGCTTGAGATCAAACCGGTATCATTCGGCGAGATCGTCGGTAACCACAGGGTCAAACTCCAGTGTAAGAGGCTGGCGCAACGGCTGGTCGCATACGATTTCGACCGCAAGCTGAATCCGTTCATGGACAAAAGGCTTGGCGGTTTTCCGGACATTTCGGCGGGCTACGGCCCTCCGGGAACTGGCAAATCGATGCTCGTCGCTGCAAAAGCCGGATTGATCAAGGAATACTGCGAGATCATCAAGATCCCGTTCCAGTTCTCTCCGCTGCCTGGGAATATCATTTCGACGTTCCAGGGCGGATCGGCTGAACGGGCGATCGAGTGGTTCAAAGCAGTGAACAATCCGAACGTGATTACATACGCGCCCATCGATGACGCTGAAAACGTCATGCAGGACAGGACGATGCAAGGAGTTTCCTCCGGAGTGAGGGAATTCATTGGAGAGTTCTTGAGAGCGACCGAGGGCGCGAGCGCGATGAGGCGAGGCAACTCGCTAATATATCTGATGACCAATCTTCTGGAGCAAGTTGATCCGGCGATTCTCTCGCGCATCCAAAGCCGAGAACTGATCGCAGGAGCAACGACGAAGGAAGACTGGCTCGATCAGAACTATCTCTGGTGGTCGAACTACGGCAACCGAGAGACAGGAGGCATCATCAATCTCGATGCTCCAGAAGGCTACAAGTTCATGTCGACGCAAGACAGCTTCGTGAGCTTCAGCCAAGAGAAATTCTCCTACAAAGACATCACAGATACCGGTCTCCGGGATATGTACGATGCGATTGTCGGGAGGAATCTCAATCCGGAGAAAGACTTCGCCTTCCATGCAGAGCTCTTCTACCACGCTCAAAAAGCATATCCATTCGTAACGTCGCGCGAGAAGCGAAACGTGCAAAAGGCGGTTGATTTCCGTCTGAACGACTACGATATGCCGAAGGAGTGGTTCGAGAAGCCCGAAGAGTTCTTCCTCTGTGGCAGCTATGACAAGAAGGTGGAGATGATTCTGGAAGTCAGGAAAGGAGCCTTGGGCAAGAGCAATTTTGCGCAGGTGCTTACAGAAGAGATGCTTCGGCATCTCAACACCCTGATCCAGATCAAGAACACGGCGCGCCAGCGGCGCGTCGACCAAGTGATCGAAGAACACCTTATCCGACAAGAAGCCGACAAGCAGCTTTCGGAAAGGCGTGAGGCGGTCATGAAGGGCTAATTGCTTTCACTTGGTCCCGGGCGGCAATTCGGCTGCCCGGGCAAAAAACGCACAACACACATGAATAGACTACAGGAAGCAGGATTGTTCGGCAAAGGACTTTTGCCGATACGCGGTGGTCTTCTTGTCGGTCGTTACAACGACTGTCTGAAAGCCATCGGTCTTGCGCCAACATCGCTTGAGCGATTCTCAATCGATGCGATGGGATGGAGTCCCGAAATTGCGGATGAGAAGAAGGATAACTTCTATCTTTCGCACGGGCTTGCCAATACGTACGCGATACTCGTGAGCTTGGATCAAAAGGGTTTGCCGGTCTATTTTCCGGTGCACTCATTTGACCGGCGCATGATGGAAAAGATATTCACGGACGCCGAAGCCCAGATCTCCGATCTTCTAACAGAGGGAGGAATATGGGTTGAGATGGACGAGAATATCGAACATTATGAGAGTCCAGAAGACCTCATGATGATCGACGCGTACGAGCTGCGGATCAGAAGCACCGTTAATCTCCCAGAAGCGAAGCGGGAGCAGGCAGCGCTGATCAGGCAGTATTACGAAGAAGACAGGGCGTGGTCTGACACAGCGCTGCGGAGCGAGATTATCCGGACCTCGAAAGAGCACGGTGATCTCAGATTCCGGCAGTTCGATGTACCAGCCATTCCCTTTCTTGAAGTGCAGTCTTTCTTTACGCAGGCATTCGGAGGCGTTTTTGTCCTCAGGAATGTCAGTGACATGGACCCTCTAATCGTCCATGCGAGCGAGACTGCGCACAACGAGCAAAAGGTGACGCCGAGCGGATATCGCTCCTATGCGATCAGTGATCCACATCTGTGGAGCTATCTGGAAGAGCACGGTGTCTACGATATCTACATGGATGAGTTAGCGACCGAAGAAGGAGTTTCCAGGTTGCAGCGGATCAAGGATCTGCTGCTCCTCGAAGCCATCGTCGATAGCGCTGATGAAACCGCAGACCTGTCTTACTTCGAAGGTCCAAAAAGGAAGATGGTGGTAAAACGCCTTTCCGACCTGGGGCTTCTAAAGAAGACATACTTCACGGCAGATAGGCTTCTTCGGAAGATCAAACGCCTTGAAGATACCAGCACAACCCGAATCCTCAAGAAGGAAAGGGAACTGCTGATCCGCCCCAATCCGGAATTTCCGCAAAACTTGCGGAAGCTCCTGTGGCAGATGATGATGCGCCGGACGTCATTCGACATCCTGCGCATGTACGCTCATGATCGTTCTGAATTCTTCGCTCACTATCAGAAGTGGGCGAAGATCAAGCAGGAGTGGGCTGTTGCACACCTCAAAAAACATTACCTGCCGACATACATCGACAGGAAAGATGCAAGTTCGCAGTAAACCAAAACCAAAAACCACAACACATGGAGTTCATCGGTTTTCTCTTCAAGATCGCAGCCCTTTTCCTGGGCTGCATGTTCCTGGCCTTCCTTGACTCGCGCCGACGCGTTGCGCCGAATGGCCTGACACTTTCGGTAATGAGCATCTTCGGCCGTCTCGGCTGGAAGAAAGAGGATGAAAAAGGGCCGCGCGGAATCGTATTCCGCCAGAACTTGCTCATCAGGTTCATCGTGTCTTTGGGTGCCACCATCATCTTTACGCTGGTGTGGGAACTGCTCACGGTTTCGTCCGATCCAAAGAACCCCGAATATGTCAGTCCCTTTGAAGGGTTCTGGCCGTTCATGTTCAATGTCGGTATCGTGGTACTTGCTACCTATACGCACTATATCTGGCCCAAGGTTCAGAAGAAGGCGGAGGAAGTGGGAACCAAGCTGAAAGAAGAAGCAGAAAGGCACTTCGCTGAAACCGACAATGTTGGTGGAGGTGTCCGCGGAAATGGAGCTCGCGAGGAAAAGAAGGAGCCGATCATCACGCCGCCGCCAAGCGGCCCCGTGAAGCCGGACACCGATCCTCGCGACGACATCAGTAAGTACACCCAACGGTAACAAAAAACCAAAGCAGCACATTGGAAAGCACAGCAAGGAAAGGTTTCTTCCTCACACGATGGGGAAGGAATATCCAGGGGTGGTTCAAGTGGCGAAATTACGGAGTGGTGGGCAAGACCATCTGGGTCTTGCTTGCCTTCCTCCTCCTCTTCGCGCTCTTCACCCTCCGAGGTCTGTACCATCCGCTCGTACTGTTCATTGTCCTCAAAACTCCCCTTGCAATCCTCCTCGTCTCAACCATCTACTTCGTCGTGAAGCGGGTGAAGAAACGGGAAGGCGCATGGTGGAAGAAGACATGGACAGGGATCATATGGACGTTCGCAGCTGTTGTCGTTTACACGGCCGGCGCGATGTCTTACGAGTACGTCTCGCTTTACCGGAATCATCTGCGCATTCGCTCAGTTGAGCTCACGGATATGCCGCTTACAGCGCACGAGAAAGTACAAGCGGTGTACAGCATCCACAGCATCGCCGACAAGGAGAGCGTGGATGATACCAAAGACGTGAGTCTGCCGCACATGGTCCGCTTCAACGAAGCGGCCCGCAGGCGGTACGGCTTGGGACAAGACGCCGAGTACTGGTTTACGATGGCCGTAGAGCCGTCGAGCACCAAGATCTGGCAATACTTGTTCGGTCACGTCGAACAGGTTTTCCTGACGCCCGGCAATACGCTGTCTCCGAAGTTCGATGAAAAGAACAAGGAGGTGGCAAAGGTCGAGTTCTCCTTCGGGGAGAATCTGATCCTGTCGAGCAACGTGAAGACCGCTGCCATCAAGAAGCTCGGCTTCTGGCAGTACTTCCGGTATGAACCGGTAAACTACTCTATCTATATACCGGACGACAATGGCGATTTCGTCCAAGTCGTGCCGCTCATCAAGTGGACGGGAATTCTGTTCCCGATGCCTGAGTATGGAGGAGTAGTTGTGTTCAAGCAGGGCAAGGCGCCCTACTTTGAAAAAGTTCTTTTTGGCGGAGGAGAAGTGATCACGGCCGATAAGGTTACAGATCACGACTTCCTCACGGGACAACTTCTGGTTCCGGACCAAGTGGCGCTCTACGCGGCACAAACGTTCCGGTTCTACAAAGGCTTCTGGGCTCCCTCGTGGGGTAACCACGCAGGAGATGTCAGAGTCCCTAACTCGCCGAACTCGTATACGATACTTCCTTTCGAGGAGTACTTCGTACTGAGCGAAGTGTCAGGTGGCAAGGCCCAAGATGGCTTATGTCACTACATCCCGCTCGAACCGTACGGCAAAGACAAGAGCCTTCTTTCGCTCAGTCTCTTTGTCAAAGGCGACGACTCACACGTCTACTACTTTGACCACAAGACGTCGCCAGAGAAACTGATGGGTCCGACAGCGATACCAAGCAAAGTTCGGGATTACATGCCTGAATATGATTGGCACCGCCAAGAGCCTACAGAGATGACCCCTGTAGTTCGTGATGTGAACGGTGACCGCCACTTGTACTGGAAGACGAATATCCAGGCCAAGTCGGGCGATAGCCTGCAGATCATCACGTTCGGCAAAGCCGAAATTGCTCTCATTGATGCTGCTGACCGTCAGGTCTGTATACATCTCGAAGGCAACGAAGCACATCCTTCTAGTTGGCAAGCTTATATGGAACAAGAGAGTTCCAAAGAGCATGTCAGAAAAGAGGAGGATACAGTTCCTTTCAAGGATTGAAAAAGCGCCCCCGTAAATCGGGGGCGTTTTTCTTTGGTTGACAATTATAGATAAGTATGTTAGTTTAAAACAAAAGAACAAACATGCGCTTACAACTGTCCTTTTCAGTGGTCCTCCTGTGCGCCAATGTCTCTGCTCAGCAGAATGACCAGGCGAAGATCGTAGGCAACCCAAGCGATTGGTCCGCCAATGCATCCATGTGGATGTGGGACCGAGCTGAGCTCGAGAATCCTGTCGTGGCCTTCCGAGGTCTGGTGTATCGAAACGATGATCTGTTCGAATTTCGCTACAACTTCGAACAAACTCGAGCAAATTCCTTCTACTGGGGCCACCGGTGGAATATCGGCAAGAAACTCGGTCTCTCGTTCGCTCCGGCATTTGGTGTAACCACCTATAACACAATGTGGGAATATGGTTACAGGGCTCGGACTCTTATCGGCTTCACGTCGCACACTACGCTCGACAGGGAGCGCTGGAAGATCTATTCGATCAACCAACACAGTTTCGCGTTGACCCACAATACAACGAACATCACTTACAACTTCACTGACGCAGCTTACAAAGTGAACAAGTGGCTTCGGGTAGGTCTTGCGGAACAGATACGAATTTCCGGGAAGCTCGATGATCTGGATATCGGTCCTGCGCTCGGCGCGGAGATCGGAAAAAGCTTCTTTGTCCGAGCTTATGCTTGGGATCTTTGGAGCCAAGAAGAGCGTTACTTCGGAGTCTGGTGGGGTTGGGACTTCAAAGACCTCTAAGAACCTACTGCCCCGGCGCATCGCGCCGGGGCAGTTTCATTTGGTATAAGGGTCTCGTTATTCTCACTCATTATTTCCTTCGCTCGAATGCCATTCAAGGTTCTGCCTTGCGCTTGTCCTCGCCAGGAAATATAATCCCAATATGAAAAAAATAGAGAAGGGGTTCTTTTACCACTACAAGCACGATCCGGCGAACGGCGAATTCAATTACGCCTACGAGGTTCTGAATATTGGCAAACATACGGAGATAGAAGATTTTGACGACGCATCGTTCGTTGTCTATCGGCCGCTTTATGAAAGCGCCAAGGTCTATCAAGCTGGAAAGCTTTGGGATATCCGGCCGTTTTCAATGTTCGCGGAAGACGTAACGAAGGAAGGTAAAACTTTCCCGCGGTTCACGAAGATCGAAGATCCGGAACTCATCGAGCGGATGAAAGCCAAAGCCGCTGAGATGTACGACTAAGCAGAAAGGGCCCGCGAAGGGCCCTTTTCATCTGTTGTCGGTTCGAAGTTCTCCCAGGGTGGCGTATCCCAGATTCCATATGCACGCCTGGACGAAACCTAGCCAGCGATTTGCCTTTTCCATTTTGTTGTTCTCTATGAATATCCGTATCTCACCTACCATGTAGCAGATGTGATTCAGTACATCCTTACGCCGGCCTTTCTTGTTGGTATTCATTTTTGCCTCCTTGTCAAAACGTATGGGCGTAGCGCCCAAGACCTTCAGTCCTCCTTCGTATGTGTTGAGGAGCGATAGTATTTGGTCTCGTTCCATGACTCTTGTTTTCACATAGTTTACGCACCTCAAGGAATAAAGCAAATTCTTGTAAATACGCTGTTTTATAAGTAAAGTATCTATATGAAGTTTAAGATAAAATCCGAATACGAGCCGGCCGGCGATCAGCCGACAGCCATCAAATCTCTGGTAGATGGGCTGAAGAAAGGTTTCCAAAAGCAAACCTTGCTTGGTGTTACCGGATCAGGAAAGACGTTCACTATGGCGAACGTGATTGAGAAAGTACAGAAGCCGACGCTCGTTATTGCCCACAACAAAACCCTGGCTGCGCAGCTCGCGCAGGAGTTCAAAGAATTCTTCCCGGACAATGCTGTCCACTACTTTGTCTCATACTACGACTACTACCAGCCAGAAGCGTATATTCCGCACTCCGATACATATATAGAGAAGGATGCCAGCATCAACGAGGAAATTGACCGTTTGCGCCATGCCTCGACGCAGTCGCTCCTTACGCGAAACGACGTTATCATCGTAGCTTCAGTTTCGTGCATTTATGGTCTTGGTAGTCCGGAAGAGTATAAAGCGAGTAATCTGTTTCTAAAGCCAGGGGATAAAATTTCCAGAACCGAGCTCATGCAGAAGCTGGTCTCCATTCACTATGAGCGCACGAATGCGGACCTAAACTCAGGAATGTTTCGAAGCATTGGCAGTATGGTGGAAGTCATGCCGATCTCAGAGAATTTCCTTTATCGAATTGTTCTCGATGGCGACACCATCGCAGACATAATTCTCATCGATCCGGTGAGTTCGAAAATCCTTGAGCATCCGCAAAGTATTTTTATTTTCCCAGCCAAACACTTTTTGACCGATGGTACGAAAAAAGAAGCGGCAATCAAATCTATAAAGCACGAGTTGGCGGAACAGCTTAAAGTTTTAGAAGCCGAGGGACTCATCCTAGAGGCCGAACGCCTGAAGCGACGAACAAATTATGATTTGGCGCTCATCAGAGAAGTTGGTTATTGTTCTGGTATTGAGAATTATTCGAGGCATCTCTCCGGTAAAATGGCCGGCGAACCGCCTGAAACTCTCCTATCGTATTTTCCTCATGACAAAAGTGGTAAGCCGGAATTCTTGACCATTATTGATGAGTCACACGTGACACTCCCGCAGCTGCGCGCTATGTACGCGGGTGATGCTTCCAGAAAAGATACGCTGGTGAAATATGGTTTCAGGCTTCCATCGGCAAAAGACAATCGTCCGCTCAAATATCCTGAATTCGAAGAACGAATCGATCAGGTGATTTATACATCGGCAACACCGACTGACATCGAACTCAAAGAGAGTCAAAATGTAGCCGAGCAGATCGTCCGTCCGACTGGACTTGTCGATCCGAAAATTGAAATCAAACCGATCATTGAAAACTTGGATACTGATTCTATCGGCCAGGTCCAGGACTTCATCAACGTCGCCGAAGCCGAAATCGAAAAAGGGGGACGCGTGCTCGCGACAACGCTCACGAAACGCATGGCCGAAGATTTGGCGGCGTATCTCAAAGACCGAAAGATCAAATCAGAATATCTGCACAGTGACATCAAGACGATTGAGCGTATTCAGATTCTGACCAAATTCAGAAAAGGTGAGTTCGACATTCTAGTAGGCGTAAACCTCTTGCGCGAAGGACTCGACCTTCCCGAAGTAACGCTTATCGGCATCCTCGACGCTGACAAAGAAGGCTTTCTTCGTTCCGAAACGTCGCTCATCCAGACCATTGGCCGCGCCGCGAGAAACGAAAACGGACGCGTCATACTTTATGCTGACAAAATCACTGGCTCGATGGAGCGCGCCATTGGCGAGACTGAACGTCGCCGAGAGAAACAGCTCGAGTACAACAAAAAGCACGGCATAACTCCGAAGACGATCATGAAGACTATTCGCGACATCACCGAAGGTATGGAGAGTGAGCATGAAAAGACTGTGAACAGGGAACTCGCGCTTGATAAAGCTATCTTCAACGTCGCCGATCCGAAAAAGCGCCGAACCCAAATAGGGAAGTTGATAAAGCTCAAAGAACGCCAAATGAACGCGGCAGTGAAAGAGCTCGATTTCGAAACTGCGGCGATACTCAGAGATGAAATCAAGGCTCTGGAGAACATTTGACTCGTTGATCCAATACAAGTATAAATACTGAAAACCCCCGTGATGGAATACATTGAAGAAATGTTTCGGGGCTTGATTGCCCTTGTTCCAGTCCAGAGGACTGAAAAGGAAGTGCTGCTTTCCCTGAAGGCAGTCATGATACGAGACCAGAAAATGCCTACCGAGACCGGGATTTCGGCGGCGATCGCTGATGCCGTTCGTTTGATCAATGAGCTTTCTGATAGAAGACAGGAATTGGCTGACGCCATTCGTAGAAGTAAAGTAACAACTCTTGGTTAAGTAAAAGCCCTGCAATTGCGGGGCTTTCGCTTTTCTTAGCTGCTTTATGCTATATTGTCTATACATACCCCCTACAAATAATTGAGGGGGATTTGGGGCGACACTTATGTCTACTAAAAAACCAGGCAACAAGCCGGATTACGGCGAAATAACAGTCAAAGGAGCACGCACACATAACCTGAAAAATGTGACTGTCTCCATGCCTCGAAACAAGATGGTGGTTTTCACTGGTCTTTCTGGTTCAGGAAAATCATCACTTGCATTCGACACCATCTTCGCCGAAGGACAGCGCAGGTATGTCGAGTCACTGTCTTCATACGCTCGCCAATTCCTCGCCCAAATGCCGAAGCCTGATGTCGATGAGATCACGGGACTTTCGCCGGCAATTTCTATCGACCAGAAATCTCGCTCGAACAATCCGCGCTCTACTGTCGCGACCATTACAGAAATTTATGATTACCTCCGCGTTCTCTACGCACGAGTTGGGCGTCCATATAGTCCAATTTCTGGAAACGAAATCAAGAAACTTTCAAATCAAGAAATCAGCGAGGTTGTAAAAAATAAAATTCGCGATCTTGCCAAGAAAGGTAATACAAAAAAACTCGTTGGCGTCGAATGGAACGACACGATGATTCATATTTTCTCGCCAGTTGTGCGTGGAAGAAAGGGCGAATACTATCAGTACCTATATGACCTTCTTGGTAAAGGATATTTGAAAATCAGAATTGATGGCGTAATGAAGAGTCTGCGAGAATCTATCGAGCTTTCAAAAAACAAAAAGCATGAAATTGACCTTCTCGTCGACTCTTTTGCCGTGCATGAATTCAAAGACAAGCCGGAAGATTTTGAGATGCGTCTCGGGGAAGCCATTGAGCGGGCCATCGAAGAATCAGAAGGATTTGTCAGAATCGTGATCGGCGAGCCGGATGTGGTTAAAGCTGAGAAAGCGAAGACTACTGTCGAAGACACGCTGCTTTCGGCGAAACTCGTTTGTCCCGAAGATGGATATGTCTTTCCGGAAATCGAGCCAAGGCTTTTCTCATTCAACTCTCCATATGGTGCGTGTCCTTCTTGTAATGGGCTTGGCACGAAGCACGTTTTCGGTACAGATCCATGTGAGACTTGTCATGGCGCGCGACTACGTGAAGAAGCCCTGAATGTTTTCTTGGGTGGGAAGCAGAAGGGGGTCAATATTGTTACTTTCACCAGCATGACAATCCGCGACGCCTTCCAGTTCATCACGACTGTTCCCCTCACAGCCAAAGAGCGGGAAATCGCGAGCGCGATTCTGAAAGAAATCGAAGACCGTCTTCAGTTCATGCTAAACGTCGGACTCGATTACCTGTCGCTTGAACGCCGTGCGAATACGCTCTCTGGAGGAGAGTCGCAGCGTATTCGTCTTGCCAGCCAGCTTGGCTCACGCCTAGTAGGAGCGCTATATGTCCTAGATGAACCAACCATCGGACTTCACCAGCGTGACAATGACAGGCTCATCAAAACGCTCGAAGAACTTCGCGATCTAGGAAATACCATAATTGTCGTCGAGCATGACGAAGATACCATCTACGCATCAGACTATATTGTCGACATTGGACCCAAGGCCGGCGTGCATGGTGGAGAAATAATTGTTGCAGATTACCTAGAGGATTTGCTCACGGCGAAGACCAATAAAAGTAAATCAAGAACTCTCGCGTATCTACGTGATGAGGAATTTATTGCTCTTCCAGAGAAAAGGCGTGAGGCTGATAAAGGCTGGCTCAAAGTCGTGGGTGGAAAAGTTTTCAATATTGATAATCTGAACGTCGACGTACCACTTGGACGTATGACCGTGATTACTGGTGTATCTGGTTCTGGAAAATCTTCTTTTATGTATGAGATTCTCGATCAGAATCTCAAAGCAAAATTCGATAGAAAATACCGTAGCGCCAAGACTTATAACTGCGCGTCATTTACTGGCGCCGAGTATGTTTCGCGCTCAGTTCTTATTGATCAGTCACCAATTGGTAGAACGCCTCGTTCTAACGTTGCAACTTACACTGGTGCGTGGGGACCAATCCGCGACATGTTCGCCGAAAGTGAAGAAGCGCGGCTCCGAGGCTGGAAAGCAAACCGATTTTCTTTTAACGTCAAAGGCGGTCGTTGTGAAGCCTGTGAAGGAAGAGGACTAATTTCTGTCGAGATGCACTTCCTCCCGACCGTTTATGTAAAATGCGACATTTGTGACGGTAAGCGTTTCGACAAAGAAACTCTAAAAGTAAAATATAAAGGGAAAAATATTTACGAAGTTTTGAAAATGACTGTCGAAGACGGACTCGCGTTCTTCGAAGATATCCCATCTATTTACGACAGATTGAAGACTCTCGACGACGTCGGACTCGGTTATATCGAGATCGGACAACCAGCGACAACTCTTTCCGGCGGGGAAGCGCAACGTGTGAAAATTTCATCAGAGCTCTATAGGCCTATGACAGAGCGGACAATTTACCTTCTCGACGAGCCGACTGTTGGACTTCACTACGACGATGTGGCGAAGCTCATTGAAGTCCTCCAAAAGCTCGTTGTGCGCGGAAATTCGGTAATCATCATCGAACACAACCTCGACCTGATCAAAGTCGCAGATTACATCATTGACCTCGGTCCCGAAGGTGGGGAAAACGGCGGTAAGCTCGTGGCAAAAGGTACGCCAGAAGAAGTGGCGAATAATGAAAAGTCTCATACCGGAAAATATCTCAAAAAAGTTTTAGCTAAGACTCGTAAGGCGCAGAAAAATTCTCAATAAACGAAAAGACCCACCGGAATGGGTCTTCCGATGGGTCGTGAGGGCTAAGCCTTGTTCTGGAGATCTTTCTTCAGTTTCTCCATGCGGTACTTATTGTCTTCCATTACTGCGAGTACTCCGAAGAAAAAAGCCGTTCCTTTCAACACAGTTCCGAAGTGGGGTGCATTGTTCGCATCAAAGACAGGGGCGGCCATCAAGCATATGAGAATGACGAGCAAGTAAGCAACGGTGTTGGACATGTCAGTGAAGTTTTCTTTCGTTATATAGTAGCATAATACATATATTTTGTCAAGCTAAAAACCCTTTAAAATAGGCCTAATTCACATACTACTGGATTAAAAGCTGATACAATATATACATGTTAAACGACCCTCGTGAGATATTGAATCAATTTGGCATCCAAGAAGGCACCGTTGTCGCTGACCTTGGCGTCGGTTATGGTCACACGGCTTTTGCGTTGTCAGAAAAAGTCGGCGAGACAGGCAAGGTCTTTGCGATTGATATTCAAAAAAACCTTTTGGAACGCTTGGCTAAGGACGCCGCGCAAAAGGGAATCAAAAATATAGAAATAATCTGGGGCGATATTGAAATAATTGGAGGAACGAAGCTTCGACAAAACTTTGTCGACACTGTAGTTATTTCTAACGTACTTTTTCAGATAGATTCAAAGGCGGGTCTTGTACATGAGTGTGCTCGGATTACGAAGATCGGAGGGAGAGTTCTGCTAATAGACTGGTATGAATCGTTTGGTGGTATTGGCCCTCAGCCTGAGGCTGTCGTGGATGAAGAAACTGCGCGCAGGATATTTGAGACAGGTCCTTTTGAATACAAAAAGTCTCTGCCAGCCGGCGAGCACCACTATGCCATGGTTTTTGAACGTAAAGCTTCGTAGCAATTCACATATTTTTTAGCCAAAACACCATATTTGTTCTACAATTGGTGGTATGAATCCCGTTAGAAGCCACGGTCACGGGTTTGTAATTTCTATGATAATGATCAAGGAAGGTTTTTTTATAAAAAATAATAAAGCATGTTGTGGTTTTGCGACCGCGACCTGCTTCTAACAGGATGAAAGGCTTCCAAATCGGCATCCTTATCTTTTTTGGTTTTTTTGTATTTCTTGGTGTCCTAATTTTTTCCGGCGCGATCAAGCTTGGGGGAAATAAAAGCGCCGAAGAAGTCGCGGCCGCGCCAACGCTGACTATTTGGGGTACTCTACCTTCAAAAAAGCTCGCTCCGGCTATCGCGCTCTCGACCCAAGGCTCGGGCATGCAGGTAAAATATGTGGCCAAGGATCCCAGAACGTACGAAGAAGATATATTGAATGCTTTTGCTTTCGGCGGGCTTCCGGACGCATTCCTTATGTCTCAGGATTTAATATTTAAATACGAAGACAAGCTCATAAACATTCCTTTTACATATTTTCCAGAAAGGACTTATGACGATTCATTCGTCCGAGCTGCGGAAATTTTCAAAAAAGGCCAAGGCTTCCTGGGTTTCCCGATATTCGTCGATCCGCTCATTATGTATTACAACCAGGATATCTTGGAGTCAAAAGGCTACACCGAACCCCCGACGTACTGGAGCGACTTGTTTGAATATGTGCCGAAACTTACGAGTATTAACGAGGCTCTGAAGATTGATAAGGCCGGTGTCGCGCTCGGTGAGTTTGAGAATGTGAAGAATGCCAAGGAAATTTTCGTTGCTCTTATGCTTCAGCTTGATAATCCAATAGTGGCTAGAAATCCGGCAAATGGCAAATTTGCTCCGGTCCTTGGCGCTTCGTCAGCGGTTTCTTCAAAGCCGGCGATTCAGTCGATGGATTTTTACGGTGAATTCTCCGACCCAACGAAATCCGTTTATAGCTGGAACAAGTCTATGGAAAGTTCCGATAAAGAGTTTATTTCTGGGGACCTGGCGATCTATTTTGGCCTTACTAGCGAGTTTGAAAATATTCGCTTGCGTAATCCGAATCTTAATTTCGACATCCATCAGTTGCCGCAGGTCAAAGAGCTTCCGACAGTCATCACTTACGCGGATGTTTACGCCCTCTCCATCCCGTCGAATTCGCCAAAAGCGCAAATGGCGCTTGCTATTGCCTCCAGTCTGGCCAATGGTCCAGCGGCTGCTGGAATTGCTGGTGCGTCAGGCTTTGCTCCGGTCCGTCGCGATCTAATATCCGCGCCAAACCAGAATAAATACGGAAAGATTTACTACGCAGCTGCATTGAGCTCGCGCTCTTGGGTAGATCCAGATGACAAGAAAACCACAGAAATATTTTCTCAGATGTTCGAAGATGTTTTGTCTGGGCTTTCTTCTACCGAGGACGCTATTATGAGTGCCAGCACCGAACTTAAGCTCTTGCTCCAAAAATGATGAAATCATTTAAAAAATTATTTTCAATCTTTGTAGTAGTATTTGCGCTCTTTGTGGGCGCTAATGCAGCCGAAGCTTTTGTTCTGTCATCTCCATATACACTGACGAATGTGGTTGAAAACTCTCTTACCCAGGTAACCGTGTCGGGCACAGTTACACCGCTTCCCGGGCAGCAGCCTCAGAACGCTCAGGCTTATTTCAAGACAAATATCGCCGGTCAGCCTGCTCAGACACAGCATCCAAACTTAAGTATTCAATCAAATGGAAACTTTCAAGCTCCAATCTCGGGACTCTCTTGCGGCCAGACTTATGAATTTCGGCTCTACCAAACTCCACCAGAGGCTGGGATAACCTATATTTCGCAAGGTCAGAGCGGTGTTGGGTTCCAGTATCAAATTCCTTGCATTCAAGTAGAGGGTCAGGGGGACATCATGACAACGTATGCCAACCCGGAATATATTAACGGAGTGAACTGGGGTACTATCATTTCGAGTGATAATAGTATTTCTTTCAGTGGAGCCCATTTGATTCCAATTGCTCCAACTAACGTAACAAAATATTTTCAAATTGAATACGGATACGGAATTGCTGGCCAAGCGAGTTATAGCAATGTGGTCGGCTATTTACCAATCCAGTCTGCCAATGGTCCGAATTACAACTTCAATGCGACTATCCCGAACCTGACGCCGAATACTGACTATTACTTCACTATTTTTGAATGCGCATCGTCTAACATTTCCGATGGTTGTACAAACTTGTTTACTTATGGTTTTGCTCCGACGGACCTGCTAGGAGGAAACGACGTAACTCATAGCTTTCCTCAGGAGAATAGTGTGTTGATTTCGGGACATTTGGAGACACAAAATGGGTACGTTATAACGAACCTGCCAATCGAAATTATCATAAAAGATATGAGCGGTACGGAAATGATGGCTGCAGAGACAGTTACTGGGCCGCAGTCTCAAATAGCAAACGGTTACTTTGAGCATCTGTTTTTCGGCCTGACTAACGCCGGACTTGTGGCCGGGCAGCAGTATACTTACACCATAGTTAATCAGTCTACCGGAGTAGATCTGACGCCGCCGCATACATTCACTATGCCGGCCCCAAGCCAGGGAGGTGGAGGCGGCGGAGGGAATACTCAAACGCAAGGTCCGGAATACAACGGCTTGGTTGCTTGCGGTGAAGATCCTGCTAATTACGATTGCGACTTTGACGCGTTCCTTGAGACGGTGAACCGCGTTGTAAACTTCCTTATAGTCTTCATCGCTTTTCCGTTCGTGGCCATAGTGATCGCTTGGGCCGGAATACTTCTCCTAACTTCCGGCGGATCTTCCGGCGCTCGAGACAAGGCCAAAGAAATGATCGGCAAAGTTATCATCGGTCTCATCGTCGCGCTGCTCGCATGGGTTATAATTAAGCTTGTGCTAGTCGTCTTTGGCTATACGCCGGAAGGACCTCTTTGGGGAATCCTTGGCACCGAGCCGCCGCAGTAATATTTAAAGTAGAAACAATGAAAAAAAATATTTTATCATATCTCGCGGTTCTGATTTTTCCAGCCATCCTCATGGGAGCGTATTTTCTGGCGACGCCCGCCCAGGCGCAGCAGACCTGCGCGGTCAACAACGTCGGTTTCCGCACTTACAAGGAGGGAGGCATGGGCGCTGAGAACTTTTATCAGGAGAGCGATCGACCTATTGTATATATAGACGTACAAACATCCGATTGTTCTGGAATAGGGCTAGAATTCAGTCTTGTCGAGATGGACCTCACTCTGGCTGGCTCGACTAATATTGACGCTCTTAATGACGAACTCATTATAATTGGTGGTCTAGAAACTGATGGCGCTGGCGCTTTTACAATTGTTATGAGGGCGGGTAATGAGAATTGTGAAGATGTACCTGGAACAGATTGCGAATACTTCTTGCAAGTTGAGAATGAAGACGACACAGACCTGCATCTCTCTGATACTTCTGTGGCCTATGACACGCCTATTGGCGCACCGTCAGATTGGGAATTCATAGACATAATACCCCTAGGAAACGATATGGGCGGGACTAACGGGCTTGACGTATATGCACCAGGCAACACCGTAGGTAATACTTTTGAAAATGAGCCGCCGCAGATTGTCGATCAAGTTGATGGTCCATCGGTCATAGACCTTAATCTTCCGAATCCGATCGCCGGAACGATAGACACTATTCCGGAATTTTTCCAAAAGGTCGTAGACTTTATTCTAACCATCGGCATTCCGCTTATCGCCATGGCTATCGTTTACTCCGGTTTTCTCTTTGTCACCGCGCGCGGTTCTGATGGTCAGCTCGAGAAGGCGAAAGAAGCATTTACTTATGCGATTATCGGAGGAATGGTTTTATTGGCCGCTTGGCTTGTAGCCGGCGCTATTCAGGATGCATTGCTCAGTATTTAATATGAAAAAAATAATTTTTAAAACAATACTTTTTTTCACAGTCATATTGGTGCTTGTGCCCCGCTCGGTATTTGCTGCGGATTTGCTCATGGGCCTAATCAACGTTACTCCGATGACCGGGGATTTTATTGTAACCGTGCAGTTGCAGCCGGTGGAGATAAATAGCTTTAGTGGGTACACGCTACTCGGGTTCGCTGATCCAGATGACATGGATCCTCCGATCGCCCAGGTGAACAATTTGCCGATCAATGTTAACGGTGGCTATATAAATACAACGATGATGCTTCCCGATGACCCGACTGGTTACGCCTTTCAATACTGTTTAGTTAATAATACATATTTGGCTAGCCAAGGGGGCATGAATCTTTACAATCCGAATAACCCTAATAACAGCGATTATCAAATTTGTAGCGGACTATCTTGGTATCTGTCGAATGGCCAAGGGGGGAATAATGGAGAGGGCAATACCGCAGAGTATCAGTTTCAATCTGGAAATGCCCTTTTGGTAATTTCTGGCGATCTAACCTTAAACAACGGATACGCACTCATTACTATAAATAGTCTGGATGGTGAAGAGCTTGCAGCAGCTGACGTGTCGACGAATGGATCCGGAGTTTTCTCGCATACATTCGGCGGGCTTTCAAGTTCCGGAATTGTTCCAGGACAACAATATACGTTTACCATTGTAAACTCTGACAACACAGATCAGGTATTTTTGACCAATCAGCCTATAAATTTCCCGGGCGGTCAGGGTGGAAACGATAATCCGCCGGACGATTTCAATCCAGCGCAAGATTGTTATGAGGAGGCTTTTGCCGATACTCAGCCGTGTATAGATTTCTTTGCTTCGGGCGGGGACTATAACTCGAATTTGAGTTTCACCTCTAGCTTACAAAATCCTCTAGGTGAGAACGGCGATATTGATATAGTTGCATTCCTTCAGAAGCTTTTTAAGGTTATGGTGAAAATCGCGCTTCCGTTTCTTATACTCTTTGCCATATACTCTGGATTCCTCTTTGTCGAAGCTCGGGGAAATACCGACAAGCTTGAGGTTGCGAAAAAGAACTTCTTATACGTTATAATAGGTGCATTCATTATCTTTGGCGCCTGGATGATTGCGACAGTTTTGAAAGGCACTATAGATGACATATCTGCCATGAACACCATTATCAAAGAAATTATTAAATTAACTTAATCATGATGAAAAAATTCCTTCTATCTTTTATGTTTGTCCTCTCTCTTATGCCCGCGGTTCCGATTCCAGCTCTGGCGCAGCAGTCTGGCGGCAATGGTGGCAGTATTTGTGACGACAGCGTTGACAACGTCGCAGATGTGCTCTTGCTCGGGATCTGTATCATGAGAAAGGCTTTGGTTCCACTTCTCATTACGCTCTCCATCGTTCTATTCATTGTTGGTGTGATCAAGTACATTGCAAAAGCTGATGAAGCGGCGCAGAGGGAAGAGGGACGCCGATTTATGATCTACGGGATTGTCGCCCTATTCGTCATGGTATCCATCTGGGGGCTTGTCGGAATTATTCAGGGAACATTTGGACTTGGAACTGATACGCTTATTCCACAGCTTCAGGACGGAGTGTAGTGCATTTCGTAGGGAGGCGTGTGATATAATAAGGGGGTATTAGTGAATAACAGGTCGTTTATTATTTATTATTAATTTTATATTATGAAGAACACTTTATTAAAGTTGTCAGTAGGTGCGGCGTCATTCTTGGCTCCGGCGCTTGCACTCGCGCAGTTTGATTTCCAGCCAGGCGGACAGTCTGCTGGTACAGTCTTGCCAGGCGGTGGCGACGCTTTCAATATTCTCGGAATCGTTTCCGGAATCCTTGCGGTCGTCATTCCGATCCTCGTGACTCTCGCAGTCATCTGGGTGATTGTCGGCGTGATTAAATACATCACTGCTGATGACGATGAGACACAGGCAAAGGCGCGAAAAACGATCCTTCACGGAATCATTGCCGTCTTCGTTATTGTTTCGATTTGGGGACTCGTAGCGATCCTCAACCAGACATTCGATGTCGGTCAGGGTGGCGGAAACACAGGAAACTGCCAGCCTTACTGGAATCCTGATAACCAGGACTTCGAACTTCCTCCAAACTGCGTCTAGTCTTATGTTCTGGCTTATCCATCTTGTCACTCCGCTCGCTCACGCAGACGTCGATACGTTCATCCAAAAGCTGAACAAGCACCTCTTCAATCCGCTCATCTACTTTCTGGTCGTGCTCGCTGTTGCATATTTCATCTATGGAATATACGAATACATGCGGGACTCAGACAGCGATGATGGGCGGGAGAAGGGAAGACGGCACATGATGTGGGGCATTATTGGCCTCTCTATCATGGTCGGAGTCTTCCTGATCATGAAGATCATCCTTGGGACGCTCGGAATTACTCAAGACGAAATAAACGTTGAGACGGGAGAAGTAAACATTGGAAATCCGGAATAAGGCAAATGGAAAAGCCCCGACAAGTCGGGGCTTTTTCATTTGAAAGAGCTTAGTTCTTCTTTTTCCGAGAAGCGAGTTTTTGCTGCTTCCTCGGGTCCTTGTGTGGTTGGCCTTGGCGTTGGTAAACGCGCAAGTTGTAGCCTTCGTAGCGCGGGTTCATTGTCTGACACCAAACGCGAATTTTGGCTGCATCTACGTTGACCCGGAGGACCTGCCCTGGGACGTTGGTATTGATTGCACCCCAGCGGTTCTTACGAGCGTCGTAGCAGATGTAGTAGAACAGGCTGTCGCAGGCGTCTATCTCGGTGTAACCCGGTGCCCACGAATGGTGAACATCACCACACGTGATCTCGGTAATGTCAGGAGAGCTTTCGAGGTAATCGAGATCGATTTGTCCGCTAGCGTAGATCGCATAGGCAAACGCATCTCTCGTTTCCCCGACGGGAATGAACACCTTGTGCAATTGTTCATTCCTAACCTCCGACATCCTCACATGAGCTTGTGTTCCTCCGGCATTCCACACGAAGATGAGTAGAAGTACCAGGCCGATTGCGATGACCCAACGATTCTTCAGGAACGACAACTTGATACTTGGTTTCTCTGAAGTACTGCCATCTTTACTGGAAGAGGTTCTCTTCCCGAAGATATATGGCTGTATGAGGGAGAACCAGATCATGGCAACCACAATTGCGAAGAAGGCAATGGTGGCCACAGTTTTCAGTCCAGTTACTTCTTCCATCGTTTACGCAGCTTTTTGTTTGATGAAGTTCTTGAGGAGCCCGTAAATGCTGTCTCCAACATTGATGTTCTGAATCTGCATGTCCTTCATCGCTCCAGTAGCGATGTACGTGTCAAACAGTTTCCGCAGAGAGTCTTCCTGGCCGGGTTTTACGCGGCCATCTTCGTCAACGATTCCAAGCGTTTGAGCGTTCTTGGTGACTGCCTCGATCAGCGCTTCGTAAGGGCCAATCGCTTCAGCTTTCTTCGTTACGCGAATGCCTTCAGCAACCCGCTTGGTCTTTGATAGTTGTGCAATCGACGCGGCGTCTTCGTTGTCCGCAGTCGTGATTCTGCTGTCAGGGTCCACGCTTTTGAGCTCTACATAGATCATATCGATACCGTAAGTATCGATGTCTGTGTAGCCGCGACGGGCAATCTCGGCGTCCTTTTCCTTTTTTGTGCCTGTCAGTGTGTTGAGATACGGTTCGCGCACCCTCAACTGGCAGACATTGTGGAGTCTATTGCCCACGGCTTTCATGTGCTCAGATACCTCGCGGTATGAGAGAGGGCTCAGGACTACTTCATTTTCCGCGCTGACCGTGTCTTCGATCAGCTTGTTTGCTTGGCGGATGCTGCTGCATCGCTTCTCAAAGATAGCCAAGTATCCACGGGGTATGACATATGAACGCGCGGTTATCACGTCAGCGGTCATGGCGCGGCTCTTCGGATCTGTGGCTTTAAGGGCATTGCTGATGGGTTTGCCATCAAACTCCCTTGTTGCGTTCAATCTCTGACCCTTCTTTAGCCTCTCCCGTTGAATGTGGTTCTTTGGATACAAATGCACCCAAGAAATACCCATAGGAAGAGGTATCCAGAGCGAACCAGAAACTTCGCACACGGCGAACCCGAAGAAGAACACCAGGCCGCGTTCATTGATGCGGACAAATGGTCTCCAGCCGATCCCGCCGATATCATTACCTGTGCCTTCGCCCTCTTCTTCTTTGTCGATAGCGAGCTCCTTGAGAGAGCCGAAGGGTAAACCAGAGGCTATCAGATAAAGCAGTACGACATAGAAGTATATCCGTCCTACTGACAAGTCGCCGATCATTGTGTCGGTAGAGAATCCGAACAGCGGGAAGCTGGCGGGAATCAAATAACCGATAATGATTAGAGCGACAGACAGACACACGAAGTACTTCCAATTGAGGCCCGTCGGGAGATGTTTCCAATTCCTCCTGTGTGAGGAAGCATCGGGTTCTCCATACGTTCCTTCGCCGAAGAAGTGTGAGAAGATCAGGAGGTCCCGGCTTTTCAGCCATTCATCGCTGATCAGCGCATGACCGAGCAGGCTAGCAAGCCCGACGATGATGAGCATAACAAGGGTCGCCCAATAGATGGGGAAGACCAAGTACACGAGCCCAATTGCGATCAGAGACAGAACGAATATCGTAATCGATATCCCGCTCGAAAGCATGGCATTGAAAGCCGATACTAGCGAGTTTGATCCCGTCTGCGCGGCGCTCTTTGCGCGTCCGGCTACCCCAAACCTCCTGTTCAAGAAGAACAATGCGAGGGTGATCGCGGCAGCCATTACAAGTGGTACGCCAATCGGGGATTTGCCTTTCAGGACGTACATATCGATCACGGGAATCAGAAGCAGTCCAAGAAGCGGCCACGCCAGATATGCCATCAGATTGCTTTGATTTTTGTTTCTGGACGGGGGAGGGGTTACCGGAGCGGGTGCTCCGGCAGGCGTAGTTCCCGTGGCGTTGAAGTCACTCAGCTTTTTTCCTGTCAGGAAGAAAGCTGCGGCTGTTATCCCGAGACCGATTCCAACCGCCCATGCGATTGGTGTGCCGATCCAGAGAATCAGCAGCATGGAGACGGCAAATATGCCGGCCCAATTTCTGATGAGTTTCCAGTTCATTATGTTGGTTTTTTGTTGTCGATGAACGACGTTTTTGTTTCAGTTCCTTCCCGTGTATTATAGCATATAAAATGCCTTATTGTCAAGGCAAAAAACGTTGAAAATCAAGGCTAAATTAGGAATAAGACATCAAAATTGCTAAAATTTAGGTATGAAAATTTCTGTCATCATTCCGTGTTTTAACGAAATAGATACCATTTCCGAAGTAATTTCGAAGGTAAAACAAGCTGAAACGGGACAGAATAATCAAAAAGAAATAATTATTGTCGACGACGGATCGACAGATGGAACCAGAGATTGGCTTAGAAAATTGACGGATGATTTCGTCAAAGTAATTCTCAAAGAATCAAACTCAGGAAAAGGCGCGTCGCTTCGCGAAGGGATAAAAGCCGCGAGCGGAGAGATTATAATTTTCCAAGACGCGGATCTAGAGTATCATCCCAATCAATACCCGAAACTCCTGTCGGCATTTAGCGGAGATTGTGTTTCGGCGGTTTACGGTTCGCGCTTTATTGGCGCAGATAAAAATAAAATTCCATTTATCACAGCCTTTGTTAACAAAGTTCTAAATATTTTTTTTAATATTTTGTACCCTACAAATTTGACTGACCTTGAAACCGGACAAAAAGCCATTCGCGCAGACTTACTGAAATCTCTGGCCCTCAGAAGTTCAGGATTCGATATTGAAGTCGAAATAACGGCCAAGCTGGTTCGTCGCATGATAAAAATAGTTGAGGTTCCAATCAGTTATTATCCGCGCAGTGTTTCTCAGGGGAAAAAAATGTCATACCTGCGCGAGGGCTGGCGTGCCGCGACGGCTGCCATCAGGTACAGATTTTTTAATTAACCTTGTAAAGGTGGAGATTCGTATTTACCGAGTGCGTATAGACTAGCTCGAAACGCTTGTCGCTTGCCAAGGTTTGCGCGAATGGAAGCGTTGTCGTAACTTCGTCATCTACAAGCACATATTTAGTTTCTATTTCGCGCAGAAATTCATAGGTTCCTTCGTCTTCCGCGCACATGTGAGTGCCGCAGATATTTTCTCCGCGGATCATGTGCTGGATTTTCCAGAAAACCTGTTCGTCATACAAGCGAGTAAAAGACGAATCCATTCCCATCGGATAAGTTATACCAGGATCGTAAAAAATGAGTTTGGCGTAGACGCCGAAGCCTGGCGTAAAGACCAGCTCTCCCGGCGTGTAGTCTTTTCGTATAGCTTCTGTTATGTCCGTGTATTCCATATTGAAATACTTATGGAGGTATTCGTCGCTCGTGACATTTTTTATAGGTCTTACTAGGACGAATGATAAAGACAGGACTGCCAGGATGGATATAGCAATAAGATATTTACCCTTGCCGAGGAACATATTCAGTAAGCTTCTGTCGTCCCGAAGGGACGAATAGTGAGCGATATTGTAAGCCAAGGAGAAAAATCCAATGAATAGCAAATAGTCTATGGCTCGGAAGAAAATAGGGAAAAGGAGCGTGAAGAATAGCGTAGCGCCATTTAGGAAGATGAGGTTTCGCCGCTCGGCATGCGCCCTCTCTGTTCGAAATGCTTTGACCAAAAGGTAGACAAATAAAAAGAGAAAAATCCAATACCAAATGTTGTATGAATATATGAGTTCGCCGATGACAGGCTTGAATTCCCCGGGAACTGACACGCTGTTGTGGCTAGTGAGGCTTTGATAGATTGAAAGAAAATGCGATCCATACGCGTTAAGTAGATAGTTATAGCTGTCGGGCCGGAGGATTATGCCAGCCGCAAGCCCACCAAGAGTGAGTCCGAGGGTTCGAAGACCGTAGCGGAATTCTTGTTTGCCGGCAAAGATTCCCGAAAAAGCGTATACAAAAGCCGGAATTAGAATCATGAATGTAACTGAATATGAAAAGACATAAGCGAGCGGAATAAAAAATATCCAATAGTCTTTTTTCCGGACAAGCGCGTAAATATAGACGGCGGTAAAACCAAGGCTCCAGATGATCGGACGCTCCATGAGGAATCTATGCAAGTATTGTCTCGAGACTAAAACCATTAGTACCACGAGAAGAAGCGCCAGTATCTCAGAATTTTTTACTTTGCCCCTTCTTAAGACCCTTTGAAAGACCAAATATGAAAATACAGCAAACAGGCCGACGATCAGGGAATGAAAGATCTGCGAGCCTGTGATGATGCACTTGAAGTCAGATGTCTCGCAATGACCGACAAAGGGCGACATGGCGGCGTGATATAAGAAATATAAATTGGATGTGTGATCGTGCTGGGTGGAAAGGCGGGGCATGGTGACTTCTTCTCCGTGCCACAAGCTGTGAGACATTCGCGCGTGAAAGAATGGATCATCAGAAGTGAGAAAAGTACCGATGCTTAGTCGGATGATTAGAGTATAACCGAAAAAGAAAAGAAATATTAGAAAAGGGGCGATTTTCGCAAAAGTAAGATGTTTTTGCATGATGGATATTATAATATCACGTATTTTGTGGTTACAGATATTTCCCATGACGGGGAAATTCCGCGACCCCGCCTCGCGGTTTTTGCCTTTCGCTTCGCTAAAACAAAAACATCGCTCCGGCCGGCACAAAAGCACAAAACCCCGAGCAGTCGGGATTTTGTGTCTTTTGTGCCCGGGAGAGGAATCGAACCTCCATGGATTGCTCCACTAGTTCCTAAGACTAGCGCGTCTACCAATTTCGCCACCCGGGCATACATTTATCTATGACTGCATTGTCCCCTCGCTAGGGATCGAACCTAGGACCTTCTCCTTAAGAGGGAGCTGCTCTACCAGCTGAGCTACAAGGGGGTACCGGGAAATTCTACCAGAAAAAAAATAAAATAAAAGACTGGTGCCCGGAGTGGGGGTCGAACCCACATCCCTTTCGAGACACGATTTTAAGTCGTGCGCGTATACCAATTCCGCCATCCGGGCAAATAAATCATTTCCAATGTACTATTACTAGCCAAAATGTCGCGCGCGTATACCTCTATAGTCAAATTATGCGCCATCCGGGCATGTGTAAAAAGTTCGACTTGAGGCTAGGACGGGAATTGAACCCGTGCATGGCGGTTTTGCAGACCGCTGCGTTACCACTTCGCCACCTAGCCAATACCGAGTCCAGAAAATCCGGCCGCTGCGTGGACCCTGTCCGCCGAAGCCGTGCGTAGGCGGAACTTCGCCACCTAGCCAATGAAGTAGATTCTATACTATTTTATCCAAATTTTACAGGGCTTAGATATTGTGGGAAATCTCTTCTATTCTCTGGCGGTTTTTCTCTCCATGATCAAGCTCGACATGGAAGAAGGGGATGATCTTTAGATTCATATTCTGTTTAGCGTACTGTTTGAACTCGGTCATTTTACGCTTGCAGAAGTTTAGCGCCGCTTCGGCCTGACTGTCGGGTAGGACACTGATGTATATGGTTGAATTTTTTAGATCTGGTGAGATGTCCGCGCGCATGACGGTAATGAGGGAAGTTCGGTCAGCTTCGATCTCAATAAATTTTGCCGCCAGCTGCTTGATCATTTCTTCAAGTTTTAGAGTTCGGTCTGACATAAATTATTTTTGAATCATTGTAAATGTTTCCAAGATGTCCCCCGGTGCCACTTCAATATCTGATTCGATCATGCCGCCGAATTCGAGACCCTCTGACACTTCTTTCGTCTCAACTTTGGACTGCTGAAGGCCGACAATCTTGCCGGTTCCTATCTTTGCTTCTCGCCTGAGAATGTCGACAGAATTACCCGTCTTAATGAGGCCATTGTTCACGCGCCCGCCAAAGACTAAGCGATTCTTTGTCGCGTTAAAAATCTTCAGGACTTTTACGGAGCCGAGGACGCTGCGCTCCTCAACTCGCGGACGCCGTTCTTCGAGCATTTTACGAAGCCAGTCAGTTAGCTCGTAAATAATATTGAAAGTCTTTATGGTTGCGCCGATCTGCTCGTTAGCGTCGAGAGCAGTGCGCTCAACTTTTACGTTAAAGCCCACGATTAGGACATTTTTATCAGCTTGCGCGTATGTAAGATCCGACTCGGAAATATCGCCGACGCCAGCGCGAATAATTTTAAAACCAGAGCCTTCGGACATAATTTTTACTATTTCTTCCTGGATCGCTTCGCCGGTTCCTGCCACATCGGTCTTTACGATTATTGGGACAGTAAAGTTTAGATGATCATTGTAAGAGAGGATTTCGTTCGCGTTCTTCTTCGTGCGGCATGTCGCGGCGTATTCCTCAGCTTCTTTTTTGGTATCAAAAGAAAACCACTCTTCGCCGGCCTTCGGAACTTTTACCAGGCCGAAGATTCGAACGTCGGAACTGAATCCGGTGATGGAAATAGGGGAAGAGAAAGTCGCGGAATTCAAAGTATCTCCTTTGAAGTCCTCAAAAATTCTGGTCGCGGCTATTGTGTCGCCAGCCACGACGTACATTCCTTTTCTCAGGGTGCCGTTTTTTATGACGAGCGTTGATGAGATGCCTCGCTTTTCGTCGAGATTTGATTCGATGACAATGCCGGAAGCGTTCTCGTAAGGGTCGCCCTTAAGTCCTTCAAGCTCAGCTGTGAGAAGAATTGTTTCCAAAAGCTCATCTATCCCTGCGCCGGTCTTTGAAGAAACTTCGACAGCAGAAATACTGCCGCCGTAGCCTTCAATATATATGCCGGCTTCCAAGAGGGAATTCTTCGTCTTTTCAAGATTTGCTCCGGGCTTGTCGATCTTGTTTATAGCGACAATAAATGGAGTCTTGGACTCAATTATAGTTTCGTAGACTTCTTTGGTCTGAGCCTTTACGCCGTCGTCGGCTGCAACTACCAGAACGGCAATATCGGCCGCGCGAGCGCCGCGGGCGCGCATGTTTGAGAAGGCTTCATGGCCCGGAGTGTCGAGGAAGGTGATTTTCTTCATTACTCCCGCCTCGTTCTTGTGGCTCACTTCGTATGCCGAGATGTGTTGGGTGATTCCGCCGTGCTCTTTTTCCACGACGTTAGTCTTTCGAATATAGTCCAAAAGCGTCGATTTTCCGTGATCGACATGGCCCATGACGGCGACGACAGGGGGGCGTTCTATGGAGTTTTTGGAGATGTCTTTTGACATGGGCTTATTTATACAGCAAAAAGATGAAAATTACTAGTTTAGATAATGATTGACAATTAATAAGGGGCAGGTATGTTTAAGACAACAAAGTACTTCACACATGAAGAGGTCAAATCATCTGATCACGCTGGGAGTTCTGGCTGCCGCGTTCGTCGTGCTTTTGGGTACGGGTTTTGGACAAGTATTGTTTGCACTTCTCGTGTTTATCGGACATTTCGTCGGATACGCACTGTGGCAGACAGAAACTCCAACTTGGTGGTCGTTGCTTTTCCCGTTTCTCGTACTCGTCATGCCGTTCTTGGCGCTTCGTCGGTGGGCCATAAGGAAGTATGTGCCTCTAAGATGAGTTCAATGTCCACAAAGTGTGAAGCCCCGACTTGTCGGGGCTTCTTCATTTGTATATTTATTTTGCTTCAGCAAGTGCTTTAGTTTCTTCTTCGGTCAGAGCGATATCAGATTTGCCGCCTTTGATCGGTTTGGCGAAGAGACTGGTTTTCTCGCGAGAGTATAGACTTGAAAGAATAAAGCCGTCGCCTTCTTCGTTCACGACTGCTATCGCAAAGCTCTGGTTGCCGCCTTGTTCGGGGAATGGATTGAAACGGACGGTTTTGAAACCCGTGAGAGATTTCTTCAGCCTGATGTTTAAATTGTTCAGAGCCTTTTCTGTTAGAAGCTCGTTCGCGTTCATCCGTTTTATATCTTCGGCCAGATAGGTAAAGGAGTCCTCGAGGCTTTTGGCATCTTTGCCTTGGAGCAGCATATTGATGCGAGAGTTTGCCTTGAAGACGAAAAAAGCGAGTACGATGATCGCCAGGATCAGAAGGCCGAAGATTATCATCATGTCCATAGTCATCCCAATAGTGACCGACCTCGGTCTTGTCGTGGCCTGTCCAAATTAATTTTTATTGCTAGGTTTTTCATTATAAGTTCTTCCACTACACTATCAGTCACTAACGGGACACGTATGGAAATTATATAATGCTTGTGGTAGTTTTACTACACCCCCACACCAAGTTCTCAAATTCTCCTCTAAAATATTGATTTTAACCTAGCTAAATTTGGTGTGGGGGCAAGAACATGCTTTTTAGTAAGAAAAAGAGAATATATCTGGACTATGCCGCCGCGGCTCCCGTTCGGGCCGAGGCAAAGAAAGCCATGCTAGGCGCAATGGAAGTTTTTGCCAATCCCGGAACCATTCATTCCGGCGGGGTGGAGGCAAAGAAGCTTTTGGAGTCCTCTCGGGAAAAGATTGCGGAAACACTTGGCGCCCGATCAAAAGAAATAATTTTTACATCGGGCGCGACTGAGTCAAACAATATTTCAATATTTGGAAGTGTTTTTGCTTGGCTTTCAAGTTCACCCGCCGGAAGAGGCGGGAAGCCGCATGTTATTGTAAGCCGGATTGAACACCCATCGGTCTTGGAAGTTTGTAAGCATCTGAAACATAAAGGAATCGCCGAAGTAACCTATCTGGAAGTGTCTGACGAGGGAATTGTCGATGCGAAAAAACTCCGCGAAGCTTTGCGACCAGAAACCATTATTATTTCAATCATCTACGCCTCAAACGAGATCGGTGTCCTTCAGCCGGTTCGCGAAATTGCAAAAGAGATCAGGCATTACAAGAAACATGTTCTCGGCAACCACGAATCTAAATATCCGCTTCTTCATACCGACGCTTCTCAGGCGCCGCTTTATGAAGATATAAATCTGCAGACACTTCATGTAGATCTGATGACCCTCAGTTCTGAGAAAATCTACGGCCCGCACGGCATCGGCATGCTTTTTGTCCGATCAGGCACGAAACTCGAAAAGATTCTGATGGGTGGCTCGCAAGAATTTGATCTTCGTCCCGGAACGGAAAATATTCCAGGAATAGTCGGTTTTGCGAAAGCGCTCGAACTCGCCGTAACAGATAGGGAAGCGGATTCTGCGAGGCTTCGCGAAATTCAGAATTATTGCTTCGCCGAACTTGAGAAGAATTTTTCTGGAAAATTTATTGTAAATGGATCACGTGAGCACAGATTGCCAAATAATGTAAATATTACTTTTCCGGACTTTGATTCGGAGCTCCTAGTCATCGAACTCGATGCAAAGGGAATAATGATCTCAGAAAAGTCTGCATGTAATACCGAGGACACGGAATCATATGTAATCGAAAGTCTCCGAAATGAAAACACTGGCAGTATACGCATCTCCTTTGGTCACGCAACCAGTAAATCTGATATAGACCACCTAATAAAATCCTTAAAGGAGATTTTCAAGAAATACGAAAAACTAAATCATTGATAGTGAAAGGCCCCCGGCAGAGTCGGGGGCCTTTGCTGTGCTATCATGCGAGGACTGGTTCGCTGAGATGTTGGACCCCCAAGATCTCAGTCACTTTGCCAAATACTCGTTCGGTCTCTGTCTTCTCGGCCTGGAGTTCTTGCAGATAATGACTTTCCTTTACCGCGGTTCGTAGCAACTCGAGCTCGACTTCGTCGATACCCGGTGCTGCAACCTGCAGTTCGCTCAGGCTCTTTGCCCGCGCTGTCACTCGTGCATGTAAATCTTGCAGGGTGTTGTCGTTATAGACCTTGCGCAGGAAGGCGATGTCTCTCGTGTCACGTTGCTGTGCGCGACCGAACGCGAATGCGCTCCGAATCACTGCGCTAAGGAAAATGAGGACCAAGGTTGCAATGTAACTGATCGACAAAGGAGAACCCCAAGGCCTCGGTTCAAATGGGGTAATAGCCGCATTGAGTATTTCCGCGAATCGTGTCCCTTTGCTGATCTCGCAAACAAGACCCAACAAGAAGAATGACACGAAGTAGATCGCAGCAATCAAGGCGAGTGAGGTTAGGAAAGATTCCAGGTAGCGGAAGTTTCGGAAACGGTCAACGCGGAGTTGGATACCTTTGAATAGTTCACGATCCGCATCCCCTCTAAAGAGACTGATGGTTGTCATGTGCGTGGCTTTTTCTTCTTATTATCACAAAAATACACCACTGTCAAACACTATGTCAGCTTTGACCGAAATGGCCAAATATTGTATTATTGGCATGTCTGGTACGTCCTTATTTGTATAACCTAAGCAAAATATGAACAATCAGCCTCAACCATTCCATAACTTCACTACAAAGGCCAAAGAAGCCATCAGGCGAGCTCACGAGCTTGCTATTGAGCGCGGGCAGAATCACGTAAATTCTATCCACCTTTTCGGAGCTTTGATGCTTCAGGAAGAGTCTATGGTCATCTCAATCCTCGAGAAGCTTGAGGTTGATACGGTCCTACTTTCCTCAATTCTCATGGAAATGATTGATGCTCCGGAGCAGCGCACGACCATGGCGCCGTCATTTCAAATTTATCTCACGCCGGACTTGGCCCAGACTATAGACAACTCAAACAAAGTCGCTAAATTTTTGAAAGACGAATTCGTTTCAACAGAACATCTCTTCATTGCGCTCCTTGATTCTCAAGGCGAACTCCAGGAAGTCATCAATCAATTTAAAATTGGCAAAGAGCGAGTTTTGAAAGCGCTCGATGAGCTCCGAAATCAAAACACGACTGGCGCCACGGCGAAGGTAAAATTCCGCATGCTTTCGAAATACACACGAAGTCTCACGAAGCTCGCTCAGGAGGACAAGCTTGATCCGGTAATTGGTCGCGACTCTGAAGTCATGCGCATCATGCAGATACTTTCCCGTAGAACAAAAAATAATCCGATCCTCATTGGCGAGCCGGGTGTCGGTAAAACCGCTGTCGTAGAAGGCCTCGCGCAACGCGTTGCCAAGGGCGACGTCCCTGACTCTCTGAAGGATAAAGAAATCGTTTCTCTGGACTTGGGATCGCTTCTTGCTGGTACAAAGTATCGCGGTGAGTTTGAAGAGCGGCTTAAAGGAATCATGAAAGAAATAGACAAAGCTGACGGGAAGGTCATCCTCTTTGTCGACGAAATCCACATGATCGTTGGCGCCGGTGGCGCGGAAGGCACGATGGATGCAGCAAACATGTTAAAGCCCGCTCTCGCGCGCGGCGAACTCCGGGCTATTGGCGCAACTACGCTGAAGGAGTATCAGAAACATATTGAAAAAGACGCCGCTCTCGCGCGACGCTTTCAGCCTGTGTACATAGAAGAGCCGACCAAGGAAGACACAGTCGCGATCCTTCGTGGCCTAAAGGAAAAATATGAGCTGTACCACGGGGTGCGTATTACGGATGACGCCATCATTTCTGCTGTTGATCTGTCAACTCGGTATCTGACTAGTCGATATCTTCCGGACAAAGCAGTTGACCTTATCGACGAGGCTTCGTCGTCTCTTAAAATGCAGCTTGAAAACAAGCCGGCCGAGCTTGAGGATGCGCACCGAAGAATTATGCGCCTGGAGATCGAAAATACCGCACTCACAAAAGATCTTGAAAATTCCACAGACGACGTCTTGAACAAGAAGACTAGCGCCCGTATAAAAGAAATTAAAACTGAGATTGCAAATCTTAGGGAAGTGACGAAGGAGCTTGAGCTCAAGTGGAAGAATGAGAAAGAAACGCTTGGTGAAATTCGGGCGCTGAAAGCGAAGCTCGATAGTCTGCGGTTTGAAGCGGAGAACGCTGAAATTCAAGCAGACCTCGGGCGTGCAGCTGAAATTCGCTATGGAAAAATTCCGCTTCTGCAAAAAGATTTGGAGCAGAAAACTTCTCGCCTCCGAAAACTTCAGAAAGATCGCCGAATTCTAAAAGAAGAAATCAACGCCGAGGATATTGCCGAAGTCGTAGCTCGTTGGACCGGTATCCCTCTTTCACGAATGCTTGAAGCTGAGCGTTCGAAACTTTCCAGGATGGAAGAAGAGCTGCGTAAGCGTGTTGTGGGCCAGGACGAGGCGATTACAAAGATTGCGGACACAGTTCGCCGCAATCGCGCGGGTATTTCTGATCCGCTGAAACCAATTGGCTCATTCATATTCCTTGGGCCTACAGGCGTGGGCAAGACAGAGCTAACAAAGACTCTGGCTGAATTTATGTTTAACGACGACAAGGCTCTTATTCGCGTCGACATGTCCGAGTACATGGAACGGCATAGCGTTTCGAAGCTCATCGGATCTCCTCCGGGGTATGTCGGTTATGATGAGTCCGGCCAGCTTACAGAGGCAGTAAGACATAGACCATATTCGGTAATCCTATTCGATGAGATTGAAAAGGCGCATCCGGAAGTCTTTAACATTCTTCTCCAGGTTCTGGATGAAGGACGCCTGACCGACGCCAAGGGTCGCGTGGTCAATTTCAGAAATTCGGTCATAATTCTCACCTCGAACATTGGTTCAGAATTTATCCAAAAGATGGAACGAATCGGTTTCTCTGACAATACCGATAAAGAAGCTTATGAAGATACAAAGGAAAGGGTTTTGTCGGCGCTCAAAGACAATTTCCGTCCAGAATTCATAAACCGCCTCGACGAGATAATAGTCTTCGATGTCCTCTCGCCGGAAGCTATCTCGTCCATTGTGGGTCTACGCATCGAAAAGGTGATAGAGAGACTCAAAGAAAAAGAGATTAACCTGTCAGTAACGGCCAAGGCCCTCAAATATCTTGGTAAAGAAGGTTATAAACCAGAATTCGGCGCGCGTCCTCTCAACAGACTCATACAAACGAAGATCCTGAACCCCGTAGCGTCAAAGATTATTGGCGGGGAACTAAAAGCCGGAGCGAAAGTAACTGTTGACGAGAAAGACGGCGAGCTTGTCATCAAATCGGAAGAAAAGAAATCTCGGATTGCCGCAAAAGATAAAGTTACGGCGTAAGTAAATAAAAAGAGGCCCCACTAGCAAGTGGGGCCTCTGTCGTTTCTTTACCAGTTGAGATCAGCCAACAACTGTCCGATTCTCTTCCTCCTCAGCCGTAATCTCCATACCGTTCATTTCGGTTCGGCTGTTTACCGGCTCAGGCATGTGTACGTGAGCCCTTTGGGCAGCTCCGAGTCCTAGAAGTCCACCACCGAACCCATGTTCTACCTCCGGTATCACCACGGGCTTCTTTTCTTCCTTGAAGAGTTTTTCAAACACAGGTTCGAGCATTACTTCGGCTTGAACTTGTGGGTTCACTCTCCGTAGGTGTGTCCGAATGGACGCCTCGCCATTGGAGATAAGCATACGTGCTCCTTTCTCACCTTTGTACCGGATCACCCCTTCGATCTTGGTGTTGAGTCCCTTCATCTTGAAGGAGAAATCCCAGACATCGCCCTCTTTCGTGTTCGGATCGTGCCTCAACGTGATCTTCTGCTCGGATATTCCGAGCGTGTCGGAAACGAGATGCCGGTCCGCCTCTCGGAAACGTTCTTTCATCACATCCTTGCTCGTAAGCAACCTGACTGCAAAACTGATTCTGCCACTCATGCGTTACTGGTTTTTGTTTTTTGGAACTGTACCGGACGATAGTACACCCACTCTGAATTTCTGGCAAGAGTATAATTGAACTAAATCAGGATATGTGCTAATCTCTTCCTATCGCGTCGGTGGTAGAGCGGTCAATTACAACAGACTGTAAATCTGTCGGCCTATGGCCTACGCAGGTTCGAATCCTGCCCGGCGCACAATATGAAAAATAATAAAGTTTTGGTAGTTGTCGCAATAATTTTACTTATTGTTGTTTTGGTATTTTTATCGAGAGGGAAAAAATCTGGTCTTGTCTATAATCCGCAGCAGCCTTCTCCTCAAACACCAAATCCATCGTCCGCTCCAGAGCCTTGCGATACCGACGCTGAAGGAAGTCTAAAGAGTCAGTATAATAATTTTAAGTGCCAATACTCCCTAAAGTATGGAACATACTCAATGGCCATCGATGCGTTCAAAAATGCCACTGATTCGCATATGGAAGTTACGAGGATAGATTTCTATGTTCCAGGAAAATTCCCACGGGAGGACGGAGATCCGTACTTCATAGGAAGGGGAACAGTGAATTCTAGCTCAAATGATTGTATTGTTGGTTACATGAATCTTGTAACTGGTGTTACCGAAAGTCATCACGACGTTTGCGTGATCTATAATTAGCCGAATTTCCCCGCTAAGAGCGGCCGGAGCTCGCTCTTGATAAAAAGAAAATTTTATTGTAGTGTGTACGCATGAAAGAAAAAACCGGCCTCCATATATACGGCAGGAAGCCTATCGAAGAGGCGCTTTTGACTGATCCCAAAAACGTGAAAACTATTTATGTAAAGGAGTCAGTAAAAGATAACGACCTCACATTAATCCGCCCATATCTCTCGAAGCACAAAATTCCGCTTACGCGTGTGCCTGAAAATAAGCTCATTTCTCTTGTGGGTGATGTAAACACTCAGGGCTTTGTTGCCGAGCTTAGGGAATTTAAGTCTCTTGATTTTAATGACTGGATAGATACTTTTGACAAAGACAGCAATCCTCTGGTCTTCGTCCTGGATGAACTTGAAGACCCGCACAATGTCGGCGCCATTATTCGCGTGGCTGCCGCTGCTGGTGCCGCGGGGGTTATTATGTCAAAGCATCGCCAAGTGCCGATCACGTCCGCAGTCTACAAGACGTCTGCCGGTACTGCTGCGCGATTGCCCATAATCGTCGTCTCGAATACGAATGACACCATTCAAAAGCTCAAGGATCATAAATTCTGGGTTGTCGGGCTCGATGGGGAAGCCGGAAAGAATATTTGGGAGGAGAAGTGGGACAGCCCGATGGCCGTCGTCATAGGAAACGAAGGCCGGGGTATCCGTAGTGGGACAAAAGAAGCTTGCGACTACCTCCTTGCTATCCCCATGGAGGACGGGATAGAATCACTAAACGCATCCGTATCCGCTGGGGTCGTAGCCTATGAGTGGAAAAGACGAAATTACTAGGGGATTTGCCATATACTTTTACCCGTGCTAATATCATGCCATTGCCTAGCGCCTAATGCCTAGCGCCTAATTTATGTCACAAGATAGACTTATAAAAATGAAAAGCGACAAGTCCAAGACGGTTATCCGGACTTTTAAGAATAAGAAGCAGAATCCTGACCCTTTGGTTCTCCGCAAATTCGACAAGAAAGTCAGGAAGCATGTAACCTACAAAGAGACGAAGAAATAATTAAAAACAAAATCCGCATCTAGCGGGTTTTGTTTTATTATGATGGGGTTTCAAGATAGATTTTAGATAGAAATGCCCAGAATTTGGAGAACTATTCCGGCGAGAGGATCAGCCGAAACTCCGTAAACCATTACTCCGCCAAGGAGTCCGGTGAGTGAGATAGCAATGAGTCCAAGTAGTGCTAAAAGCCCTGATACGAAAGGATGCACCAGAATATTTCTGATAAATACAAAAAATGAAAGTATAGGCGCAGATCGGAGCTTTGATACCAAATTAGTATTTATCCAATACAATAGTTCGCCCGCCAAAAGGAGTCCATACATCCATGTAGCAGTTAGAGCCATGAAGGCATGTGTTTCGACCAGTTTATGATTTGGCCTTGCGATATGCTCTGCAACCTCGCCGGTTATATTTGCTGCAAAAGCCCCAAGTAATCCGGGGATCAAGAGTGCCAATTCGACATGCTTCCACGACACGTTCGGAAACCATCTTTTAAAAGGTAATAATTTTACAATGGAGTAGAGAAATAATAGTGCTACTGGAAAATGAACCAATATGGGATGTATGTTATATGTCATGTTCCAATTATATCAAAAATGATTAAATGGGATTAGATGATAGAATTATCTTTATGAAATTGACCATTGCTATCGTCGCATCTGTACTCGCCATTATTGGCAATATTCCTTACCTCCGAGACATTATCCGTAAAAGAGTAAAACCTCATCCATACACATGGCTCGTTTGGTCTATAGTTTCTTGTATCGTATTCTTCGGCCAAGTGGCAAAAGGGGCGGGAATTGGTGCGCTACCGACAGCCGCGGCAGAGATTTTTACCATAATTATATTTTTCTTCTCGCTTCGGTATGGCTTTAAAAATATCCGAAAAATCGATACAGTATTTCTCATCATCGCGCTCCTCGGGCTTATCCCGTGGGTGCTGACCAAAGACCCGACGATTTCAGTCATCATTGCGGTTAGTATTGATCTCATCGCATTTACTCCAACCCTCAGAAAGACCTGGTCGCATCCAAATACCGAAACACCACTTCTATACAGCATGAATGTCCTACGTCATATTCTGATACTATTTTCTCTTCAGGCTTACAATGTGGCGACAATGCTTCACTCGATAGTAATGATCATCTCAAATACATTCATGACGGGGATGATACTTTTCCGGAAAAACAGAACAGTTAAAAGGCAGGATTAATCTAGGCTTTTCTTATTCTCGGGAATGTTATAAAAGCACTCGCTTCGCTCGTCTTATATATTTACTTCGCTCGAACAATATAATGTAAACATTGCATTGCTTCTCGCTAGTAAATATACTATCCTTAATCGGTTCTTTGTATTTTAATTGGGCGAGAGGCAATCCGTCTCTCGCTAGCGGCCTCGCCTGTAATGGGCGGGGCCAGTTGGGCGATTAGTTTAGTGGTAGAACGAAGGTCTCCAAAACCTTTGGTGGGGGTTCGATTCCTCCATCGCCCGCCACTTAGAGACAGGTTCTGGGTTCCGAGAGGGTTTTTAAATATATGCAGAAGTTTTTCCTAAAAATTAAAGATCGGTGGTGGTTTTGGATATTAGCCTTATTTCTCGTTCCCGTAGTAGAAAGATTAGTCGGATCTATGGATATTTCAGATATTAATAATTTAGCGCGAGGAGCTAGCTATATATTAAACGTCAAGGTTCCTATTTTTTCTGCGTTACTTAGCATTCTGATTTCGTACTTTACATATAAATTTATTAATAAAATAAAAATAGACAAAAGACGTCTAAAAATTTTGAAGGCGACATATGGTAGAGACCTACATCTTATTGATATAACCAACGAATTGAATAATGCCATTCAAGATGACAAGCTCATAATAGTCATTTCAAACAATATCGCTGGTGATCCTTTAATAGGATATCAAAAAATGGCTACCGTTCTTTATGAGTTTGATGGTCATCAAGTAAATAAATACTGCAAAGAAGGAGAGACTTTGGTTTTGCCGTAGTTGTTTTTCTAAATAAAAAGAAGCCCCGACTTTCGTCGGAGCTTCCCAAAGGTTCAAGCCGTTTCAGTCACGGGGATTCTTCTTCGCGTTGTGTAATAGGCATCAGCAATGAAGACAAGCGAAAGTAGTTGTTGTGCCAGAAGTAAGGGGTAACCCTGGATCCACATCAGCCATCCGCAGCATATGTGCATGAACACATACCAGAGATATCCTTCCCGTCGTTGCTTCGCCAACATATACGTACCGATAAGGAATCCAAGAGCAAGCCCAGCTTCTAGCCACTGGCTTAACTGCCTGAAGCTACCGAAATCGTACAGGCTACAACTGATGCCTAGTACGACACAAACAAGGGCAAGGATGTCGAGCCAGCGCGGTGACTTATGATCACGCCCTTTTAATGTCATGATTAGACCAAGAATCATGGCTGGCAATCCACTTCCTTCAACGGACGCCGCTATCCAATCGTGCAAGCTTACAAAGATGATCACCCAAGCCGGTAAACCACCTAGATAAACCACCCAAGCAGCTATTCGAAAACTCCTTGCTCTCGGGCTATTACCTCGGTTTAGTGCACGCTCAGAAAAGGAAAAGAAGATCTTGTTCAGGAGGAATAATCCCCCTGCAAGCCCCTGCAGTACCTGCTGTGTGAGGAGGTCCATTTCTTCTGGTTTTAGTGAACTGTTCCTGTGGATAATAAAATAAAAGATGTAGTAAGTCAAGCTTGTAGCTATTCCGAGATGCCTCAAAATGGTAAACTAAAAGTAGTCTAAAAACCCTTATGGGGTAAGGCCCAGGTTTTACAAGACCGAGGTGTCCCGCAGAAGAGTGTTTGACATACTTTATTAAATATGAAATATTAGGGCCATGAAGCAAAGAAGCAATAATTTTGCCTGGCATGACACCAACAACTTGTGGGTTGGTGCTTCTTCTCGTTAATTTTTTAACTAATAAAGAATAAGGAAAATCACCAGCCCAGAAGGCTGGATTTTTCGTTCTTTAAACAAACAAAACCAAAAAACATGGCAAGTAAGAAGACAAGTCTTGCGACCGAGAAAGTAGCGATTTTCATCGGCTATAGTTGCGCTGGCTGGAATTGGCACGAATACGAGAGATTCCGGATAAAGGCCGGCGCTTTCTTTGATCTTGTGTCAGAGAATGACAGGCTCTACGTGGAATTCGATGGTGTGAGACATGAAGTCTATCCCTATGAGATCGTGGCGAAACTCCTCGATCATGAGATCTCGAAAGTCGTTTTCTATAACCGAGTAGATTTTCTCGGCTGCCACTGAAATTTTGGATAAAAGGCGCTCCGAGCGGGCGCCTTTTATTATGGATTCCATTTAATCCTTTTTATCTCGTTTAAACCACGTCCTCTGACGCTTGGCGTATTGCCAGATTTTGAGTTTTAGAGTTTCGATCATCCATGCCTCATCGGCAGGCAGGTCCTTCTCGGTGATTATATTTTGTAAGAATTCGGCGATGTAGCGGTATTCAAGTCCGAAGTTTTCCAGACGCTGCCAAGACAGGCCGTCATCGTGAAGTTTTTTAACCTCATTGATCATGCCAGCTTCTAGCCGCGCGAGTAATCGTTTTTCAATTCTTTGTTTCAAAACATCATCGGGGAAATCTAGTCCTATCATTTCAAACTCATATTTCTGTTCACCGTATTTTATGGCTGGAATTTTCCCGAGCGCGCGGCCGAGTTCGATGGCGCGGATGACTCGGCGTTTGTTCTCTATGTCGACTTTTGCGCCGTCTTCTGCGGGGATGCTTTTTAAAATTTCTTGGAGCTCTGACAGGTCTTTCGTTTCAAGTTCTGCTCGGAGCACAGGATTCGCCGGCGCGACAGGGAAGGCGGGGTTATCGACAATTGCCTGGATGAAGAACCCTGTTCCTCCACAAATAATCGGCGTCCGGCCACGTGATAAAATTTCTTCAATTTTTTCAAACGCGAGTTTCTGAAATTCCTCCACGGAAAAATCCTCATCCGGGTCTCTGATATCCAAAAGATGATGAGGAACGCCTTTCATTTCCGCCTCGGTAATTTTGCCGGTCCCAAGATCCATTCCTCGGTAAATTTGCCGGGAATCAGCTGAAATGACCTCGCCATTAACTTTGAGAGCTAGGTTTACCGCGTAGTCTGACTTGCCTGTTGCCGTTGGGCCGCAGACGACATAAATAAGGGGTTTTTGCATATTGACCATACTATTTCTTTTGTCTTGACATGTCTAGGCTCAATGAATAATATCTAACCCAAGCTGTTCCGGTTAAGTACTGGACATACATGACGGAATCCAAAGTCTGAATTCACGTGATATATGGCGAGGAATCCTGATTGGTTCGGGAACACAGAACAGGCTCTGTAGCTGACACCAACTGACAGTTTGTCGATTCCTGAAAAAGGGACGAAGGGCTGTAGAGGTTGGCTACTGAGGTTAGAGGGCCGTCCGCAAGGACGGCCCTTTCTTTTGCTTGACAATGATTTAAGGAGGAGTAATATCTTTACCGGAATCGTTCTTCGCGTAACCTAGCCAGTGTTAGGTCTCGGACCCTAACTTCAGAAATGGGATCTCTCCACTCTCTGCAGATTGTGGGCGAGGCTCAAACATGTGACGATTGTGGTCCAGGCACGACTCGAGACCTCGGTCTCGTAAAGCTCCTGAGCGCGCGCTCAGGTCAACAGGTTACAGGAGTTCATCTCCAACAAGTCAAGGGCGCATCCTCTGGATGCGCCCTTTGTTATTGTGCCGGAGAGAGTTCGGTCACAGCTCTTGCTACGCAAGGCCGCGACCCCGCCTCGCCATTCCTCGCAGGCTCCGAATATGGCTCCGGCCTTCGATTCCTCACGAAATGCGCGCAGGCGCATTTCTTATCCAGCACCAATAAAAATAACCCAGCAAAAAGCTGGGAATTTTTATACTTGTGCCGGAGAGAGGAATCGAACCTCCACCCCTTGCGAGACACGATTTTGAGTCGTGCGCGTCTACCAATTCCGCCACTCCGGCAATATTTTAATTCTATCCTTTATCCAATAATTCCCATGAGTCGCGTATGTCTACCACTGTAGTCAATTTGCGCCACTTCGGCAATTAGCAAGATTTTACTTTAACCTAGATTTAATTACAACTATCAACATTTTTTAAACAACTTGAGGCCTAGGAGGGTATGCTAAAATACATTCATGCCATATAACGAAACACCCGGAGATTCAATATTTTTTATAGATACAAGTAAGATCGTCCCAAACCCCTATCAGCCTAGGCGCGACTTTGATGAAGCTCGCCTGAAAGATTTGGCTGACTCTATACGTCAATATGGCGTCCTTCAGCCTCTGGTTGTTTCCCGAATTGAAGAACCAAATTCTGACGGAGGATTCTCTGTGAAGTACGAGCTTATCGCGGGAGAACGACGCCTTCGAGCATCACGATTGGCAGGACTAACTCAGGTACCGGCTGTCATAAGAAAAGAAGAAAATCCGATGATGAAGCTCGAGCTCGCAATCATCGAAAATCTTCAGCGTGAAGATTTGTCTCCTATAGACCGAGCCAGAGCATTTCTTCGTCTCGCTTCTGAATTCGGTTTTTCTCACGCGGAGATTGGTCGCAAGGTTGGAAAGTCGAGAGAGTATGTTTCCAACAGTCTGCGTATGCTTCAGATGCCACAGGAAATAATCGACGGACTTTCCGCTGGAAAAATTACAGAAGGTCATACTCGACCCCTTCTTATGCTAAACGACAGACCTGATGAGCAGTCAGTTCTATTCAAGGAGATTGTTTACAAGAAAATGACTGTTCGTGAAGCAGAGAAAATTGCTCGTGGTATCGCAAAGGAGAAAGTTAGAAAACATGATTTACTCCCCGATCCTGAGATAGAAGAAATGGAGACGAAACTTGCTGAATCTCTCGGCACTCGAGTACATATTGATACCAAGGAGTCCGGTGGAAAAATCACAATAGACTTTTTCTCTAGGCAAGATTTGGAGGACCTATTGAAAATCCTACAGTCAAATGAGCCAGGGAAGGATTTGATGCAAAGACACCTAGAAACGGCGCCTCCTGTTTCCGAACTGCCATCTGAAGACGTTGAGACTGTCCCTATGCCAGATGATGCGGAAATGCTTGATGATCGAACCGCCGAGGAAAAGAAAAAATCCGAAGAAGAAGCGGATCTATATAACATCTCAAATTTCTCTCTGTAATATTACCTAAAGCGCTGGATGAATTTATTCAATAGACTATTCTCATCCAAGTATTTTTTGATGTGTCGGCGTGCCAAAGTTGTTTTGGCCGCATCGAGCCACTTACTGTTCGGTACAGCCTTTTCAGAAGTTTCTACCGAAACGATGTCTCCATTATGAAGAACAGTATCTAGTTTTGAGTATTTGCCATTTATCTTGGCGCCACTTGCATGGTTACCGATGTCTGAGTGAACTGCGTAGGCAAAGTCTATAATGCTTGAATTTTCTGGCAAATCTATAACTGCTCCCTTTGGAGTGAAGACGAAAATACGTTTAGAAAAGAAATCCATCCGCAAGTTTTGAAGAAAGGCTGATGGGTTGGCCACATTCTTTTGAAGCTCTTTGAATTGTTCAATCCAGCTCACATGTCTGTGGTTTTTGTCGAAGCCCTCTTTGTAGGCGAAGAAGGAGGCAATACCGTATTCGGCCTGTTCATGCATTTCCGGCGTTCTGATTTGGATCTCGGCGACACCGCCCTCGCCGGTCAGGATTGTTGTATGCAGGCTTTTGTAGCCATTAGATTTTGGCAGAGCAATGAAATCTTTGATTCGGCCAGGAATTGGCTTCCATTGTCCGTGAATTATACCAAGTACTTTGTAGCATTCTTCTACGGTTGGCACAATGACGCGGAGCGCGACAATGTCATAGATTTTATCTATGTCCATGTCTTTTTTCTTTAGTTTTTTGTAGAGACTATAAAGCCCTTTTGTGCGGTAGCTCGCTTCGATAACTTTTATGCCCTGATTGCTAATGCTATTCAAGAGAGTTTTATATATGTTGTCGAGAGAGTTCTGGTCTGTGGTTGTTTTCTTCTGGATCATTTCCACAACTTCCGAATATTCCTTCGGGAATGCGTAGGGGAAGGCCAGATCCTCGAGCTCGCCTTTCAGTCTCCACATGCCGAGCCTGTTTGCCATCGGCGCGTGAATCTCTATGGTCTCGAGCGCGATGCGTTTCGATTTTTCTGGCGGGATATGTTTTAGCGTGCGGACATTGTGTAGGCGGTCAGCGAGCTTGATGATGATTACGCGAGCATCCTCGGCCATGGCCACAAAGAATTTCCGGAGAGATTCGACATGACGCTGTTCGCCGCGGTATTTGACCTTACCAAGTTTGGTAACGCCATTAACCAAAAAGAGAACATCTTCGCCGAACTCGCGTTCAATTTCCTCTTCAGTGACGGAAGTGTCTTCTATAGTGTCATGGAGGAGTCCGGCGATGATGGTTCTAGTATCCATGCCGAAGTCGGCTAGGATTTTAGAAACTTCCAGCACGTGATTGAAGTATGGTTCGCCCGATGCTCGCTTTTGGCCGGCATGAGCCTTCATGGCAAACTCGTAAGCTTTTTTTATCCAAGCTTTGTCCTCCGGTTTGATATCCGGACCCATGTTCGCGTAGATATCTTCGATCCGTTCCATGTTCTTATTATATTTCTTAGTGACGCTACATGCAATGAAAATTTTTTGAAATGAAAAGGCCGGCGCAAGAATACGCGCCGGCCTGGTTCAGCTCTTCAGCACTTCAACTTTGATCCCGTGCTCCTTTTCCATCACCTCCTTCATCTTCATGATTTCGCTGCCGTACCTCTTGAAAGTCTCCTTGAAATCAATGCCGGTTTCCATGGCATGGACGGCGCCGCCGGTCCAATTCTCGATGATGATCATGGCATGAGAGAGTTTCGGCAAAGGCCCAGTCCAGCAGATGTATTTTCCGCCATTCTCTTTTTTCGAAACGTGGTAGTGTACTTTGCCAGCTTCGTGCGCGCCTAAGTCTGGTTCCAGGATTTGGATCTCGTGATGGTCTCCTTCGTGGACCTTCGACCACTTTTCATAAAAAGCCCTTTCCATCATCTGATCATCGGTATTTTCCGAGTGGTGGATCCAGAAGCGGAATAAGTAGTGGCGAGATGGTGAAGTTGCGAGGACTTCTACGATGTTCTTTTTCACGTGTTTGTTTTTCAGCATCTTATCTACTATTGACAAATTTGTCAAATCGCTTTATTTTTCGAGTTTTTCTGCTAAGATATCCATTATGGATTTAAGCCGGATACGGAATTTCAGCATTATCGCTCATATAGACCATGGAAAGTCGACTTTGGCCGACCGTTTTTTGGAATTGACCCATACTATCGAAAAACGAAAGATGCAAGACCAGGTGCTCGACAATATGGAACTTGAGCGCGAGCGCGGCATTACTATAAAAATGCAGCCTGTTAGAATGACACACAAGGTTGGGGGAGTAGACTATGTTTTTAATCTCATCGATACTCCGGGTCATATCGATTTCTCTTACGAAGTTTCTCGCGCGCTTAAGGCCGTCGAGGGTTCAATCATTCTCGTTGACTCGACGCAGGGAGTTCAGGCTCAGACGTTTACAACGCTTCACATGGCCCAGAAGCTTGGACTCAAGCTCATCCCGGTTCTCTCAAAGATCGATTCGCCGCTCGCGCGCGTTCCCGAGGTAAAGGCTGAAGTCGCAAAAGTGCTCGAGTGTTCTGAAGAAGATATTCTCACGGTATCTGGTCGCACGGGCGAAGGCGTCCTTGAGCTTCTGGAAGAAATTGTCCGAAAGGTTCCGCCGCCGACTGAAATGACGCCAAACTCTGGCAGTTTTGGTTCGCTCGTCTTCGATTTTCAATATTCGAACCACAAAGGCGTGATTGTTTATGTGCGTGTCATGGATGGCACTGTCAGAAAAGGCGATGTTTTGAAATTCGCGACAGCAAATGAAAAATTCATCGCGCTTGAAGTTGGAACATTTAGCCCTGACCCGCAGCCGAAAGATTCCATCGGTGCCGGAGAGATTGGCTACATTGTCACGGGTATCAAGAAGCCGGGAATCGCTTCAGTCGGCGACACTGTAACACTCGAAAAGAAACCGCTGCCTGCGCTTCCGGGATATATGAATCCGAAGCCGGTCGTTTGGGCGTCTATTTATCCTGAAAGCCAGGATGACTTTGACGAGCTTCGCGCGTCTCTTGGGAAATTAAAACTCTCAGACTCTTCGTTTACGTATGAAGAAGAGTCGAGCGGCGCGCTTGGCCGCGGTTTTCGCTGCGGATTCCTGGGGATGCTTCACCTTGAGATTATTTCTGAGCGCTTGAAGCGCGAATTTAATCTTCAGCTTGTGGTAACCATGCCGTCTATTACGTACAAAGTTAAGTACAAGGGAAGCGGTAAAGAAGAAATGATCTACTCGCCGCACGCATTCCCAAATGACGGGGAAGTGTCTGAAATCATGGAGCCATGGGTGGAAGTAAAAATCATTACGCCGACGGATTATCTGGGGCCAATCATGACACTCCTCTTCGAACACGAGGCCGAAGCAAAAGACGTAGAGAATTTCGGCGACAACCGTGCTTCGCTTACTGTCGAAATGCCGCTCCGAGAAATGATGCGGAACTTTTTCGATAATCTAAAATCCGTTTCTTCCGGTTATGCTTCCATCTCATACGAAATTGGCGCTTATCGCCAAGCTGATGTTGTTCGGCTGGATATCCTGGTTGCTGACGAGCCCCTTATGGCATTTTCCCGCGTTGTCTCCCGTCGCCGGGTTCAGGAAGAGGCCGAGAAGGCGGTCCAGAAGCTTCACGCTAGTCTCCCGCGTCAGATGTTCGTGGCTAAAATCCAAGGCAAAGCCCTTGGCCGTATCCTGGCTTCAGAGACACTCAAAGCTTTTAGAAAAGACGTTACTCAGCATATGTACGGTGGCGATATTACTCGAAAAATGAAGCTTCGTGAGAAGCAGAAGAAAGGAAAGAAAAAGATGGCCGAACGCGGCAAGGTTAATATTCCACATGAGGTATTTCTTAAAATGATGCGAGGCGGGGAGTAATTGACAAAACCTAATAAATATGCTAATATATTGTCGCTAAACCTAGGTTTGGTCCGTGTTGCCGGCTACGGGAAAAAGCTGGTTGTACCTTAAAAAGAAAACATGACTTTTCTTCTCATGGCTTTGATAGCCTCAGTTATTGGGGCAGTTCCAGCATTGTTCAAAGGCAGGTTCGGATTATTTGGTGTCCTTGGCGTGATCTACACGATCGTGTCCTGGTTCGCCTTCTATTTCGAACCGCCATGCCTTGACTACACATTGTATGGCTGGGTATTTGGAACCGCATTGTTCTTCCTCTTGGTGACTACTATTGTTGTTTCCGTGGTGGAAGACGAATTTGCGAAACTCCCCAGTTTATCGTTCGGTGGAGGCTTCCTGGTCCTCGTCATTACTCTGATGTCAGGCTGTGCGGCGTGTCGATCAGGTGACTATGCATCACTTGCGGGTGATCTGGCTGGTGGAAAAAGCCACGATCACTGGACTCAGCATCACGAAGAACTTTCTCCAACCCACATCAGGATTGTTCCTGAGGAGCATGCAATTTCTATCGGTAAAACCGCACTGAATCAGCACTCTGATGATGCGGGGAATATCGTTGGAAGTCAGTTCCCATTGGATGGAGAACATACAACTCTTCAGAAAGTAAACGACGAGTTGTACTACGTAATGCCGCTTGACTATGCCAGTTGGGGCGTTTGGAGCAACTCTTCCAAAGGCGTCCCTGGCTATGTTCTGATGAACGCAGAAGATCAGCACTCGGCTCCAAAGTACATCGATGGATATTCCATGCTGTATACCCCTGGTGCATGCTTTTCGAACGACCTTGAACGGCATCTGTATACCCATGGGTATGCAAACAAGATCCTCATGGATTACTGTTTCGAGGTGGATGATGATCTGAAGCCCTATTGGGTCGTGAGCGTATGCCATCACACGATTGGCATGTACAGCGGTATTGTTGTCGACGGAGTAGCTGTGGTTGAACCGGAAACCGGCTCAATTAGTTACTACGAAAAGGGCAAAGCCCCAGATTGGATTGACCGAATCATACCCGAGGGTGTTATCCAGGACAATTTGAATTACTGGGGCCAACTTTCCTCTGGCTATTGGAACAGCAGTAATGCAATCGGAGGACGGAATAATCTTCGAGAAGCCGAGGCCACTGTTCTTAATTATGGAAGCGACGGCCAGTGTTGGTATGTGACGCCTATGACCTCGACATCGACAAACGATCACAGTATGACGGATTTGGTCTACACCAATTCACGTACTGGCGAACAGCGCAGGTTTAGCGTCTCAGGTGCCACAGAAGAAAAGGTCATCGCTACTGTTGATGCAACAGTGAATTTCCAAAACCTGCATGCGGCAGCTGTTGTCTACGAAAATGTTGGCAACAGAATGACGGCGCTCGTGCCGATTCTTGCCGCTGACCATTCTATCAGAGGGCTAGCCCTGGTTGATGTGCAGACGAAAAACATGACATGGAATGCTGAGCCATCAGTTGCGCTTATGCAATACCAGACCATGGCAGGCTCACTTGGCTCTCTTGGTACCGACATAGCGACGATTCAGTCTGTTTACTCAGGAAGGCTTGATAGGATAAGTCAAAGCATGACAGCTTCTGGCAGTACCTATTATCTGTACTTCAAGGATCGTCCACACATCTATGTGGTGCCACAGACGTTCAGTGAGGTTCTGGTCAGTCTGCCAGGCGATAGCCTCAAGATCAGTTTTCTTGATACGAAGGCGTCAATGGTCTCGGTTAATCACTTCGACAACCTTTCGATCGACCTATCGGTTTCGGACAATCAGAAAGATGTGACCGAGAGGGCGGAAGCAAGACTCGATGATCGGCAGAAAGACGCTTCGCGGGCCTCGACAAGGAACGCAATTCGGAACGGAGACGTTCCCGATGAAGTGCTCGACTCCATTGCGACGAAACTAGGCAGGCAGCAGTAAGCCCGCCAGAACAAAAAGCCCGTGCGTTATGCGCACGGGCTTTGTTATTTATAATTACCTGAATATTGGCGCGTAGAGGAGAATCATCGAGACGATGACAAAGAAGGCTAAAACGGCCCAAATACGCTTGAAAATCTTCTTATTTTTTGGATTGAATAACATGGCTGATATTTTACACCATTTGGTATAATTTGAAAATGCCAAAACTTGAGAGAAAAAGATTCATCACCAGACTGGCTCATTCTCCTTTGACGTATATCGTGCTCCTGTTGCTCGGAGGCCTGTTCTCATTTGGCGCTATAGACGCATATGGTAAGTCTCGCACCGCAGACAAAAGACTTGCGGCGACACAGGCCGAATATCAAAAACTATCGGAACAGAAAGAGCAGCTTTCAAAAGATTTGGAGTATGCCAATACTCCATTTGGAGAGGAGAAGGCTCTTCGTGAAAAATTCAATGTTATTCGCGAAGGGGAGAATATAATTGTCATTGTCCCAGAGGGCCAAGGGGTAAATTCTACTGAGAGTATGGACAAAAATGAAAGCATATTTGATTTCTTCCTTCGGTTTTTTAAAAAGCGGTAGAGAGTGGTATACTTACATAACTTATAAGTTTATTTTAATCAAATGAAACCAGTTTCAATCTATACAACGCCGACCTGCCACTTCTGCCAAATGGCCAAAGAGTTTTTTAAAGCAAACAATGTTTCTTATACCGAGCATAATGTTGCGGCAGATGAAGCCATGCGCGCCGAGATGATAGAAAAGTCCGGTCAGATGGGCGTGCCGGTCATCTTTATCGGCGACGATATGGTCATCGGCTTCAACGAGGGCAAGATCAAACAGTTCCTCGGACTCTAAAACCAGGATACATATGGAAAAATTGAAAAAACCCTGGTTGCACATCCTCGCGCTAGTGGTTTTTTCTTTTGCTGTTTCATTTGTGCTTCCGACGGCTATGGATCAGGATCCATATCTGCATTTTCGAGAAGCGGAACAATACCGCGCCCATGGGATTTTTGATAGCTCGTATGCTTTCTTGGAGTGGTCCGCATTTCGCGATCATCCATCCGATCTTTGGTATGGGCATAGGATGCTCCTCCTGCCTTTTTCCTTCATAGAAAATCCTTCATTTAGTATTCCGCTTATTGCTGCAACCTTCTTTTCAATTTTCCTGGTTGGGATTTATCTTATCTTTCGTCATTCCGGTTTGCGTAACCCGATTTTTTACATATTTTTATATGTATTCTCTTGGGTCGGCATAATTGGCCGTATGACGACTGGTCGACCGTTTGTCTTGAGTACGCTTCTTATCTTACTTTTATTCGTATTACTAAGTAAACGCGTTAAACACTGGAAGCTGGCGCTCGTTTCGTTTTTACTAGCCTGGATACACTTGTCGCTTATTTGGGTTGTTCCATTGATCGTCGGATCGGTATTTATTGCTGATCTGATTTACAAACAGAGGCCGTACTTTGCCGGATGGGCTGCGATTACATTTGGCGCTTTCGCAGGAGTGTTTCTGCGTCCGCAGCCTCTCCATGGTTTAAAGCTTCTATGGATACAGATAGGGGAAGTTACTTTGGCTAAATGGCATGGAGTCGTACTGCCGTTTGGCGGGGAGGTTATGCCATTCGATATAGATTCCATTTATATAATTTACCTTCTGCCGATGCTTATAATGTTTATTATAGGCGTTGTTATTTTCCTTCGAAATAATCGAAGTGCTATCGAAAAAGATAAAAATGTTATGGCGGTGAGCGCGATGGTTATTGCTCTTATATTTATTGCGCTTACTTTTGGCATGGCTGAGCGATCAATTGATCTCGCGTTTTTGTTTGCTACCTTCTTCATTGGCTTAGTTTTATCTAGGTATCAGTCAATTTCTTTCCCGATTACAAAAATTTTTGCGGGATTGTTTGTCCCAATGCTTTTAGGGACAGGGATTACGTTCGTTATATTTAGACTAAACGGAATTAGTCTATCAAATATCAAAGATTGGGAAGCGCCGAGCTCGTGGTTATTTGCGAATGCTGCGCAAGGGAATCTCTTGGTAGCATCGGGCCAGTGGGATGCGCATAAAGTTTATTACTGGAACCAGAAAATGCATTTCCTGAATTTTTCAGACCCTATATTTATGCATGTGTATGATCCAGGCTCAAATGACAAACTTAAAAATTATATTTGGCAGGAGAACGATAGAAAAATAACTTATACGCCCGATTCAGTAAAAGATCTTTGCCAGAGTTTACAGTACTTTGATACTGAGTATTTGTTAATAGATGCGGTTTTTTATCCAAAACTTGTTCCGGCCTTGATTTCAAGCGCTTGTTTCCAGGAGGTTTATCACGAGAAACAATTCTTTATCTTCAGCGTCGCTCATGCGGACAAATAGCCCGGGCTATGGCAATTTCTGTTATTTTCGTGTATTTTTTATGGACGCCCTCATAGTTCAATGGATAGAACAGTTCCGTCCTAAGGAATAGATCCCCGTTCGATTCGGAGTGAGGGCACAGTAGACACAAAAAAACATGGCCTGCGCCATGTTTTTGTGCTTCTGTGCCGGCCGGAGCCATGTCACGCAGCGACGGCGAGGCGGGGTCGCGGAAATTTTACGTAGCAAAATTATCTGTGACCACAGTAGAATAGGCCCCGTTAGTTCGGGGCTTTCTGCCTTGGTGCCGGCCGCAGCGATGTTTTTGTTTGAGTCCGCTTGGCGGACGAAAGGCAAAAACCGCGAGGCGGGATTGAGAAATTTTTCCGTCAGGAAAAATATTCGTGATCACAAAGACCATCAAAACCCTTACTCAAACATCCCCCTCTTGCCCTCAATCAATTTATAGCAGGCTTCTCTAAATTTCTCTGGCGCGCTTATACAAAACTCTGCTCCAGCCTCAAAAGATCCTTTCTGGTTCATATTCATGGCTGCAGCACCGGCTATGCAAGACAATTCGTCTTTTTCTTTCTTTGCAAAGCTGCACGTCTCAAAAACACTCTGTTCGTCATGCATATTCCGTTTCATCATCTCGCTTCCGACGCCAAGCATGCAACTGTCTCGCCATATTCCACCTGGTTCTGTGCACCTTTCTATAATCTGATTAAAATCCATTCCGAGCGTTCCATAAAAATATACCGGCGCATAGATGAAGCAGTCGGCTTTCCCAATGTCTCTTAATTCACAGGTCTTTAGGGGATTCTCTTTGTCGACGAATTCCGGCTCTTTTGCCAGTACTTCGGTATTGAAAACCTCCATATAGGCTCCATTTATACAGTTTACTGCGGCACTCTCGGAAAGAGAGTCTTGGCATAGTCGGATGGATTCATCTAGGTCTCCCTGGGTGAAGTACATAATTCCGTGTCCAATGCCGTGCTCGCATTGCCAAACATCAAAACCGCGGGGTAGGACGCTTCGGTCTCGGCAAAGCGTGCCAATGTTTGCTAGGGGATCTGATTCCTCGAGGAAATAAACCTCAAATAGACCATGAATGTATCCAGAGTTACAAAAGTCTTTGTGATAAATGATACTTTTCTCAAAGCCGCCGTATTTTTCATAGGCAGTCCTGCCGATTGTATGCAGGAGGTCGTGGCATATTGCACCGATTTCTGGGTCGGCAGCAGACTCCGTCGTAAGTTTATCAATAGCAACTCCCGCCCCATCCTTTCGTACAAGTCGTGAGTACCTGGTCTTTACGTATTCATACTTTTCTATTTTCTGGCTATTTATTTCTGCAGACTCCTTGGATGTAAGGGTGGATTTGTGAAATATATTTCGGAAAAAGTTTTCTAACGGAAACGTACGCACGATAATTTTACCTCCCATATATGAGTCGAAGTGATCATGGAATCCATAAATTCCTGTTTTCTCGAATATAAAGCTCCAGGACTTACCGGGCGAGACACCGCCGCAGGCGTCAAAAGCATCAGAGTCCGGGGTGGCGCAATGTTCTTCGGCGGAAGTTCCGTCGTATAGGGTGTGGCTCGGATGATCATTCGAAGCCGGCCAGATTGCCGCGCTTCCAGTGTTTTCAAAAATTACTCGGCTACCGGGCTTTATGATGAGTCGCTTCGGCGAAAAGCCGTCTTCGTTCATGTGGATAGTGAATCCATTTTGGGATTCGTGGGCAGATATTGTAATCGAAGAGGGGAGTAAAAAACTGAAAAAGGCCAGGAGAACTGTTCCAGCCAGTGTTGTGATGAGATATTTCATGGTGCTCAGGACCAGGTTCGAACTGGTGACCTACCGCTCTTCAGGCGGGCGCTCTACCAACTGAGCTACCTGAGCAATTATTCCGGGGCTTGTTCTCCGCTATTATCGCCAAAAAGTTTGAAATTTTGGATGTTACTTATACCGGAAGAGAAGCTGTTATAGGTGTCGAGCGTTCTCTTAAATATCGGCAAAATGGCAAAATATGCCCCCACGATAATAACAGCAATGAGGATCAATTTCAAGGCTCGCCAAAAGCGGCGATTCTTCTCGAATCTATAGAGTTTTGAGACCATTTTGTGGGTCTCATCAATCTTTGCTTTCATCTCTCGAAGCTCCCGTTCTTCCATGGCAAAATTTTAACACAAAACCTTTTAAAAACAGGGGATTTCCGCTTATTGACTTTATCTATATATTGTGCTACTATGCAAGTCAACCAAACTGAACATTAAAAATGATGATGAAAATTCAGGTGAATGGCCGTGAGGTACCATTCTTCAATGCCTTATTGCACCTCTGTTGCAACCTACAGTACAAGTTCGAAGTGCGAGAGTACAACGAGTACTCGTTGGAAATTGCGACGAATGCGCCCGGAAACGCAAGAACCGATTCCTACGGCTGCTACAATACGAAGCCGATGCTTCGTCTTCTGCAAATCGTGCACACAGTCCGCGGATTCGGGATGGACAATGTCCAGATGCCCATTATCTTCATGGGAGATCAAGGAGCTGCGCGATGGATTCGCCTTCATGAATTCAAAGGTGAGCACAAAGTGAAAATGGCGCTCGCATATCTCGGAGGTATGGAGTTCTTCTTCCAAAACGATTGCCTGCCTGTAACCGAGGCAGATCTGGAGAAGGTTTGCAAAGCCTATGTCCTGCACGAAGAAGATCGACGCACGCCAATGAAGGATTGGCTCCAAGAGCTCACGCGAAATGTTCATGCCTGATCATCATCGCACCAGAACTTCGAAGCCCCGACGATGTCGGGGCTTCTTTGTATCAAATTTAGATTTTATCTCGACTTCACTCGTATCTTCGTTCTTCGTTTTTTATCAATTTTTGGAAGTCTCACGATTACAAGACCATTTTTTTCTGTAGCGATAGCTGTTTCTGGATCGATTTCTTCGGGGAGGACGATGGTTCGGGTGAATGATCCCCAGAAGAGCTCCTGGTGGATATAATCTCCAGTCTCAGCGAGGGAGCCTTCTTTGCGGGTGCCTGTGATGACCACCATGTCGCGAGAGATATCGATATCCAGGTCTTCTGGCCTGACGCCAGCGGCCATCGCTTTCACTATGATCTCATCATTTGTCTGGTAGACGTCGACGGCGAGCTCGGAGAGTTCTTCTTCGGCAGTCTCGCTCCATTCTGTTGTTTCCATAGGTTCGGCTTCGGCTTTTAATTTGGGTAATTCGGATTCTTCATCCCAAACTTCTGAATCGCTGTCTCGTAGCGATAGGCCGCCGGTTAATTTTTGAAAAAATGATCTTTTTTTAAACATATTACATTCTTCTTAGCTGTTCAAAGAGAAGCAAGACAATGATAGTTACTCCCCACAAAAGGCTGAAAACGCCGAACAGTCCTTTATCGCTGTTAATTATAAGAAAATTAAAGATAGAGTGCAAGGAAACGGCGCCGAGAATCCCCAAAAAAAGGAATAATTTTTTCATTTTCCAGTTTCTGTAGAAGGAAAGTCCCAGTGCGATACCGATAAGGCCTGAACAAACAGTGTGGAGAAGCATGGCGCCCAGGAATCTGAAGTTTCCAGTGAGGAGAGAGACCGTTGCGCCGCCAAAAGTTACAGGGTCGATCAAGAAAAGTGCATTTTCAAGAGCTGCAAATCCTAGTGCGCCAGTCATCATGTATATTGCGAAGTCGATTGGCTCGTCGGCATATCGACTTTTGATAGCAATAAATAGAACCGCAACGTATTTTATAAGCTCTTCTGCGGCGGCCCAAAGAATCGTGAGTACGCGCTCGTTGGCTATCATGCTGTCTATGAAATTTTCAACGGGGAGCACGGCAAAAACAGAAACCATGCCTAGAATGAATGTGAGCACAAGAAGCCCCCATGGCTCAGGCTTTCTTTCGTCCTCTTTTAACCAAAATGATAGCCATAAAAAAGCAGGGACAAGTCCGCCCGCAAGTGAAATAACTGCTACCTTAAAGCTTATATCGGCCATGCCTCTATTATAAGAGGTCGGTCAGGTTTTTCATTGTGGATGAGATGCCAGATCTCTTCGGTTACGAACGGCATGAATGGATGAAGCATCTTTAGGGACTTGTGGAGGATGGTATGAAGTGTTCTTTTTCTCGAGGCCGCTCCTTCGCCAGACAGAATAGTTTTGCTGTCTTCCAGAATTTTGTCAGCCAACTCATGCCACACATAGTGGTATGCTTTTTCGCTGGCAATGTGCAGACGCATATTCTCGATATCATCTGACAAGTCTTTTAGAAAAACGGATTGCTCAGCTAATAGTTTCTCATCTACCTCAGATAGGGTGGCATTCATGTCTGGACTGTCTGCGCTCTGGAGGATAAAGCGAGTTATGTTCCAAAGCTTATTGGCGAATTTAGAATAAGCTTTAATTTTGTTTTCATCGATCCGCATATCAGTTCCCGGAGCTGTGCCGACAATGAGCGCCATGCGGGCCGCGTCTGTGCCGAATTTCTCCGCAACTTCTACCGGATCAAGGCCATTCCCAAGAGACTTTGACATCTTGCGGCCCTGACCATCGCGAACAGTTCCATGAAGGTAAACTGTTTTAAAAGGAATAGTCTCCAGTGTATATTCGGTCATGAGAACCATACGAGCAATCCAGAAGAAAAGAATTTCATAACCGGTCTCAAGGACGTCTGTTGGGTGAAAGAACTTCAAGTCATCGGTCTTCTCCGGCCAGCCAAGTGTTGAAAATGTCCAAAGAGCTGACGAGAACCATGTGTCGAGCGTGTCCTCGTCTTGTTTCCAGTCGTCGCCTGTAGGCGCCTCGATTCCGCAATACATTTCTTCGCCCTTGTACCAAACTGGAATTCTGTGTCCATACCAAATCTGGCGAGAAATACACCAGTCGCGAAGACTATCTATCCAATGGAAATATGTTTTGCCGAAAAATTCTGGCAAAATATTAATTTCTCCATTTTGGACTGGTTCGCGAGTTAGATCTTTGAGGGTTTTACCGCCTCGACCATGGATTTCTTTGTTTACCGCCACGAACCACTGAAGCTTTGGAAGGGGCTCAACGATTCCGCTGGTCCTTTCGGCCGTACCGACGTTTTGCTTCACTGTCTCTTCCTTTTCAAGGAGACCTTCAGAGCGGAGCCACTCGACAATCACTTCACGCGCTTCGGTTGTTTTCTTGCCGAGCAGGCGCTCGTCGCCAACAGACATCTTGGCGTATTCGTTAATTACAGGAATTATTGGGAGCCCATTCTTTTCAGCCATTTCCCAGTCGGCCATGCTGTGTGCTGGTGTAACACCAAGTGCGCCTGTGCCGAATTCACGCTCGACATGTTCATCCGAAATCACTTTGATATTTATTTTTACGCCGCAGAAATCAATATCTTTGAATTCCTGGCCAATATACTGCTGGTAACGCGCATCTTCCGGATGAACTGCCACAGCAACGTCGCCGACTTTTGTTTCAGGACGCGTGGTGGAGATAGAAATAGGGAAGTCTTTTGAATATTTAAAAGTATAAAGCTTGGCATCGCGCTCCTCGTAGACTATCTCATCATCGGAAATGGTTGTCTGGCCTTTCGGGTCCCAGTTGACTATGCGATAGCCGCGGTAAATGAGACCGTCGTCATACATTTTCTTGAAAACCGTATTAACTGCCAGGTTTCTTTTCTCATCGAGCGTGAAAGCTTCGCGTGACCAATCACATGATGCGCCCAGGGTCTTTATCTGGGAGACTATTGTGTCGTGGCTCTCTGTGGCAAATTGTCTGATGCGGGAGAGAAGTTCCTCTCGCCCTAAATCATGACGAGATTTACCCTCTTTCTTTTGAATTTCTTTCTCGACTTTTGATTGGGTCGCGATAGCCGCATGGTCTGTGCCGGGAAGCCATAAAGCCTTCTTGCCCTTCATCCGGTGGTAGCGGATCAAAATGTCCTGGATGGTGGTACCGAGCGCGTGACCCATATGGAGAATACCTGTCACGTTTGGCGGAGGCATCATGATGGTAAATGGTTCGGTTCTGTCGCCAGGAAGGTTGTCTGGATTGAAATAGCCTGAAGCTTCCCACATATCGTAAATGCGCTTCTCTGTAGTTTGAGGATTATAAGCTGATAGGAATTTCTCCGGAATGTCCGGAAATTGCTTCTCTTCTGACATTCCACGATTTTATCATAAAATATGGGTTTTAAAACGTCTTTGACAAAACTGCTTTTTCGTATTAGTGTGTAGCAAAACCAGAACCTTGATGAAAAGAACAGCGTTTGTGCCGATGAAGTTCGGCGGCAATATCAATAGCGGATCACACACCGATGTCAAAAGGATCCTTAACCACATAAGCCATGTGGTTCAGGAAGAGCATAGGACCCCTGTTGTTGTTTTCTCGGCCGTGGCTAAGGGAACAAAAAGCTTACGCGAGCTTTACAAGAGTATCATTGGACTCTCAAAGGAGGCCGAGCTCAAAGAAATTCGCGAGCTCTTGCGAGCCTTCATTGTGAGACACCTCGATCTGCTCGATAATCTCAAGCTTTCCTTCGAGGATGCCGAGCTTGGTGGGGAAGGTATTTTCCCAGAGCGTGAAGAGGCAAGGAGGGTAGCGAACAAGCTTTGCTTGGAAGCAGAGGAATGGGCTGTGGGTCTTTTTGATAATGTGCGAAGGCTTGGGAGTGAAAATGCGGATCCTGACCGAAGGTTCTTGGCGAAATTCGAATCGTTGGGTGAGCGTGCGGCGACAGAAGTGCTGATGATGCCGATCCTCAAACACTTCAACTACCAGGTTTTGCATCTTCGAGCAGAGCAGTTCATGTCGGCGAAATACTCGCTTGGTATGAATCATGCCAAGGCCGAGATCGACGAAGTTGTTTCTACCGGACTGCTTGCAGATCGGCTTGAAATGGACCTGATGCATTTTGTTGGTAGTACTCGCCGTCTTGACTCGGAGAAGCCGATCATTTACGTGATCGAAGGTTTCATTGGCAGCGTACAGTCTCCGACAGGATCCAAGCTATCCACAGTGACTTTCGGAACTGATGCAAGTGATCTGACTGCGCTGGTGGTTGCTCACGCGCTTCATGTTCTTGAGAGCATTCCCGCTACGCCACTTGAAAGGATTGAGCAGATCACGGACAGAATATTGGCCGGTCGTGACGCTTTGCCTGTGGCTGTCTTGGTCAAGGAGCTTGACCCTGATCGGCCGCTGGAAGCAACAACTCTCGAAGACTTGCGCGCCGAGCTCAGAAGCATGGGGTCTACCCTCGTCGGGGATCAAGCTCTCGATTATGCCATCAAGCACGGCATACCGTTTCGACTTCGTAAGGCGGATGAGTATGGCGCAGGGAAGCTGTTCTTGCCAGCAGAAGTTCCAGCTGGGCTCAGACACCAATGGGTGTGACGTAATAGTTAGCGCCCCCGATGATTCGGGGGCGCTTTACTTTTATAGAGACAAGTTTGAGTCTGCTTTAATGCTTTGCGCGTCAGGAAATTCGTTACCAGTCAGAATATGCAACGCGCCAACAATGCCGATCATGAGAGAGTTATCAGTCGCGAGATTTCGAGTCGGGAAGTATGATTTTATATCGTAACCGTTCAGAGTTTTTTCAAATTCATTTCTTATATATGTATTTCCGGCGACTCCTCCTGCAACAATGAGGGTTCTGACCCCGAATTCATCTATTGCTCGTATGGTCTTAGAAACCAAAACTTCGGTTACGGCTGTTTCGAATTCTTTGGCGATATCTTTTTTCGTCTGATCTTCTAAGATTGGAAAATTTTTTAGAAGATAAAGCACAGCGGTTTTAATGCCAGAAAAGGAGAATTCATAATCGTCAGATTTTATCATCGGTCGTGGAAGCGAAATGTCATCTCGCGATACGCCTTCGCGCGCTAGCCGGGAGACTTCCGGACCGCCAGGATAAGGTAAACCGAGTAAACGCGCGACTTTGTCAAAAGCTTCACCAACAGCGTCATCTCGGGTGGCACCAATTTTTTCATACGAGAGCCAGTCTTTAATAAGGACTAGTTCAGTGTGTCCGCCAGAAATAAGTAGGGCTAGGGCAGGGAATTTAAAATTATCCAAAGCAATTGATTGTGATTCAGTCTTTTCTGAATCAAGCAGAATTGATAAAGCGTGTCCTTCCATGTGGTTTACGGGCATAACAGGAATATCCCAGATAAGATTTAGCGCCTTGGTAAAGTTGACCCCAACCCAAAGCGCCGGCTCGAGTCCCGGTCCGTTCGTAATGGCAATCGCATCGATATCTGGTTTTTCAATCGTCTCAAAAATTTTTATTACCTGGTCGGTCAATCCAGTTTCGTGCGAAAGCAAATTTCGCAGATTGGCTACCAATTCAGGGCTAGCGACAGAATTCTTTTCATTATAAAGTCCGGCAAGTTTTAAATTCTCAATAAGTATCGGCGGAAGATTCAGGACGTGTTCGCGCTTGGCTACGGTCGGGAAAACGCCGCCAAACTCTTTGTGCATTTCAATCTGTGAGCGGACAATATTTGAAAGTATGCGAAAAACCGGGGCGTCAGAGGCGCCTGTGACTTCGAGTATGGAAATCGCCGTCTCGTCGCAAGACGTTTCTATGGATAGTATTTTCATTTGTGACCCCACGGAGAGTCGAACTCCGCTTAACGGATTGAAAACCCGCTGTCCTAACCGATAGACGATGGGGCCGGCTAAAAACAAAGAGAGTATAACATTTTTCTTTCATTTGGCAATAATTGAGAATTCTTGAATTTATATTGAGATTGTTGTATTCTTGTGTCTATTCGCGCGGTTAGCTCAGTTGGTAGAGCGACCCCTTGACGTGGGGTAGGCCACAGG
>CAZPVH010000001.1:97629-328725 GCA_964589975.1 uncultured Candidatus Saccharibacteria bacterium | reverse complement strand
TCGCGCGGTTAGCTCAGTTGGTAGAGCGACCCCTTGACGTGGGGTAGGCCACAGGTTCGAGTCCTGTATCGCGCACAAAGTAGCAGAATTAGTTTAGTTTCGGCACTCGTTCGATTCTAGTATTCCTCGCATCCTTGACTTTTTATTCGCTTCGGCGCACTATTTCGTCAGAAGACCTCATTCATGAAAACTGCTCCTGTTTCTCCTTGGGAAGGGGAGGAGAGTTGCCGAGCTAGGCTTGGCCGCATCATCCTCGCTCTTCATCGTAGAGTTCAGGCAGAGAAAGAGGCCCTTTCTACAGCGCTCGCCAAAGTAAGATCGTTGGCTAGCTCGGCTGGTCTCAGTGAGAAACTGACTGACCTAGTACTTACGGAAGTACGAAAACGTGAACAGAATAAAACTGTTCTCGTCAACCGAATTTCAAGTCTGTTAGAGAAGGGGCATCGTCTGCCTCGACTCCGTCAGTCTCATGACTGACCCGCAATTCAAAAAGCCCCCCGATAGTAAGGGGGGCTTTTGTGTGCAATCATATTTTTATGGAATACTTATCGGTATTTCGCAGTGGTAAATCATTTCCCAGTCCTGGCGGCGCTCGTAACTCTTGAGGGCTGTTAGGAGTGAAGTGCTGGTACCACATGAGCGCGCAGTGGTGACGCCGTTTAGAGTTACATTGATCGGTTGCGCAATGTTTACCATATTTGGATGTAGCCAGAGCGAGAGATTTGTCACATTGCTTGTCGTAATATTTATCGCGTTAGGTGCAGTAATGGTTGCTTCGGCTTTTCCTCCGGGAAGACTCACAGTATCAGAGATCAGACTCCAATTATTCCAATTAGCTTGAGAAGAACATCCGCCATTTCCTTGCGGGGTAACACGATCATATGTAATTGTGCCTGGGCCATATGAATTTATTGATAGCCACATTGTATTTGGACTCGGATCCTCGTTCCATGTGTGTTCATAGTTTCCTCCCTGGTCGTAAGTTCTCCATGGATTTATAGCAATCACATGATTTCTATATGGATTTCTAACATAGCTATGTACAAGACCTTGCGTGCCATTTACGAAAGCCTTCCATGCCATTGCTCCCGGTTCGGTTGTATTGTAGCTAGTATCAAATCCGTGTCCGGGAATCTGCGGGTACTCAATCATAGTGTCATTCGGATTATTAGCCCCCATTTTTTGATGGGCAATGCGCGGTATTTCCACTGCTGTTATGTGGTTACGGCAAGCGCTGGTACTTCCACCCCAATAGGCATCGTTTGTTCCGTGAACTGTGTATACCGGTAAATCTGTAATTGAGGCCCATGAACCAAGTGTCCAGGCGCCGCCGTTAGACATTACGGCTGAAAGTCTATCGTTTAGTCGGTGGGCCATGTGATAAGAGCCGATGCCGCCCATAGAAGAACCGGTGACAACAACTTTGTTGTAATCAATATTATATCTTGAGGCTATTTCTGTGATTATATCCATCAGATATTGATCAGCTGCAGGAACATTCCAACGTGAGGCGTGTTGGTAGTAATTATTGTTTGGATTGGTTCCAGCGGGAATCATGCTTCCAAATGGAGCGACAGGAGCCACTACTATAAAGTTTGAATTATCTGATTCCTTTCGAACAACGGAACGACCAGTGAGTGTTTCATCGTCAAGAACCCACTCAGTGGTGTAGCTATCATTTGGATCAGTTGTCGTTGGGTAATCCAGTTCAATTGGATCAAATCCGCCGCCCCAATGTAAGAAGAACATAAGTCCCATTGGTGTGCTTGGATTGTAGTTTGAAGGGACCACCATATTGAACTCTGGTTTATAATTTTCGGTTGCTGGGGTGAAAGGATCGTTCCATCCTGGATATCGGGCAACTAAAGAGGGGAGAGTGAATTGCTGGTTAAAAACTTCGCCAGTTGGCTGAGTCGTGTATGTATGGGGCCGGATAAGATCGATGGCGCCGTCAATATTTGTATTCCAGGCTGCGAGCTGTGGTTCGAGTGCCGTTCTTTGTGCGGGCGTCGCCGTAAGCCATTGCTGTCCGACAGCGGCGATCTCCTGAAGTGTTGGCTGAGCGCTGACAGAAGCTCCGCAGAGCCCATTGATAGTTGCGGTGACATCAATAGGATTTGCATAGCCGGCCAGAGTCATGGCGTTTATGATGCGCTGATTCATAGGCCATGGCCAGAGATCGTCATTTGTAAGTACGCCATCGACATAGCGCTTCATGATCGTTGCGCCTCCGGTAATTCCCAGGTTATTTACGACGTTACCTCCGTTCGAGATGATGGTCGTACAGTTTGTTGCGGTGTAGTTATTTGATGTTGTCCACTGTGAATTTATGCTTGGTCCGCCTGTAGAAATGAAAGTCGAGTTTGTCGCCGAATTGAATCCTGCTCCGCCTACATCGCCAAGGTACGGATTCCTAATGTTTGTATGGGCGCCAGGTTCTAAGATGCCAACACTGTTCTCTAGTTGTACACCCTTTATCTCTAGGGCAAATGGTCCCGCCCAATCTCTTGATGGAGACGGGACATTGTGGAACTGCTGGTTACCTTTGAGGTAGGCAATGGATCCCTTGATTCGAATATTGGCGTTGTCAGAATTTCCGGCTGCTAGGAATGACGAGTCAAATCCATCGTGTCCGAAAATGCCGCTCGGTTGTTGGACCTGATAATTGGTGAAACTTTGGGTGGGGACGACCTGAGTACCATTATATTCGAGTAGGTTATAGCTTGCTGGCATGCCGAGAGAATCCCATGTGCCTATGCAGTTTTCGCACAGGGCGTTGTAGCTGTTATAGGAAAGCGCGAAAGGCTTCTTTGGTCCGGACATCTTCGAGCCTTCCCATCGGGCAAAAGCTCTTCGGAACGTAGTATTGTTTCCTTCCTGAGAATTACTAAAAGTTTTTCTGGCGCCAGCGCCGAACCCCGCCACATCTTCAAGTAGATTGTTGTCTCCATGATGAACACCAAAAATATTATTGTCTCCTGTATTCATTGGCGCTTTCCATGCCACTACTCGCCGAACAATATTATTTGAAGAATACCCCAGTGACACTACACTGCCACTTGAGTCGTACGCATCGAATCCTTCCAGTACGAACCAGTTGTTATATTCCAGCACGACTGGCTTGTTTAAACCTTGGCCGTTAATTTTTACCGCGCCGTCGTTCATGGCTTTGACGGTGATTGGATTGCCCACAGTGCCGGAAAGATTATCCGGCGGATCGATCATGGAGTTTACTCCGGTGTATGTGCCGTCAAGAAGCATTAATGTGTTACCAGGCGTGGCAAGAGCCCAAAAGTTAGAAATCTTAAATGGTGTACTTGCCGATAAACCATTACCTGTACCTGTCGGGGAGGCGTAATAAATTGGACCACTTGTCGAAACAGGAAGTTGCGCATAAAGAGTGTTGTTCGGTGTTGTGCTTCCAACTGTGATCAATATTGGGTCGCGATCATTACCTGTACCGGTGTATTTTATATTTCCATCCATATTCACATCGAGTCGAGAGTAGGTATTGAAGACTTGGTTGTTGGGAGTGGTGCTTCCAACAGCAGTCAAAATTGAATCCCGATCGTTTCCTGAGCCCGTGTACTTAACCTGACCATTTCCATCTGTGTCACCTGGCCAGAGAACATGTTGTCCGTTCACAGTTTTGGCTGCATTGGCGCCGTAAAGTGGTACGGTGGAGAGATCGATCGCAGAACTGATTGGCATGGCGTTTAATGTCACGGTACCTAAATGATTTCGGTGTCGTACGGCAACATAGTAAGTCCCAGGTGTGAAAGTCCCAAGAATCGGTGTATTTCCATCGATTGACATAACATCGCCGTCAGCTTCCACAAGAGCCGGCTTAGAAGCCACTACCGTTCCAGAATTTGTAGAGCTTCGCAGTTCAACGATTATCCAATCAATAATGGCGTCATCGCCGGTGGCGTTCAGGACGGTTGGCGAAATTGTTGAACCTGCTCCGTTGGTAAATGTGTAACCGAGCGCGGTGTATGGTTCTGTGAGCGGAATGAGATTTGCATCATTCAAAGCAGTCGACATGCGTCCTGTGGTTTGATTGTAAGGCCCGCCAAGAAAAACTCGGAGGTTGTTTGTTGCATTATCTGGACTGCGGTCCGTATCTTCACCGTCAATTACGTTGAAGTGGATTGTTTTGGGCACACCGTCAATTCCAGTTGCGTTTGACTTGGTAAACGTTCGTGCTGTAAGAGAGTAATTTCCTGTATCAAGATTTGTGGAGTAAAAGTTTCCTCTACCGTTGTCTCTGTCCATGGCATAGGGGGCAGAGCTGTCGGATTTTTTCTTGCCGTTTAGTTCGAAGAGTACGCTGCCGACGGCAGCAGGGTTTGTTACCGCTTGAAAGGTATATTTCTTGCCGTCCGAGATATCTATCACACGCCCTTCAGTCATTTCTCCGAGAGACACATCGTTATCTGCGTCAATAAGCAAAATATTTCTCACGGCCTGGCTGGAAGTAATTGCGTCGGATACGCGCGCGGTGAGTTTCTGGTTTGCACTAATTGATGCTACCGACCAGGATGCGGCGATTGCTACTACGGCAACAGCCAAGAAAACTACCTTTCTTTGTGGTTTCATAATTTGCTTTTAATTTTTAAAGGCTTTAATGGGTTAATTATAAATCAAAGTAGGGAATAAATTAGGATTATTAATTCAAGACTGTGAACAACCAGAATATGGTAGTGATTATTGACGTTTATCTATTCATATGATATAAAGCAGCAAAACGTTCATAAAACCACACCTATGCCAACAAAGACCAAGGTCATTTCGAAAGTTGGAACTCTCGAAGGAATGCTTCAAGCAGACTTGTTCCGTGGTATCACAGACATCACCGATGTAGATGTCGAAAAGGTTCGTGAGACATTAGATGGCTCTCTGAGGGATGGTGAGATGGATCTTGGCGAATTGACCATGTACGAAAGAAGTCTATTCGTACACAGAAAGAACCTGGGTTTTCAACTTGCGGAAGTCATGGATCAGTTCCCTCAGTTGCAAGGCGCGATGCTTGCTCATGTCATCTTTGGCATTGGTAATGCGGACAGTGTTTTTGTTGGCATACCCAGCGATCAAGTGATGCGAATTGAGCAGCTGAACGACAAGAAGCAGTGGATCGATGATGTCCTCCGGGCGTTCGTTATGGCGCGTCTTGGCGACAAGATAAGGGAGGTTAAATCAAGCGGATATCGTGTCTATGGCAACTTCCGCATTTCCACGGCTCATCCATGTCCGCGTTGTGGGGGATTCCACGACTAATTTTTTACGGTCGGGTATCTGAGATCTTAAAAGGCCCCGCTTACGCGGGGCCTTTTCACATGCTTGACAAATTTTGTAATAAATGTTATATATAAACTAAATCAAGCTCACCAAAAACTCACCATAATGCTTACGAATGATTTCCTCGAACTTGAGAAAAGGCTTGTGGGCGCAGACTGTCCGGAGTACTTATTCGGACCCACCGAATCTTCAGATGAAGGAGTGAAACAACTTGTCGCAAAAAAGACAGAGGAGTTTGAAGCTCTGATTGCCAAGGAAGAAGGGGCGCTCGACAAACTGGACGGCAATGGCGACGACCGTATCAGGCGCGCCAAGCGCATCTTCCCGAGTCTGGCCAAATGGGCCTTAGAGAAAGAAGAGAACGGAACCTACGGCGACATGCTGCGTTATCGTGCGAAGCTCGTGCTCACTGTCGTCGAAGGAAGTGGTACCAAATTATTCCGCCTCGAAGGAACGACCAGTCCGGAAAAACCACTTGCGGATCGGATCAATGCCATGTACTTCGAAGGTTACGACAGATGGGATCCCGTCTCTGTAAAACGGGGCGAAGAGCCTGCCTATACTGGCTATGTCGACTACTACGGCACGCATGCCGCTCGAGAGGTGTTCTACTTCGCTCAAAAGGACGAGCGCTGGCCGGACCTCTATGAATTCAATGGTCATCCCCCGTATTTGAATGCCAAGAGCTTCCAGATCGGGGATGTTGTCGAGATCGAAACCATCAACTTCGGCGACGCCGATGGATACATCAACTGTTTTGGTTCAGAGAACTCGCGAGGTCCGGATCCGGGGCTCGATAAAGCCCTCAGGGATCCGAACAACTTCGTCATTGGCAGAGACCAACAAGGGTCCTATGAAGATCGGGCTTCAGGCATGGGCGAGATCGAGTAGTAGAAAAACAAAAGAAAAGCCCCGGACAAGTCCGGGGCTTTTCACTAGCTATTTTTATGGAGATACATGTAGATATCTTCAAGTGCGCGGACGGCGTCACCGGCGGCAATATTGTTCTGGTGGTAAGCGACGTCAGTGCAGTCGCCAGCAGCCCAGATACCAGGGACGTTTGTCATCTGTGTTCGTGGATCAGCAATGATTTGTTTGTATGAATTCATCTCTACAACTCCTTCGGCATACCCTGTGTTCGGGATTTGGCCGATTTCCACGAAAATTCCTTTGACATCGAGTGTGTGTTCTCCTGTTGCGTCTTTGTATTTTAATCCCGACACAAATTTATCTCCCATAATCTCTGTGATCTCGGCATTCATGATGGCTTTTGCTTTTGGATTAGCTAAAACTTTCTCGACAGTGATCTCGTCAGCGCGAAATTCAGCCGAACGTTGGATAATGGTAACCGATGAGCAGTAAGCGAGAAGTTGCGCCGCTGTTTCAAGCGCCGCGTTGCCTCCACCGAGGACTGCGACGTCTTGGCCGGAGAAAATTGGTCCGTCGCATGAGGCGCAGTAGGTGAGACCTTTGTGCTCCAGAGCGTCCGCGCCGGGAATTTTTGAATCAAGCTTTCGGCGACCGGATCCGGAAGCGATAAGGATGGCGCGGCTTTCGTAAGTATTGCCGCTACCAGTTTTTACCGAAAAGAAATTACCGCTTTTTTCCAGTTTTTCCACGCGTTCGCCGGCGGAAGTCTGCAAGAATTCACCGACGTAGTAGTCGACATGGGATTTTAGGCTCTTGGCCAGGTCCGCGCCAGAAATTTCCGGTGTGCCTATCCAGTTATAAATTTTTTCCGAGACGACGGATTGTCCGCCCCATTCTTCGGCAATGATTAGAGTTTTAAGTTGCTTTCGCGCCGCGTAAACAGCTGCAGAAGCTCCGGCAGGCCCGCCACCGATTATGATCAAATCGTAAGTCATGGCGGCTATTATAGCATATTGCTTTTAATTGCTTGTTGAAGCTGGCTATGGTAGAAAGAGGCAAAACCTACGCTCATGAAAACCTTCTTTCTGGTAACAATGGCCCTGCTGGTCCTTATGGGCTGTTCCGATGATCCTGATCCCCAGCCTATGGAGGTCACGATTCTAAGTTACAATAATGTGTATCGTGAATGGGCTGAAACCGAAGTAACCTTTTCCGCATTACTTGATATCAACGGGGACGGTAAGCCAGATACCACGATGACCATTCTTACACAAGACAGAGGTATCCCTGAAACTCCAGCTCGGGTTTATCTCGTCTACCAAAATCACTACTGGAATATGTACCCCAGGTGACTCACAACAAAACAACCCCGCTTCGGCGGGGTGTTTGTTTTTTAATAATCTATTTCTTCGCTTCCCAAAGCATTTCAAAGAGTTGTCTCATGAGTCCGGCCAGGTCTTTGTTTTCGACAATTAATGCCTGCTTTTCTTTATGGAGTAAAGTTTTTATGAACGTGTCGCCAATCTCAACAGATACATTTGGGGAAAAGATCGAGGTGGGGAGCTCGATAACTTTGCGTTCCGGCAGTTTGTCTCGCTTTCGAAACGATTGAAGAGATTGATGAGCTGGTGCAAAGGCGCGGATTTTAGTCTTCTGACCAGCCAATGCTCGGTCGTGATCGAAATAGATTTTCGGAATGCTCTCAGGTCCCTTGTCGGCTTTGGCATAGAACGCCAAGAGTTCGCCGTCTTTTAGTGACTCCATCTTATAGGCTAGAGCTTTCTCGACGCCATCGATTCCGTCAAAGAGGTAGGTGATGGCTTTGGTGTTCTTATGCGAAGTCCTGGCAAGGAGTTCCGGCAGAATTCTTCGGGCATTCCGTAGTTTTTCTTCTTGCTCGACGAAAAGTTCGTTCGGATCTTTGGCCATGAAGACTTGGTTTTTCTCGTGGGGTGTCTTGAGGGCAAGTCCTATCTTCCGGAGCTCCTCCAAGATCACATACGTATTCGGGCGCTTCACTTTGGCCTGCTTCGCTATAGCATATGCTGTTCCGCGACCAATCTCGACAAGCGCGAGATATATTTCGGCCTGCTTCTGGTTGAGTCCGAGGTCTTCTAAGTATTTGATGATGTTTTTATTCATGAAGCGAGTGTATACGAAAACCTATATTTAGTCAATATTTTTGACTAACACACGCCTTTCCAACCTAGTCATATAAATCAACGCCTATTCATGCTGGTGAATGGTCCCACTGGCTCTTGTATCAAAACTCATTAAGATATGGGTAAACGAACCTTAAAAACACATGAACACACTCAGCGTCAGGAACCTTGAGATCTGGGGCCGGCATGGCCAAACCGGAGACGAGCCGAGCATTGCTCAGCCCTTCCGGGTCGACATTACCGCGCATTTGGATTTCTCCCGTGTCGTCGAGTCGGACAACATCCGAGACACTATCGACTACAAGAACTTGGAAGCTATCGCGCGAAAGGCGGTGGAGAACAATTCCTTCGTACTCCTGGAGACTTTAGCCGGACTCATCGCGGACAAGGTGCTTGAGAAGCCGAGAATCCAAAAGGTTGAAGTGGAGATTACGAAGATCCGCCCAAAGACCCAGGGTATCCCCTCAGTCGTGGTGACGAAAGTGAAGGATCCGGTGTATCTTTCCGCATCAATCCACGACATCGATTGGACGCATGTCATGAACGAGCTCACTCAGTATGGGGGCGTGTCGGTCCGGCTCCTCACGGAACCGTTCCGCAAGCTCCTCCTTGCAGAAGCCAAGCTCTATCGGTATTACAAACAGCCTGAGACTGTTGGGCCGCACAAGGTTAAAGAATATCTCTCGTCAGTCACAAAACAGCTCCCCGTAGGAAGTCTCTTCTACAAGCTGAAAGAACAGCTTGAAGACATGATCCTCCAGAAAGTTGCAGCAACTGGTGTGAGCGATCCATTCGGAGTTCCTTTTCGCTTCAACGAAATATCGCTACAGCGCTATGATGCTGGCTCGAAGGGAATATCGCCGCACATGGACGGCCGGAGCGTGATGAATCTCATCACCATTACTGTGCTTGAAGGCGAGTCGAAGTTCGCGCTTTGTGAAGACCGCGCCGGGAGCAATCCTCGGTATCTCGACACGACGCCGGGGAACGTCATCTTCATGCGCTCGACGGGATTCCTCCGTAGTGACTACCGTCCGTTTCATTTTGTCACGGACATTCCCAATAAGCGGACTGTTGTCGGTATCCGCCAATCAACAAAGGGACCATACGCATGGAAAAAACAAGTCGAAAATGGTTCGGCCACAGCCGAACTCAAGTGATGGGCATTCTGAACCTCTCCCGGGATTCTTTTTCGGGTGATGGTTTGGGGGAAGATGTAGAAGAGGCAGTCAGGCGCGCCCACGAGATGGTTTCGTGGGGCGCTGACGCCATCGACCTTGGTGCCGAGAGCACCAGGCCTGGATTCACGCCGACGGAAATAGCGGACGACATTCGTCTCCTTGTTCCCGTTGTACGGCGGATCAAGGCCGAGCTATCGGATGTGCCGCTTTCGGTCGACACATACAAGTGGCAAGTCGCCGAGGAGTGTCTCAAAGCTGGTGCCGATATCGTGAATGACATTCGCGGACTTGAGGATGGGAAGATGATCGAGATGGTCGTGAAGTATGGCGCGGGAGTCATCATCATGCACAGCAAGCCGCTTGAAAGTAATGATCATCGCCTCGAAGTCCATATGTATCTGCGTTCTCAACAGAGAAAAGCCATAGCCGCGGGCGTAATCAATTGTCTCATTGATCCAGGACTTGGTTTCAACAAAAAGAAAGAGGAGAGCAGGAATCTTCTCCAGGGCTTTGGATGGTACTCGGAATGCTTTGACCAATTCGCTAGTGACTATGTTATTGGTGCATCGCGGAAAGGTTTTCTCGGTGGCGAGCCTGGCGAGCGAAAGTTCCGAAGTATTGGCGCTGCTATCTGTGCGGCGGTGCAAGGTGCCGGAGTCGTGCGTGTGCATGACGTCAAAGAAACAGTTGAAGCGCTGAGTGTTCTTTATTAGCAAAGGCCCTGGATCACTCCGGGGCTTTTTCTATGATAGTTTTTACTTTTATGTTGGGTAAATAATCTTTGAATAGAGAATTATTTCTTGGGTCACGGATTTCAGGCGACAGTTCTAGAAGTGGAACGATTACGAAGTCACGATTTTGCATATCGGTGTGGGGAATTGAGATATTTTCTTTTTTAATTATCAAATCATCGTAAAGCAAGATATCAAGATCTATTTCTCTTTCACGCCAGCGTCCGCGTACTTGTCGGCCAAGGTTCTTCTCTAATTCTTTGAGATGGATCAGAAGTTTTTCAGGCGATAGTCTCGTTTCACCTTTTATAACCAAGTTGAGGAAAAATGGTTGATTGCTCGGACCATAGGGGATGGTTTTATAAATCGAAGATTCGCGAATATTCTTTACAAAGTTTTCTAGAAGAGAAATCGCGCTTCTAATATTAGAAATAGAGTCGCCAACATTTGAACCAATTCCTATATAAACCATAGCCATGAACTTACTTTACCTATCCAGTCAAACTATGACGATAGGTAATAGAAAATCATCATATTCTTCAATACGAAAATTAGTCAGATATTTGGACGACTATTTCATTCCCAAAAAACCTTATATTTTAAGCCATTTTAAACAGTAGATATTGACTTATTCGCAAAATTACGTAGTATCTAGAAAAAAGAAACGAAATGAGCACATCGAAAATCTTGCGTCCTGTGGCTGAAATCCAAGTCTCGGCTTGGTCAGAATTCGACTCCCGAGTGAAATGTGTCCCGGGTTACCGGAAAAAAGGTCCCGAAGAACTCAAGATCACTTGGTTCCAGGAAACCTTCTACGAGTACTATCTCGGCATCCTTCTCGAGATGAACGAAGCCACCTCGAAACAAGAGAAACGGAAGCTGGAGAACTGGCTCATCGAACGAGATGTTCCGGCCCGCACAGTGATCATCAGCGAGCTCCTGGTAGGAGCGAGAGATCCGAGGATCATCGGAGAACTGGACCCCCACAACACCGGCGCCCATCTCATCAGTCTTGCACATTACTTCGAGATCCTGAATCGTCATCCCAACGGGGAGTACGTGAAGGGCGAGTTCGGAGGAATCCGCGTGAATCATTACGATAACCTGGCTTACATTCTGGATCGCAATGACGAACCGAAGAGTGTGACCTCGGACTTCTTCAAGACCGATGATGTCGTGAAAGGATACCAGGTCAAGAGCGATCCGATCGATCAGCCTGACGAGAATGAAGCCGATGCCGCGGACCGTCTTGGTTCGTGGCGTGCAGGGGATTACGTGTTCCATTACAAACCACAATCATGATACGCAAAAGGAGAATGTCGACGACGAGTTTGGTCCTCTGGATCATGGGGATGTCCTACGGTGTGTTACTTGCGGTCTTCGGTGCCGGTATGATTTTCGGAGGTTGCTGCTGGCCGTTCAAAGTCGCTGGCGCAGCTCTTGTCATCACTGGCGCGGGGACCGCTGTGGTCAGTAAGCATTTCAGTACACCCTGACCAATAGTTCCGAATAACGTAGAAGCCGCCCATCCGGGCGGCTTCTTCTTTTGTCCCAGTTTAGTCGGATATTTTGATGACTCTGTCCAAAGCCTGTATTGCAAGGACTATACCGACCTGGCTTGATTTTTCATAGAAATATGATTTAATGCACTAAAACAAAAAGCACAAATGGAGCCACAAGATAAGTTGCCTTCATCGGGTTGCCAAATGATCGATGGACGAGTGATTGCGAGAGAGATACTACGAAGGGTTGGCAATGACAGATCAGATCTTGGCATTGTCCCGTACTTGGTGGTCTTCCAGCCTGAAAATGACTCGGCTCGCTCCTATGCGCGCGAAATCGAGCGCCGGGCCGCCTCAGTCGGAATAAAGCTGACTGTTCGCTCCTTTGGAACTTTTGAGCGTACGCTCATGGATATCCGCGAAGTCGGAGCTGATCCATCGGTCGATGGTATCCTCCTTCAGGCTCCGTTTCCTCTCGGTTTCGACAGGAATCCCTGCATCAAGGCGATCGACCCTGCGAAAGATGTGGATGGCGCGCATCCGCTGAACCTTGGGAAGCTTCTTGTCGGCGATAATTCGGGATTCGTTCCGTGCACGGCGCAAGCGAGCTTGGAGATCATACTTTCCACTGGCATGACGCTAAGGGGCGCGCATGCCGTTATGATTGGTCAGTCACCAATTGTCGGTCGGCCGCTAACCTCGATTCTGATCGATCAAGGGGTAACAGTTGTCTGCGCGCACATCGATACGCGGGATACTGCAGCAGAGGTTCGTAAGGCCGATATCGTCATCGTGGCAGTCGGCCGACCCAAGCTTGTGCGACCTGAATGGATCAAGCCTGGCGCTATCATCGTCGATGTCGGCATTACCGATGTCGATGGCAAGATCGTTGGCGATGTTGATCCGGCTGTAGCCGAAGTGGCGGGATATATGACGCCCGTTCCCGGCGGTGTGGGTCCTGTGACGACGAGCCTACTCCTTCGGAACACGCTTCTCTCTGCCATGAGGAAGTTCTTGGCCGAGAGGAACGGAGCGCGCGCTGTAGTCACTGCGTGAGTACTACGAAAAGAAAAAAGCCGCCTGATAGGCGGCTTTTTCCATTGTGATTTTATTTCTTCCTTCGTAGGAAACTTGGGACCGCGCTCCAGTCATCATCTTCCTTTGAGTCATCAGAGAATGCATCATCGACAATTTCGATTGATTCCTTCTTTGAGCTTGTCGGGATAAAGTCATCATCGTCAGTTGTCTCTATTATTTCCTGCTTTTTTGATTTTACTTCCTTCTTCTCAACTATCTCCGGAGCTTTTTGGATAGTCATCTCAGTCTGAGCTTGGAAAAGAGATTTGCGTGGAGAGTCGGTGGGAAAGCCGGTCGCAATAACTGTAATACGGATCTCGCCTTTCTTTAACTTCTCATCACGAGTTGTACCGAAGATAACCTTTGCATCCTGATCGATTGACTCGGTAATGATCTTGGCTGCAGTCTGAACTTCCTGAATACCTAAGTCTTCATTGCCGGCAATAGAGAAGAGTACGCCCTTTGCGCCATTGATACTGATTTCGAGAAGAGGAGAGTTGATAGCGCGTAGTGCGGCCTCTTCGGCGCGGTTTTCGCCTGATGCGCGGCCGATTCCCATAAGCGCAGATCCAGCATCTGCCATGATGGCCTTGATATCGGCGAAGTCGACGTTAATGATTCCCGGTGTGGTGATGAGGTCTGTTATACCCTCGACAGCCTGACGGAGAACTTCATCGCACATGGCGAAAGCGTCTTTGAATGTTGTTTCTTTTTCTGAGATAGCGAGCAGTCTGTCGTTCGGGATGATGACGATAGCGTCAACTTCTTTTTCGAGCTCCTTGATACCCATCTCGGCGAGTCTCATGCGGTGCTGTCCTTCGAAAGAAAACGGGCGAGTAACAACAGCAACCGTCAGGATACCTTGCTCTTTTGATGCGCGTGCAACGATTGGAGCGGCGCCTGTTCCTGTTCCACCGCCCATTCCGCAGGCAATGAAGACAAGGTCAGCGCCCTTGATGACGTCCTGGATTTCAGCCTTCGTCTCTTCGGCCGCTTTCTTTCCGACTTCCGGATTCATTCCAGCCCCAAGGCCTTTTGTCAGGTTCTTGCCGAGATTGATTTTTTTGTCAGCCAGAGACTTGTGGAGATCCTGGACATCGGTGTTCATAACGATGAATTCAACACCATTTACCTTTGAGCCGATCATGTGGTTTACGGCGTTTTTTCCGGAACCGCCGACGCCAATAACCTTGATCCGAGCGAATGATTCAATGTCAGGGTTTAATTTAGCCATAAAATGAAATAGTTAGTTTTTTGTTAACCTGTGGAGAATATATTACCAGAATTCCGGGAATGTCAAAGGAAAGGAGAAAGATTGACAAATATTAATAAATATGCTAATAAGATATAAAAAACAGCACATGGCGTACCGGAAAATCATCTACTGGAATCCTGCCATCTCCGACAAAGACGGCAAAAAGTGGGCGAACATGCATTTGATCGGCAATAACCCTAAGAGCGTAAAAGCCTACAATGCGATGGCCGCTGAACTACGGAAGGCTTTCCCGAATGCCACCGATGATGACATACAGTGCTCTATCATCACCAATTCGACTTCGATGAAGCATTTCGCGATTGTGACATACGGTGCGCATATTGAGCCGGATGGTAAATATGAGGGATGGGAAGCGACGAACCGCAACCCTGACTACTACTGTGCTTGATCATCATCAGATTGAAGCCCCGCGGTCTGCGACCGCGGGGCTTTTCGTTTTCCCCGCTACTTCTTACTTACTACTTTCTACTTACTCATCCTTACGGCATAAGTTGTTTCCCAATCCCTCCAAATACTTTTTTGAGTTGGTGCCAAACATTTGAAAAAACATTTGGATAGTCATTGCCACGTTGAACGTCCTCTTTGGTTGACATGCATAGTCCATAGGCGACGAACCATGTTGGATCCATTGCGTTTTTTGTTTTGAGCCCCATAACTTTTGAAGGAAGCCCGAGCATCTTTTTAGCGGTGTCTTCGATACCTTTTATATTTGCCGCTCCGCCGATTATCACTGCGCCGGCCGGCAGCCGTTCATCGCGATTAATTTTCTTTAGGAATTTTTGAATGATATCGAATATTTCTTGAACGCGACCGCCGACAATGTCATTGATCCGTCGCTCTGGCATGTCTGATGTGATCTTTCCAAGCTTTACGCCTTCGGCGTCTTCGAGAGAAATTTTGAGTCCCAAAGCCAAGTCATTAGTTATATTGTTTGAGCCGATAGGGAAGATTTTCAGCGATATGACATTTCCGTCCTCAAAGACTATTGTGGAAGTTGTCTCGTCGCCAATGTCGATCAAGATACATCCGGCAGTTTTTTGGCGTTCATCAAGCGCGACGAATGATGCGGCCATCGGACAAGCGATAACATCGACGACATCTATGCCGGCGAGGTTGATAGCGTTAACCAGATCTTCCAAATGCTGGTTCGAGCAATTTATGAAAAGCGTCGTGACTTCTAATCGGACTCCTCGGAGGCCTTCTACTTTTTCGAAAATTTCTTTGCCGTCGAGTTTGTAGATGACTGGCAAGGTATCAATAATATGTTTGTTCAAATTCTTTAGCGCCTGTTCAGAATCTTTGACCGCTTTTTGAATATCGAGCGCGGTTACTTCGTTGTCGGCGCGGGAGATGATGGCAGAGCCGCGAGAGACTTTTGATTCGAGCGTGATGCCGCCGAGGCCGATCGTTGCTTGGCGAATTTTAATTCCCGACGCTACTTCGGCGTCATGAACAGCTTGCATGATGGATTTGATCAGCTCCTTCGGTTCAGAAACAAAGCCCCTTTTGAGGCCTCGGGTGGGAGCCGATCCGGTCCCGATGATTCTTGAGTTTTTCCTGTCCGCATCCTTGCCGCCATGTTCGACGACCATAACTTTGGTCGAGGAACAGCCGATGTCGATGCCGACGGTGACATTTTTGGCCATAAATAAATGAAGAGCTTATAGCGTCTAGCTTTTAGCTTCTAGGAAAAATAAAACAGACTAAGAGTATTTTGCCATCAAGGATTTTTCCTTGGATTCCATTTTACTACCATGGACATATCCGTCCAAATGTAGCATTCCGTGGATAACTAAATATTTGATGTGCTGGCGGCATCCGCGGCCGAAATCCATGCATTCTTTTTTGGCTGTTTCCGCGCAAATTACGATCTCTCCGGAATTCTTTGAAAGAGGGAACGATAAAACATTTCTGTGCGTATCGTCGCCCATGTAGGCCACGGAGAGCTTCTTGATTTCTGGTAGCGTGACGAATGAAAGAGAGAGTTCGTACTTTGTGCCCAATATCTCTTGCTTCATGGCAGCAAAAAGCGCACGTGGGAGTGCGCTTTTTGTGATATTTTTTATATCGAGGTTATTTGAAATCGCCGGGGTCATTATGCGATCTTGCCGAGCTTCTTGAGACGTGCGTATTCGCCACGCTTTTCCATTCGCTTCAAGGCATTCTTCTTCATGACGAACGTCGAAGGCTTTCGCTCACTGTAGCGATTCTCCTTTACGTGCTTGACGATTCCGGACTCGCGGACGCGCTTTGAAAAGCGTCTCATGACTGAGGCGCTGGATTCGGTTCCGTTCTTCTTTATTTCGATAACAGTTCGTGCCATATGTGCGGGAAACTTTAACATATCCCTTTAAAACACGCAATATGCCGGCGGGGAAAGCCCAGAAAAGTAAAAGGCCGGTAAGAATTACCTGCCGGCCTTGTTACTATGTCATTTTCTGAGTTCCTGGAGCTTGTCTTCCGGGCCAAGATCGGGGACTATGAACCGGAACAATCCTTCCTCTCCGCGTATGAAGTTTCCGAACCGGTCGTTGAAGCCCTTCTCTTTGTCGAAAAGCATTTTTCGCATCGTCCACATGGTTGTACCGGCTCTCAGTCCAAACAATTCTCGCTCTATTTCCGGGAATGCGCCAGGACTGTATTCAAAGTCATGGCTCTTGGAAAGGATGGATGTACAGTACAGGGGTCCATCCCAAGTTTCTTCTGAACGAAGAAATGTTATGTATGTACCCCTTGGACCCAGGAATTGATTGTGTCGCTTACAAAACTCAATGATGTAGTTATTGTGAGGCCCGAGTGATAGATCACGAAGATCCTCTTTCATCAGTTCGAGAGCGAGAAGCGTGAAAACTTCAAGCATGTTCTGAGCTGTCCACCCAGAGAGTTCGTAGACTTGAAACCCCACTCCATCAACTGAAAGGTCGTGCCCCTTCGATATGAGGAGTAGTTTGTCTTTGAACACTTCGCTGGGACGACTCCACCTCATGCCATCTATTTTTCCGAGTCTTTGTATGGCCTGCTGGATGAGCATTGTTTCTGATTTTTTTGAACAATACTGTTAAACCAGTATGTTGTCAATCAAAACAAATTCTCTGGATTTATACGTATTTGCCAGTCGGGACCGAGAGAGGAGAGGATAGCTGAAAGCTCGGGGTCTTGTTTATCTTCGTTCCAAACATCTTTTGAAATTTTTAAGAGGATACTTGTCTCAATAGCATTGCCGCGCTTTATTCGACGGACAGTAGGCTGCCAATAAGCAAGAGTCTCAATAATATCTGTGGCTTCTTTATTTGATATCCTTGAGATTTTGATAACCGTGCTGAATGGCGGATAACCAAAAAGCTTTCTTTTTTCAATATCTTTTTCATAAAAAATAGATAAATCTTTTTTCTGGAGCGATTCTACAACGGCATTTTCAGTTTGCCGTGTTTGGATAATAATTTCTTCTTTTGTAAAAGCGGAAATTGTTGCAGACAAGAGGAGCATCTTTTCATAAATTTTATAACTCGGGATGTGTAATAGGGAATCCATGGAAACGATCACGGAATTATCGACATTTTCGATATACGGGAGTGCCATTTCCGTACCGATGAGTACAGCGTCAGGCTCCTCGTAGAAATTTACAAGAGTCTCTTTTATTTTCCTGACTCCGCTTGTCGCGTCGGCGTCAATCTGAAAAATTTTGCGCTTGGGAAAAAGCTTCCGAACTTCTTCGGCGACTGTGTCCGTTCCGATTCCCAGGCTGTCGAAGTTCCAGCCCCCACAGTTGGGGCATCGCACCTTTGTGTCGATAGCTTTTCTCGAATATGCGCTTCGAAAAACCCGTACGCCATCTTTTTCGTGCAGCGTGACGGGCTGGTCGTCATGAGAGAGGACATGTTTGCAGTCGTGGCATATGACTTGGCTCGCCAAGCCCTTTCGGAGCGAAAATAGAAACGTGTGCCCGCTTTTTTTAAGTATCGTCTCTGTATTGCTGGAAATAATGAAGCTCTTCTTGAAGAGGTTTTCTTTGTTCGTCATATCGATGATTTGCGGGTTTTGCCCCAGGTTAAGTTTCGGGGCTGCTTTTGTTTCTCGGTAGGTCTCTACGGACACGAGTCCCTCTCCGTAAGAAAGTTTCGCGCCAAGTTTGCCCGCCAAATACTTGGCGAATACTCGCAAGTCGAAATACGGACGTTTGATAGTGCTCCAGTGTCCACCAATATCATTTTCGATAATAATTGATCTTGTGTCGTGGCGGGGCAGAAAAAGGAATGATGGCGTCATGATGACGGTGATTGGTCCGTCGTGTGAAAGGATTTCCGTGTATCGCTCTATGAGAGTTTTCTTTCGCAGGCTTCCATGAATTAGGAAAATATTATCGAAATCGGGTTTCAATGATTCAAATTTCTTTTCGGCTTCACGGACTGTGGCGCATAAATGAAAAACTGAAGCGCCGCCCACAATTCTTTTCTTGGGCAGAGGCAATGCTTCGTATTGCTCCAGGAATTCTGAGGGGATGAAATAGTCAATAATTTGCCCGAGATTGCCGACAAAGTAATCGCGCATCGCTCTGCACGCATCAAAAAATTCCGGATAAAATGGCGCGCTGCCCATAACAGCTTCAACTTTCTTCATGCCGAAATCAGCGGACTTGAGTTCGCCCTTCGCGTCTTTTACGTCACTAACGCCCACCACCAGCGCGTCGTATTTTTTCTTTCTGACCTCTACAGAAATAATATCGCCTACCGCGACATTTTTCGAAGAGAAATAAGTCAAAGAATCTTTGGCGACTTTTGACGATATGGGGCTAGCTTCAATAAGCTTCATCCCGTTAGAGATAGCAAAATTTTATTTTGCGTATCTCGTCTACTATTTTCATTATAATTATCGATCATATTATTTATGGGCAGTTTTGGATCCTAACACCAGATCTCTAACGGGATTCATGTCTTCATCTTATCCGAAACGGCTCCATACAAAAAGCCCCTCAATAATGAAGGGCTTTTTATCTGATTGGTACCGCCACGGCGTAGTGGAGGAAGTTGTAATCCCGGTCCAGTCTGCTCGGGTTCAGGAAGCTGTCATCGTGGGTGAAGACGCAAGAGAGCATCCCTTCGTATTCATCTCCTTTTTGGAAGAAACTGAAAGTCTTCCACCAGCTTGAACCGATCGAGTCCTGGATAAATTCTCCGACGTAGACGAACGATCGGCTTTCCATCGGGTCTTTGTGGGACTCAATGCTTTGCCTCAAGGAAAAGTACTGCCGAAGCGTCGCCGGCGCGAGTCCAAGAGACAGAAGCTTTTCGCGAACGGTCTTCGGCGACAGCCTCCGGAGGCTTACCAAGTGCGGCCGAAAGTTCGGCATGCCGGGGTGCCAGCAGTCGAGCTTAAAGCGGTCGACGCAGTTGTAGATCCGGCTGCCTTCCCGGGGAATTCCGGTCAGATCTTCGATCCGGCCTGCAGTTGAGACAGAAATGTCGTGGTGCCAAGGCACGGCTTTTATTGGTTCTTCCATTGTGAGCGGTGGTTTTGACTCATCTATAGCACAAGAAGTGGAAAAGAAAAACCACCCGAAGGCCGGGCGGCTTTCGGGTGGTGTTATCGGCTAGTGCCGACCAAGCTGCATTCCGAGCATCATTCCGATGAAGAAGCCCATACTCATACCAGCTATCCTTGAGGACTCGCGACTGTTGCTCATATTTTCTTTGAGCTCAGTCACTTGCTTCTCATAGAGCCAGGAGCCTTTGCAGGCCGGACAGGTATTGACGATGATGCCACGCAGGAACTTGCGTTCCATCATTGTTCCATCGGCCGAGCATAGCGCCGGTACCAAGTCAGACTTGGCCAGCGCTTCTTCGTTGTCTTTTTTCTCTTGGCAATCGTCACATATTGCCACCCCGTCTTTCTTCTCGTTGCGGGTAGTCTTGTCGCAGGTGTCGCACTTGCACTTACGGCGCCAAGGCCAAGGATAGCCGACAACACAAGCAAACAAGAACACAGCGAGACCAATAAGGGCGACACCAGTAATGACGACTTGTATCCCGCCAATGGTTATATCAAGCAAGGGGAGGGTCGTCGTGGGGTCGTCCTCGATGAAGTAGCCGATTGTCAGCACTAAGCCCGCCACTATTGCGAAGGCTGCCACGATGATCAAAATCAGTCCGGGCCAGAATTTCATGTTGTTTTGGGTTTTGACCAAGCAATGCTTGGAGGGTGAACTAGCTTGAGTTTCTGAGTATATACTACCATAGATTAAGCAAAAAGTCAAGTATAAGAATATTATGAATATAAAGAAAAACCGCCCCATTTCTGGGGCGGCCCTTGAATATTGGTCAGGCATGTGTTGAGACCAGATCTTCTTTTGGCCGCAGTACTGGTCGTACTTCACAGTGGCCAATGCCGGTCCGGATCTCATGATGGATCTCTGTACTTTGCGTGATCTTGCCGAGACCTGAGTCGATGCTCACATAAAGCGTGGCGTAGCCGTTCTCATGGTCCTTGATGCCATTCACTTTGGCAAGGAAGGTCACGTCTGAGGGCTCACCGGGCTTGTCCTCAATCAAAGCCTTTTTCTTTTGCTTGCTTTTGAGACGAGTAGTGAACGACACCAGCTTGCCGGCTTCTCGATCCATGTAGGCTCTTTCGATGAGCGAAAATGCTGGTCCGCGGGTTCCAATGAGCATGTGCGTGGATTTTGTTTTTTGCATACATTACATAATATTCTGTCTAAAGTCAATAAAAGAAAAACCGCCCGAAAGCCGGGCGGCTTTCGGGCGGGGTTGTACTTACTTGATGCCGGTGGTGAAGCCTTTTCCAGCAACGATTTGCATCGCTTGTCGTTTACTGAAGCCAGCCGTTACCAGAGCCTTATAGGCTTTCATCATGATCTGTGCCGACAGAGCGAACATTTCTTCGTCGGCGATCACTCCCTTCATCATGGATTTGATTCCGCCAAGTGCCTCTTTCGTTTCCGCTTCGGTGGGTAATACCATGGGGTTGAATTTGTTTTATCTATATAGTAACATAAAAATTTAAATAAGTCAAGCATATATAGCCTCGAACTAAAAATGCTATACTCCTCCCACATGGATTTTTTCTCAAAGAAAATTGGAATCGACCTCGGCACAGCTAATATTTTGGTCTTTGTTCCGGGTAAGGGAGTAATTCTAAACGAACCATCCGTTGTGGCGGTTTCGGAGCAGGACAATAAGATCTTGGCTATCGGTCAGGCGGCCAAAGACATGATCGGCCGAACGCCGGACAATATCATTGCTCACAGGCCAATGAAAGACGGCGTGATCGCGGACTACCGCATGACGGAAGCAATGCTCAAATACTTCATCGGCCGCGCGCTCGGATCATTCAGTCTATGGAAGCCAGACGTGATGGTTTCTGTTCCGGCCGGAGTGACATCGACCGAACGCCGTGCCGTCGTGGAAGCGACGATAAAGGCCGGCGCGAAGAACGCGTACATTGTTAAAGAGCCAATCCTTGCCGCCATTGGCGCTGGCATTCCTATATATCAATCGGAAGGACACATGATTGTCGACATTGGTGGAGGTACTACAGACGCCGCGGTGATCTCGCTCGGAGGAATTGTTGCTTCTAACTCTGTGAAAGTCGCGGGGGACAAGATCGACGCGGCTATTGCCGACTATATAAAGAAGACTTTTAACTTGGCTATCGGTGATCGCACGGCCGAACAAGTAAAAATAAAAATTGGAAGCGCCGTCATGATGGAAGAGCCGCTCGTTGCCACCATCAAAGGCCGCGACTTTGTTCAGGGTCTGCCACGGACCGCGCAGGTTACGACAAACGAGATCGTGAAAGCGATCGACAAAGAACTCAAAGCAATCATCAAAGCCATCAAAGACGTTTTGCAGGAAACTCCGCCGGAGCTTGCCTCGGATATCATTGATCACGGTATAATACTCACAGGCGGATCATCCATGCTTAGAAATCTTCCAGAACTCATCTATCAGAAAATCGGCGTGAAGGCGCGTCTGGCCGACGAGCCTCTCTACTGCGTCGTCCGCGGGACCGGAGTCGCGCTCGAGCATTTGGATACATACAAGAGGTCCATCATTTCTAAACGATAAAAGATTCTTCCCGTTAGAAGCCGCGGTCGCGATTTATTTAAAAAACCGAATATGAAAATATATATAAAGTTTATAAATTATGGCCAAGGAGATTGCGGAACGACCGCGACCTGCTTCTAACGGGATGAATATCTTAAAGAACGGAATAAATCACCATGCGTATCTAATAGAGGGTGATATTCATTTGTCTTACAAAGAACTCGCGAAGTCCCTGGACGAGCTCGGCTACCTCACAACAGGGAATGCTGACATTTTTGAGAAGGATTATGAGAATCTCCTCATTGACCATGTCCGCGAGATCAAAGACTTCGAGTCCGAGGCGATGAATATAAATTCTAAAAAGAGATTCATTATCCTAAAGACTCTCGCTTTCTCATATCCGGCGCAAAACGCGCTTCTCAAAGCTTTCGAAGAGCCTCGACCCGGAGTTACATTTTTCCTCCTCATGCCGGACGCGACGAAACTTTTCCCAACGCTTCGCTCGCGGCTTATGGCGACAATAGGTGAGTTTGCCGCCGAAGATGAACTAAAGAAAGACGCGAAGAAATTCCTGGCTGGAAGCATAAAGGAGCGCCTGGACTTTATAAAAAAATTTACTGACATGGAATCAAAGCCGCTTTTGAAAGATAAGTCACTACGGTTTCTGGGGGAGCTTGAAAAGGAGATTTCTAGGGGAGTGGTGATGCCAGAGAAGAAGAAAGTAGAGGATATATATCTGGCCAAGAAATACATTGGCGACCAAGGATCAAGCCCGAAGATACTTTTGGAGCATTTGGCGGTAACAATATAGCTTCGCAAAATATATATTTCTGAGTCCTGCGGGAGCGCTTCGCTAGGTCCTCGAATTCAGAAATATATATTTTGCTCCGCGGAGAGGGGATTTATAAAAAAGGCTTAAAATAAGGACATAAAAGAAGAGACTTGACAAGTCCGTGCCTTTGTGCTAAGCTATTTCCCACAGTTCCTTCACAGCTCAGCTGTGCGAACGCTTAGTCAGTTCAGTCTAGGTTAATCACAGGTGAACAAAATAACATCTAAAGCCCCACCAGAGAACGTCGTCGGGACCGGTGGACCCTTGTGCGCAGGTTTGTAGGCATAGCGTCCTACAACCAAGCGGCAAAGACGCATATCAAAACCAGACAACCTAGAACAAAATCTGGAAAGTGGTCTAATCATCCACACTAACCCGATGTGAAGCAACTCGAAACGTTTCTTCACACACATCACCGCACCCTTCATGAAAGGTATACGATAGAAAGCCTTGGTCTCGGTGGATAAGATCCCCGCGAACCATGTGTCACGGAACGTGATGAAAGCTATGCTGATCGAGGTTCTAGAACTTGATAAGCAGAATTTTCAGATCGGAAAGTGTCTACCCGCAGACTGATCTCGCGGACGTTAGAGAATCTCTTGCTGAAACCTAGGAAATTAGAAGAGGATATATGAACCCTCCTCGGATTTTCCAAGAGAAAGATCAAAAAGAAGATAATGGAGCACGTCTCCACTGAGCCCCGACATTCGTACGTTGGGGCTCTTTCTTTTTGACAAAAATTCTCTGAGGCGTATGCTTTTCTAAAACCAAACCCGCTCCGACATGAAAAAGCTCACTGTTAGCTTCAAGGAAGGCGAAGAGCAGTCACGGGTTGTGACAGAATATTTCTATACCGTGGCCTCATCTCTCGTCGCAGAAAATCTGCAAGGTCTTACGGAAGGGCAGTATCTCGTATCAGACGAAGAGAAGGAAGATTCGCCCGAGGTGCCTGTCAGGATCTTCCAGTATCAAGACGATGATTCGCAGGAGATCTATTATCTTGCCCAGGATATCAAAATGCAGACCGAACTGCTGGTTGGTTGTGAGACCGAACAAGATATTCAGGACAGATTGTCAGAGCTTTTTAAGCTTACGGCGGAAAACCCGCTTCTGACCTTCATGGCTGAGATCTACGAAGACAGCGACACTGCTTTTATGCCCGAGGACGGAAAAGCGATTCTCTCGGTCTACGTTAGTGGCGGCAAGGTGTTCTTTGTTTCGCTTCATACGACACTTCTCGTATATCTCGAGGATGGTTTGTACGGGATGGCTATTTCCGGCAAAGGAAGCTACTCCATTAGGATGGCCGCAGCATGAAGAACGAGGCCCCGGCGTTGCGTCGGGGCTCTTCTTTTGTTCGAAAGACTTTTCTGCTAGAATTCTCTTACTTATGCAATCCCGTTAGAAGCCGCGGTCGCGTGAGTAAGGATTCAAATTTATGACAATAAAAGTAACAATTATAAATCTAATCATGGCAGATCGCGTAAAGACCGCGACCTGCTTCTAACGGGATGCAATTCAATCTAAAACCGTTCGAAGACAGCGTTCGCGGGACGAAAGACTGGCTGACGAAGGAATATTCTTCCCTTCATACCGGTGCTGCGAGCCCGATGGTTCTGGACGGAATCTCTGTCGACTCTTATGGCACCAGGCAGCCACTTCGAAACGTGGCGTCTATTTCAATTGAGGACCCGAAGACTCTCCGAGTGACTCCGTGGGACAAGCAGCAGGTGAAAGAAATTGAAAAAGAGATTTTGAAATCTGACCTCGGTCTTTCCGTTGCCGTTGACCAGACGGGACTCAGGGTAATATTCCCAATGCTTACGACCGAGAACCGCGAGAAACTGGTGAAGGTTATAAAAGCGAAGCTCGAGGATGCCAGGGTGTCCGTCAAGAAAGAGCGCGAGAACATGATCCGCGAGATTGATCGCCAGGCCAGGGAAGGCGAGATGTCAGAGGACGAAAAGATTCGGGCCAAGGAAAATCTGCAATCAAAAGTCGATGAAGCCAATCTCTCGCTGGAAGAAATCTTCAGGGGAAAAGAGGGTGTCATAATGGGCAAATAATTTTGTGTCTGTAATAATCTTTATCATTATTTTGGCGGTCCTCATCCTCGTACACGAGTACGGGCATTTTATCGTCGCGAAAAAAAGCGGAATTAGAGTAGAAGAGTTCGGACTCGGATATCCTCCTCGCGCGAAAAAACTTTTTAGAAAGAACGGTACAGATTTTACGCTGAACTGGCTCCCATTTGGAGGCTTTGTGAAAATTTTCGGTGAAAACCCGGAAGACGAATCACTGAACGGTATTCACAAAAGTGAAGCCTTGATCTCTAAGCCACGCTGGGTTCAGGCGCTCGTTATGTTCGCGGGACCTTTCATGAATTTTCTTTTTGCTTGGCTTATTATCTTTGCCACGCTTTTGGCGGGACTTCCGACAACGATCGACCAGAGCTTTGACGAGCGATTCGTGAGCGATCGAAGTTCTGTAGTCACACAAGTTTTGGCGGACGGGCCAGCTGAAGACGCAGGCCTCAAAGCGGGAGATATTGTAACGGGCATATCAATAAATGGAACGGATCAAAATATAAAGAACAGCGCCGAGCTTCATGAGCTTGTTGTCGGCAATCCTGGAGAAAATGTGACCATTCATTACACTCGCGGGGAGGAGACAAGCGAGGCGGTCCTTGCTCCGGAGTCTATAGATGGAGAAATGTTGGTTGGTATTGGAATAGATGAGTTCGGTGTGTACAAGCCGAGCTTTGGACGCGCATTCATCGACAGCTTCAGGTTCACTGGCTCTATGATAGTCAATATCGCCGGCGCTCTGTGGCACCTTATCGCCGGCGCGTTCACTGGCACAGCCGATGTTTCAAATCTAGCCGGCCCGATCGGTATAGTGGGGCTTGTGGGCGATGCAAGCGATCTTGGGATTGTATATGTCCTGTCATTCACTGCGCTCATTTCCATAAACCTCGGGCTTGTTAACCTCATTCCTTTCCCGGCGCTTGATGGTGGCCGGCTTCTGTTCCTTCTTATAGAAAAGCTAAAAGGGGGAAGGGTTAATTATGCTGTGCAGAATGTCGTTAATTTTATCGGTTTCTCTCTTCTCATTATCCTAATGCTCTTTATTTCCTACCATGACATCCTCCGGATAATCTAGGTCAAAGATGGGTGGTTTATTGACAGGGTCTTGACAGACATTTGACATGAAAAGGTATTGATGATAGTATAGGGCTACTAGCAAATTAAGAAGTTACGGCCTCTTGGGGCCTATTTATAAGATAAAGAAACAATATGGCAATTATTTCATTCAGACCGAAACAAGTAAGCAAGAAGCTCCTATCGTCTCTAAAGGACAGGTCTTTCGACGTTATAGCTAACCGCTATGGCCTTCTCGAGGACACTGATCGCAAGACTCTGGAGGCAATAGGAGAAAAGTACGGCATTACCCGCGAGCGTGTCAGACAGATCGAAAACACAGCTCTCAATACCATTAGAAAGTCAAAAGAGATGGAAGAGCACAAGGGTGTTTTCGCGGAACTCAAATCTATCCTAAACTCTCTCGGCGCCGTCGTTGCTGAAGAAGAATTTCTAAACCATATTGCCAAAGACAAATCTACACAGAATCATATCCATCTCTACATGGTTCTCTCTGATGATTTCGAAAAAATGAAAGAGGATGATGAGTTCAAATCTCGCTGGGCTATCGATCATGACATCGTTGGAAATGTCCACGAGGCGCTCAACAAGCTTTATGCATCTCTCGGCGATGATGAGCTCGTGCACGAAAACAAGATCGTCGAAAAATTCCTCGGCTTTGTTAAAGATCTCTCAGAAGAGCACAGGGATGAAGAAATCGCTAAGCGATGGCTCCGAATCTCAAAGAAAGTCGGCAAGAATCCTCTTAATGAATGGGGAAAGGCCGAATCAAAGAATGTGAAAACTCGCGGTGTGAAGGATTATACTTTCCTCGTCATGCGACGCCATGGCGAGCCTATGCACTTCCGCGAAGTTGCTGAAGCTATAACGAAGACTTTCAACCGAAAGACTCTCGCCGCTACAACTCACAATGAGCTCATCAAGGATCCTCGCTTCGTCCTGGTTGGACGCGGCCGTTACGCTCTCCGTGAATGGGGCTATAAGCCGGGAATTGTTCGAGAAGTTATCGAATCAATCCTCAAGGAAAACGGACCAATGACGAAAGACGAGATTGTAGACGCTGTTTTGAAGGAACGATTCCTCAAGCGAAACACAATCCTTGTAAATCTCCACAATCCTAAATATTTCAAGAAGACAAAGGACGGAAAATACACAAACGCATAGTTGATAAAAGTAAAAGGCCGACGGGAAACCGTCGGCCTTTTTCTTTAGTCTTTCTTTGTTTCCACTTCTTCGGACGCTTCGTATGCCGTATACTTAACTCATCTATGGATCCGTTATCGGCTATTTCTGGCATTGCCAGCGTCAATTATTGGGATGTCTTCCGCATCGCTTTTAAAGTAGCGGCGTATTTCATTCCCGTTCTAATGGTTGTCATGGGCTGGCGGTATTGGGTACGGCATAGGAACGCCGAGTGGCTGTCAACGCTGAAGTGGATCATGATAGAAATCCGCATACCAAAAGATATCTATAAGTCTCCACAGGCCATGGAGGTGGCCCTTGGGAATGCGCTCTCCCAGACTGGTGGTGTCGGTACGCGGCACAAGAAATATTGGGAAGGGCGCGTCTTGGTTTGGTTCTCACTCGAGATAATTTCAAACGAGGGCGATATTCATTTCTACGTTCGTATGCCGAAGCAGTTCAGAAATATTGTTGAGTCTCAGATTTACGCCCAGTATCCTGAAGCGGAAATTTTTGAAGCGGAAGATTACACCATGCCTATCATTGCGAATATGCACGAAGAAGAATGGGCGATGTGGGGAACTGAATTTAAGTGCACAAAGGAAGAGGCATATCCTATAAAGACCTACACTGACTTTGGGCTAGATAAAGCAATCTCAAAAGCCGAGGACGCGGCGGGACTTATTGATCCCATCACGCCGCAGATTGAATGGATGGGTACAATGAAGAAGGACGAACATGTCTGGTTCCAGATTATTGTCCGCGCGTCAAAGAATAGCTTTCAGACTGGAGGAATAATTCCAAAAGATGTTGATTGGAAAGATCGCGCCAAAAATGTGATCAAGGAAATCCAAAAGAAATACGAAGGCGGCGATGCGGTTGAGGCGCTCGGTAAAAGACTCAAGATGTCTAAGACTGAGCAGGAAACAATTTCGGCTATCGAACGCTCTCTAGACAAGCCTGCATTTGATACAGGTATTCGGGCCATATACTTGGCCAAGAAAGCGGCTTTTCGGGCCGAACACATAACGGGTCTTACTATGATGCTTAGACAATACGGGTCGGGCAATCTTAATAGTTTTGCACCAACACGCGTTACGGACTTTGATAATCCATGGGACGATCCTTCGGGACATAAAAAGGTGGAACTTAAGCGGGCCATGCTCCACGCGTACATTGATAGAGGATGGTTTTATCCGCCACATAAACGTCCGCATTTCGTGCTGACAGCCGAAGAGCTTGCGACGATCTTCCACTTCCCAGGCCGAGTCTCGACAACGCCGACGTTCAAGAGAATAGAGTCGAAGAAGTCAGAGCCGCCTGTCAATCTTCCTTTTTAAAAATGATTTTTCAAGTATAATCGAACAATGTACGATTTTCACACCGAGGATGACTTCGGTACATCCGCTTCTAAAAATTCAAACTGGTGGCGCCTGGTAGCGGCGCTTCTTGCGCTCGGCGTAGCTGTGATGCTAATCATCACGCTTGTTTTTCCTCCGGCAAACTTTCCAACCCAGCGCATAATTACTGTTGAAAACGGCGCATCTCTTGGATCAATCGCCGCCAAGTTCAAAGAAGAGGGAATTATTCGCTCAGCCGGGCTTTTCAAGACGCTCGTGATTGCTTTCGGCGGAGATAAGGCGGTGATTGCCGGAGATTATCTATTTGAGGAGCCGGAAAATATTTTGGAAGTCGCCGAGAAAATGGCAACTGGCGACTTTGGAGTTGAAAAGATTTCAATTACTTTACCCGAGGGATTGTCGGCAAAGGAAATGGCGGAAATCTTGGATGAAAAGCTTCCGGAATTTAACAAAGAAGAATTTCTATTCCTGACAAAAGACTTGGAAGGATATATTTTTCCTGACACGTATCTCTTATTCCCATCCACCGGCGCGCCAGATGTCGTCGATATGATGAAAGACACGTTTGAAAAACGCGTCCGTGTAGGACTCGCCAAAGATATTGAAGACTCCGGGAAGACCATGGATGAGATCCTCACCATGGCATCCATAATCCAGGACGAAGCGCATGATGATTACGTGGAGAAGCAGATGATCTCTGGTATTCTCTGGAAACGGCTCGACAAAAACATGCGTCTTCAGGTTGACGCAACGCTCCGCTATGTTAATGGCAAATCTTCAAAGCAATTCACCATGGCCGATCTCACGTTTGATCACGAATATAACACTTATACTCGGGGAGGATTACCGCCGACGCCTATCGGCAATCCGGGAGTGGACGCCATCAAGGCTGCCATATATCCGAAGTCGTCAGAATACTTCTTTTACCTCCATGACGCCTCTGGTCAGGTTCATTACGCTGTAACGTATGAGCAGCATAAGCAGAATATAAATCTTTACCTCAAATAATATGCGTCCCGTTAGAGGCCACGACCGCTGTAAAAATTTAAAATTATGAATTCAAATCAAAATAAAATTAAAAATATAACTAAGGCAGATTGCGACAAGACCGCGATCTGCCTCTAACGGGATGAGAAACGAGAATTTGATTTTTGTCGACGTTGAGACTACGGGAACTGATCCTGAGAAGCATGAGATCATTGAGCTCGCTTACATCTTGGTAAAACAGGATAAGGGAAATTTTTCCGTTATCGAAGAGCGTGAGATGAAGATAAAACCGGAGCATATAGAAAATGCGGAGCCGACGGCGCTCAAAGTGAATGGATATGATGAAGCTCAGTGGATTTTTGCCAACACTCTTTCTGAGGCCATGAAAGTATTTTCAGAAAAGTCCGACGGCGCGATCATGGTTGCCCAGAATGTAACATTTGATTACTCATTCATCGAACGCGCTCTGACGAAAACTGGTATGAAAAATGAAATGTTTTATGCCAAACTCGACACAATCTCCATGGCCTACGCCAAGCTTTTCAAGGATCCACGCGCCGAACGATTCAATCTCCATCGCCTTTGCGAATATTTCGGTATTCATAACGAAAAGTCGCATACGGCTCTGGCCGATACCCGCGCGACTTTTGAAGTGTTCAAGAAATTAATGAGTCTGTAGGTTGGCTCACGTGGCTAGCTTTTTTATTTTAAATAAATAGACTCTTTTATATGCCAAATCCCAAAGGCAAAGTTTTTGTCGGTGTTTCAGGCGGAGTAGATAGCTCCGTCTCTTTGGCATTGCTCCGGGACCAGGGCTATGACGTTGTCGGGTGCTTTATAAAGACTTGGCAGCCTGATTTCGTTACTTGTACCTGGAAGGAAGAACGGCGGGACGCCATGCGCGTTTGCGCACATCTAGGCGTGCCTTTTATGATGATTGACGCCGAAACCGAATACAGAGACCTTGTCGGCGAATACTTTATAAATGAGTATCGCGCTGGTAGGACGCCGAATCCGGATGTAATGTGCAACAAAGAAATTAAATTTGGAGTTTTTTATAAGAAGGCCAGGGAACTTGGCGCAGATTTTATCGCGACTGGCCATTATGCTCAGTCGAAAGGCGGCCAGTTGCTTGCCGGAGCTGACAAAGCCAAAGATCAGTCATACTTTCTTTGGACACTTACGCGAGAAATTCTTGAACATACGCTATTTCCAATTGGCCACCTACAAAAGTCTGAAGTTCGTAAGCTTGCAGACAAGTATGGTTTGCTAACAGCAGATAAAAAAGATTCCCAAGGGGTGTGTTTCCTTGGTCCAATTGATATGAAGGAGTTCCTTTCTCATTATATAGATAAAAAAAGAGGAGATGTTTTGGATATTGAAGGAAAAAGTATTGGTCACCACGATGGCGCACTCTTTTTTACATTAGGTGAACGACACGGATTTACTATTACTCGAAAGAGTAGTGACGACGCAAGGCTTTATGTTATTGATCGAGATCTAAAAGCAAACACAATTACAGTGGGTGACAAATCAGACAATACGACATCAAACCTGTCCTCGGAAATTAGACTGGAAAATATAAATTGGATTGTACGGCCGGAGAACGATAAGAAATATTCTGCTCGGATCAGATACCAACAGCCCCTTCAGACTTGTAGAATTCAGGACGACAAAGTTTTTTTCGATAATCCTCAAGAGTCAGTGAGTTCAGGCCAATCAGTAGTAGTTTACGATGGGGAGGCTTGTCTTGGAGGAGGAATTATTGCCTAATTGACTACTTTTTCTTGGCGTGGTATAGGTTGATAAACGAACAAACCCCAAACAATGGAAAGCGATAACACGCTCCTTCAAAAGTTGCGGGGATTGCTCCCCGAAAAGACCATCCCATTTCTCATCACTGACCTCGGCAACCAGCTGGAGCTCATGATCGAGGCTAAGCCCGAGACCGATGATCCTGAAAAGAAAAATCCGTTTCAGGATCTGCAGACCAATGAGATCTTGGGCGCTAGGATTGACGAGAAGTTCTACACCCGAGAAAATGCGCGGTTTGTAGAAACTGAACTCGGGTCCTACCTTTCCAACCCTGAAGCCAGCATATTCATAAGCAAGGAGATGAGTCATGGCGTCGGGCTAGGGTACTTCCAGGCTCACAGCCAGGTAATGTCTCGGGTCCTCGAGCCGGGATCGCGCTATAAACCGATCTATCGCCGCGTCGAGATCGTCTTCGGACGAGAGATCGGCAGCAAGACTTTCTACTGCCTCATGGGAGCAGCCATGCCGAAACCGACTAGTGACAAAGCCGCCGTAAATTAGGCGGCTTTTTCATTTGCCATTTTTACGCTAAGATAGGCCGTATGACTTCTCGCGAAATCAGGCAGAAATTCCTAGACTTTTTTGAGTCTCATGGTCACGCCATAATTCCATCGGCCTCGCTCGTTCCGCAGGGCGACTCTTCTGTACTGTTTACTACGGCTGGTATGCAGCCGCTGGTGCCGTATCTCCTTGGTGAGCCTCACCCGGCAGGTAAGCGGCTCGCGAGCGCTCAGAAATGCGTTCGTACCGGCGACATCGATGATATTGGCGATAACCGCCATCTAACCTTTTTCGAAATGCTCGGGAACTGGTCACTCGGAGACTATTTCAAACCAGAATCTATTAGTTGGAGTTATGAATTTTTGACTGATAAGGAAAAGGGTCTCGGACTCGATCCCGCGCGACTTTATGTCACATGCTTTGAAGGTGACGACAACGCCCCACGTGACACCGAGTCTGCCGAGATCTGGATGAAGACAGGAATTCCAAAATCGCGAATCTATTTCCTGGGGAAAGAAGACAACTGGTGGGGCCCTGGCGACAATGGGCCATGCGGGCCAGACACGGAAATTTTTTATGACGTTACTGGAACATGCGGAGAGCTTTCCTCTGAAGAATTCCTGGCTGCACAGAAAACTGAAAAGGTAATCGAGATTTGGAACAACGTTTTCATGGAATATAAATCCGAGAATGGGAAAGTTGTCGGAAAACTCGCGCAGAAAAATGTCGACACCGGCATGGGACTTGAACGCATCACGGCTGTCGTGAATGGACTTGATAACGTTTACGAGACGGATTTGTTTAACGGCGAAAAAACAAAAGAAGAGCGAATTGTGGCTGATCATGTTAAAGCGGCGTTATTTCTCGCTTCGGACGGCGTCGTTCCATCAAATGTCGGCCAAGGATATGTGTTGCGTCGCTTGATTCGCCGAGCTGTCAGATTTTCCAAGGAGCCGCTTGCTGGAAAAATCGAAAAAGTAAAAAAACTTTACGGAGGCGTTTATGAGCTTGATGACAAAGGCGAAATAACCAAAGAAGAAGACAAATTCCGCGGTACGCTTGAGAAAGGGATGAAAGAATTCGAAAAAGGCGAGCGTGATGCATTTCTATTATTCACTTCCTACGGTTTTCCGTATGAGATGACCGTTGAGCTTGCTGCTGAACGCGGAGAGACAATTTCAAAGACTGATTTCGACGCAAAAATGTCTGAGCATCAGAAGCTTTCCCAAGGTGCCTCCGCCGGAATGTTCAAAGGCGGACTTGCTAATCATAACGAGCAGACTGTAAAGCTTCACACCGCGCACCATCTTTTGCTTGCAGCGCTTCAGCAGGTCTTGGGACCGGAAGTAAAACAGCGGGGAAGTAATATCACCGAGGAGCGTCTCCGGATAGATTTCTCATTCGATAGAAAAATGACTGACGAAGAAAAGCAGAAAGTAGAGTCTATCGTGAACGACGCAATTGCTAAAGATTTGTCTGTCATAAAAAAAGAAATGTCGAAAGCTGAGGCCGAAAAACTTGGCGCACAAATGGAATTCGGCGCGAAGTATGGTGATGTTGTGTCGGTGTACTCTATTGAGGGAACTGACGGCGTGCCATTTAGTCTGGAATTCTGTGGTGGTCCGCACATTACTCACACTGGCGAGCTTGGGCACTTCAGGATTCAAAAAGAAGAGGCGTCCTCTCAAGGTGTAAGGAGGATAAAAGCGGTTTTGGAGTAATCTTGGCAAGAAATTCGTTTCGTGTAGAATGGCCAAAAACCAAACGCAATGCTGACATATCTTGTGTACGTCTGGAAGTTCAGAGACGATCCTACTTCGGAACCTACTAAGGGAAAGGAGGTATGGTTTGATCCTTACATCATGCCGCATCTCATCACAACCGATCCGCAAAAAGCTTGCGATCACGCCGTTGATTTTTTCTTCGGTAAGCTCGAAGACCCCACATTCTACTCGATGACTATATTACGTGGGGAACAAGAAGTACCGCACGACAGAATTTTTGAAGTTCCTGAAAAGGGCGATGTTAGCCCCTATCTCATGTTCCATATCCGGCGATATCATGATCAGGGCTGGTCCGCCATGGTTTGGGATAAGGACTATGCCAGACTCATAGACCAAGAAAAGCTTCGCAAGTTAGCCGAGGAGCTCAGGGGGGATCTGGTCTGGTTAGACGTTAAAGACAAAAAGCCCGCATGAGCGGGCTTTTTCTTTTGACATTGACAGTATAGGAAGAATCGTGGTATAGTCTCACCAGAAAAACCTTAAAAACCAAGACGATGAAAATCACGACTCTTCTTTTGCTCGCGGGACTCGTCCTGCCGAGAATCTCTTTTAGCCAAGCCGACATTTATGTCGAAGTCTTGGCCCAGACGGATTGCGGGCTCGAAAATCCTGTCGGTGATCTCCGGTTCACCGGACTCTCGGAGCTCGGCGTCGACTCTGTCGAGATTACCATCTATAGGAGCACTAACTTCTATGAAACCCTGTGGTCGTCGGGAGAATTCGATACTACGATTGCGGTTCCACCTGGTTACTACCAGGTCTTCAAGTCGTTCTGGATCGGCGGAGTACGCGATACGATTTTCCCGAGCAGTGTATACGAAATGAATTCGTGCTTTTCGTTCATCGGCACTCTGGAGATTCTGCCAGACACAAATTGCGGCGACATGCTGGCTCCCATCCGGCTCACAGCCCCCAACGATCAAGGACTATACCTGTATGCAAAGCTTTTCGATGGCGGAAACTTGTATGCGGAATTCGAAGCCCCCAATGCTGGCCTCAGCCCGATCGATACCGTTCTCAATGTGCCGCAGGAAACTTACGACTTCCATGTGGCGGAGTATTTGGGAAACAGTCTCTATGATGTCGACTGGGCGCCGCAAACCGTTGTGTACCCGTGCAGCCTGTCCACCACAGTCGAGGAGTACTCGGCTGGTGCCGCAGCGTTGTCATATGAAGTACTTGATTCTCGGGGCGCTTTCGTCAAGAGGATTTCGGGCCAGGATTTTCTTCGACAGTTTGAATTGCTTGCCGCTTCGCCTGGGATGTATGTTGTGCGAGTGATGTACGGCAACGAACTCTTGCGCGTTGAAAGGCGCGCCGCCATTTCTTGGTGAAATGTACTTACCGAAGGCCCCTGCTGATGCAGGGGTTTTTCGTTTTCAACTTCGTACAACTTGTTATGGTTGATACAATGTATACATCTATGGGACTATTTGGTATAAAAAATAAAGAGACTGTTCTTGTCTTCGAAATTGGCTCAGGTGAGGTTGCAGGTGGATTCTTCGTCCGTGAAAAAGGGGAAAAACCTCTCATTTTATCAACGGTGCGTCGAGATTTTACTTTTCGCGATGAAATTTCTCCCGCTCGAATGAAGGACGACCTTTTTTCGGGTATCGAAGAGGTTTCAACTCAGCTCCAAAAGTTCTGGAAAGGGAGGCCCTCGCAGATATACGTATTTCTCGCTTCGCCATGGGCGGACGCAGAGCTTAGAAAGGTTGCCTACGAAAGCCCTCACGATTTCAGATTTACGGAAAAATTCGCGGCACGAATGATCAAGGCTGAAATAAAGAAAATCGCCGAAAAAGATCCGGGCAGAACGCTCATGGATCAGCGGACGGTCCAGGTATCTCTAAACGGTTATGTAACGGATAAGCCACACGGCAAATTTTGTCGCTTGGCTGTGATCGAAGGGTTCTTCTCATTTGCGCCATCGGAGCTTTTATCACAGCTTTCCGATAGAATTCACAAGGTTTGGAAATCTAAAATCAGTTTCGGTGGAGAGATCTTGGCGGACTTTGCGGTTATGCGTGACATGCTGCCAGATTCTCATGATTTTATGATCCTTAGTCTGGGGTCTGAAACTACTGAGGTTCTGATGCTTAGAAAAGATCACATTTCCGGCGTGGGATCCTTTCCGGTCGGCGAAAGATCAATAATTAGACGAATGGGACAAATAATGGGTAGGGGTGCGGTCGAGGCGGGTTCACTTTTTACTCTGTATAGAAATGGGAGTCTTGATGCCGTGGTTGCAGAAAGAGTGGGCACGGCCCTCGATGTGGCAAGAGAGGAATGGCACAGCCGTTTAAAATCCATTTTTGAAATATTGTCGCCGGGAAGACATATTCCCCCGAATGTCTTCTTTCCATATAAAGGAGAAATGAGCGAGTATTTACGAGAAAGCCAGAATGCCGGGTTTTTCCCAGAATTCACAACCGGTCATTCAAAGTTTAATGTTATAATAACGAACATGAAGACGCTGCATGGATTTGTGGAATTTACCACGGGTGCCATGAGAGATTCGCGTATCGCCATGAAAGCTATTTATATAAACCGAAGAGATCATGACTAAGAACTACATACACGACATCAAACCTTCTAGCCGTTCTCAGAAGAGAAGAGAAATGCTAAATCATGAGCATGAAATTCGCATGCGCAAGCTTGGTATGAGAAAAAATGATGATTTCGATAATGATGTTTATGCCGGCGATTCACGCTCGGGCGGTCGAGGTATCTGGTGGATTGCCGCATTGGCAATAATTATTCTTGTCTTTGCGTTGACTTTTGTTTTTGCGGGCGCATCAGTTTATGTTACTCCCCGACAAGGTAGCGTTGAGCTCTCTGGTCCTATTGTAGCTGAAAAGGAATCTCGCACGGGGCTTTCTTATGAGATGGTTTCGAACGAGCTTTCAAAGTCTGGAACAACCGACGCATCAGAAAAAAAATATGTCGAAAGAAAGGCGACGGGAACTGTTAGGCTTTATAACAACAATAGCACCGCGCCTCAGAAGCTTCTTATCGACACACGTCTAGAGTCTCCAAACGGTTACATTTACAAAACCAAGACGGCCGTAGTGATACCTGGTCAGAGAACAGAAAAGGGCAAGCTTGTTCCAGGAAGCGTGGATGTCGCTATTTATGCTGATGAAGCGGGGGATGTCTATAATCTCCCTGAAAAAGATACAGACATGAAAATAATAGGTTTCCGGGGCGGCCCTAAGTATGAAAAGGTCTATGGGAAGACGACTACCCCTGTTGAAGGCGGTTTTAAAGGAGACTCATACGATATTAGTGAAGAGGAATTAAATACTTTGACGGATAGTCTGCAGGCGGAACTTCGAACGGAGCTTGTCGAAAAAGCTCGCAGTGAGCTTCCGGCTGACTTCATAATGTATGATAGGGCCGTGAAGATCACTTTTGCTAAGCCGGATATTACGGGCGGTGAAGCAGGCAAGGCTGAAGTCAAAGTCACCGGAAAAATTGATGCTTATATTTTCAAGGAAGAAGATCTTACTCGCGCATTGGTCGAGAAGGTTATTGCAAAGAGTGAAGAGAATAGCGTCTTTATTCCAAATATTCGAGATCTAAATATTGAGCTTGATGAGGCAGAGGCCGGGTCAGAAGAGGACTCAGATATAAAGATAACTATTGATGATAAAGTTGATGTCGTCTGGGATATAAATGATGAGGCGCTAAAGGATGCCCTTGTCGGTACCCGAAAGCGAGACTTTGAGTCTAAAATGCTTGAGTTTAAGAATATTGAGAGCGCGGAATTGTCGCTTAAACCTTTTTGGAGGACGACATTCCCGGATAAGCCCGGAGCAATAAAAATTATAAACAGTTTTACATATATAGTCTCTGATTGACACCGGGATTTTTTACTGCTATTCTTTAATCTATAAATGGGAGAGGAAACAAATGAAAGAATTGTCACAGGAACGGTTATAGAATCGCTTCCAAACACTACTTTCCGTGTTGAAATACCGGAAAATGAGAAGCCAATTTTGGCCTATCTTTCTGGTAAGATGCGAAAGTTTCGGATCAAGATTATGATTGGCGACAGGGTAGAAGTGGTGACAGATCGAGCCGCTGAAAAAGGCAGGATTTCAAGACGCCTATAGTTTCCCCTTGCATTATTGCGGAGCCTCTGTTAGTATAAAAATCCTGCAATAGTTTGGCAAAAGGCCAATCAAAGAAGCGGGTTTTTTAGTTGAATTATTATTTAAATATCTAGGCGGGCAAACTATTGCCACTAATTACCGGATGAAAATAAAGGCGTCCATAAAAAGAAACGCTCTCCAGCAGGGCGACCAGCTCGTAAAGAGAAGGGGAAAAATTTTCCGGATAAATAAGAAAAACCCTCGCCGAAAAGCAAGGCAGGGATAATATTTTTAGTATGAGAATCGCAGGTATAACAATTCCAGACAACAAGCGTATCGACATGGGCCTCACTGTCATTTTTGGCATCGGACGTTCTCGCGCCAAAAAAATACTTGAGGAGGCGAAGGTTGATCTTGGTAAGAAGTCAAAGGATCTGACGACCGATGAGGAGAACACTATTAGAAAAGTCGTCGAAAGTTTCAACATAGAAGGAAACCTGAAGCGCGAGATCTCTGCAAACATCAAGCGACTCAAAGATATTGGTTCATACAGAGGTTCTCGTCACACAAAAAGGCTTCCAACTAGAGGACAGAGAACGAAGACCAACTCGCGAACCGTCAGAGGAAATGTTCGAAAGACTATGGGATCCGGAAGAGTAATCGCTACAAAGACATAAAATAATATGGGAAAGAAAAGAATTGTAAAAAGTAGTGATGGAAAGGCTTCGGCTAAATCCACAGCAAAAGCAGCAAAGAAGAAGGTCGCCGAGGGCGTCCTATTCGTGGAGGCAACTTTTAATAATACAAAGGTCTCTTTGGCTGACAAGAAAGGCAATGTCCTGTTCTGGTCTTCTTCTGGAGCGCTTGGGTTCAAGGGCGCAAAGAAAGGAACTCCTTTTGCAGCCGCTAAAGTAGGCGATGTTTTGGCTGAAAAAGCCGAGACTGTCGGATTGAAGGAGGTAGAAGTTGTGGTAAAGGGTGTTGGTACGGGCCGAGAGTCTGCTATCCGTTCATTTATCTCTCGCGGTATCGACATCACCTCAATTAAAGACAAGACCCCAGTTCCTCACAATGGCCCACGACCACCTAAACCTCGAAGAGTTTAATAGATAAAGATACGATTGAGTTATGAAAATAGGACCTAAATATAAAATCGCAAGAAGACTTGGAAGCGCCGTGTTCGACAAGACACAGTCGCCTAAATTTGCTGCGTCAGAAGCCAGGCATGCAAAGAATGCCAAGTCAAAGAAGCGCAAGCAGATTTCTGAATACGGTCAGCAGCTCATGGAGAAGCAAAAGATCCGATACACGTACGGAATCACCGAGAAGCAGTTTTCTAATGCCGTAAAAGAGGCTACCGCCACAAAAGGCGCGGCCGCTTCAGATGTTCTCCACGAACTCCTTGAGCGACGCCTAGACAATGTTGTCTATCGCTTCGGTCTCGCCCCATCCCGAGCCATGTCAAGGCAGATGGTTTCCCATGGCCACTTTATGGTAAACGGCAAGAAGACGACTGTCCCATCCTATCGAGTTTCCGAAGGAGATAAGATTTCTGTAAAAGAGGGCTCAAAGGGAAGCGTTATGTTCGCTGAGCTTACAAAGAAGCTTGATAAGTACGCATATCCAGCCTGGCTCACCTTTGACGCTGGAAAGATGGAAGGCGCCATAAAAGCAAAACCTGGACGAGAGGGCTCCATGCTCGACTTCGCTCGCGTCCTTGAATTCTACAGCCGCTAAATTTAATTATTATTAGTAAATATCTTATGGTTGAATCAAACATAATTTTGCCGTCGAAACCGAGACTCGTTTCCGAAGAAGGAAACAAAGGAGTTTACGAGATTGATAACCTCTACCCGGGCTATGGTCACACGCTAGGGAACTCGCTCCGCCGGATCATTTTGTCTTCGCTTTCCGGCGCGGCTATCACAAGCCTCAAGATCGACGGAGTTGATCATGAGTTCGCTCTCCTTGATGGAATCAAGGAAGACGTTTTGAATATCATCCTGAACCTGAAGCGAGTGCGTTTTAAATTGGTTACTGACGAACCTCAGACGGTGACTCTCCGATTCAAAGGAACTGGCGTAGTTACAGCCAAAGACATCGAAACATCAGGTCAAGTAGAAGTTCTTACGCCTGAGCAGTACATTTGCGAGGTCACGGACAAGAAAGCAGACCTTAATATCGAGCTTTTCATCGAGCGCGGACTTGGCTACGTTTCAAAAGAAGAGATTCAGAAGGAAAAGATGTCCATTGGCCACATTGCCGTTGATGCTATCTTCACACCTATCCGCCGAGTTTCTTACGAAGTTGAAAACATGCGCGTTGGCGATGCGACAAACTACAACCGCCTCCGCATCTCTGTTGAAACAGACGGAACATATTCTCCGCGCGAAGCCGTTGAGAAGTCTATCGAGATCATGATCCTCCAGCTCCAGTCTATCCATGACTTCAAGGGCCTTGATGAGAAGCCGGAAGAAATTATCTCGGCTGTCGAGAAGGAAATCAAAGATGTTCATGATGAGAAGCAGTCAGCCGAAGGCGAGGACGAGAAAGAAGTCATGAAAACCAGGATCGAGGACCTCAATTTCTCAACTCGAACCCTGAATTCTCTTACAAATGCCAAAATCAGGACTGTTGGCGGCATTGCCCGAAAGACCAGTGAGGATCTCCTTGCCCTAGAGGGTATGGGAGACAAGGGTCTCCAGGAAATCAAGAGAACCTTGAGTAATTTTGGAATTCTGCTAAAGTAGAGAAACTGTAAATTTTAGGATATGAGACACCACAATAATAAGCGAAAATTCGGACGAAACATTGCAGCCAGGGGCGCCCTCATGAAGGGTCTTGCTCTTTCGCTTATCAAAGCCGGCCGAATCCGCACGACTGAGGCCAAGGCCAAGGAGCTCCGCCCATTTATGGAAAAGCTCGTAACTCGAGCAAAGACGGATACGCTAGCGAGCCGCCGCGTGATCGTTTCTAGGCTTATGAACCGCGCTCCGGAGGTAAAGATTCTCATCTCTGAGATTGCCCCAAAGTTCAAGGGCGTTGCCGGAGGTTACACTCGTGTTCTAAAGCTCCCACCTCGAAAGTCAGACGGAGCAAAGATGGCGCTTATCGAATTTGTGAAATAATGTATGACCGAATATAAGATAGACGCAAAAGGAAAAAAACTCGGACGTGTCGCTCAGGAAGCGGCGTCTATCCTCATGGGCAAGAATGATCCGTCGTTTGAGCGTAATAAGCTCGCGGGGATCAAGGTAACTATCGAAAATGCTTCTCAGGCCGACATTTCTGATGCAAAGAAAGAAACGAAGGAGTACGAGAAGTATTCCGGCTACCCAGGCGGACTTGTTTACGAAAAGATGAAGCGAGTGATCGAGAAGAAAGGCTATGGCGAAGTTTTCCGCTACGCAGTTATGGGCATGCTCCCAGCCAATCGCTTGGCCGCAAAAATGCTTAAGAATCTAACCGTCAAAGAATAATATGTCAGCAGCTACCAAAGACAAATATTTTGAAGCAGTAGGACGAAGAAAGACCGCCACGGCGCGAGTTCGCCTCACTCCTGCTACAAAGCCTTCGTTCATGGTGAACGATATGCTCATGAATGAGTATTTCCCAGTTCGCGGACATCAGCTTATTGCAAGTGACGCCCTGGACAAGGGAACAACTGAGAAGAAGTTCTCTGTTACGGCTCATGTAAATGGCGGGGGAACGAATGCTCAGGCTGAGGCTGTCCGACACGGTATTACGCGAGCACTCGTAGAATTCGATGCGGAGCTTCGTGCACCGCTCAAAAAGCTTGGATTCCTGAAGCGTGATCCTAGGGCTCGAGAACGCCGCAAGGCCGGTCTCGCACAGGCTGCTCGAAAGAGAAAGCAGTGGTCAAAGCGATAATTTACTCACGAAAAGCCCCGAGAAATCGGGGTTTTTCTATTGTTGACAATTATGTAATAATGTGATATAAACAAAGGAAATTCTTGCTGTACGGTAAGTCGCCCCTCGGGGATAAGGAGGTTTAGAGGCTTCCTCAACCAAGTCTCTGCACATTTAAAACATCGTACGATGTTGCTAACAGGTCAGTCAGAAATCGTAAGCGGGCCTTGCCGGGAAGAACTCTTTGATGCGATGCGCTTATGCGCGGAATATCGCACAACGGACTTCAGTCTCCGAGACAAGGTCAGCTACACAGTGAAAGCTGGTGTAGTCGGGATCGAACCAATTTATGAAGGATCCGGCCATGATTGGAGAGTGAAACTCTACATTATGGTGAATGGCAGCCCCCAGGTAGTAGAAGGTGTTTATAGCACCAGTACCCGTAAGGGCACACTCGCACTAGATCAGCAAACCAAGGAAATCGATATCGATGCCTTGAAGACTGAGCTCAGCGAACTCCAGCGAATCATGCAAGTGGCCCTACCCGGCTTGATGAATCACAACCTGGGGTTCAAAGAGTCCATCAAACGCCTAAAGATCATCATCAGCGCATGAAAAATTCCATCACCATCAGGACCGATAATATCGGCCTTGTGCTCGATCGTCTTCGCAGGGCATTGCCACAGGGAAGCCATATCATGACGCAGCGCTTTTACACCCGAAGCTTGAATAAGGCGAAACAGCTGAGTGAAAAGACACATTGCCATATGGGTCCTGACAAACGTCTGGCTTCGTCGGCCAAGATCATGTATCGGCACGCCGAACTCGAAGTTCGGCCGCATGACTTGCCGTTCGGGATGGCATCTCACAGTATGATCAAGCACCGCAATGTGTGGGCAGAGCAGGATGTCGCGATCATCCATAATGGTCACGACTCCAAAAGGATGATCAATTTCCTTCGTCTTAGGGTTGGACAACGCGTCCGATTTGAGCGAGGGCGAGTGGTGGTTGACGAGGTATGTCTCACTCGTGGCAAGGCGAAGTGTCTCGTCATCTATGAGAAGATGTGAGCCTGTCAAATACCTAAGGCTTTTGCAGCAGTATCTCAAGGTCCCGCAACTCGCGGGGCCTTTTGCTTTTCGTGCTAAAATTTAATCCTATGACCCAAGCGGAAGCTCTCACAATATTGAAATCTGGCGCAAATGTATTCTTGACCGGTGCGCCGGGGGCGGGCAAGACTTATGTTTTGAATCAATACACGCAGTATCTCCGTGAGCACGATATTCCTGTCGCTATCACCGCTTCAACCGGCATTGCCGCGACGCATATTGGCGGTGTGACCATTCACTCCTGGTCAGGCATCGGTGTCCGGCAAAATATTACTGATTATGAAGTCGACGAGCTCGAAGGCAAGAAATATCTCTGGAGCCGCTACGACAAGACGAAAGTTCTTATCATTGACGAGATTTCCATGCTCTCGGCTGAACTCCTGGATTCCGTGAACAAAGTCTGCAAGGGCTTCAGGCGCAATGAACTCCCATTCGGCGGGCTACAAGTAGTTCTAGTAGGCGACTTCTTCCAGCTTCCGCCAATTTCAAAGAAAGGCGAGGAAGCAAAGTTTGCCTTTGAATCAAAGAGTTGGGCGGAAATGAATCCGTTGGTCGCCTATATAACCGAACAACACCGTCAAGAAGATGATGCGCTTCTCTCCGTCCTTGATCGTATTCGTCGAGGCGAAGTCGAAGAAGAATTTGAGGATTTACACGACAGGCTTCATGTCCCGTTTGAAGATACTGTAAAAGCAACGAAGCTCTATACTCACAACGCTAATGTTGATCAAATAAACTCCGTCGAGCTGGAAAAGCTAGAGACAGAGGAACAATATTTTGAAATGGATTCCCGAGGTAAGGCGAAGTACGTTGAGCGCTTAAAAGAAACCTGCCTCTCTCCGGAAAGCCTGTGTCTCAAAGTCGGCGCTGTTGTTATGTGTACGAAGAATAATTTTGAAGCCGGATATGTGAATGGCACTATCGCCGAAGTCATTGGCTTCGACGATGATACGGGATATCCACTTGTCATAACAAACGACGGTCGGGAGATCGTGATTGAGCCTGACTCCTGGAGTGTCCAGGATGGCGATAAAGTCTTGGCTTCCATAATCCAAGTTCCTTTACGCCTGGCCTGGGCTATTACGGTTCACAAGAGCCAGGGCATGAGCCTAGATGCCGCCGAGATTGACCTGGGGAAAGCCTTTGAATACGGACAGGGCTACGTGGCGCTTTCGCGCGTCCGGACGCTGGCGGGCCTATCGCTCCTTGGTTTCAACGCGAACGCCCTCATGGTTCATCCAAAGATTATCGAAGCCGATGTTCGCTTCCGCAAGAAGTCTGAGCAGATACTCGAATACCTTTCGAAAAAATCTCCGGAAGAGATGCAAAAATCGCATGAGGAATTCATCCAGCGCTCCGGAGGATCTATAAAAGCAATCGACATTAAAGCTAAAGAGGAGGAAGAGAAACGAACGTCAACTTTTGAGAAGACCCTTGTCCTAATCAACGCGCAAAAATCAATCGACGAGATCGCGGTAGAGAGGGGGCTGACCAAAGAAACAGTTTTGAACCATATTGAGAAGCTTCTTATGACCGGATTGTGCTCCATTGATCGCATCGAATATCTCCGGCCCAAGACAAAGAAGTTTAAAGAGTGCCTGAATGCCTTTCAGGAAATTTATAACAAAACTGAAGAACTGAATCTCTCGCCGGTCAAAAGCAAAATTAAAGGCGCGTCGTATTTTGATGTCCAGATGGCCAGGGTTTTCTTGGAAAGATAGCCATTGACAATAATAAAAAGTGTGCTAGGATCTCACTAAACCAATTCCATTAAGGATGAGTACGAAAACCGCAGTCGTCATTAAAAAGGGGGTAGAAATCCCCGCAGAGTGGAAGCGCCTCGTGGTGCGCAAAAAGACAACCGTGACCGTTCGTGAACCGAACGGTGACAAAGAGGAGATCCCGACCAAGTATGGAGTGCTCGAGGCGGTCGCCGGACAGGACTGGGTGGTGGAGAAGCCCGATGGCAGCATCTACTCCTGCAAGAAGGACATCTTCGCCAACACCTATGAGGAGGTGGCTGGCAAGCCGGGACATTTCGTCAAGAACGTGACAACTACGGTCGTCGAGATCCCCGAAGAAGTGGATGTGACGCTGAAGACGCTGGAGGGCGACGAGAAGGGCGGCGCGCCGGACTTCATTGCCATCGGAAGCAAGGATGAGGTGTACTTCAACAGCCGCGAGTTCTTCGAGAACGAACTCGAGGTCGTGGGCTGAAGAGCTCATGGACGAAGAAGCCCCCGACGGTGTCGGGGGCTTTTCATTTATTGACAAATTAAAAATTTTAGATAATATATTAACAAAACAAACCACTACATGAGACATCTGATCCTTGGCATTTTCCTTTTTGCTGCAGCTTTCCAGTCAGTCTACGCGCAGACGGGAAAGGACACCACGAAGCTCCCCGAAGGACTCTCGACGTTCATCGACGAACCAGACACGTTCTTCTGGCATTTTGACCTCGATACCACGACGGCTTGTCCCATTGCGCATCGCTACTTGATGGCTTTCCTGCTCTATGACCTGACACACCCCGATAGCGACGGCGAAGATATAACTATCGAATTCACCAAGCATGACGAGACCTTGAAGCAACCGTACGGTATCAATTATACTTACCGAATGTTCAGCAGCTTTGATGTTGGCATGTCACCATCTGTGGAAGATCAACATGCGTGGACGCAGGTAGGGATTGAAACCTCGCCGGGCGATCCAAATCAGGTAGGAGGTTATCGAATCTTCCAAGCTGACTTCATCTGGGAGCATGGAAGATGTACCAGCGTCCAAGTATCTTCCTCGGAGGTGGCGGAAGTGTACGAGGGTGGCGGTGGAGAACTGGGAGCTTCCATCAAGGACCGGAAGGCGCTGGAGAAGGAATTTATCCAGTTCATCGAGCTTTTGGAGGAGTTCGAGCAGAAGAGGTATAAGAAGTAAGCAGAAAGGGCGCCCCGTAAGGCGCTCTTTTCTATTATTGACAAATATGATATAGTATGCTATTATGTATACAGAAAACCCCCGAACCATGGACATGCACTTCGAATACATCAAAGCTAAGTCCTTCTTCTCAGATCTTGTGAAAGACCTGACAAGCAAGATCATTAGCGGTCCTAATGGAAAGCATAACCTGACAGGTTACCTGGTGACCCTGGAGGACGTCGTTAATGGCGGTGGTAATTGGCACAGGCCGTTCAACACGGCGGAAAGCGTCCGACTTCACGATATGACCCTGTTGCGACTCGAGCTTCACATCGAGGTTGAGGGTAATACCAAGGTGAAGCACAGCGCTTTCATTACCATGACGGAGACCAAATGCATCTACAACGAGTATAATGTGGGAAAGACCCGCATCAATGAGAATTTCCCGACATGGCAACTGGCCTTTCAACGTCTTCTGGACTGGCATGGGATGCCGAAGAAGCGCGTCTGAGCAGGAAACAAGAAGCAAAGCACCGTCCATATGGGCGGTGCCTTTCTTTTACTACAGTCCGAAGCTTTGGAGGAGGGATTTTTCCGTGACGGGGTCGATGGATTGCGTAACGACAATCATGATTTCATCATGGAGACCCAAATCAGTTTTAATATTCATAAACAGGTGCTCGAGAGGGAAGGGCGAAACCCAAACAGAATTTTTCATACATAGAAATCCTGCCTTTTTCAAAATGTAGCGGATCGAGTCACGTTCACTCTTTCTGGATTCAGGAAGATCGAGGATAATCATACGCCAATATCCATCCCATCTTGTGTCGACGAGAGATTTTGGATTTGAAAGTTTTATATTACGGAGTTTTTGCCGGCCTTCGGCGGTGAGACGGAGAAACGATGACTGAGCAGTTTCGATTTCCTCGACAAGTCCAGCTTCGGAGAGGTTTTTTATACTACGAGTTATAGCATAGCGACTTTTCGCGTCTTCAGGCGTCAAAGTTGCCCGGTTAAGGGCCTTCTTACTGGAGAGTTTTTCGAGTATTTCTTCTTGGATGCTTGGTTTTCTTGACATGTATAAAATTTAGCATATAGTATTGGTATTAGCAAGTTTTCCACGTACGTGAAATACTTGTCAAAATTATAAATTAGTCTATACTTAAGTCACTTGTCCCGTTAGAGATGTCAGATTACCGAAGAAATCTAAGTGGGAGCTTGAGGAATAGTTAAAATTATTATTAAGTTTGGTGGGGTACGCAAACTAAAAGTTTGCTATCTCTAAAGGGATGAAATTAGACAAAAATGATGATAATTTTGAACCAGAAATCGAGTTTACCGAGGAGGAGGGGGAATCCACAGGTGCGGACAAGATAAAGAAGCTTCGGCAAGACCTAAAAGATGCCAAGGATGAATCTCAGAAAAATCTTGATGGTTGGCAAAGGGCTCTCGCTGACTATGCGAACCTCCAGAAAAATTCCGGCGAGCAACTGAAAGACCTAAAGGGTTATGTTGTCGAAGGATTCATCGAAGAATTGCTTCCCGTGCTCGACAGTTTCGAGATGGCGATGAAGAATAAAGCTTCGTGGGAATCGGTCTCAGAAAATTGGCGTAAGGGTGTGGAATATATTTACAACCAGCTTTGCAAGATCCTCGAGAACAACGGAGTGGAAGAAATAAAAGACGCAAAAGAAAAATTCAATCCAGAAATTCATCATATTGTCGAAGAAATTGAGATAGAAGACGAGTCGCAGGATCATCATATAGCGGAGATCGTTCAGAAAGGATACAAGACGAAGAAAACTATTATCCGTCCGGCGCAAGTAAAGTTATTTGTTAAGAAATAATAAAAATGAAAAAGTTTTTTATAACCGGGGTTTCAGGAACAGGAAAATCGACAGTTGGCGAAGAATTGGCCAGGCGAGACATCCCGATAATCGATCTGGATCATGTAAAAGACTTGTGCAAATGGATAAATCAGGATACCGGCGAGCGAGCTTACTGGCAGCCTGGCATTGGAAGAGAGTTCTTTGAGAAAAATCGATACATTTGCGATAAAGAAATGCTAAAGAGCATGATAGACAGCCATGAGGGTAAAGAGGCGGTAGGTGTTGTTGGCCTCGCGGATAATCTGGGTGACATCATCGGTCTCTTTGATAAATTTTTCCTGTTCCAGTGTCTTGAGGAAACATTTCTCAAAAGGATTACCGAAAGAAAGAATCATAATTTTGGAAAAGATGATTCTGAAAAAGAAATGCTGCTCAGTTGGTACAAGGATTACGAAAAAGAGATGCTAGACAAAGGGGCAATACTGATAAATACAGAAGTGCCAGTTAATGCGGTTGTAGAAAAAATTATTCAAAATATTAGAAGTTAATAAAAATCATATGAGTAAAATAATAGGCATAGACTTAGGAACCACAAACTCAGCTGTCGCCATCATCGAAGGCGGCCAGCCGAAAATAATTGAGAACGCTGAAGGCATGCGCACCACACCGTCTATCGTCGCGCTCGCGAAGAACGGTGACATCATGGTCGGCGTTACTGCCAAGCGTCAGTCCATCACGAACCCGAAGAACACGATCTACCAGATCAAGCGCTTTATCGGCCACAACTACGATGAGCCTGAAGTGCAGAAAGACATAAAATCCATTCCTTTCGAGACTCGAAAATCTGAAAATGGTGGAATCGAAGTAAAATTCGGCGACGCGTGGAAGCGTCCAGAAGAAATCTCGGCGATGATCCTCCAGAAGATCAAGGCTGACGTGGAAGCGAAGCTTGGTACCAAGATTACTGAAGCTGTCATTACTGTGCCAGCATACTTTAACGATGCTCAGCGTCAGGCGACAAAGGACGCGGGAAAGATCGCGGGGCTTGATGTAAAACGAATCATCAACGAACCAACGGCGGCCGCTCTCGCGTACGGATTTAATAAGAAAAAGGATGAGAAGATTGTCGTCTTCGATTTCGGTGGAGGAACATTTGATATTTCCGTTCTCGAAGTTTCTGAAGACACTATCGAGGTGAAGTCTACTGACGGCGACGCCCACCTCGGAGGCAAGGACGTTGACCAGAAAATCATGAACTGGCTCGCGGAAGGCTTCCAGAAGGAAAATGGTATCGATCTACGTAAAGATCCTCTTGCTCGTCAGCGACTAGACGACGCGGCTGAAAAGGCGAAGATTGAGCTTTCGACCGCTCTCGAAACTGAAATAAATATCCCATTCATCACAAGTGGCGAGGCTGGACCGATGCACCTTGTTCGTACTATGAAGCGAGCAGAACTCGAAGACCTCTGCCGTGAATTCATTGACCGCGCTATTGAAATCACTAAGCGCGCGATGGATGCCTCACCGTTCAAGATGAATGAAATAAACGAAGTCATTCTTGTCGGCGGACAGACGCGCATGCCAGCCATGCAGGAGGCTGTAGAAAAACTCTTTAGCAAGAAGCCAAACCTTGGCGTTAATCCTGATGAAGTTGTGGCGCTAGGTGCTGCAATCCAGGGCGGAGTCCTTCAGGGCGATGTCAAAGACGTTCTACTTCTCGATGTTATCCCACTATCACTTGGTATCGAAACTCTGGGTGGTGTCGCGACGAAACTTATCGAAAAGAACACGACTATCCCAGCCTCTAAGTCACAGGTCTTCTCGACCGCGGCTGACAATCAGACTTCTACAGAAATCCATATCGTTCAGGGCGAGCGTCCAATGGCAACTGACAACAAATCTCTCGGACGATTCGTCCTCGAGGGAATTCCACCAGCTCCACGTGGAGTTCCGCAGATTGAAGTTACGTTCGATATCGACGCAAACGGAATCCTCAACGTGAAAGCGAAGGACAAAACTTCCGGCAAAGAGCAGTCAATTCGTATCGAAGCTTCATCTGGACTCTCTGAAGAAGAAATTAAAAAGATGCAAAAGGACGCAGAACTGAACGCTGACGCCGACAAGAAAAAGAAAGAGCTTGTCGATATCAAGAACAATGCCGAGATGACAATCTTTACTGCTGAGAAAGCGATCAAAGACGCTGAGGGTAAGATTGGCGATGATGTGAAGAAGTCTGTTGAGGAAAAGGTAGCGAAATTGAAGGAAGTGAAAGAGCTCCCAGATCATCACACAGACGAAGGCGGACGCCTGAAGTCTGCGACAGAGGCACTCATGACTGAAATGCAGAAAATCGGCGAAGCGATGAGTAAAGCACAGGCGAGTGAGCCAAAGAGGGATGACGGTACGCAGGAGGCGGAGGTTGTGGATGATAAGAAGGAGTAAAAAAGAAACCACCTCGACAATTGGTCGAGGTGGCAGGGCAGCTCAGCGTTCGCTCCATTTGGAAAGAGGTCGTTTACCCCAGAGGTATATGTTCACAGTCCCTATGGCCCAAAGTCCTAGATAAAAGAGCAGGAATTTCCACAAAGGTCCCTGAGCGAGTATAGAACTCGAAAGGGCCAAGAGAAGGGCGCACAAGGTTGTGTATCTGTATCCATCTTTCATCCAGAGTTTCCTTTGATCAGAATTCTTCTTTGTTGCCAATTGGAACATTCGGTACTTGGCCCAGAGCCAGAATGCTAGTCCTGCAAATGTGCAGAGCCAAGCGAAGGTCACGAGTAGATGTTGCATCTTGAGATGGTTTTTTACAAACATATCAGATGACATAGTTTAGGTCAATTGACAATAAGAAGGGTAACCAAAAAGCCCCTATGCGGGGCTTGGAGGTACGGCTGAACCAAAGAGCTTGTCGATCATTCTTTGAGAACCACCGGAAGCCATAAAAAGCAGAAGCTTGAATGGTACCCAGACGGCAAATGCAATCCCGTATCCAATGACGAGGATTGCGATGTATCGTCCTGGGTTCAGCTGAGAACCAACGATACAGATCCAGACAACCGAGAGGAGTAGGCTGACCTGGATCAGCTGAATTCCTCGGTTACCGATAGCCATCAGCTTTTTGTGGATCACAGGTCGCGGCCTGTCACAGCGGGTCTCCCACAGCAATCCGAGGAATGCTGAGAGGTGGATCACTAGGCCTGCTATGAAGCAGAAAGTGAGCAGGTAGTTTATGAAGGTTACCATATTGCGAGGTTTGCGCTCATCATAAGATAAAATAACAAAATGTCAAAAGAACATCGAGATAAAATCCTAGAACTCGTAAAAGATATCGAACACAAGCACGATACACATGCGCCAGTGCGAACTAGTCAGGAAGCTTCGGATATTCGGGGCGTCTCGCTTTCATCTGGTGCGAAAGCTATTGTCCTGCGTGGTAAGAAAACCGAGAAGCGGTACCTTGTTGTTATCCCGGCGCATAAGAGACTAGACACGAAAGCGGTTCAAGAATCTGTTGGCGAGAAAGTTAGCTTCGTGACCGATGTCGAGAGCGAATTCAGCTGCGTTCCGGGTTCTGTTCCTCCGTTTGGATCAGTGCTGGGAGTCCAGACATATGCGGACGAGGCGCTTGAAGATGTGTTAAACTTCAATATCGGCCTTCTGACAGAATCACTTAGAATCAACAAGGCAGATTATCTAAATATCGAAAAGCCGATCATAGGAAAATTCTCCGAGTAATATGTCTAAAGACTACTATAAAACTTTAAATGTCGAAAAATCTGCCTCAAAGGAAGATATAAAGAAAGCGTTCCGAAAACTCGCCCATGAATATCATCCTGACAAAAAAACTGGTAATGAAGCCAAGTTCAAGGAGGTGAACGAGGCTTACCAGGTTCTTTCTGACGACCAGAAACGTGCGCAGTATGACCGTTTCGGAAGCGCGGGGCCGCAGTTCGGAGGACAGGGTGGGGGCGCACAAGGATTCGGCGGATTTGATTTCGGCGGGTTTAATATTAACTTCGACGGCTTCCAGGGCGGTCAGGAATTTGATCTGAACGACATCTTTTCAGCATTCGGTGGTGGAGGCTTCGGCGGGCGACGTGTCCGAAAGGGTCGTGACATAATCCTTTCTCTTACACTCAATTTCAAAGAATCAATTCTCGGTACCGAGAAAACTATCCGAATTCCGGATAATAGCGCTCAGAAAGATAAAAAAGATGTAACTCTTAAGATACCGGCTGGTATTGAGTCTGGACAGATGATGAAAGTTGCCGGCTATGGTGAACCTGTTGCGGACGGCCAAGCGGGAGATCTTCTAGTGAAGATTTATGTCGAGTCTCATAAAACTCTAAGGAAAGAGGGGATCCATGTTGTGTCAGAACTCAAAGTTAAACTTACCGATGCACTACTTGGCGCTACATATGATATCGAGGGAGTCGAAGGACCGATAAAAATTAAAATTCCAAAGGGAATTCAGTCCGGCAAAATTCTCCGTATCAAAGGCGGCGGCGTTCCCGCCGGAAGATTCCAGCACGGTGACTTGCTTGTCGTCGTCACTGTCGAGATCCCGGATAGTCTCACGAGAGAGCAAAAAAAGCTTATTGAAGAGCTACAAAATACCGGACTATAAAAATTCGAAAGGTCCCGCATAGAGCGAGACCTTTTCGTTTAGTTCTTGGGTTCTTCAACTTTGCTTCTCTTCTTCTCCCCTTAGGTATTTCAGCGCGGCGTCGCAGCCGATACAAACCATGATCGGTCCGAGTATTCCGGCCACCAGTGAGCCAATTGCGAATGCCGCGGAAACTCCGCCGTTCAGACATTTTAGTGATAGGCAGAATGAAGTGAAGCCGAGGACAATCAGTCCGAAAATCCCGACGCTTTTTGCCATCGAAAGGTTCTCAACTGCCTTGAGAAGCTTTTTACTCGCTTGTTCCATCGGTTCTGTTTTTTTGAATATAATATCTATTAAAATCCACATGTCAAGCATCTAGAAAAAAGCAAAAGGCGGTCCGTTGGGACCGCCTGTGCGTCAGGTGTATGATCTAAGACTTTTTATTCTTCGTGAAAATGAACTTGGCTCCGTATGTCTCGCTGTAGCCCGGGCTATCATACTCGACCTTCCATCCTGCATTGCGAAAGATTGCTTCGATATTTAGCCACTTTCCATCGAAGATCTCTTTGCGTTCCACACCCATCTTTTCCACGATCCTTTTTACCACATCTTCTTGCTGGACTACGGCAGAATTAGATGAGAGCTCCTTGGCAATGAGCTCATTGAAGACCTCGATCACCTCTGGAGGTATCTGTGATCTTTGGACTGCGGCAACCTCGCGCGGCTTTATAGGTAAGACTTGTTTCTTGCCCATTTTTTGGTGTTTTGTGTGAAGAACCAAACGAAATAGTATAGCTTTTAACCAACAAGTCAAGTTACTAAAAATTCCAATAAGCCATATACTTATTTATGTGAAAAAAGAAACCTCCTGGGGAAATGTGGCTGATTGGTACGACAAGCACCTAGACGGTGATAATACTTACCATGCGCAGGTGGTGGCGCCGAATTTGGAACGAATCGTTAATCTGAAGGCGAATGAGTCCCTTCTTGAGCTCGGCTGCGGGCAGGGGTATTTTATAGAAAATTTCGCGAAAATCTCGAATCGTGTTGTCGGTGTCGATCTCGGCAAACAGCTAATCGAGATCGCCCAGAAGAAAAGTGCGAAGGCGAAATTTATGGTCGGCAACGCCGAAGATCCTAAACTCCTTCCGGGACAAAAGTTTGATGTAATCACGGTAGTACTTGCGCTACAGAATATGAAGAACCTTGCGGCAGTCGCAGACAATCTAAAAAGACTTATCAAAGACGATGGCAAAGTTGTGATCGTTCTCAATCATCCATCATTCCGTGTTCCGCAGCATTCTGGATGGGGAACTGATACGGATAAAAAAGTTCAATACCGCCATGTCGATGCATATATGTCCGAAATGGAAATTAAAATTGATATGACCCCCGGCAAGCAGACTGATAAAGAAGTGACCCTGAGTTACCACAGGCCACTTCAGGTATACTCGAAGGCTTTTTCAAAAGCAGGATTTGGAATTGTGAAAATAGAAGAATGGATCTCGCATAGAAAAAGCGCTGGACTCCATGCCAAAATGGAAGACCATGCGCGAAAAGAAATCCCACTTTTCATGTGTCTGGTTCTTAGGAAAGTTTAGTCCTGGCCGCATTGACAGACAGCTTTTTTGGCGTATCCTAGGCCTAGAAAACAAAACAGAAAATATGGCTACAAAAGACTTCGACGAGCTTCATACGAAGCTTCTCCAGGCCACATGTGTGGAAGATGCCTTTGATAACGTGCCGAAATCTGATCTTCTCGACAAGATCGCCGCTATGGATAGGGTCGTTTCGGAGCATGCTCTCAAGGAGACTAGCGGTGATCGATCTTGGATTGAAAGTCAGGCCGCGGATCTTCTCAACTTTTTCTTGTACTGGCTGCTCCAGGAAGTTGCAGCGGGGCGGTACGGAACCAGAAGGCAGTATCGAGTCGAGATCACGTTTGTCGTGGAAGAATACGAAGGGAAGAAATTCCTCCGTCTGCAGGACTCTGGGGCAAAGGTTTGCTTCACTCGGTCCATCAATGCCATTTCATTCTGCTATGACTGGCATCACGACAAGGCTCGGCTCAAATGCGCTGATGATGGCCATGAAATAAAGTTCCATGCTAGTCATACAGGAGGGCACGGAGATACCCCGATCTTTGAACTCGACTATGTTGATGAGGAAACCAACGAGGAAATTAAGACCGCCTTCGGTGATCGGATTAACTGGAGTGACTCGATCAAGGCTGACAAGTTCAGTGTAGGTGATACATTCATCTTCGAGACATGGAATCATGGATCGGTCGCCGAATTCTTGCATCACCTCATCCGGTCCCATGAAGTATCGCAAACCGTCGATGCGGCCTTTGAAAAGGGCCATGGAACCCTGAAGGGAACCAACATCATGGAAGCTGGTCAGCAGGCGATCAATGAGGCCGATGAGAAATTCGAGACCCAACAGATCTTTGTACTTGAATGAAGACGAAAGCCCCGCTCACGCGGGGCTTTTGAGCGCTAATCAGCCAAATGTTTGTCGAAGTAATCCCAAACTAATCTAGAGATGTCACTGATAGATTTTTCCAAATGCTCAAAGTTACTTCCGCGAGTCATGATGCAGAGGAAGTATGGATTGTCTGGATAATATACGATTCCACAGTCGTGAAGTTCGCGTTCGTTTATGGAGAGATTGCCGTCAGTGGTTGATGGATTTGGATTACCCGTTCGGCTACCAAATTTGTGGGAGACCGTAATATTTTTGGGGACGCCGGCAACTAACCCCTTATTAAATTTCGTTATACTCAAAAGTTTTAAAACTTCCTCAGACACAGAACGTGACAAGTATGTGGAATTATATAGTGTACGGAAAAGATGCGAATATTCCTCTGCGGTGTAGCCCTTGTCCATGACCGAGGGTAGATGAAGTTGCATGTCCTCGTAAATTTTATTTATTTTGTCCTCACCAATTCTATTTATGAGTGCGACGTTTGCAACGTTGTCCGAGTCTATGATGAGATGATCTATTAGAGTCTTTACATCGTAACTATGTCCGCTTCTAATCGGGTCTTCGACAGGGTATCGCTGTTGTCCTTCTACAAGCGCCTTGTCACTACCAGTGATGAAGAGCTGTTCCTTTAAAAGATCCTGGTCAGATTCAGCTGCTCGCATGATACCCATAAGTGTCACAACTTTTAGCATGCTTGCTGGACTATAAGTTTCATCCATGTTGACCGAGATCCACTGAGCAGAATTTAAATTTCGAAAATAAACCGAAACGTCGGATATTTCTTCCTCGGAAATGGCAGAATGAATATAGTTATTAATAATATTTTTTAGAGGTTGATATTCTGGCAGGAGGCTCTCTCCGCCAAGTGTAAAGAGGAGAGGGTTAATGAAGGAATATTCAGAAGAGTCCTCCCGAACCGCTTGAGTGGCTTCGTTTCTTGTCATCTTTTGTGGTGGTGTCAAAAAGAGACCAATGGCAAACCCGAGTAAGAAAACAAGTCCCATAAGGACCTTCGAGCTACGCAGAAAACTACCTTTTTCTAGCCACTTCATAAGTAAAAGCAGTATAGCTCATAGGGAAAGGTGATACAATCCTCTCGGGAAATAAGGAAAACCCGCCAATTTCTGGCGGGTGATCTTTTTAGAGCTGTGTCTTCAGGAACTCAAGCGCGGTACGGAAGGCTTTGCCTCGGTGGGAAATCCCATTCTCCTCTTCGGTGCTCATTTGAGCCCAAACCTTATCGAATCCCTTTGGGATAAAGATACCGCTGTATGGCATCTTTGGCTGCGGCTTGCAACGTGGAGCCTCCAAGAGTTCTCCTTCGCACTTGCCTGAGAAGTAATAAAGTTCTCCGGCTGGTGAAAGAACTACCGCTACAGTTTCAAATGACGCTGACCTGTCGATCTCACCGCTCATTCTGTTGAGCGTGTAAGTGGTTATTTCCTCTGTGGAGACATCACCGGCCCAACGGGCAGCGTGTATGCCGGGAGCGCCGTTTAGTGCATTGATGAAAAATCCGGTGTCGTCAGCCATGATCCATGATGAAGTGTCTTGGAGGCGGGCGAACTGGACCTTTTTCTCGGAATTCTCAGCCAGAGTTGTACCGTCCTCTATCGCGTCCCCCACAAGGTTTGCTTCTTCCATGGATTGGACCTGGATTAGCGATCCGGCGAAGAGGGCTTTTATCTGTGTTGTCTTTTCTGGGTTTCGCGTTGCGAATATTACATTCATGCTGGTTCTTTTAAAGGGATTTTATATAAAAGTTAAGATAATGGCAATTATTTTGTTTTCCATTTTTTATCTTTCATTTTAAGCTCTTTGGCTCGGAAGGCGGCAATCTTTTTTATAAGGGGTAGCGGCAATGGCTTATCCAAAGGGAATTGGATGCCACCTTTTGAGGTTTTGAATTTAGACAGATCTTTTGAAAATGCCTTTATGGCTCCGGGAGTAGGATAGAATCCAATGTGATTCTTGAACGCCGCGAACGTGACTAGTATCCGATCATACGAAAATGCCGGCATGGACCACTTGAGACCCTCTTTTGCGCCGGGAGCCCCGGCTTTGATCGCAGCTCTTATTTGTTTTAGTTTTGCCTGTGCCTCTTTCGGCGCCGCCGCGATGTATTCGGAGATTGTTGCTGGTTTTGATTTCATAAATTAATTTCTATTTCTAGCGTCATATTCTAATTCATTATACAACCTGCCGTCTTTTAGCCATCCAGAGATATAGGCGGAGTAAAATCCCAAAAGTCCTCGCTCTTGATATTGGAGCCAGTGTATGCGTTCGTGGCCGAGGATGGATCCTTTGCCGTCTCCTTCGTCAATATATTTCTCCTCGATAAATATGCCGAGTGGTGGAATAGTTGTCGCCATGAGGGATCCGGGAAGACTTTTTATATACATAACGGGAGCACCCTTTCTAATCCGGAATAATGAATAAAGCGAGAGGATCAAGATCAAAATAAAAGTTACTAATAAGGTTTTTAAAATAATTCTTTTCATACTAGATTCCGAACAGCCAAAATATAATCATGAAATATGTCTCACGGATGAGGAATGGAATCTGTGTTTTCACTGACTCATATTTTGTGTACGGTGTGGGCGATGGGTGAGCGTCCATGCCGAGTCTCTTTGCCATTCGTACGGCTCGGTATTCGTGGAGTGGGTCAGTAACAATTAATACTTTTTCTGCAGGAGATATAAGCGGAGAGATGTTCATGAGATTACCCATGGTGGTTTGGGATTTCGTCTCCATTTCAGTATCGGCTACATTAACGCCACGCTCCACCGCATAGTTACGAGCAGTTTCAGCTTCAGATGTTTGGTCGGCATAGTCAGTCCCACCAGTAAAATATATTTTCTGAACAGAGCCCTCTTTATAAAGCTCTATAGCGTGATCTATGCGTGCCTTGAAAACCGGAGACGGCTTTCCGTTCCACGCGGCGGCGCCGAGCACTATGGCGCTGTCACCAGCCGCCTCGGAATTATCCGCATAGCGAATGATAGAGAGTACTAGCCAAGCGCAGAAGAGAATAAAAGCAAAAATAATATAACGGAATTTCATTAAGCAATCTTACCACACTAAATTTTGCCAAAAGTGGCGTGTCCTGTATAATATTTTTACTAGCTTTTTTAGGGTTATTTATTCGACTATTCGCAATGATTTCTCCTATTTAGATGAGCTAGAAAAAATATTTATGATTGTTTGCAAATCTCCGTGTGAATAACACGAGACCCAACAAACAAATGAATAATAATATTCTGCTAAAGCCGATAGTTCATCTCGCAGGTTTACACCTAAGAGGAACTGAATTATTTGACTTATCATGATATTAACATAATTTGATCCAAGCCCCGGCAAATATATAACACCGGAACCCATTTACAAGCTCAACTTGTTTATAGGGTAATGAATAGTATGATAGAAACCCGTTTACGTCTTTAATTACGGCTTGTATTAAAGTAGACGGGTTTTTTCGTTTTAACATATGTATAAGTTTGATGAATGGGTACAGGGATTAAAGGAGAAAAAAGACATCAAAATGTATAAACATTTTGATGTCAAAATCGATCTTAATAGAGACGAAGACATAAAAAAAATTGAAAAATCGATTAGAAATTTAACTAATCATCAATTTCTGCCTTTTATAAAAAGAGTCAACATAGAAATAAGATATAGACGCAAAGAATGTAACTGTGGAAGACTTGAGCTTGGGAAAAATTGCATAAAAAGCTGTCTTTATAGAGAAAAACAAAAAAGTAAAAAGCAAAGACCGATAATGTATGCATCTAATCTCGACTCGTATATTTACAGTTACTATAATTATCTGGTATATGAGTTTTATGATAAAAAAATAAAAGCAAATCATATAGATAGATCCATAACTGCTTATAGAAAAGTACCAACATTAGAGAATCCGCAAAAAAATAAATGCAATATTCATTTTGCATCAGAGGCATTCCAAGAAATAAAAAAACATGAGTCATGTGTAGTAATAACTGCAGATATAACAAAGTTTTTTGATGAATTAAATCATATTTTACTAAAAAATAATCTAGAAAATATTTTATCTGTAAATAGGTTAGGTCCACTAATTTATAAAATTTACAAATCCCTTACAAGATATAAATATATAAATTACTATCCAGATTTTAAAAAAACAGACATAAGGCATGTTCTAAGAAATAAAAAAGGTACCCCAAATGTTTATTTAAAACTAAAAAATTACATAAAAAAGAGTAAAAGTAATATTGGTATTCCACAAGGCAGTCCTATAAGTGGACTATTTTCAAACATATATATGTATGAATTTGATTTGGCGTTCAAAAAAAATTTCCCCGATTCTTTTTATAGAAGATATAGTGATGATATTTTTATTGTCTGTTCCGAAGCAGAAAAGGAAGAAATTTATACATTCTTATTAGAAAAAATTAAAACGAATCATCTCAAGATTCAGCCAGGCAAGACGAATATTTCTTATTTAAATAAAAATATAATAACAAAAGTAACAGATGGGGATGGTAAGTTAAAAAGAAGAAAATATATCGATTATTTAGGTTTTGAATTCTATGGAGATAAAATTCTAATGAGGAAGAAAAGTTTAGGTAAATTGCGAGACAGGCAGGAAAATAAGGTACAAAAAATGTTAGGTAATACTTCCTATAAATTTAAACCGGTCTTACGTAAGAGAAGCAAGATAAAAAGTAATTATCTGAAAAAAAGTCTATCAATGTTCAAAAATATTAAAATTGAGAAACAAATTAGATCACTATCCAGAAGGCGAAACAACATAAAGAGAGAAGGGCTTGATTATAAAAATAATAAAGATTCCTGACATGGGATAGATTCCGAATATAGATTATTTTACGTAACTGCTACCTAACAAACATTGGTGACCCTACGGGGAATCGAACCCCGATTTAATCCTTGAGAAGGATCCGTCCTAACCGTTAGACGATAGGGCCATTTAGACGCTTTAAAACGCCCAAAGACCTGATTAGAATACATAAAATAGGCTATTAAATCAAGAATTTAGATGATTTCAGAACATTGACTTTTCCTACTATTTAAGTAATATCACATCAGAAAAAACCAATTCCAGAACCTCAAAAAACCAAACCATGCCCAAACAACAAGACTTGTGGGACTACGCAAGTGTCGTTTTCTCACTACCTACGATCGTACTTCCGGCAGTCAGTAAGACGCTCGGAGTCGCTAATATCGAGGCCATTTCTTCTCGTGCCTCGGAACACATCATCGAAGCATATCAAGAACTTGAAGATGTCCGAGAAGAAGTGAGAAGTTTGAAGAAGAAGAAACGAAAGTCGAACCTTCTCATCGAGGAAGCCCTGGCAAAAAGTGCGCGTAACAATCTGGTCCAGTACAACATGGGCGAACTTGTAAAACTGCTTAAGCGACTTCATGCAAAAGCAGATGAGAAAAAGTTCGTTCTCCCACGATTCCGCGGCGTCAAACACTTCAAAGTCGGTGACGAGATCATGATCTACATCGGTGGGGCGAAGGACAGGAGTAAGGTGGAATATGACTGGATCTCAGCCAAGATGCTTTGTCCTGGTTGGGACTGGGTGATGCACTGTCATTCAAACATTCAGTGGACGTATGATGGTGGAAATGGCGGTCACTATTTCCGCACCACCAATCAGGAGATGCTTTTCAAGCGTTCTGACTTCTACGGACTACGAGGAATGCTTGAGCGTGGAGAAGACACCGCTTTTACCGAACTCCTTTCTGGAGGACTTGCTAAGAAGATCCTCAAGGGCAGTATCGAGCCTCTTACCGATGACGAGCTGACTGTAAACCAGGAGGCTTACATACGAAGAGCTATCGAGGTGGTCAACTTCCACAAACAACAAGTTCCTATCATCGCGGAACTTAATGGCGTGGCTGTTTGACTACTGACACACAAGTAACTTTGCAGGCGCTTCCGAAAGGGGGCGCCTGTATTGCTTTATTTTGAATAAACTAACCCTAAACTCCGGAAATCAGCTATACTTGTTTTAATCAAAGAGTAGCTTTTCGTAAGTTCGGAAAGCCAACTCTTAGGGTCACAACTTTAAATTATCATCTCACACCCTTACGTAGGCTTATATTGACTTTTATATTAAATCTGGTATTGTCCTAACCGACAGCACCTCAAAAACAGCAACATCTAACAGCAACGATGGCAGGAGTAATTGATACCACGTCTCTTCAGGTCGCTCGGTCTACCAGACTCAGCGTCTTTGCGGATTTTCAGGCTGCAGTACAGCGAATTGATAGGGAAGAAGAACTTCTCAAGCGATCGCTACGTGAGTCTGCGCCAGCTTCCGTTTCTCGACTTCTCAAAGAAGAAGACATCATCGGCGACCTCTTCAAATATGGGAAATCAGGTAGAACGCTTTACTATGACGACAACCCATACAAGTTGAAGAACGCCAGACAGGTCAAGGCCGCCTTTGCAGAGCTTAGGCAAGCTTGGCGAAATGCAGTGATCATCACTTTTTCTGAAGAAACGCATCGCATCAAGTACACCGTCAGCATTCCGTAGGTCAAACCAAAAAACCAAAACAATGGAAACAAAGACGACACCTTCGCTCAAAAAGCGATGGATGGAATTACCGGAGGTGTTCTTCGAAACTCTCAGCTTCGGTGAGCTGAAAGTCGGAGAGCGCTTCATCAGCATGCCGCTTCCAGGTGACAACAGTGGCCACGGGGGATTCCGAGGCAGTTCATGGCTCTTCAAGAAGACCGATGATGTGACCGCAATGAATGTGAGCCAACGGGTGCCAAGCGGTTTCCCGTCCACGATGCATGTCCTCAGGGTCATCTGACCATATGGCAAAAGGCCGGCAGCGTAAGCTGCCGGCCTTTGATATTTATGGGATATGTACGCATATTGACTTTTGAAATAATTTAAGTAATATCACATCAGAAAAAACCAAACTTCCAGAACCTCAAAAAACCAAAAGATGGAAGCCGCGCAAACAAAGACCAATACCGCAACATCTGTCGTCTATCCGATCGTTGGCGCCCTTGTGGCTGCCGAAAAGGAACTTGGACCACATCGGCCTTGGAAAGCCCTTGATGAAGTTCAGCACCAATTCATCGAGCTCGCTTTCGCGCCCGGTCGCGATGAAGTATCCGACATGCCTGAACTTGAGAGCATCGCCTCGCAGGACATTGCCACAGTAAACAGGTTCCTCCGGGACCGTGGGTTTGTGATCGAACTCAAACCAACTGGAGCTGCGGGAGAGATCGGCATTGCCAGCGTCTTGAAGCTTATGCTCGAATGGCTCGAGAAGGGAATCGAGACGGGTGTCCGTCTCCAAAATACGGACCGGATGTTTCCGGCCGTGCTGCTCAAAAAAGGAATTGAATTCCTTGAGCTCCCGGACCACTTCGAACCGATCGTGAGGATCGAGACGGTTTCAGGCGACGTTGTGTACCTCACCATGACCGACGAGGCCGTGGCGGAGGAAGAGCTCAACGGGTTTGCTCTACGTATCATGAGCGGAACGAAGCCGAGCCTCCAGCAGTATCCAGGCGTGATCTTTCCGATGATCGATCTCGATTTGCAACCGGATCTCGGCTGGCTGATTGGCCTCTCGACCTTCGGAAGGGATGGACGTATTGCGGTGATCACCCAAGCCGTCCAGCAGACGAAGTTCTGCATGGATCATGTCGGCGCAAAAGTTGAGAGTGCTGTCGCGATGATGATATCGCGAGGTATCAGCTTGGATGCTCCAAAACCACACACCATTGATCGACCATTCCTGGCTGTGGTTGCGCGACCATTTCTCACGCAGCCGATCTTCGTCGGGTATCTCGGCACCGACTGTTGGAAGAAGCCAGTACGTTAAGAAGAACCCAAAGAGAAAGACCGCCAGCTTGCTGGCGGTCTTTATCGTTCATGTGTTTCAAGGCGTGATGATGAGCGTACACTGTTGCTCGACCGAAAGATGATCAGCCACCACACACATATCTTCGTGAGTAAGGGCCATGTCATCTCGAAGATCTTCCATCAGGGTCACGATGCGTTGATGCTTACCGATATCCTTGATAGCCACATCACAGATCTTTCTTGGCCAGTGTTCAATCAGTGAATATCTGATGAGTCGTGATTCCTTTTCAAGGTCAAAGACATCCTGAGACATTCGCAGATCATCGATGCATTTGCGAACCATAATGTCTACACTGTCAGTCATTGATTCGCCGACCTTCGTCTGTATGGAAAGACTCATCATGTCTTGCCACCAGGCGTAATTGACACTGACATCGTACGTACCGCCAAGCTTCTCACGAATTTCCTTCATGAGTAGATGACGTAACACTCTTGTGGTGATACCGACATTTTCTTCACGAAGACTAGTTGGTAACGCCCATGTTGCAGTATAGGTCGTCTGCTCCACTTTATCTTTGTGAACGTCCGAGAGGTGTTTGATTATGAGGTTTGTCTCGGGACGAACAATTTTCCACGGAGTCTCTGGTAATCCATTTCTGCCACCTAGATTATTTCCGAGCATCCCGAGCATGCTGTCCCGCAGGCGTTTCTCTAGATCTTCTCTCTCGATACCACCGCAGACAACTATACTGATGTTGCTCGGCACATAGTATTTGTCATAGAAATCTTGAAGCGATTGCTTTGTGATTGCCATGAAGTGTTCAGGAATACCAAGTCCTGTCGTGTGGTTTTCCAGAAAGTGCCCCTTGAACATGCTGCGGCATACTTCCATCCGCCAATCGACACCATGTCGCGGTGTATGATCACGATAAAATTCTCGGTTAATCACACTTCGCTGAAGATCAACTTGGTTTTCAAGTTTTGCTCCGAGTAGCATCAGTCCAAAGATGTCGAGGGCTTTGGCAAAGTTCGTTTCATTGTAGATGATACGAAAGCCATATTGAGTACATTCGTAGAAGGTTACTCCAAAGTTGACCGGATCACCATTACGCTTGAAGAAGTCTCGAGTCTCTTGGTAGTCGTGGCCCTCGATATTTTTGCTGACCAAGTGTTCGACGAAATGCGCAAGGCCACTTTGACCGACGGGGTCATCTTTCCACCCCACATGCACATTTGCTCGAAGCATGACCCAAGGGCGGTCGGCGTAATAGTGATAAACTGTCACGCCATTCGGGAGGGTAAAGCGCTTGAAGTCTTTGTATGGATCGTACATGGTACGTTGGTTTTTAGGGTTCAGGTTTGAGCGGACAATAACATTAAAAGTGGTTTTTGACAAGGTTTTGGTCAACATTTCCCACCATGGTAAAATAAAACCACTATGGCTGAAAATAATAACGCGAAGACGGAAGACAGGAAGCCTTATCAGAATTATATTATCGCCGGGGTTGTAGTTGTTGTAGCTATCGCTCTTATTATTTTCTTTCGCTCAAAGCCCGCAGAACCAGTTGCAGAAACTCCGGAGGAGACTGTGCCGGCTCAAACTGAAAATGAAGAAAGCGCGCTTCATGTGGCGCAGCAGGTCGTGGCGGGTGACTACACCTACGAGTTTCAGGGAGTTAAATGGATTTTCGATACAACGAGTCCTGAAGTCGCAGGCACAGGCCAAACCTGGCTTAAGATGGAATTTGCTGATTTTACCCGAAACGGCAGCGCTATTGCCTTCGGCCGGCCGTACAAGCTCGGAGTTCACACCGGAACCTGCAAAGAGACAGATTTTATTGACACTTCCTCTGTGGAGGGTATCCCTCTTTCATACGCAGTCTGCGAGGCAGTGGGTGTAAAGAGGGAATTTGTCGCACTCCAAGAACTAGAGACAGTCACGGTTAAGATGCGCGAGACAAAGGGATCTGCCTTGACAGAATGGCAAGATTGGTACAAGATCGACGTTACTGAAATAGTCAGATAGTTATAAACGTTAATTCTTATATTATGAACAGCAATATAGTAAGTCTAGTCCTCAGTATTGCCATGTTGGCGGCTCCAGGCGGGGTGGGCGCAGGACAAGAAACAGCTCTCCCGATAAGAGTAATGCTTGGCGGCGCTTATAATGCCGAAACAGGTCTTATGAAAGACAGCCTCCGGATGGCAGAATTGGTCCCAACCAAGGAGCCATATACAGAGCTTGGTTACCGATTCACTTCCGGAGAACAGAAGACTGTCGATTCTTCAGTCTTTGCTACTACTGGTGAAAACGCGATCATCGATTGGGTAGTGCTGGAAATTCGCGCTAGGAAGACTGGAACGCCTGTAGTTTACTCTCGAGCGGCCCTTGTCCAAGCAGATGGCGATGTCGTGGACGCGGACGGAGTTTCTCCGGTTTCTGTTCCACTCTCCGGACCGAATTACTACATCTCTATTCGCCACAGAAATCACTTGGCAGTCATGACGGCCAAGCCTCTCACTCTCAAGTCTGGTTATGACTTTACGACTATGCCAGCCTATGGAACAGAAGCTGTAAAGATTGTTGATGGCGTACAGGTTCTCTGGGCAGGAAATGCTAATTGGAATAGCGTTGTAAATTATGTCGGAGTGAACAATGACAAAGACGCGATCCTCACTATGGTTGGCGAGGAAAATCCAAATAATGTCGTCGAAGGATACTTCGGAACTGACACGAACATGGACGGACTCATCAAATACACAGGCTCAAAGAACGACAGGGATTTCATCCTTGCGCAAACTCTCGGCGGCGACGCTCAGAAAGTAAGGAAGGAACAAATGCCTACAGTTAAATAATCAATAGTAAAAATCCCCGCGAGGGGGTTTTTACTATTCAACGAATGGTTTGTCTATTAATATTGGCTCTATGCCTGGAGTGTCGCCCGTGATTCGAGTAACGTCCTTGTCTACTTTGCCAAGTTCCTTGTATGCAGAGTTGTAATGGTTAACAGTTGTACCGATCGCGTTTCCTAATTTACCCATATAATCCTCATAGGCTTTTAAATGTTTTCCAAGTTCATTTACTCTCTTAATGATATCTTTTGCACCCTCTTCAATTTTAAATGCTTTAAAGCCATATAAAACCGATTGTAAATAAGCCATGAAAGTTGTGGGCGAAACGATTACTACTTTTTTGTCATTGTAGGCATAATCAATAAGATTACGCGCATTAATACTTGCTTTATTGACCTCGCCAACTAATAAATCATAGTAAATTCCTTCAGCTGGAATATACATAAACGCAAAAGGCAGAGTGCCCTCGTTTGGTCTAATATATTTTGCTGTTTCATCAATACGTTTTTTAAGATCTGATTTAAATTCTTTTTCAAGCTCTTCACGTTGACGCTCGTCTGTTGCTTGCGATATGCGATTATAGTTATCAAGAGAAAATTTTGCGTCAATTGGTATTAATCCCTCCTTGGTTGTAATCACAGCATCGACCTTTTCTTTATTGATAAATTCGTACTGCATTGTGTATTGACCGGGGGCTAATGTGTTTTGGAGGATAAGTTCTAATGACGCCTCTCCCCAATTACCACGTTGCTTTTGGTGTTTTAACGTTTTTTCAAGGTTTGCTAATTGTTCAGCGATGGTCATAAATTGACGTGTAGCTTCGTTAGCTTTTGTTTGCTCGCGGGTTACGTCAACCAAATTTTTTTGCATCTGCTCATTGATTTCTCGTAAAAGTTTCTGAGATTCGGAAAACTGGGAACGAACTGCGTCGTTCATGTCACGACGATTCTCCAATAGTGCGGTATCAATTTTTTTAGTGAAGTCTGAAAGTTGTTGTTGCATTAGTAAAAGACCCTGGGTCTCTTCTGGTCGGCGCTTGTTTCGGAATAGGGAAAGGGTAATTCCGCCAACAACTAATCCTATTATTAAGAAAATCCATTGATTCATTCCGTTATTCTATCAGAAAACCAAAGGCCCCGCGAAATGCGGGGCCTACTGTCATGGTATCCAGACCGCCAGGCCAAGGAGAGCCAGCGTCAGGCACATCACACCCCCTGCGAAGAGGGTGTTCACCAGCCAATGGTCAACGTCGGGTAGGGTTCTTTCCATTTATCGTGGTTTTGGTTTTGTACTGTGTGTCAGCCATAAAGGGCTTCAAGGATGAGAAGAACGACTGCGATCTGCCAGAAAAGCCTGGCAAAGATGATATTCTGCCGCCTGTTCATGGCATAGCGGTATTCTCTGGTGTTCATGCCTTGGTTTTTGCAACACTTTACTATACTTTTTTGAATGTTTCAAGAGGAAAGCCCCCGCACTAATTTGCGGGGGCCGGGGCTTCCGAGCTCTACCACTTGGTCTCAAGGAGCAGATCAATCATCACTTTGAGAGAGTGCTCATTTAGCTTCAGTCGGCGTCGTGGAAAATCTTCTGCGCCCCTTACTGGGATTGATGTTCCAGGAAGACGAAGCTCCTGTCGCTCAAAGGGCTTACCCTCCCAGGTGTAGGTAAGGTCTGTTATCTCCAGCCAGGTAGTCCCATCGCGCCGCAGAAAGATTGAGGCCTTTACATGCGCGCCTTGCATGTAGAATTGAGCGGCCTCGACTGACTTGTCGATATCGTCATAGATGTCCAGGAGCTTTACGCCCTTGTCTGCAAGGACACAATCGACCTCTGGCGTACTTAACGACAAAGCTTCTAGTATGGATATGCAGTTATGGCGAAAGGCATCTCCTTGTCTGCAGTAACCGTTGATGTCTTCTGCGAATGCAGCTTTTATCGATTGGGGGGTGGTGGACGGCGTGATTTCCATGAGCTCTGTGTTTTGCCGATACTCTACTTCACTTCGAGCAGTTTTTCAAGAGTATAGATCCAATCCTCTTCATCAGCCGGGTTTTTCTTTTTCTCAGTCAGGAGCCACTGGCAGTAGTTCCGATCACAAGCAATGACTTCAGATACAGTCTTGCCCTTGTATTTGCCGAAGTTAAACATGGTAAATGTAACTGGTTCGGCGGAAATTTTTACCATCGCTTCAATTGCTTCCTCTTTGGACAGCCCGTCCTTTTCCATAATCTTTGCCAGTAGTCTGTCGAATAGCTGCTCCAGAACCAAAACATCACCTTTGGCGTCGTGAGCTGTGGCATCGATGACAATCCCAAGGAAGTATCGAAGGTATTGGAGTCGGTAAGAAGGAATTTTACTTTCGGTATCGAGATGGCGCGCTACGCGGTATGTATCAATATGAGTTGGAACTGTGAGACCCTCTTTCTCAATCATACCGATATCAAATTTGGCATTGTGCGCGATGAGGATTGCGCCGGATTCAAGTAAACCCTTTAGTTCTTCGTATTCAGGACTTTCTGTAAACGCCGGTTTATCTTCCACCATCTTTGTCGTGATGTGATGAATGGCCATGGATTCAATACTTATGGTAACTGGCGGCTTGTAAAGTTCGTTTACGATTTTGTTGCCCAGTTTGTAGCAAAGCTGACAAAGCCGGTCGGAAGGCTGATTGCCGGTCGTTTCTGTATCAAGGAAAAGAAGTGTTTGTTTTTTCATCCCGTTAGAGATAGGTCGCGGTCGTTCCGCAGACTATCCAGCCTATTTTAATAATATTTGTATTTGATATTTTCATAAGGTTTTTTCTTACTAGCGACCACGATCTCTAACGGGAGATCTGGAAACATTCTATCAAATTTGCTAACATGGTGATATGTCACTACACGAGAATATCAAAGAGGGTATTAAATCTGCCATGAAAGCCAAAGACGAAACTCGGCTTTTGGTTATGAGGGGTGTTTCCACTGCTTTTACGAACGAGCTTGTCTCCACGAAGAGAAAACCGACTGACATGCTGACAGACGAAGAGGCAATAGCGGTGATTACACGTCTTTCAAAGCAGCGAAAGGAGTCTATTGACCAATTCAACAAAGGTGGACGCCCAGAGCTTGCAGAGACTGAGGCCAAAGAACTCGCGATTCTTCAGGAATTTCTCCCGATGATGATGCCAATGGAGGAAGTGCAGAAACTCGCGGAAGCGAAGAAGGCGGAGCTTGCCATCACAGATCCATCAAAGAAAGGCATGCTTATGGCAGCACTTATGAAGGATCTTAAGGGTAAGGCAGACGGTGGCGATGTTAAAGCCGCCGTAGATTCATTATTTTAGAAGGATATGAATCCCGTTAAACGCCGCGGCCACGGGATGACAAATCAAATTATGTTAAATTCAAAGTACAGTATTATAATTGATAAATATGCTGGTAGCGATAAGACCGCGACCTGCTTCTAACGGGATGAAATTATTTTTTAGATTCATATTTCTAACCCTCGCGGTTATTGCCGCTGATTATCTGATACCGGGAATTGAGCTGGCGGATTGGGTTTCGATTCTTATCGCCGGAGCCGCGCTTACCATTATCCAGGTTGCGGTTAAGCCTGTCGTAAAAATTCTGACAATTCCGATCACCATAATTACTCTCGGTTTTTTTCTGCTTATCCTGAACGCTCTGTTCTTCTGGTTTGTTTCTGGTCTCATCCCGGGTATGACAGTAGATACGTTTATGGCCGCATTCCTCGGTTCGCTCATCGTCTCAGTTTTGAATTGGCTGGCTGATCGTGTCATAAAAGATCGTGATTAATTTTTTCAAAAGAAGAAAAATCCTGGTAACACACAGCGGATCGTTCCATACGGACGACGTGTTTGCCTGCGCGACGATCGAACTCATTCTGGAAAAAGATGGCCGAGACGCAAAGGTAGTTCGCAGCCGCGAGGAATCTGACTTTGCTCGCGGAGATTTCGTTTTTGATGTGGGGGGAACATATGACCCGGAGAAAAACAGATTCGATCATCACCAAAAAGGAGGCGCAGGAGAGCGTGCGAATGGCGTGCCGTTTGCATCGTTTGGTTTGGTTTGGAAGAAATTCGGCGCCGATCTCTGTGACAGCTCAATAATTGCCGAGGAAATAGATAAATACTTGGTTCAGCCGATAGACGCGCATGACAATGGCGTTGATGTGTATAAAAGAGTCGTTGAACATCTCGACCCGGTAACTTTTCAGGATGTTGTGGGAATATTTCACCCGACAGAAGGCGCGGAGCCGAAAGATTTCGATCGCGCTTTTTGTGAGGTAGTAAGGTTTGCAAAGAAAGTTCTGGTGAAAGCCATCGCTCAGGCCAAAGAGCAGCAAGAAGTGAATGTCTATATGAAAGAGCGCTATGATTCGATCAGCAATAAAAGCATCATCATTGTCGACAGGGGTGTTGGTCGACACGCGGTTACAGTTGGAGCGCTTCATTTGCCTGAAGCAATCTACATAGTCTACCCAAGCCGTCGGGGTGAGTGGCATGTCACGACTGCCAGGGACTCTATGGGTTCAACAAAGAATAGAAAGCCTCTCCCGGCATCATGGGGAGGAAAGCGTGATGGAGAATTACAAAAAGTATCAGGAGTACCGGACGCGACATTTTGCCATAACATGCTATTCCTGGCCGGCGCAGGGTCGCGCGACGGCGCAATTGCCCTTGCTAAAGCGGCCCTGAAAAGCTAATCTCTCAATACATATGGCATTCGTCGACGAACTCACAATCTATGCGCGCGCGGGCTCCGGCGGAGACGGGGTTGTTCGTTGGCGCCAGGATAAGTTCGAGGACCGCGGCGGTCCGGCCGGCGGTGACGGCGGCAATGGCGCAGACGTATATATAGAAGGGGTCAAAGATTCAGGCCTTCTTTCAAGCTATACGCACGATACAAAATTCATTGCTGAAAATGGCGAGCCGGGCTTCAAGAAAAAAATGGCTGGTGCGCAGGGAAATGACCTCTATATCAAACTTCCGGTTGGTTCTGTTGTTACGCATAATGAAACAGGTGACGAGTACGAACTCACAGAGCCTGGACAGAAAATTCTAATCTTGAAAGGCGGCAAGGGAGGGCTCGGGAACGAGCATTTCAAATCATCTCTAAACACAACTCCGTACGAATCAACGCCCGGGAAGAAAGGCGAGGAAGGGCATTTTCATATTGAGCTTCGACTTTTTGCTGACCTTGGGCTTGTCGGGTATCCAAACGCCGGGAAATCAACACTCATAAATGCTGTTACAAATGCCAAGTCAAAGATTGGCGCGTATGCTTTCACCACGCTCGATCCGCATCTTGGTGTTCTTCAGGAATTCGTTATCGCGGACATTCCGGGAATTATTGAAGGCGCCAGCGAAGGCAAAGGCCTTGGCGTTAAATTCCTAAAGCATATAAAGCGAACGAAAATGATTGCGCACCTGGTGTCATTTGAAAATGAAGACATGATGCAGACCTACAAAAATATCAGGAAGGAATTGGAAAATTACGATAAGGAGCTTGCGGCAAAAGATGAAATAATAATTCTCACAAAGACGGACGTTGCCGATCCTGAAACAATAAAGAAAATAATCAAGAGTTTTGAAAAATTACCCGCCTCGACTCGCGGAGACTCGTCGACGCGAGGCGGGGGTAAGATTGTTCTCACAATGTCGGCATTCGACGATGAGTCAGTAAAAAAAGTGGGTGATGAGCTAGTAAAGATTCTCCGAAAATAAAAAGCGAAAGCCCCCTAGTAACAGGGGGCGGTGCTTTTGAAGCAGTCAATTGCTCGAATGATCAGGCGTGGGACGAAGCCGAAGACTTTACCCCAAGCTTCCATCGACCATTTCCAAGTCAGGTCCTCTGATCGATCATTCAGGCCGTATACGACTTCGCAGTACAGGCCGATGATCATCAGAAACGGCATCATGGAAAAGAACCAGAGGGCAAGGAGTCCGATTGCGAACGCCATTTCCAGCTGTTCCCTGAAGCAGGAAGGTCGCCTTTTACTTCTCATCGGGGAGACTAGTGTTTGTCAGTGTAATAGAAAATAGATATCTGGATTTGTACCGGTATATGCGGGTGACCTCCAGATTGATAAATCCCGGTAATTACGCGCTTCCCGGGCATCTTGCTAGCAGACGCTAGCCATTCATTTATTTGCTCTTGGACCACCTTAGGTGTTCCTTCGAAGATCTTAACCCCGTTCGGCTGTTTCATTTTTTTATTTTAGTATAGCACAAAAAATATAAATGTCAAATAATGATTTTATCTTCACTTTTGCTATACTTTTTCCTATGTTCGACCCTCTTTCGACAAGGCTACGGGAAGGCGCACAAATACATGAAAGATTATAAAGTCACAATTGGTTTAGAAATTCACGCGGAGCTGAAAACAGCTACCAAGATGTTTTGTGCGTGCCGGAACAATCCAGACGAAGAAAAACCGAATGTAAATGTTTGTCCTGTCTGCATGGCGCATCCGGGAACTTTGCCTGTGCCGAATATGAAGGCTGTCGAGTCTGTCGTTAAGGTTGGGCTGGCTATCGGCGCGAACATCGCGAACTTTACTGAATTTGACCGAAAGAACTATTTCTACCCCGATATTCCAAAGGGTTACCAAATATCTCAATACAAATATCCGATTGTTTCTGGCGGGGATCTCAATGGCGTGAAAGTCACGCGAGTACATCTCGAGGAGGACACCGCGAACAATAAGCACGACCGCGGAGAATTTTCTCTTATTGATTTCAATCGAGCGGGCGTGCCACTTATGGAGCTTGTCACCGAGCCGGTCATCCATTCAGCCAAAGAAGCTGGGGATTTTGGACGTGAACTCCAACTCCTTCTCCGAACCCTTGGCGTGTCTGACGCAAACATGGAAAAGGGCGAGATGCGCGTTGAGTTGAACCTCTCCGTTTCTGATACGGATAAATTTGGCACGAAAGTTGAGGTTAAGAATATAAACTCATTCAAAGCTGTAGAAAAGGCGGCGGAATTTGAAATTAAGCGTCATATTGCACTTTTGGAGGAAGGAAGGGGAAATGAAATCGTCCAAGAAACTCGTGGATGGGATGAAAACAAGCAGATCACTTTCTCACAAAGGAAGAAAGAAGATTCACATGACTATAGGTATTTCCCAGAGCCGGATATTCCGAAGATGTATCTGCATGAGATGTTTGATCTCGAAAAAATGCGGGCGGAACTTCCGGAATTGCCTGCCACGAAACGCGAGCGGCTGAAGACGCTTGGTATCAAAGAAGAAGACGCAGCGATATTTGCGGCAGACAAGGAGCTCTCTGATTTCTTCGAAAGTGTTGTCGCTGAGGGGCTTGCAGGGGACGCCATAAAGAAAGCCTCAAACTACATTCTTTCAGATCTGATGAGTCTCCGTACAGGTGATTTCGCGTTTCCAAATGCCAAGAGCTTCGCAACAATCATAAAAATGCTTGCTGATAATAAGATAAATTCTCGTGGTGCAAAAGACCTAATTGTCGAAATGGTAAAAAGTGATATCGATCCAGAAAGTTATGCAAAGGAACACGGTTTGATTCAAGAGCTCGATGAGGGAAAGCTAAAAGCGAGTGCCGAAGCTATTATTGCCGCAAATCCAAAAGTCGTCGCCGAATACAAGGCCGGGAATGAGAAATCCATTCAGTTCCTCGTAGGGCAGTTTATGCGTGAGTCTAAAGGAAGCGCCAATCCACAGCTTGCAGTACAAATATTAAAAGATTTATTGAAATAACATGAAGAAAAAGTCCTTACTATTCAGTATTATATTTATCATAGCTCTTCTCGTGGTGGGGTATGTTTTGTTACTCAAGACAAAGCCAGCAATTTCTCAAGCTCAGGCTGAAGAAATTGCTTTACCGATTATCACCTTGTGTTGGGATGGAGAAGATAGTCGTTTCCAAACAGTGTCTCTGTCTTCAGCGCTTATACGTGAAGATTTTGACCCTGAAACCAAGCTTGTTTGGAGAGTTGGAGGTAACTATACCTTTCAGGGCGGGTTCGGCATAACCACTAATACTGTCAGAGGAAATGTGCCTGAAGTCTATATTAATGCAATGACGGGTAGAGTAGTTGACTTGCACTTTACTGAAATTGACCAGCCAAACAATCCTGATTGCCGACAGAAGTAATTTAGATTTCCACCAAGTATTTTTTAGAGAAGTGGTATAATTTTCTCATGAAAAAAGTTCGTGTTGCAATAAACGGTTTTGGCCGAATCGGCCGAGCGTTTTATAAGATGGCTTGGGAGCGCGACGATATTGAAGTCGTGGCTGTGAACGATCTCGGCAGTATCGAGAGTCTCTCGTATCTTCTTAAATACGATACTGTTTATGGTAGGGCGCCTTTCTCCGTTGATTTTTCTACGGGGAACATCGTTGTTACTGATGGTACGAGGACTATCGAGACGAGATTCGTTTCATCAAAGGAGCCAAGCGGTCTTCCATGGAAGGAGCTTGACATCGATGTTGTCGTCGAATCCACCGGACTCTTCACATCTTTCGAAAAAGCGAAATTCCATATTGATCAAGGTGCGAAGAAAGTTGTGATTTCTGCTCCGGCAAAGGACAGTGACCCTTCGACAGGCTCAGGGCAGGTGGTCCATGGCGAAACGATTCTTCTTGGCGTGAACGAAGACAAATTCGGCACATGTGATATAACATCGAACGCTTCTTGTACTACAAATGCAGCGTCTCCGCTTATCGGTGTTTTACACGAAGCTCTGGGAATTGAGAAGGCAATTCTTTCTACGGTTCATGGCTACACCGCTTCTCAGGCGCTTGTCGACGGACCATCAAAGAAGGATTTGCGCGAGGGCCGAGCGGCAGCGGAAAATATTGTTCCAAGCTCGACTGGCGCGGCTATCGCGGTGACAAAAGCCTTCCCCGCACTTACGGGACTTTTCGACGGCATCTCAATCCGTGTACCGGTTCCAGTCGGGTCGCTTGTTGATATCACTTTTATATCGAAAAAACCGACGACTGTGGAAGAAGTAAACTCTATCCTTGTAAAAGCGTCTAAATCAGAGCGCTGGGCTGGACTTCTGACGGCGACAGACGAGCCGATTGTGTCCTCAGATATAGTCGGAGTAACTATTCCATCGATCGTGGACCTGGAAATGACTCGTGTTGTCGGAGGAAATCTGGTCAAGGTAATGGCATGGTATGATAACGAGATGGGGTATACGAAGACGCTCCTTGAACATGTTATAAAAACAGCGCAGGGTTTACATTAGATACGTTATATGGACATAGTGCATACATTTACCGAAGGAGATATTGTGTATTCTACTGGAACAGATGGGGTGTATATCATTTCAAAAATCCTCAAAACTGAAAGGCGAGATGATGGTGAAATATGGCACGAGTTGCTTTATAAACCGGTAAAGAGTGTGCCAAAGATGTCAGAGATTCAAAATCTGCCAGTCTCTATTTACCACGTCCCAAGGGCGCGGCCAAATGAGTTGCCGACATTTCTGGGCAATCTTCCGGTGACCGAGGACGATCTTGAAGGGTATAATGAGTATCTTAGGCAAACACAGTTATGAAAATATGTATGTTGCATTAGATATCGCTGGAGTAACTATTCCATCGATCGTGGACCTGGAAATGACTCGTGTTGTCGGAGGAAATCTTGTGAAAGTCATGGCGTGGTATGATAACGAGATGGGGTATACGAAGAAGTTTTTGGAAAACTTTTTAAAGACTGCGGGATTATAAAATAATTCTTGTATATGTTGGAAAGATTTTTGGGAAAAAGGAAAGCAACTGAAAAAAACGTAGAAGGAAGAAATAGCGGAAAGCCGGCTATCGATGGTGTCGCACATTTTGATCGCTCTTCAGAAAGTCCAGAGTTCTATGCTTCTCGTCAGGATGCGCGGAACGATGAGGGCTATGAGACGCCGGGCACAGATGAGCATAAATTTAGCCACGAAGTACAGTTTCGTGATGAGTTTAAAGATTTTCGTACGGCATTCAATACTAGTAATGAAAAAAGAAAAGAGAAATTGAGTGATCGCCATTCGGATTGGAAAGAAAAGGGCGTTTTTGATGAGCCGGAAGTTGAGACATTAGAAGAAACAAATGAAAAGCATTTGAATGCCAATGCTGAATTGGATAAGGAGGGATTTGAAGACGAAGAATATAAAGATGCTGCTTAAATTATGAAAATATATATTGCATCAGATCATTCAGGTTATGAAATGAAAAAGGTTCTACTGAGCCATCTTGAACTTATGGGACACGAGGTTGTCGATAAAGGACCGGACCATCTGGACCCGACGGATGATTATCCTGATTTTGTCGCTCTCGTTGCCGAAGGTGTGGCCGAAACGGACTCAAACGCCATGGGAATTGTTATTGGCGGATCAGGAACAGGAGAAGCCATAGAGGCGAACAGACTTTTTGGCATTCGCGCCGCGGTTTATTATGGCGGACCGGAAGACATAATTCGTCTGGCGCGCGAGCACAACGACGCAAATATTTTAAGTCTTGGCGCTAGGTTTATTTCTGAACAGGAAGCAAAACATGCTGTTGATCTATTTCTTGGAACCAAATTCTCAGGCGATGAAAGGCACAAACGTCGTATTCTCAAACTCGATAATTAACTAATCACTAGAAGCTAGTCACTAGCCACTCGTATTATGAATATTCAGCAACTTCATACAATCGCTAATCGTCTGGTTGAACCCAAAAAGGGAATTTTAGCCGCGGATGAAAGTATTCATACATGCAATGCGCGTTTTCACGCGCTCGGAATTCCTGAAACTGAAGAAATGCGCCGTGAATGGCGTGAATTACTTCTGACAACGCCAGATCTGGAGCATTTTATTACTGGAGTCATACTTTATGACGAAACCATTCGGCAAACCGACAAGCTTGGAATACCTTTTTCAATGATTTTGGAACGAAGAAGCATTTTGGTTGGAATAAAAGTTGATGAGGGGCTGGTCCCTATGACTGGATCTCCAGAAGAAAATATTACCCAGGGCCTCAATGGTCTGCCGGGCCGGCTTCAGGAATATAAATCCATGGGAGCCTCTTTCGCCAAATGGCGAGCCGCGTTCAAGATCTCCGCCACAACCCCGTCAGATGAGTGTATTCGCGAGAATGCCAAAATTCTGGCGCGTTATGCCAAGGCCTGCCAGGACGAGTCTATTGTTCCAATGGTTGAGCCCGAAGTTATGCTTGATGGTTCGCACACCATAGAAAAGGCGCAAATGATAATTGAACAAGTCCTAAAAATACTTTTTGAAGAGCTCTCGAAGCATTTCGTTGATCCAAAGGGCCTAATCCTAAAAACCAGTATGGTTATCTCTGGAAGCGAAGCCTCGGTTCGGGCGGACGCGAAAACGGTCGCTAAATTTACGACTGAAACCCTGCTAAAAACGGTTCCAAAGGATGTCGCGGGCGTCGTCTTTCTCTCGGGTGGACAAACTCCCGATGAGGCAACGAACAATCTCCGCGAGATTGCGCGTCTGGAGCCACTACCATGGCAAATTGCTTTTTCTTATTCGCGAGCGCTTCAAAACGACGCGCTTCATGCTTGGGGCGGCAATCCAGATAATTTCAAAGAAGCCCAAATACAATTCCTAGAGAGACTTGAGTCAAACGCCCTGGCCGACCAAGGTCTCTAGACTGTGGTAAAATAAGAGGATGGAAATCATCCCCGCCATTATGCCGAAAGGCTTTGACGATATCCGCGAGCATGCGGAAAAAGTTTTCGAATACGTGGACTATGTTCAGCTAGACCTCATGGACGGTCAGTTCGTCGAATCGAAGTCATGGCCATTTTTTGAAAAAGACAAACAGAGCGCACGAGAACTAATGGATGGCGAGATTCGTCTGCCGTATTCCGACAAGATTAAATACGAGTTTGACCTGATGGTTAGGGAACCCGAGGCGGATTTGAGAAAATTCGTGAAGCTCGGCGCTAGCAGGCTCATCGTTCACGCGAATTCTATTGACGACAAAGACTTTTTCACCAAAGAAATCGAAAGTCTCGGCATTGAGTGGGGAGTTGCGTTCCTGGCGACTGACAATCTGAATGACTGGAAAGAAGTTATCGCGAAAGCAGACTTTGTACAGCTCATGGGAATAGAGAACATTGGTTATCAAGGTCAGCCATTTGATCCAAGGGTCTTGGATCAGGCAAATAAAGTAAGGGTGATCAAGCAGAATGCTATAATTTCAGTTGATGGAGGGATAAATCTCGATACCGCTCACGAACTTGCCCAAATCGGCGTAACTCGAGTAGTTTCCGGATCAGTGGTCTTCGGCGCGAATAATCCAAGTGTTTCGATAGAGGATTTTAAGAATATTTCAAATGGATAGGAAAGAACAAGGTATTCAATTGAGAATAATATTTGCCGCAGTTTTTGCGATAGGTGTTTTTATTGTCGCTTTAAATAAAAACACAAATTTTGCAATGAATTTTTGGATTCCATGGGTAATAAGTCTGTTCATGGCCTTATCTGCAATGTCTCGTGCACATAAAAATATACCGGTGAATGCTGTTTTTGTAGTAATGATTGCTCTCTCATATATAACAATGATCGCTGTTGCACTGCTATTAGCTTTATCTGATTTTGCGTAATGTCTAGTTTAAACCCTGAAAAAGAAAAGATGCTCGAACTGAAGGCGAATGATATTCGACAGAGCATCATTGATATGTTAGAAGACGCTGGATCTGGGCACACAGCGGGACCCTTGGACATGGCTGACGTTTTTACGGCTTTTTATTTCCATATTTTGAACCATAAGCCCGCTGAGCCGGAGTGGCCTGACCGGGACCGATTATTCCTCTCAAACGGCCATATTGTGCCCGTCAGATACTGTGCAATGGCCCATGCCGGCTATTTCCCCCTAAAAGAGCTCTCGACCCTTAGGAAATTCGGATCGCGCTTACAGGGTCACCCAGAAAGAGAGAAATTACCAGGTATGGAAAACACTTCTGGACCTCTCGGATCTGGTATTTCTCAGGCCTCCGGATATGCCTATTCGGCCAGAATGGATGGTAAAAAATTCAGAGTCTATTGCTTCATATCAGACGGAGAGCTCGATGCTGGAAACTCATGGGAAGGAATCATGTTTGCCGGGGCGAATAAGCTCTCAAACTTGACGGTTGTGATTGATCGGAACAATATTCAGATAAATGGCATGACGGAAAACATCATGCCGCTCGAGCCCCTTGCCGACAAATGGCGCGCGTTCAATTGGCACGTTTTGGAAATTAATGGGCACAACATGGAGGAAATTGTTGATGCTGTTGAGCAAGCGAAAGCGATAGTTGAAAAACCGACGGTTATAATTGCGCACACCATTGCGGGCAAGGGCATAAAAGAAATCGAATATGATTATGAGTGGCATGGTAAGCCGCCGAATAAGGAACAGGAGCAGAAATGGCTGAAAGAACTTCGTACTATGAAAGGAAAAATTGAAGGAGGGCATAGTGAATAATTATGGAAAAGATACCCTATAATAAATTGGTAAGAGATAAGATACCCGAGCAATTGCGAGAGAAGGGTATTTCTTATGAAAATGAAAGAATAGCTTCCGAAGAAGAATACAAGGAAGAATTAATAAAAAAAGTAGACGAGGAATCGAGAGAATTCTTGGCAGACAAGAGTGTAGAAGAGCTGGCGGATCTTTTAGAGGTTATAAGAGCTTTAGAGAAATTGCCAGAATACGCAAACCTGGAACAAGTTCGACAGGCAAAGTATGATGATAAAGGCGGATTTACAAAAAGAATTATTCTGAAAGGAGAAAAATAATATGGAAGCAAATAATAAAACTGATGAAGAAAAGATTGTCGACTTCCTTTACGAAGTCGGATCGCTCCGTCGAATCCCACGGTCCCACCGACAAACGCTCATGGTGAATGACAATGCCGATAATATCGCCAGTCACTCTTTCCGAGTAGCGATCATGGGCTTCCTCTTGGCCAAAATGGAGGGTGTTGATCCCTATAAAGTTTCCGCCATGTGCCTCATGCATGACCTCGGCGAGATTAGAAGTGGTGACCAAAACTGGCTTCATAAGCGGTACGTGAAAGTTTTTGAGGACGAGATTGTCGAGGATCAGCTCGGTGGATTACCGTTTCAGGATCTAAAAGAGATCACGACCGAGTACCATGCTCGCGAGAGTAGGGAAGCCATTGTGGCAAAGGATGCGGATCTACTAGACCAAGTCTTGCTTTTGAAGGAGTACGAACATCAGGGTAATAAAGAAGCCACGCTTTGGCTGTATGGCAAGAACGATGATGAGAGCGAGAATAAGCAACTTCTCATGCTCCGGACCGAGTCGGCAAAGAAAATTGGTAAGAATATCCTAAGTATGTCTCCATCAGAATGGTGGAAAGGAGTTTGGACGAACAAAAACAGGTAATTAATATATAATTAGTTTATGGATTCAAAAAGAAAAAATTTAATATTGCTAGTGATTGGAATTTTGGCGGTCTTGCTACTTATTTACATAAAAGTAAATTATAAGCCTTCAACCAGCGAGCCGAGCGTCCCTCTTTCAGGAGAAACAACAACATTTGAAAAGGGAAAATCGTATAACCTGGATTTTAGGACAGAAAATCTGGCAGGGTTCCGCTCAACTTATTGTTATGAGACTCAGTATCATTGGGTATTTACTGACGAAATGGGGGAGGAAAATCCTTGCACCGGACTTGAGGGCCGAAATAAATTACTAGTTAGCAAGATCAATATGCAGGTCAGACTAAAAGAAAAAACGACTCAAGATATGTTCAATATTTTAAACATTGAGCATGGAGTGACCGTTCTTGCTGGCACAAACAGCGATAACATCATCCCGCTCGAAATTCCTTACCACGTTGGTTATGAGTATAACTCTTATACGCTTGCGCAAAAATACTTCGATACTGGATATTTTGAATTTGTAAGGCCAACGACAACAGTTGGAATGGGCGAAGAATACTAATGCTAAATGCCAATGCAAAACTGAATGATAAGCTCTTCGACAGAGATGTCGAGAAGATCCCGACGAGGGATGGTTTTGGCCATGGATTAGTAGAAGCTGGAGAGAAAGACGAGCGAGTTGTCGCTGTTTGCGCGGACCTGGCCGAATCAACTCGCGCGCATTGGTTCAAGGAGAAGTTCCCGAAGCGTTATGTCGAAGCGGGCGTAGCCGAGCAGAACCTCGCAACAGTTGCGTCTGGTATGGCGAATTACGGAAAAATCCCGTTTATTATGTCGTACGCTTCATTTTCTCCAGGCCGAAATAATGAACAGATTAGAACTACAATTGCGATCAATAATGTTCCGGTAAAGATCGTCGGCTGTCATGCGGGCGTGTCTGTGGGACCAGATGGCGCGACGCACCAGGCTTTGGAAGACATGGGTCTCATGCGCATGCTTCCGCGGATGGCGGTCATAAATCCATGTGATTCAGAAGAAGCCAGGAAAGCGACACTTTGGGCGGCAAAACATCCTGGGCCGGTCTACATCCGCCTTGGGCGTGAGAAGACGCCCGTCATGACGACCACTGAGACGCCCTTTGAATACGGAAAGTCTCAGATATTTTATAAATCAACTGATCCTGTCGTGGCTATCATTTCGACTGGTGCGCTGACCCATAACGCGCTCGTAGCAGCCAAAGAACTTCAGGAAGAGGGGATTCAAACTGTTGTAATAAATATGCCATTTATTAAGCCTCTTGATATGGCCATGATCGAATACGTGTCAAAAATTGGCCGCGTGGTAACGGTAGAGGAACATCAGATTGCAGGAGGAATGGGAAGTGCTGTTTCGGAAGCGTTGGCGGCCACAAAACCCGCGTTCGTAGAGTTTATCGGCGTGCATGATCAGTTCGGCCAGTCAGGAAAGCCGGAAGAACTCATCGCCCATTACGGAATGGATGTAAGTCACATCAAAGTTGCTGTAAAAAAAGTTTTAAAGCGCCGTTAGTTCAGGTCAGGATTCGGGGCAACAATATTTTCAATCAGTTTCTGATCGCTTTCAGTATGGCTTAGGGAAGGTCTTTTTAGTTTTTCTTCAGCGAGCGCATTGGCATTTAAGATTTCCAAATAATCCTCCTGGCTTTTATCCCGGCCCGTAAGATCTTCAGGCTCAGCGCCTTTAGATTTTTCTTCCGCAGGATTTTTACTAATCATAATTGGCTCCTGAACCTTTTCATCAGCACCTTCTTTTATTATTGGATTTTTCCTTTTAAAAAATTCGAATGGCATATTTTTTTAAATATTTGCTAATTTAATGTCGTGTCTCTTTCTTTTCCTCCAAATTCTGCGTCCAATTCGTTCCTTAATGAATGCATCTTATCCTGATTTCCTCGTGCTTCTTTTATAAGTGGTTCTAGTTTATCTAGATTTTGCAGCAAGTAGTCATTGAAATCCCTTTCGTAATTTGGAAGATTTTTCTTAAGCCACTCAAGTCTTTTTATTGAACCAGCTGTAATCATCTTTTCTTCTTCTGTATTATTTCCGTTATCAAAAAAGCTTGCTATTTCAGTTTCAAGTTTTGCAATCTTTTCCTTGGTGCCGGAAATGTTCCGTTCAAGTTCAAGATACTTGTTCATGAAGGGATTGTTCCCAATCTCTTTCTGTCTATCGGCTAAGGAGATTAATTCCTCCGATCGTGCATCAGCCGTGACAGTACCAGATTCTCGAAAATTATTCTCGTTATATTCTTCCAATTTACTTTCCTGCCTAGGTTTTCCGAAGAATTCTTTCATTAGATTTCTTTAATTTTGTAATCTTCTGGTGCATTCGCCAGATATTCGAGAAGTTTTTCTTTTGAAAGTAGTCCTGCTTGTGCGCCGATATGCTGGACAACGTTCATAGAATTGATTGGTCCCCAAGTAAGAGCCTCCTCGAAAGATTTTCCAAGTGCGAGTGCTGAAGTGACGGTAGAGGAGAAAGCATCACCGGCGCCGGTTCGGGAAACCGGAGGCTTTGGATCTGGATACATGGGGATAAAGTAGGCGTTTGTGCCTTCGAAGCCGTATGCGCCATTCGGGCCATCAGTCACGCAGACGAGTTTTGGGCCAAGTTCGTGAAGCTTCTGCATCAGAACCTTCACATCTTCTTCTTTTGAGCCGAGTATTCTTTGGGCTTCTTCTTTGTTGCAAAAGAAAATCTCTGTTCTCGCGTAAAGACGAGCCAGCTTCTCAGTGCCAAGCTTCATCTGGAAAGTTCCTGGCTGAAAGGCGAGCTTGATATCAGTGTTAGCTTCGAGATAATCCGCAATTTGCTCGTGATAAGCCAAAGTGTTATCTCCAACGGATGAAAGATATATCCAGGCTGGCGCTTCGGTCGGGGCTTTAAACTCGTACTGATACGGCTCGTGCTTGATGAGAATTGTGCGCTCAGCTCCGTAGTTTAGGACGTAGTGATAGTTTGTTTTCATCCCGGGTGCGACATTGACGAACTCTGTATCGACGCCGTTTTCTTTTAGTGTGTCGATGCAGTCGCGACCATTTTGGTCATCGCCGACATTTGTTATAAGTCCGGCGGAAAGTCCAAGCTTTGCAGCTGAGGCGGCCGCATTTGGGCTATTGCCGACAGCCTTTACGACGGTTACGTCCTTGTAGGGAATCTTGTCGGCAAACTTCATGGAGATAGTGCAATTTTCATTGTTCACATCGCATGTGACGTTGGCGTCCTGGAGTTCGATAAATGCATCAATTACTATATCGCCGATGGCGAGAAAATCTAGTTTAGACATGGATATATTCTATCAAATATCCACAGGGTTCAAAAATCTATTGACACATTGTGTTCCAAAGCGTATACTTTTTTTCTCGTTCTTTTTCAAAGGAAAGACAAAAAACCAAAAACCAAAAACCGACGGAACATGGGAACAAAAGAGCTACCGAAGAAGGCCCCAAAGAAGATGGCGGCGAGGAAAAAGAAGGTGATAACGCTGCCGGCAGCAAAAGCTGCCATGTCTGGACCGATAAAAGGCTATCAGCGAGAAGAGACCGTGGAATTCGAAGAGCTTCTCACCGCAGAACTTGAGAAACAGCGAGGCTTTCTCACGGAGGCTCGCAAGACCCTCAAGGATGTCGACTCACCCAAAGGTCTCTTTGGGGAAAGCGAAGCAGAGGTTCGACTGGATGCGGAAAAGCAGGCCGATCGCGCCGGCAAGCTCATTACTCATCTCGAATCTGCTCTTGTGCGCATCAAGACGGGCACCTACGGCATCTGTCGCGTAACAGGCCAGCTCATCCCGAAGGAGCGTCTCCGGTTGGTGCCGCATGCGACCACGACAGTCGCTGCTAAGCAACAGGAAGGGACGCCCGGCTTCGCCAAGAAGTACTTGACTGCCGCGAACGGCTGAACACTCACTTTTTGTCTAACCCCTTTTCGAAAGGCCCTCACAGGAGGGCCTTTCACTTTTTACCCGCACACTAATTTTTAATTGCGCCTAGGGGCGCATTGCAGATAATCAAAAATTAGTGTGCGGGTTTATTTGCTATAATGCATCCATGGAACTCAAACAGGAGATTAAGAAATTTTTCCGCGGAGATGTTGAAGACTCTTCATCTACTCTAGATAAATATAGCACCGACTATAGTATTTTCAGTATTCGACCGGAGCTTGTCGTCTTCCCGAAAGACTCCGTTGATATTCAAAACTTCATACGCTTTTTAAATAGAAAGAGAGACGAAGGTTATATTTATCTGTCTGTCACTATGCGTGGGGCGGGGACCGATATGACTGGCGGGCCCTTGAACGATTCCATCATTATGGATACTTCCCGCTACATGAGCGGAGTTTTAGAGGTTAAAGAAGGAAAGCTTGGGTCCCAAAGATCGCTTTCTGGAAAGTATTTTAATATCGAAGGCGAGGCCAGAGTTTTACCCGGAACATTTTACAGAGACTTTGAAAAAGAAACTTTGAAGAAAGGGCTCATTATGCCGTGCTTCCCGGCATCCAGGGAGCTTGCAACGGTGGGTGGAATGGTCGCTAACAATGGCGCGGGAGAAAAGACTCTGAAGTATGGTCAGAATAAAGATTTCGTCAAAAGTCTAAAAGTTGTCTTGGATGACGGTATTGAATATGTAGTTGAGCCAATCGGTAAGCAGGAGCTTGAGGCTAAAATACTTGAAACTAATCGTCAGGCGGAAATTTATAGGAAAGTCTGGAATTTGATAAAAAGAAATAGTGATGAGATTAAGCTAATGAAGCCCAAAACGTCAAAGAATTCCTCAGGGTATCTTTTGGCGGACATTTGGGACTCCAGTAACGAGATATTTGATCCAACGAAGATTTTTATCGGCGCGCAAGGAACTAGCGGGATCATTACGGAGATTACGTACAAACTGGTGAAAAATGAGACCGCATCTAAGCTTCTGGTTATTTTCCTAAAAGACTTGAAGCAAATCCCGGAACTTACGCATAAGCTCATGGAAAACGATCTCGAGACGCTCGAGGTGTATGACGATCACACAATAAAGTTTGCGGTGAAATTTTTCGGAAGTTTCCTTAAAGAAAAGGGAATTCTGGGGTCGCTTCGTTACGCCTGGCAATTCCTGCCAGAGTTTATGATGATGCTCCTCGGCGGCGCGCCGAAGCTTATTATCCTTGCAGAGTTCGTCTCAAACGATGCGGAAGCCCTGGGGAGGGAAGCAAAGCTTGCTGAGGATAGGATATCCCTCTTTCATCTGAAATCACGTATCACAAAGACCGTGGAAGAGCGAGATAAGTATCTCCATATTCGAAGAGACAGCTTCAAGCTGCTCTCAGATCACTCCAAGGCTCTTCGAACCGCGCCGTTTATAGATGACATTTGTGTACCAGTAGAAAAGCTCCCAGAGTATCTTCCGGCACTCACAGAGATACTCGATAAGAAAAAGATTCTCTACACTATCGCCGGGCATCTCGGTAATGGAAATCTGCACGTCATTCCTTTAATGAACTTCAATGATCCAAAAACGCTAGAGACAATCATGGATCTGTCTGCCGAGATCTATCCGCTCGTGAAAAAATTTGGCGGCACGATGACGGCGGAACACAATGACGGGCTGGTGCGTACTCCATATATCGAGATGATGTTTGGATCAAAAATTACCGCTGCGTTTCGCGAGTTCAAAGAGATAGTCGACCCGCACAACATGTGGAATCCTAAAAAGAAAGTTGGCGCTACACTTGAAGACACGAAAAAATATATTGTTCGGCCAAAGAAGCTCTCTTGACAAGTTTAAAATAATGCCATATAAAGGAACAACAAAAAGCACCTTTCATGCAAAACTTCACCCAATGCTTATTCGCTGGCCTAGGCCTAGGCCTAGCCTTCTTCGTCTCAAAAGTGTCAGCCCAAGAGAATGTTGTGGTGGATCAGAGTCTGTCGTTCTTTGATCGAGCTGAAGCCGGAAATTTCCACTATGACGACTTCTTCATTGTGAACCATCAGAAGTTTGATACTGATGGCGCGACCAAGGACACGTTCCAAATGAGGATCTTCCCAATGCGCGCCGGTATTTCCGAAAAAAGAGCCAAGAAAAAGCTCGCTAAACGGAACTATCGTGCGGCAACGGTCACGGAACTCATGGCCTATGAGTCAATGTATCCGACGAACGAATACGGCTACGGCAAAACGTTCGCACTAGGCGAAGTTTTTGAGAGAAAGAATCATCGTTGTGCACCGTATATCGGTCGATATCGAGCGTGCGACGTGTGTCCGCGCAGCATGTTTCTTGAGCCGATAGAATCAGGACTCCGTCGAGCGGAAACCGATGGCTGCCGCAAGTGCGGCGTACTGGTTCTGGGCGTTCTAGAGGAATGACCAGGAAAAAATCGAGGTCCCGGGCGCAAAGCTCCCGGGGCCTTTCATTTTATAAATTATTTTACAGTACATATGCTCTTCCTGTTGTAATAAATATTTTTCCCATGCGTCAGAAGTTATGCAAACACAAGTCGGGTTTGCAAAACAAAAAGCACAAACATGGACAGGGAATTAGAAAACTATAACGTGCAGGCAGTCGGGACTACGCTAATGTTTTCGGCAATGATCATCTTCGGGTTCGTTTTCTGGAAGATTTTCACGAATGATAACATCCACCTCTTATCCGCCCCGGAAGAGGCAAGGACGGAAATCCAGACGCCAGACAGGGAGGTCGTAACTCGGTTTCCCTAGCCAATTCTAAGTGTTGCTTTTTACGCAAACCTCATTTATAATTCGCCCATGACAAAACTGAACGCAGAAGTGCGCGATGTAAGCGCAAAAAACCATGTAATTCGATCCGCTGGCTCCGTTCCGGCTGTTTTTTACGGTTTTAAAAAGGATGCAACCAGCCTCTCAGTTAAAAAAGGCGATTTTATAAGGGCTTTTCGTGAAGTTGGGGAGACTAACACCCTTACTCTAGAGACTCCAGCCGGATCTTTTGACGCGCTCATTCACGAGGTTCAGCATGACCCGGTTACAAATGAGCCTATCCATATAGACTTCCTCTCTGTTGACATGACAAAGGAAATCGAAGTCGATGTCCCTCTTGAATTCATTGGTGAATCGGCTGCGGTCAAGGGCGGCGGTATCTTGGTTAAGGTTATGCACGAAGTAAAGGTTTCAGCTCTACCAAAGAACGTCCCACACGGCTTTACTGTCGACATTACCGCGCTCGAAACTAATGATTCAGTTATTGCTCTCAAAGATATCAAGCTTCCTGCAGGCGTAACACTCATGGAAGATCCTGAAGCCGTTGTTGCGTCTATTGCCATCGCCAAAGATGAGCCGGTAGAAGCCGCGCCGATAGACCTGTCGACGATCGAAGTTGAAGCAAAGGGCAAGAAAGAAGATCCTGACGCCCCTGCAGCAGAGTAGAGTCTTCGCACCCGCTGGTACTTTCTGAATTGTACGAAGATTCATAAAATTATGAATTTTCCTTTCAAAAATAAGAATCTAAGCGTTATTGGAAAGAGCATGGTCTTCGGGCTAATGCTCTTTCTCGTTTTCGGGACTTACGGAGGTGTTTTTGCCCAAAGCGCCGCCTGCGACGGTAATATTGCTGGTAAGTCTGACGAGGAATTGACGCAAATTTTGGCCGAATGCGAAAAGGAAATCGCCGCTCAGCAGCAGGTTTTGGATGGCCAAAAGGTAAAATCAGCCTCGCTTTCGCGCGATATCGCGCTTCTTCGAAGCCGTATTGATGCTGCAAAAAAGAAGATTAATCAAAAAGACGTTGAGATAAAAAAAATTGGCAAAGATATTTCAAAAAAGAATCAGACGATCGAAGTTTTGAACGAGAATATTGAAACAGGCAAAGAATCTCTCGGGCAACTTATCCGCCGCACAAATGAGCTCGATAAAGTGAGCTTTGCGAACGCGCTTTTGTCCTCATCAAGTATTTCTGATTTTTATTTGGACATCGACACTTTCTCATCGCTCAAGCGTTCAGTCCAAGCATCTGTTGAAGACATCAAGGCCACAAAAGAAAAGACCGAGGGCGTAAAAAAAGAGCTTGAAGACAAGCAAAGTGAAGAAATTGATGCTAAAAAGGAAATCGAGGCCCAGAAAAACTTGGTAGAAAAGGATGAGAAAGAGCAGAATACGCTTCTGTCTATTTCGAAGAATAAGGAGGCAGAGTATGCGCAAGTCCTGAAAGATAGGCAGGCCAAAGCTGCCAAGATTCGCGCCGAGCTCTTCCGCTTCCGCGGCGCCGGACCGATTCCATTCGGAGAGGCTTATGATATGGCCAAAGTCGCAGGTAATGTCACCGGCGTCAGGCCAGCGTACATACTTGCGATCCTTAAACAGGAATCCAACCTGGGCGCCAATGTTGGTACTTGTAATCGCGCTGGTGATACTCGAACGTGGAAGGATATCATGCCTGGACCGACATCAGGATCCTGGCGCGACGATCAGTCGGCGTTTCTACGAATTACAGATCGCTTGGGCATAAAGCCCGAAGGCCAACCGCTATCTTGTCCACTCTCGATCGGCGGATGGGGCGGAGCTATGGGGCCTTCGCAGTTCATCCCGACAACTTGGGAGTCATATGACAACAGGATTGAAGCGGCCCTAGGAATCTCTGTCGCGAACCCGTGGAATCCGGCTCATGCCATCACCGCAACTGCGCTTTATGTAAAAGACCTGGGAGCCGCCGCGCAGACTTATACGGCCGAAAGGGAAGCCGCATGCAAATATTACTCCGGTCGTGGCTGTTCAGCCCCGGGTGTCACAAATGCATTTTACGGTAATGCCGTGATGGAACATGTGAAGGCCATCCAGGCAAATATCGACGTGCTCGAAAGTTTCTAAAATATGAAAGGCCCCCGACATGGTCGGGGGCCTTTGCAAGGTGCATTGGTCAGATACGATTCAGATCGTCGAGCTGGTCGCGCTTCGATGGTGGGTCGGTGGGCTCCTCATCGAGAACATCTGCCGGATGAGGTTCGTCCCGCAAGTATCCCAGGAAGCCTGACTCTCCAGGTAACGGACGACGCGGATGATCGTCCTCGTCGCTGTAGCACGAACCGTCTTGTCCCCTGGCCTGTTCGGCCAAGAGGAGCGTGCGTACTGGCTCGGGATCCATGCCCCATTCGGCCAGGCGATGCACGTTCTGGAGATCAACAGGGAATGCGTGATCCTCACGGCACATCGGGCACATTTGCCAATTTCCATCGCCAAAGGCGTTATCCCAGGTGTTACGAGGCCCAACGTGCCCGCAGCCGCCAGAAAGGTTTCCACAAACGAAAAGCAGTTGAGCTTCTCCGCTGTCCTTCAGGGCGATCATAGGATTGTTGGCATCACCGTCGGGGTAGCCGATAGTGAGACGTTTATCCACCTCCTTGAGAATGGATTTCAATTCCTCCAACTCCCTTGCTGGATCAGCATTGATGTCTGCCTCGAGCTCCATCATGTCGGCAACGGGATCGGTGTCCGCGGCCAGGCTTTCTTCGATGGCGTTATCACGGTCGCGTTTGCGATTGCGCTTTCTGGGTGACATGGTTATTTGGTTTTGATTCTGATTAAAGAATATCATATTTAGGCCTATTTGTCAATATACCATTCAAGCTCCGGAAATACCCTTGTTTTATCAAAAACCCCGTGTTAATATGCCTTTTATGAAAAAAGATATTCATCCGGAGAACTTCCGACCAGTAATCTTCGAAGACGTCTCTAACGGGGCGCAGTTTTTGATTGGCTCAATCATCAAGACCTCAGAAAAAGGTAAATTCGAAGGAAAAGAGTATGACCTATTCAAGGTCGAAATCTCCTCAGCGTCACACCCATTCTACACAGGCAAGGAAACAGTCCTCGACACTGCCGGCCGCGTCGACAAGTTCAAAAAGCGCGCAGCTGCTACTGGCACAAAGGCAAAGAAGTCAGCAAAATAAATGAGCTAAACAAAGGCGCTCTTCTGAGCGTTTTTGTTTTGGTAGAATATATCTATGAAGTTTGAACTCGAAGAAGTAAAAGGAAACCACAAGACTGCGTATCTCGGTCAGGAACTCGAGAAGCTTTTGGCTGAAGAAAAATCCGCAAAAGAGATGATGGAAACAGATCCAGCGATGAAGGAAATGGCGGAGGAAGAACTTCAGAGTATTGCCAATCGTCGAGCTGAGCTTGAAAAGCAGGTAGAAACAATATTAAAGAGCGAGAAAGAAGAAGAAAAGTTCCCAAATGAAGTCATGCTTGAAGTTCGCGCGGGTGTTGGCGGCGACGAAGCCGCGCTTTTTGCCTACGAGTTGGCAGAAATGTATCAGCGTTATGCCGAGAAGCAAGGATGGACTTGGAAGAAAGACTATGAGTCTCAGAACGACCTTGGTGGCTACAAAGAGGCATCATTTGAAATCCATGGAAAGGAAGTCTACAAGAAGCTTCGCTTTGAGACTGGCGTTCATCGGGTTCAGCGCATCCCGGCGACTGAAAAGCAGGGACGAATTCATACTTCGACAGCCTCCGTTGCTGTTCTCCCGGTTTTCAAACATACAAAAATTGTCATTCCTGAATCAGATCTTGAATTTGAGACGTCTCGTTCGGGCGGAAAGGGTGGTCAGAACGTTAACAAGGTTGAGACCGCTGTTCGCGTTATACACAAGCCAACTGGCCTTGATGTCCGCTCTACGAACCAGCGCAGCCAGATAGCAAACAAGGAACGCGCGCTTGAGCTTCTCAAATCCAGACTTCAACAGCGTAAAGATGAGGAAGAGGCGAAGAAGTATTCCGCAGATCGCGCTAGCCAGATTGGAACAGCTGACCGCTCTGAGAAAATCCGCACCTATAACGGGCCTCAAGACCGTGTAACTGACCATCGAATCAAAGAATCCTGGTCAAATATCCCGCTCATTATGAACGGCCAAATTGATGACATTATTGAAACAACAGGAGAACGACTCGCGGGCGAGAACGGTGCTTCCGAAGAGTAATCTCGACATATTCATAATTTCATGGTAGTTTATGCAAAAAATGAAACCATGGGAGGGCAAATCATAACAGTCCTAGATAGGAAAGACTGGGAGCGCGTAAAGATTGATGAGACCAATCAGCATTATGAGCGAGTGAAACCGAGCGCCAAGCTCAGGCTTGGACCCCTCATGAAAACGCACAAGGAGGCTGCGTATGTACGCGATGCCATTGCCAATAAGCTGCAAATGGTCGCGGAACGGCTGCCCCAAGGTATTGTTCTGGTGCTTCTTGAGGGTTGGCGATCGATTGAACGACAGACTGAAAACTGGGAGCGCAGATGGAAACAGCTGTCTGTCGCTCATCCGGACTGGAGTTCGGAGAAACTTGATCTTGAGACCCGAAAGCTTGTCGCACGTCCTGGTCCGCTGGCAAATCATCATTGCGGCGGGGCTGTCGATGTGACTTTGGCAAGGGAGGTGGATGGCGAGATTCAGTACCTTGATATGGGTACGCCGCCGCCAACAGATGATCAAGACACGGCGGCCTTCCGCACGAAAATTCCGATGCTCTCGGAAGAAATAACCGCAGAGCAGAAAGCCAACCGCGAGCTTCTCCGGAAGGCTATGGAGTACAAGGAGTTTGTCTGGTACCCCGGCGAGTGGTGGCACTTCTGTTGGGGAGACCGGATGTGGGCGGCGTACACGGTGAAGCAGAAGTGTTATTTCGGCCCGAAGAGGCCAGAAACCCCGGCGTAAGCCGGGGTTTTACTATAATTCCATTCATGCTAATCTCTTTGAAAACACCTGACATGCTGATCGAAATAGTAAATCGCAGTCGAGAGCTTGAAGGCCTTGTTTCGGAATTTCAAAAAAAAGACAGAGAAATAGGGCTTGCCGTCATTGACCTACAGACATTGACTCCTGAGTTTTGTGGCGCAAACATTTACGGCTACATGAATCCTGCGTCTCTGTCCAAAGTCTTCATTGCCGCCGAAGTTCTGCGTCGGATCGAGAATAAGCGAATGAAGCTTGATAGCACTGTCGTTATAAGTGCACCAAATGACATCGACAGAGACCCGAACGCTTTTCATGGAGATCATCGGCCATTGCTCCAGGCCGGAGAAGCCGTATCTATTGATTACTTGTTGAGCCTCATGCTTGGCCGAAGTGACAACACTGCGGCGAATGAGCTTATAGATCTGGTCGGGCGCGAGTATGTCAACGAGTATATTGTTCGTCGGTACAATTGGGAGGGGAGCGAGGTTACCCGCAAATACTTGCCACGTGAGAAGGAAAAGCTTGCGTACCAAGATGCCCCTATCTTGATGGGATGCAGCCGGCACTTTGTTGAGTTGATGTACATGATCGAAAAAGGAATCCTTATTTCTGCATGGGTTTCCGAGCGGTTGCGTCATTACATGGGACAACTGAATGCCGCTCACAAAGCGGGGCTCTACCTTCCTGGTCGATACAATGACTACTACAGAAAGGGCGGAAGACTTGATAGTGTGACGGACTCGGGCAAAAGAGTCCATTGGCTTCATGACATCGGCGTCGTTCGCGGCGAGAGATCCCATTATGCTGTCGCACTCATGACTCTGGAGAAGAATGATAGCGACACAAGCACCTTTCCGATCCAGGACTTTGCTTCGGCTCTCTATAATTACATGGAGGATACTGCTTGTAACTGAAGACCACGAAAGCCCCGTCATACGGGGCTTTCTCTTTGGTGCGCGTGGAAAGAATCGAACTTTCGACCTCTGTCTTATCAGGACAGCGTTCTACCACTGAACTACACGCGCGATGGCAAGTACTATAACAAAAAGCCAATTATTTTTCAATGAAAAAGCCCCCGCGATGAGCGGGGGCTTTTTGCGTTCCATGGCTTTAGAGAAAGTGAGAGATACCCTGCCGTTCCTGTTCCTTTACTACATACTTGAAGCGCTTGTAGGCCTCCCAGTAATTGGCGGCTTCCTTTTGCTTTGCTGGGTAGAGCGCCCAATCTGCATCGTTCTTGAAATCTGCTCGAGTTAGGTTTGGTTTGCAGTACTTCGGACCAACTCGCCAAGCTTTTACCCATAGCTCCTCAGTGTTCAGCTTGTAGCTAGCCGGGGAACCCATATGCCAGTCGAGTAGTGCCAGAGTGAGCCGTACCTTCATCGAATCGTCGAGCTCTTCCACCTTGAAGTCGACAAAACCGGGTTTGCCCTTCATCCGGTTTCGATAGTCCTGGTAAACGTCGGAAGGCTGAACTTCAGCCGGACCGTATCCGTTGCCCGAACCGAACGTGCCGTTCTTTTCGACAAGAGAGATAGTCAACACCCTTTGTCGACATCCTTCAAGTCCGTAAAGCCTTACGCAATTCTTTTTTGCGTACACACTAATGGTGTCGTCCGACATGTAAGGCTTCATATTGCCGACTGTCAAAGCCGCGCGAGCCCATTCGTTTTCGGTAATCCCCGGATCGGGGAGAACGACTTGGCCGATCTGGGCCTTCAGCGCGAGCACGATGAGGCTCGCCATGGTAAGTAACAAGGTTCTCATGTTGTTCGTTTTTTGGGACATTAGCATGAAAATGCCAATATGTCAAATATCCACAGGTTACATAGGATTCAATGATTCTGGTCTTGAATAGGCCAGGAAAGTCTGTTACTATCTTTTTCCTCGGGATTATTAATAACCAAACTAAAACGAACATGGAAACTCTGGAGAAGAAAAGGATGACGAGCGAAGACCTAGAGTCTATCTATGCTTCGCTTCGAAGGGAACTTCCGGTGGAAGTTTACGCTCAGGTCAGGAAGGGGGACTTTTCCGTTCTTGATTGGCACTGCGTTGACGGTCGTTCCGCTTTGGACAGTGGATACGGCGTTCGAAGGTTTGGCGGTTCAATGAGATTCCTGGTCAATATGACGGGAGCTCTTATCGAGCACAAGCCAGACTTTTGTTTGGACGATCTCGATGTTCTTTTTGACGTGGTGTCGAAACGCTTTGGCGATAAGCTGACTTATCACACCGATGAAGCGGAGGTCGATACCTGCAAAGGATGCGGATACTTGAATCATGCTCTCTATAAAAGCTCAGAAGAGTATGGGCTGACAAGAGAAGCTGCCGACAAGTTGGCGTCTTTCTTGCCGCGAATTGGCAAGGTTATACTCGAAGGCGATCACACCAATCACAAGGAGGTGGGCATCATCGAGGTTGACTCCTATTCACTGGTAGCCAAAGAGGGCGAACAAGTCTTCGTCTGGCACAGCAGGTATGACAACATCGTTGTTTTCTACTTGGCAGCAGATCTTGCCTCGCGGCTAGATAACATTGAGCCTCATGTCCTACATCAGGCCGCCATCAATCGGCGCAACCTGAATAAAGACGTAACGGTGAGGAAACTCAACGCGCATCTTTTGCCGCAGTACAAGGCTACACATTAGCAACATCGGCCGCCCGAATTGGGCGGCTTTTGCTTTGCCCATCAAGCTTTTTCTGTTAATATACGGCTCATCATGACTGAAGCCCCTCATTCGGCGCCCGCAGAGGCCCACGAGACAGAGAATCACGAGCACACGCTTTATGGCGAGGAGATTTTTAATATCGGGAATTTTCCGGTGACCAATTCAATGCTTTCTAGCTGGATTGCTTTTGCTGTGATTCTGGCGATGTCGCTAGTAATCCGACTTAGAAGATCATTCATTCCAAGAGGTTTACAAAATGTTGCAGAAATAATTATTGAGGAGCTTTTAAAGCTCTGTGATTCAGTCACAAATAATCGCAGGACCTCGGAAATTGCATTGCCAATAGTTTTGGCGTTGGTTGTTTTTGTCCTCATTAATAACTGGATCGGATTACTTCCGGGGATTGGCACGATTATGATTGAAACTTCACATGGTTCAGTTGCGCTTTTGCGTGGAGCGACAGCAGATCTCAATACCACACTGGCACTTTCGCTGGTATCAGTCTTGTTTGCGAACATAGTTGGAGTATTTGTGGTTGGTGGATGGAAAACATTCACCAAATTTGTCCAACTTCCTCAACTCTTAAAGCTCAAGAATGTTTTCAAGGATCCTGTACAAATTGTCTTGGTCCCAGTCAACATTTTTGTTGGATTCCTTGAGCTTTTGGGTGAGATTGCAAAGGTCGCCTCACTATCATTTCGACTTTTCGGCAATATTTTTGCTGGAGAAGTTCTTATCGCCTCCATGGCGGCCATGCTTGCGTATGTTGTACCAATGCCTTTCGTTTTTTTGGAAGTTTTCGTGGGTATAATTCAGGCCTTTATCATTGGACTTCTCACAGTTGTCTATGTTACACTTGCGGTCCAGACACATGATGAAAGTCATTAATTTCTGGCGTTTTTATAAGTTATAAGTAATTTAAATAATATGGAAACAATCACAGAAACTATAAATCTTGTTCAGATTTCTAAGGCATTTGCCATTGCTGCTGGCGCTATCGGACCTGGAATCGGTCTTGGACTTATTGGATATTCAGCAATGCAGTCAATTGGACGCAATCCTGAGTCTGCAAGCAAAATCATGGTCCCAATGCTTCTAATTGCCGCCCTCACTGAAGCCGTCGCTATCTACACCCTTGTTGTTGCATTCTCTATCAAATAGTCTCAAAGACCTATGGCGGATTTTTTTGCGACATTCCACATAGAAGGCCGTCTCTTGATCGCGCAATTTGTTAACTTCGCGGTCGTTTTTGTGCTGCTATATTTTTTGGTAATCAAAGGCCTAATGAGACTGATGAAGAGCAGAACTGAGACAATAGAAAAGGGTCTTGATGACGCAAAGAAAGCCGAAACCGCGCTCATGATGGCGAATCACGAGAAGGAACGCATCATCGGTGAAGGACATCAGGAGGCAAAGAGCATAGTTTTGGCTGCCGAGTCCACCGGCGAAAGTCTGGTGGAAACGGCCAAAGTCGAAGCGGAGGCCGAAGCTCACAAAGTAAAGGAGGCCGGAATTAAAGAACTCGAGATTCTTCGTGAACATCAAGCGCGCGAGATCAAAGAAAAATCCATTGATCTGGTCGTGGCCGGAGTCGAATCCATCTTACGCGAAAAAATCAGCGAGAAAGAGGCCGCCGAAATGATAAAGGGATTAACCAAGAGCTAATATGCAAGCCTCCTCAAAACACATCGCCAAAGCGCTGATGAAAAGCCTGGAGACGGGTTCTGATCCTTCGAAGTTATCAAAAAGTTTTGAGGCTTATGCCAAACGAAACCACATGATAGGCCTCCTACCAAACATCATTTCAAGCCTAGAGCGAGAATTGAAAGAAGTGATGAAGAAGAAGTCTGCGGATATCCGGGTTTCCCACGAGATGAACTCGAAAGTAATTGGAAGCATTGAAAAGAGAGTGGGTGTCGAGTCGGGCGACGTATCGGTCGTGAGCGTCGATCCAGAACTCATCGGGGGATTCCGAGCGGTCTACAAAGGAAAGGTTGTCGACGGAAGCATTCGGAATTATTTAAAAGAATTGCGCGCGCAGCTCGTTGGATGATATGAATCCCGTTAGAAGCCGCGGTCGCAGACTCTAGTAAAAACCATGATAAAATCAAAAAACATTTTTATAAATATTAGCCAAACAGTTTGCGGGAAGACCGCGACCTGCTTCTAACGGGATGAAAGAAATAGATCAATTGGTAAAAAGCCTAAAGCAAAAGATCGAAGGATTCGTCCCGGAAGTCTCTGAGGGCGAAATCGGAACCGTCGTCTCCATTTCAGACGGTATTGCTCGCGTTGCCGGTCTCCCGGAAGTCCAGGCTTCTGAGCTCCTCAAATTCGAGTCTGGCGCGACGGGACTTGCGCTTAACCTTGAAGAAGATTTTATCGGCGTCATCATTCTTGGCGAATTCCAAGGCGTTAAGGAGGGCGAAACGGTTACGCGAACCAAAGAAATCCTTTCCATTCCTGTAGGCGATGCAATAGTCGGCCGCGTTGTTAACTCCCTCGGCGCTCAGATTGACGGCAAGGGCGTTATAAAGGGCACCAAGCGTGTTCTGGTTGAGAAAGTTGCTCCGGGCGTCATGAAGCGTGAACCAGTTAACCAGCCTCTACAAACAGGAATAAAAGCGATCGACGCCATGATCCCGATTGGCCGCGGACAGCGCGAGCTTATCATCGGCGATCGACAAACAGGTAAAACTGCAATCGCGATCGACACCATCATCAACCAAAAGGGCGAAAATATAAAATGTGTGTATGTTGCTATTGGTCAGAAGCAGTCAAAAGTCGCGCGCATCGTCTCCAGGCTTGAAGCCGCCGGCGCCATGGAATACACCGTTGTGGTTTCTGCCGCCGCATCTGATTCGCCAGCGATGCTTTACCTCGCTCCATATTCCGGAGTCTCTATCGCAGAATATTTTATGGACAAAGGTGAAGATGTCTTGATTGTTTACGATGATCTTTCCAAGCACGCGATCGCTTACCGAGAAATCTCGCTTCTCCTCAGACGTCCACCAGGGCGTGAGGCCTACCCTGGAGACGTTTTCTATCTACACTCTAGGCTTCTCGAGCGCGCATGTAGGAGAAATGAGAAATCTGGTGGCGGATCAATCACAGCGCTTCCAATTATTGAAACACTCGCCGGAGATATTTCTGCTTACATTCCAACAAACGTTATTTCCATTACTGACGGACAGATCTTCTTGGAGACCAACCTCTTTTACAAGGGCATTCGTCCTGCGATTAATGCCGGACTTTCAGTTTCGCGCGTCGGCGGATCAGCTCAGATCAAATCTATGAAGAAAAATGCCGGACCGCTCAAACTCGGCATGGCACAATACCGTGAACTCGAATCATTCGCTCAGTTTGATTCAGATCTAGATCCTGACACAAAGAAAACCATTGAGCGCGGCAAGCGAGCGACGGAACTCTTGAAGCAGGGGCAGTATTCGCCGCTTCCGGTGGCGCAGCAGGTTGTCTCTATTGTCGCCTTGAATCAAGGAATCTTTGACGACGTAGAAATCTCTGCCGTTACAGCAACAGAAGCCGAACTTCACAAGTTCATGCGCGCCTCAAATCCAAAACTTCTCGAAGCTATCCGAGCAGATTGGACGGACGAGACTAAAGCTGAGCTTTCAAAAGCTCTTGAAGCCTTCAGGAAAACAATGAAGAAATAAATACCATGCCCGACACAAAGGCGATTCGCCAAAAAATCAAATCCATAAATAACATAAAGAAAATCACCAAAACAATGGAGATGGTTTCTGTGGCGAAGATGAAAAAATCTACAGATGCGGCAAACCGCGGTAAAGCATACTCCCGCTACATGATGGATCTCATGTCTCATATCTCAGCTTTGCCCGATGCAAATCATCCGCTGCTTGGCCTGAAGGAAAAGATGTCCGGAAGGGAATTACTTATTGTCATTTCTTCAAACAAGGGCTTGGCTGGTTCTTATAACTCGAACATTTCCAAGGCTTTGACGGAATACAAGAAGAAATCAGGAGGTAATATCGATACCATCACAATAGGGAAGCAGTCAGAGAAATCTGCTCGAAGAAATAATCTAAATATCGTTGCTAGTTTCGTTCAGTTTTCAGAAAAGACGTCATCTGATGAATTCCTACTGATCCGCGACATGATTATAGAGAAATACCTGGCGGGTGAGTATGACAAAGTCTCCGTTCTTTATACCGAATGGAAATCCGCTCTTTCATATAAGCCGTACCTCATGCAGCTTATCCCGATCGTGCCGACGCTTTACCGAAATTATTTGTTAGAAGAGACCGGCGAGGCAAAGTTTGAGGATCTCCGGGAATACAAATTCGAGCCAGACATGCGAAGTATCCTGGATCAGCTCGTTCCGCAAGCCGTCGCTCTAGCTGTCTTCCACGCCTTTCAGGAGGCCCAGGCGTCAGAGCACTCCGCCCGGATGTTCGCCATGAAGAACGCGAACGACAATGCCGGCGAAATTCTCGGAGATCTCACGCTCTTTTATAACCAAGCCCGCCAGGCGGCGATCACCCAGGAAATCTCAGAGATCGTCGGCGGAGCTAGCGCGCAGATTAGTAACTAAATTATTAACATGAATACAGGAAAAATAACAAAAATCATGGGGCCAGTCGTGGATGTCGCTTTCGAAGGCGAGCTTCCAAAGATCTATGACGCCCTGACGCTTCAGAAAGGTAACGAGACCCTCACTTTGGAGGTCTCGCAGCACTTGGGGCAAAACGAAGTTCGCACTATTGCCATGTCCTCGACAGACGGGCTTTTCCGCGGACAAGAAGTGTCTCAGACTGGCGGTCCGATCTCCGTTCCTGTAGGCCCGGATGTGCTGGGGCGCATGTTCGACGTCGTCGGCGAGGCGATTGACGAGAAGCCGAATCCAAAGTCGTCTAAGCGATACCCAATTCATCGAGCCGCTCCAAAATTCGAAGAGCAATCTCAAAAAACTGAAATCCTCGAGACCGGCATCAAAGTTATCGACCTCATCTGTCCGTTCCTAAAGGGCGGCAAGATCGGCCTTTTCGGCGGCGCCGGCGTCGGTAAGACTGTCGTTATCCAGGAACTCATCCACAACATCGCTTCAGAACACGGGGGCTACTCAATCTTTGCCGGTGTGGGAGAGCGAACCCGTGAAGGTAATGACCTATACCGTGAAATGGAGGAATCCGGCGTCCTCGACAAGACCGCACTAGTGTTCGGCCAGATGAACGAGCCGCCTGGCGCTCGGGCCCGCGTCGCGCTTTCCGCTCTTGCTATGGCTGAGTACTTCCGTGATGAAGAAGGCCGCGACCTGCTTCTTTTCGTCGATAACATTTTCCGCTTTACCCAGGCCGGCTCCGAAGTTTCGGCGCTCCTTGGCCGTATCCCGTCCGCTGTGGGTTACCAGCCAACACTCGCCTCAGAAATGGGAAACCTTCAAGAGCGAATTACATCGACTGATAAAGGTTCAATCACTTCCGTTCAGGCTGTTTATGTTCCAGCCGATGACTTAACCGACCCGGCGCCGGCTACAACTTTCGGTCACCTCGATTCTACAGTCTCGCTCTCACGTCCGCTTTCAGAGCTTGGTATTTACCCAGCGGTTGATCCTCTCGACTCTTCTTCAACCATCCTTGACCCAAACGTCGTCGGGCAGGAGCACTATGAAGTCGCGCGATCAGTTCAACGAGTGCTTCAGCGCTACAAAGACCTTCAGGACATCATTGCCATCCTTGGAATGGATGAGCTTTCTGACGATGACAAGCTCACCGTTTCTCGCGCACGAAAGATTCAGAAATTCCTTTCCCAGCCATTCTTTGTCGCCGAGCAATTCACCGGCGCGCCTGGAACGTATGTACCTCTAAAAGAAACAATCAAAGGCTTTAAAGAAATCTTGGAAGGAAAGCACGACTCGATCGGCGAGCAGTCTTTCTACATGAAGGGAACGATCGAAGATGTAGAGAAAGCAGCGCTTAAAGAAAAATAAAAATGGAACAGAAACTCCTCGAACTGAAGATTGTGACGCCGGACCGAGTCGTTTATGATTCTGTCGGTATTTCGTCTGTCACAATCCCAACCAAGGAGGGCGAGATAACAGTTCTCCCAGGACACATTCCGCTCATCGCGCCGATCAAGACCGGCGAGGCGCATTTGATAAAAGATGGCGTAACTCTCGGCCTGGCTGTTTCCGGCGGCATACTTGAAGTTCGCGATGGCCACACTATAGTTATTCTCGCTGAACGCGGTGAACTCGCGCATGACATTGATGTCGCTCGGGCCGAAGACGCCTACAAGCGCGCGCAGGAAGCAATGGTTATGGATCAGAATATTGCCGATGTGGATTATGCTCGCATGCAAAGCATGATGGAAAAAGAATTAAATCGAATTAATATTGGCAAGAAGTGGCGGAAATAATTATGGAGGGCGGGCCAATACAATCAAATAATGAAAAGAATGCTATTGATGAAATAAAAAGGAAATGGTTCCGAATAATGGAGAGATATTCTTCTATTAGCAAGGAGTATTCAAATTTTAGTGATTCAGACAGGAGAGAAATTATTTTTAAAAAGATAAGAAACGAAGCGGAATTTTCTATGTTCTTCGAGAACGCAGAGGACATATCAGATGTTTTCTTGAATATGGATTTAAAAATTTTTGAATTATCATCAAAGGATGAACAGGAGAAATTCCTTAGTTTTAAAATGACTCATGACATTGACGATCTTATAACAATGGCAAATAAGTCTAATCGTGAAAATCTTGCCGTTAGAATAAAAGAGATTAAGGATCAAAGAAGCAAGATATCAGAGACGTCGACTAAAATGACCCTGGGAAAAGAATTGTCAGCTGAAGAAAGAACAATCGCGATATCGAAAATAAGAAATGAATTAAAAAAGATAGGGCCGGTAGTTGATCCAGGTATCCCAGGAGATGATGACTATGAGGAAAAAAATATTTTAAACCAGCTTCGTTCAGCCCAATTTCTTGTTCTTGCTTCGCTTCTAAATAATCTTCCGGAGATTAAGTGGTCAGATCCAAGTGATGTGGCTGAAATTATATTAAGTATGGCCTATTTAAAAATGGTTGATTTGGCCCACAGCCACGAAGATTTGAGCAAAGAGGAGCTGGAAATTGCTAAAACATTTGCCTTAAAGACAGAAAACTATGAGTCAATGGTAAAAATAACTGATTTATTGCTGGAAAAGGAAAAAATTGAATAAACTTTTGCAAGAAATTATGTAATTAAATTAAAAATGGCAGCGAAAAAGCCCGGCACATGGCCGGGCTTTGCGTTCGTATCGGGATCCTTAGAGGGTGAGCGCCTTGAGTTCTTTTATGATCTCGCCGAAACGGCCGATGGGAACGCGGACGTAGAAACTGTGGTGGCTGCCGTCATTCTCGGCCTTAACGAAATGGCCATCTTCGTAACGCGCGGCGTATATCCTGAAACCCTGCCGACACCTTTCTTCATTGAAGATCATGATCGCCTGCGAGGACTTCTCTGTTGGAATTCCCGAGATCTCTTGGATCTCAAAGGCGAACTTCGTGCTGAATTTGGGTTTTGGAGGGGCTACTGTATCTGTCATGGGCTGTGTTGTTTGTCACTTTATACCCTGCGCCGAAGCTTGAGTCAAGTTTATTAGATAGGGTAAAAAGAAACACCCGCTAAGGTGTTTCAGTGCGGGTGAGTGTGATGTCTTAGAAGTTCGCTTTGCAATCCGGACATGTCCATCCAATTGATGTACCATTGTATGGATTATACGGCATGCCTGGGTGGTAACATTTCTTTTGAAGCTTCGCGAGTTCATCCTGAAGGGGCTTCATTTCAGCATTGGCCTTGTCCCGGATCTCCTGTATCGACTTTTCCAGCTGTTCTCTGGTTTCGAGTATTCCCACACGACTTTTGAGCTCTGCTGATGTTGTCATCACTTTGTATGTTTTTTCCGTTTATACCGGAGAAGCCTTATTAAGTCAACATAAAAAAGAAACACCCGCGAAGGGGTGTCCTTCTGCGGGTGTCTAAATCGGGACCCATTCGCTCACACATTCTTCACATGTCGAATCCATGGTAACCGTTCTTCCATAGGCCTTGAAACAATCAGGGCAATGGACGGTTTCTTCTCTGATGGTGAATCCGGCGGGAGCTATCCTGACCATCCCTCTTTCGAAATGTAGGGACCGATGGCAGTCTGGACAGGTTACGCTCCTTTTTCTTTGGAGGATATGGTAACCAATGAGGGTACCGATGATGGCGGCCGTCACGGCCAAAAGTACACAGGGCATTTGGTGAAGTTTTTTACTTTATACTAGACATTTACTTAAAAGTCAAGTATTATACACCTCATGAATCCTGGCAATTTATACGTCATAGCCACCCCAATAGGGAACATGGGGGATATGACCCACAGGGCCATAGAGACGCTTAAAAGCGTTGATTTAGTGCTGTGTGAGGATACCAGAGTGACCAGACACCTCCTAGATCACTATGCTATCGGCACTGGAACTATGAGCTATCATGCCCAGTCAAAGCTCTCAAAGCACGAGAAGATAATTGAAATGCTTCGCGAGGGGAAGTCACTCGCTCTAGTTTCCGACGCTGGTACGCCGACAATATCAGACCCAGGTGTGATGTTGATCGAGATGGTTAAGCGTGAATTGCCTGATGTAAAAATTGTCGCCATCCCTGGAGCTTCGGCCCTAACCGCCGCTCTATCGATAAGCGGTATTCCGAGCCCACAGTTTACTTTTTATGGATTCCTTCCGCACAAGAAGGGCAGGGAGACTTTATTCAAAGAGATTGCAGCCTCAGAAAGGACGTCGGTCTTCTACGAATCTCCGCACAGAATAGAAAAAACTCTCGAATCACTCGCTAAATACCTTGAGGACGACAAAAAAGTCGTCATCGCCCGAGAACTGACAAAAATCTTTGAAGAAACAGTCTCTGGGTCGGCTTCGGACGTTCTCCAGTACTTCAAACAAAACCCGGACAAGATCCGCGGAGAGTTCGTAGTCATCGTTTCAGCCTCGTAATCAACAGGAAATTTGGGGGTTTTAAAGCGGCGGGTGTACAATGAGCGTGTTATGGGACGCGCTAAAAGACTTTTTTTGATTGGACTTCTCACTATGGCTTTGCCGCACCTTGGATTTTCCGGCATGGTAGAGAATGCCGTGTATTTCGGATTCGGTTTTATCATTCTAATTTCTGCATACAGCTTATACATTGAAAAGAAAAAAGCAGCTGAGCCGAAAATTGTAGTTCAGAAACCGGTTGCCGTTCGAAAGCGTGCTGAAAAGAAAATCCCAAGTCCTTATCTGCCGCCACTTGTCAAAGAAACGCCGCCACTCGAATCAAACGGGTTCGTTTTTATAAAGAAAAAAGATACTGCCGTTCATGAATCCCGTCAGTGACCGTGGTCGCTCAGAAATTTCAGACATATATGATAAAAAATCGAAAAATTATTAAAATTGAACTTGATTGTTGCGTGAAGACCGCGACCTGTCACTATCGGGATGAATAAGAAGAACATGGCTATTTTAGGATTCGCAACTATTATCCCGCTCGGGATATATTTTTATGCGCCATCTCGTGAATATTCTGCCAACGCAATTGCGAGTGAGAATTTTTTTAATGGCAGTGTTATAGAAATTCCCGATACTGGTCCAGTGGTACGGCACTTACCAACCCCAGAAGCGGTAAAGGCTGTTTACATGACAAGCTGGGTGGGTGGTACGCCAAGCATACGTGAACGCCTTATTACACTAATAGATACAACAGAGGTAAATGCTGTGGTAATAGATATAAAAGACGCGACCGGAAAAGTTTCTTTCGATATCCAAAATGAACCCTTCAAAAGTTTGGAATCTTCTGATAACAGGATTCCTGAAATCCGTGAACTTATCGATAGGCTTCATGATAAAAATATTTACGTCATTGGTAGAATTGCCGTTTTTCAGGATCCCTACCTCATAAAAAAGTGGCCCGAAGAAGCAGTGAAGCAAAAGGCAGACAAATCTAAACTTTGGGCAGATCACAAAGGGATCGGTTGGTTTGATGCCGGCAGCCAAAAAGTTTGGGATTACGTGATTGCTCTCGCTGAAGAATCGTATGCCGTTGGATTTGACGAGATTAATTTTGACTACATCCGATTCCCATCGGACGGCGACATGCAAAATATTTATTTCCCACTATCTGACGGCAAGGCCAAGCCGGAAGTCTTGGAATCATTTTTCAAATATGCCGACGAGAAACTCCGCGTCGGCAAAAAGCCGATGGTAATCTCGGCGGATCTTTTCGGCATGGTCGCCACCAACACGGACGACTTGGGGATCGGGCAGGTGCTGGAGCGCGCCGCGCCATACTTTGACTACATCGCGCCAATGGTCTATCCATCCCACTTCCCGAACGGCTGGAATGGCTTCAAAAATCCCGCTGAACACCCATATGACGTCATAAAGATAACCATGGATAAGGCAGGGGATCGGATGGAGGCAATGGGCGAGCCTCGAACAAAAATTAGACCTTGGCTCCAAGATTTTAACCTCGGCGCAACATATACCGCAGAGATGGTTAAAGCCCAGATGACGGCAACTTATGACGCCGGGCTGACGTCGTGGCTCATGTGGGACCCACGAAATAACTACACAAAAGCGGCATATACGCCAGATTAGTATTTAGACCTTTTAATGCTAAAATAGCCAGACTTATATCTGGAACCATTCAACATGAAACCACATAAATTTTTTACAGGCACACTACTTGCCATTATAACGTTTGCCGCCGGACTCTATATCGGTTCGCACAACAGCATTGCCGAAAGCCAAGTTGCAAAGGTTAACAACAGCCTTGCACCGTTTGATATATCTAGGAGAGCAGATTTTAAGGATTTCTGGGAGGTTTGGCGCCTGATCGAGGAACGCCACCCGGCTGGAACTGAGACAAGTGACGAGGAGAAGGTCTGGGGAGCGATAAAGGGTCTCGTTGATTCTGTCGGCGATCCGTACACCAACTATCTGACTCCGGAAGAAAATGAAGATCTGCACACTGATCTCAAAGGCGAGTTCTCTGGTGTTGGCATGGAAGTTGGTATGCGTGGAGAACAAATTACAGTCATTGCGCCGCTCAAGAATTCTCCGGCCGAACGCGCAGGAATACTTGCGGGCGATGTGCTCTTAAAGGTTGACGAAACATACACGGCCGAACTCACGCTTGACGAAGCGGTGGATCTTATTAGGGGAGAGAAGGGAACAACCGTTGTTGTTTCTGTGGCCAGAAAGGGGTCTGATGAAGTTTTGGAATTTTCTATAGTGCGAGAACTCATTGTTGTTCCGGTCATTGAAACGGAATATCTCCGTGACGATGGCGTGTTCCTTATAAAGTTCTCAAGTTTTGGCGATAATTCCAGCAAGGAATTTCAGGAGGCGCTCAAACTGTTTGCAAATACCAGTTCAAAAAGGCTCATTGTTGATCTTCGAAACAATCCCGGAGGCTACCTTTCAGCAGCCGTCGATATCTCCAGCTGGTTCCTACCCGAAGGGACGCTTATCGTCTCTGAGGATGGTAAAGACGATACCGAAGATCGTGAATTCAAAGCTAAAGGCCATTTCCTTTCAGGCGATTACAAAATGGCAATACTCGTAAACGGCGGATCCGCTTCGGCGTCTGAAATCATGGCCGGGGCGCTCCAAGAACATGGCGCGGCCAAGCTTGTCGGGACCCAGACATTCGGCAAGGGTTCAGTTCAGGAACTAATCCCAATGGACGACGGTACGGCCCTGAAGCTCACCATCGCGCAGTGGCTTACGCCAAACGGAAAGTCCATCTCAAAAGAAGGTCTAAAGCCTGACTATGAGGTCGAACTTGACTTAGAGAAGCTTGAAAAGAACAAGATTGATACACAGCTTGAAAAAGCCATAGAAATACTAAAATAAAGATATGAATCCCGTTAGAAACCGCAGTCGCGTGCAATGTTTCTTTATGGTAATATCTTAAATCATTATAAGTATTCAAAAAACGGGTAGCGCGAAGACCGCGACCTGTTTTTAACGGGATGAAAGTCATATTCCTCCAGAACGTAAAGAAGAAGGGGCAGAAAGACGAAGTAAAGGAGATAAACGAAGGATACGCACGAAATTTCTTGATCCCGAAGAAATTGGCTGTCGAAGCCACGCCGGGAATGCTCGCTGAGCTAAAGAAGAGAACTGACGCGAGAGCAGGACAGGTGGCTAAGCACTCCAAGGAGTTTCAAGATGCACTTGATAAGCTTACCGACTTCACACTTGTGATAAAGAAGAAGGCAAATGATGAAGGACATCTATTCTCAGGCGTCTCAGCTCGGGAAATCCTGACGCTTCTAAAAGAAAAGGAAATTCATCTTGATGAAAAGAATTTAGATCTACGAAGTCCAATAAAGAAGACAGGGGAGTTAGAACTTCCGATTGTCGGTGCAGAAGGACATAATCTCAAAATCTCAATCGAAGCAGATTAAGATTGCGACTGATTAAAACCCGTGATATTGTATTTGAAAATACCCAGAGCAATGAGCGGAAGAAAGTCAAAAAGGACAAGTAAGAGCTCGGAGATCAAAATGCTTCGGAAAGAATGTGTTCGACTCAAGCATGAAATTAGAGCGCGCGACCTCTCAGAGCGGTTTGCAAAGTGTCATCGGGCAACTGGCGGAGCTCCATTGAACGCCGGTATGGAAGCTGATTAAGCTCGCAGTATGAACAAGCAAAAACCCCGGCATGTCCGGGGTTTCGCTTTTCGTTTCAAGGATTACTTTGTTACAACGTGGATTATTTTCTTTGAAACTGTTCGATTATCGAATCCAACTTTCCTGGTGAGGCCAATTTTGACCTTTCCATCCTTCAGGGCATGAATTGTATGATCCTTGCCCATATCGGTGTTATTTCCTGGAAGGAAAGCTGTTCCACGCTGGCGGACAATGATTCCACCCGCGTTAACAGACTGTCCGTCTGCAACCTTAACCCCCAGGTATTTAGGGTTTGAATCTCTTAGGTTTCTAGCTGTACCGCCGGCTTTTCTATGGGCCATATATGTGTTAAATAAACGCTTTTAAGTCCAGAAACTATATAACATATGCCCTAAAAATGCAATATGGTAAACCCTCACACCAATTCTGTGGTGAAATCTGGGCTTTTTGTGCACTTCCAATTTAATTGGTGTGAGGGTAAAATATGGCCATGAAAAACACCCTTATTTTGTTGCTGGTTTTGGCAGTTTTGGCACTTGGATACTTCTTGATTCGGAAAGATAGCCCTGATTATCAGGCGCCGGAAGATCTCGGAAATACAGAGATCCCGGATGGGGAAGAGGGAAGTGAGACCCCAGAAACAAAGGATCCTGTCAAAAAAAAGATCTCCGAAGACGGCGGACATTTCACAATAAAAGCAGAATACCCGGTAACAGGAATAGACTCTGTCGATAGCGAAATTCTAAATTTTATAAATAAAGCCATTGCCGAATTCAAGGAGCAGAGCGGCGAACCGTATCCTGGACAAACAGCGCCATATGCATTCATTTCCGAATTCAAGATTGCAGCAGGGAAGGATACGACAACAATAATATTTAATATAGAAACTTACACAGGCGGCGCGCATGGAAACTTGGCAGTAAAGACCTTTACTTATGACCGAACTGGAAAGCGAGTGTACCTCGGAAGTATTTTCGTACCCGAGTCAGCGTTCCTAAAAAAACTTTCTGAGATTTCTCGAACGAAGCTTACTGAGAAACTTGGAACTGAAGGGAATTGGATAAATGACGGCACAGAACCTGTCAGCACTAACTTCGAAGCGTTTTATCTGACACTTGATAATAAGCTTGTAATCATTTTCCAGCCGTATCAGGTTGCGCCATGGGCTGCCGGACTTCAAGAAGTTGTAATTGACTTTGATGAGTTAGGAGATATTGTCGATGAAAAGTATCGATAAAAAATCTATTGCGCTGATTGCTATTATTATTTTATCTGCCACGGCTTCTTTCGGATTGGGCAGACTTTCAGTCGCCGAAGAGTACCGCGATAAGAGCGAAGCTCGTGTGATCATCCCAGAGCTTCAAAACCTATCAATAGATGAGTCAAAGTATGCCTTTGTGGCATCAAAGAGCGGGACAAAATACTATCCAAAAGGCTGCAAAAGTATAAATCGCATAAAACCTGAAAATAGAGTTTTCTTTGAATCGAAGGAAGAAGCTGAGGGAAGCGGACTTACGCCGGCGGCGTCGTGCTAGGTGAAAAGAGCAGAGGATTTGATGAGTGGCCGGATTTAAAAGTCCGAGCCATTTTCATAGGGGGAAGGGCTTTTCCAGAATAGATAAGCGTCGCACAATATATCTTTTACGACGCTTCCTCCTAGGGACTTCTTCCCTACAGCGATTAAAATTTTTACCTAAGAATGGGTTCTTAGACCGTTCCCCGTTAGGGTTTGGATCATTTAAAATAATTTTTGAATCAGAATTTTATTTACTCCTCCCCATTTAGTCAGTGAGTCTTTTTGTTAAAAAATCACAGCGCTTAGAAAAACCGATATTTTCATAAAATGCCTTCTGAACCTCGTTTTCCAAATTAGTCGCTAATGATATCCTTTTGCATCCTAACTTTGCTGCGTATCGTTCAATATAGGCCATTAGAGCTGTGCCGATTCCTTTACGCTGATATTCATCTTTGACATACAGCTCGCGCGCCACGCATTCCAGGCCATTAATATGGAGCGCCGGGTGAATGTTGATGGCGATGTAGCCAATAAATTCTCTTTGGTTTGCCGCAACGAATAATCTGGTGTTAGTATCACTCGTGAGTAAATTTAGTGTCTCTCGGGTCTTTTCGATAAAAGTATCCTGGTCTTCGATACCAAGATGCATTTGTTTTTTCAGGAATCCATGCGCGAGCGCTAAATATTTTTCCTCAAACCCGGGCTTCAGTCGATCAATGATCAGGTAGTCCTCGATTCCAATATTATCTTGTCGTGGATTTGAATCCTCTATAGATAAGTATTCCGGATTATAAAATTCAACAATCGAAGCATACGACGTTCCTTTTATTTTGTAATCAACTTTCCTGCTCAGACAATAATCCTTTCTCGTATCAAATAAAAAAGATAAGCCGAGGTTTACTTTAGAGGAAAAATTTTTGCTTTCCGTGCGCTCATGAAGCACTCCAGAGTCTCTGATAACTTCCCCGATACTTTTTCCCGACACGATTTGGTCGTGTAGTTCTTTGCCGAGCGCCAGAATTCCTTCATTAAAAAATGCCACGTAGCTATAAGCCAGCGCGGCATTGTCAGACAATCTCCGAACACAAGAAGTCCTTTTATTTTCCTTATGATAAATGAGTTCTAAAACCAGGTTTCCGAATTTCTCTCTTAAGTCGTCTGTAGACAGACTGTAGCCCATGCGTAGACATTGTAACATTTAATATTTGTATTGACAAAATATGAATTTATGTGTTATAAAGCGAGTCGTAACCTGAACCTTACAAATAACATGCACAGCTATCCCCTACTCCAGAGAGTTTCAGAACTCTACGAAGAGGTAGGGCTCGGAAACGTGCTCCTCCTAGCTTGCCAGCACTTGCTGGAACCACAAAAGCGAATGTTTGAGCACCTGTTCCAAATGGGTCTCAAGCCAGAAAATTGCGTTGTCGTCGGTAAGAACTACTCGACTAGCGCTGAAGTTCTACGTGAACTCGAAGTAACGGGATCCATTGTTGCTCCTTTCAGTCATGAGTTTGATCCCCTCGTTTCATTTGATTCTTGGTTCGAAGAGAAACTTTCTGTCTATATTGCCAGTGAGATCTCTCGCCGACCAATGGCAAAGTACGACAAAGTGATCATCCTCGATGATGGTGGATTCATGCACCTCGTGGCAAACAAGCTCTGCAGTGGTCTAACAAACATCGTTGGCATTGAACAAACTTCGTCTGGCCACCACAAGATCCAAGATGCCGGCGTAAAGTTTCGTTCGATCTCGGTCGCTCGGTCATATCAAAAGCTCATGTACGAATCTCCCTACATTGGGAAATGCGGGACAGAGAAGACTCTCCGATACCTGAAAGAGACCGGACTAACTGATCCGAAGATTCTCATCATGGGTCTCGGACATATCGGACGACAGATGGCTGGACAATTTCTCTGCTCGCATAAGTTGGCGGGGGCGGTGTTTGACCCTGGACTCGATAATATCCACAAAGAGCCTTTTGGCTTAAAGGGTGTCTTCGATCTTCTGCGGCCAGAACACTTCATCCGTTCTGAGGACGAGCTACGAACTCGGTTACCCTACTTTGATGTGATTATTGGTACGTCGGGCAAAGAGGTTTTGCGAGAAAACGACTTGAGTGAACTACATCCTAAAGTTTCGCTCATTAGTATGTCGTCGTCTGATCGCGAATTCCCCGCCGTACCATTCCGCAACGCTAGTGGCACACTCCATCAGAATTACCGACTCGAGGGGAGAACCCTAGTAAATGGAGGCTTCCCGATCACTTTTGACGGCCTGCGACACGCTATGCCTCCGCAACAGATCGAGCTGACGATAGCGCTCCTTATGATTCGCGTTCTGGACGCAATTACGGGCGACCTGCAACAGCTCGAGATGGTCGTTGAGCAGATTCGCATGCTTTGGCAGCCGACTGATGGCGCGAGTGAGTGGTATGAGAATTACCATCTAGCGACTAAGGTATAAGCTCAGTACAAAAGATAAAAAGGCCCTGGATTACTCCGGGGCTTTTATCATTGACATAAGTATATATTCATGATATAATAAATTTAGAACCATAAAACTGCACCCATGAAAACCCTGCTCAACGTCATCGGCGTTGTTTCCATCATTTCTGTGTTTGTCGCGGTAATCAATTTGATCACCTTCCTGGTGTTCGGTTGCGACTTCTGCTTCTACACACTCTGCCCCGTCAGCGAACTTGGAGGCACCGCCTGTACGGTCATACCTATCGCCATCGGTGGAAGTTTCGTTACAGCCTTTGCTTGGCTTGGAAATGGACAATAGCATGCTCACTCGAAAAGAGGCCCTGACGAAAGTCAGGGCTTCTTCTTTTTAATTAGCCGGATGGGCTTCGTTGTAGTCGTCGATCATCTGCGGAATTGACGGAATGACGCCTTGAGTCTGGCCTTGGAAGTATGTCGGCGGTTCGCCGTTCTGGAGTCTCTCCATATTCTCGACGAATGTGCCCCAAAGAATGCCGACGAAAATATCATTCCAGAGATAATCAAACGGCGCCGCGAGGTATGTGGTAAAGAAGCTGGCAATACCGGTACCAACATAAGAAGTATTTTCTTGAACTCCCGGATTCTCGACAATATCATGCTGAACAGACACGCCAAGAAGCCCAAGAATTACTAAAAGGAGAATTGCGACTACCAAGAGCCTAATCATGATGAATATATTGTATCAAAACTTATTTAAGCGCGCCTTCGGTTTTTAACAGTTTCCACTTGGCCGCTTGGCCGCCGCGATTGTAGTGTCCGATCTTCCCGTCCGACCTCACGACTCTGTGACACGGAACATCGGGAAGATAGTTTCCGGACATTATGGTGCCGACAGCCCGAGCCGCGCCTGGCGCCCCTGCTTTCACGGCCACATCCTTGTACGTTAAAGTTTTCCCTTTTGGAATTTTTCTAACGACGTCTAAAACTTTTTCCTTAAACGTTTTCATATTTCCTGACGGCGAAGCGAGGGTCCTTATATTTATAGATTTTCCTTGAACATATTGGCGGCTGCCTTTGGCATGTAATCGAGTGGATTTAGATAAAGCGAGTTCGCCACGACCGGCGTCGTGTAGTTTTTGCCTGGGCAGCCTTTGGAAGCCCACGTTTTAACAGAGACCGCTGAAGCAGGCATAACACCGACATGTAGATGCGGCGCTGTCGAGTATCCAGTGTTGCCGCTGTACGCGACCAAGTCGCCGGCCTTCACCCTGTCGCCCGCCTTCACGAGCGTCGACGAGAGGTGGAAGAAGGTGTTGGCGAGGCCGTTGTCATATTTTATGAGAAGCCAGACTCCTGTCGAAGCCTTCGGGCAAACCTGATCCGTGTTGCCGGCACCGACAACCACGCCGTCGCCCATAGCCAAGACTCTGTCGTTATTTGCTCGGAAATCTACGCCAGCATGCTTGCCGGCCCATGCTCCAGTCCGGTAACTATACAGTTTCAAAGAGCTCGCGGTCTGGCCGAATCCCTGAGTGATCAAAACGTGCTCAAGCGGCCAGGTCAGAGTTCCATTTTTAGCTTTCGGATAAGAGTTTGGATCAAGATCAAATTCAATCTGCGCTTCGATGGCAGCCAGTTCGTCTTCAAACTGAGCCTGAAGCCGAAGCTTTTCCTCGATCATTTTCTGATACTCGGCCTCCTGCTGCTTGGTCCTGTTTAGAAGTACGGTCTTCTCGCTCTTATTCTTGTCGATTTCTTTTTTCTCCTCCACCACTTCCCCTTTGTAATCTAAAAGTTCTTCTTTTTTCTCTTCACGGTTTCTTTTATCCAGCGCTAGAAGCTCTTTCTCAGAAAACAGATTGTGAATCGCGCGCCCCAGTTCTCGGTTTAGCGTTCGGCGACTGTCGGCAATAGTCATGGCTTCCGTGATCGAACCTTTGGCGATAACAGAAACGATAAAGGGCTCTTGGTCAAAGTCGTGCAAGTCTTGGATACCGACCCCTATAGTTTTTTTGAAAATTCCAATCTTCTCTTCTTTCTCCGCAATGGTCAGGTTCAAATTCTTAATTGTGGATTCTGTCTCATTTATTTTTGACTCTGTCAGTCGAACCTCCGTTGAAAGCTTCTTGCCGGTGAGGTCGAGCTCTGTGACAGCCTTATTCAGAGTATTCTTTTCTTTACTCACTGCATCGAGTTTCAATTGATCTTGTCGAAGCTGTTCTTCTAGCTCAGCCTTGGCTTTTCTCTTCGCCTCAAGCTCGGCTTCCAGGTCGGATTGCGCGAAGGCTCTGCCGAAAGCAGCAATTACGATAATAAAAAATATGATTTTGAAACTTCTATTCACCTCCTAAGTATATTTCCTAGGAGTAAATAAAGCAAAAAGCTTGACCAATGAATAATGTTGAAGTAGTTTAAGGGTAAACCAACAAATCAAGATCATGCCTGAACCTAAGTCCTTTCCCCCAGGTCACGTTCCCACACCCCCGCCTGGCGATGTGTTCAATGAGCCCAACACTGACACCTGTCACTGCAATGTGTGCCTGGGAACAAAACCCACAACACCGCTCGGCGGTGAATGGACCCAGCAACGACTCGAAGAAGGAGACCCTAACAAGTGCTAAAAAGGAGCTGGAAGTGCAACGGGTCGGCCATCATGGCCGGCCCGTTTTTTGTATCCACTTAACCTAATTTTTCAATGGCATTCTCGATACGAGAAACTGCCTCATCTTTCCCTAAAATGTAAGCCAAAGTGAATGGATCAGGTGATTTATCCTTGCCGGAGAGTGAATAGCGAAGCGGCCAAAGGACATCTCCGCGTCCGGCGGCTTCGGCGTAATCCCAGACAGCCGATTTCACAGACTCAACAGATGAGTAATCTGCATTTTGGAGTAGTTCCTTAACTTTTCCAAGGTGCGCCAAAGTCTTTTCATTGTCGGACTTCTTCCAGATCAGATTTTCCGCGGCATAATCCCCCGCGTCTTTATAAAATCCAAATTCTGATTCGTTTTCCAAATCTTTCCATTTTGAAATTCGCTCCATGATTGATGGCAAAGCGCGCTTTAGCATTTCGTCCGAGAGATCTAGGCGTTTCCTGACCTCCATAATAATTTCCGCTTCAGGAAGCTTTTTTAAATATTCTTTATTGAACCAATCAAGCTTTTCAATATTGAAAACTCCGCCGCCAGTACCAACTTTTTCAAGAGAGAAATCGCGAATAAGCTCGTCCATTGTAAAAAGCTCCTGTTCGGTCCCAGGATTCCAGCCAAGGAATGCCAAGAAGTTTATGACTGCTTCTGGGAGGTACCCCATATCTCGGAAGTCCAGGAGGGCAGTAGCGCCGTGTCGTTTGGAAAGCTTGGTCTTGTCCGGCGCCAAAACAAGCGGTATATGAGCATATACGGGCCTCTGGAAGCCTAAAGCCTCTAAAATAAGGATTTGCCGAGGGGTATTGGCAATATGCTCCTGGGCCCGAATCACGTGGCTAACTTCCATAAGACCATCATCCACAACAACTGTCAAGTGGTACAGCGGTGTGTCCAAATCTTTGGCAATCACGAAGTCTTTGAGATCCGTCGAATCAATTTCAATATCACCCAAAATCACATCAGTGAATTTGATTTTGGTATTAGGATTCCTGAAGCGGATTACTTCTCCCCTCTTCCCCTCCCCGGCTTCTTCCTGGGACACATACGCCGAACCATTATCAATTAATTTCTGAATGTGATCTTTGTATATTGCTGTGCGCTCAGATTGGCGAAAGAATTCGTCGTACTTTAACCCCAGCCACTCGAATGAGTCTATAATGTTTTGTTCGAACTCTGATTTCGAGCGCTCTTTGTCAGTATCTTCGATTCGCAAGATAAACCTACCATTATGATGACGAGAAAAAAGATAAGAAAAAAGCGCCGTTCGAGCAGAACCGACATGAAACTTGCCCGTCGGCGACGGGGCCATTCTGGTTACGATACTATCTTTCATGAGCGAGACCAATACTTATAATTGCTCTAGCGATCTTTTCCTCTGCATCAGGATAAACAAACTCCTTTGCCGACTCGGACATTTTCTTTGCTAATTCGGCATCATTAGTGATGCGATCAATTTCCTCTAGTAGCACATGCGGTTTTAAATTTGCTTCTTCAATAACAACACAGGCTCCGGTCTCAGCGTAGCTGAAGGCATTTTTACGCTGATGATTTCCATTAGACTTTGTGATTGGGATAAGGATGGAAGGTTTGCCCCAGCAAGCAATCTCACCGATTGAAGCTGCGCCGGCCCTTGAAACAATTACTGCGGCTACACCGGCTGACATTCTGACTGCGAGCTTATTAAGATATGGAAATGGATAATAATTTTCTGTACCTCCGGATTCCTTTAGAATAATGTCAGCCATATTTTTTACCTCTTCGAAATTTTTTGTACCTGTCTGATGAATCACCTGGTAGCGAGTAACCATCTCGGGCAACGCGTCCAAAACACAATCATTTATAAGTTTTGCCCCTTGAGATCCTCCAACAATATAAACCACGGGCAATACTGATTTTAGTTTTAGATATTCAAATGCTCCTTCTTTAAGTGGGCTCCTGACTTCTGGACGGACAATGTGTCCCACAAAAGCGGTTTTTTCTTTTGGGAAATAGTCTGCCGCTTCGCGGAAAGAGATAGCGATTTTCTTTGCCCATTTTGAAGCCATTTTATTCGCGCGACCCGGAACGGTGTCCGACTCGTGAATAATGACAGGAATCCCGAGAAACCTAGCGGCAAGAGTTACTGGAACTGACGGATAGCCACCTTTTGAAAAAACAACGTCGGGCATTATCTGGTAGACCATAAAGAGCGCCTTCATAGTTGCGAAAAAAGTTTTGAAGATATCGAAAATATTTTCGAGTGCAAAATATGTCCGCTGTTTTCCGGTTTCAAGCTTTTGAAATTTAATTTCGTTATCATCGAGAGCAGACTGATCATACGGTGTATCAGAAATATAGAAAAGCTCCATATCGAGGATTTTTTCAGTAAGTGTAAGCTCGCGAAGTTTTTCCGCCACAGCAATAAGCGGATATACATGTCCTCCAGAACCTCCGCCTGTAAGTAGAACTTTCATCCGGTTAGAAGCAGGTCGCGGTCGTTCCGCCACCCACCCTGTTATTTTTTATAAAATTTAATTTGATTCTCTTCATATGATATTTAATTCACAGCGGCCGCGGCTTCTAACGGGATTCATGCCCACTATTTGTTGCTCAGTTGATATTTGGAGACATTCAGGATTATGCCGACCGCCGCCATGGCTATCATGAGACTTGTTCCGCCATGACTTATGAAGACCAGCGGAACACCGGTCAATGGGAAAAGGCCGATGATGGAGGCAATATTCAAGAACGACTGCGCGAGAAGTAGTATAACAATTCCGGCAACCATTAGTCTACCAAAAGAATCCGGCGCCCGATACGCAATCCGAAGGCCGCGGAGACCAAAAATGAGATACATCACAACAACAAACGAGGTGCCAATAAAGCCGAATTCCTCGCCAATAACAGCAAAGATCGAGTCGCCGTGCGGTTCCGGAAGATAAGTAAATTTCTGCACGCTCTCTCCCCAACCGCGTCCAAAGACGCCGCCGGAACCAATCGCGATCAATGACTGCTGGAGCTGATAGGATGCACCCTGAAGATCGGAAGTTGGATCCATAAATGTCGTGATTCGCTTCACGAGGTATGGCTTAGTGAACGCCAAGACTCCAAACATAAAAACACCGATGCCAAAAGCGATTCCGATATATTTCCACGGTACGCCGGAGAGCATGAGCATACAGGCTGAAGCAACGAAAATGAGAATGATGCTTTTTGTATCAGGCTGTTGTAGAAGAATAGCCGCAACAATACCGAGCATGGCGACAAGCGGCAAGACACCGTAACGAACCTGCTTGGCTTTCCCCTTTACCCACGACAACCACCCAGCGAAATATATAACAAAAGCGATTTTTAAAAGTTCGACCGGCTGGAACGAAACTGGGCCAAAAGAAATCCAGCGTCTGGCGCCTCCGTGCTCAAGACTGATTGATGGGATAAATACCAGGAGGGTCAGGCCGATTGAGATGAGGAATAAATAAAATGCATTCTTTCGCCAGACTTTATAATCAACTCGAGAAAGAACGTACATGAGAATACCGCCAAAGACTAGCCCAAGGAACTGACTGACAACTACGCTCCAAAACTTTGACGAATTCGCCGCCAAGATTCCAAATGACGCGGACACGAAGCAGAAGAATCCAAAGACCAGGAGAATAATTACCGTATACAAAAAAACTTTGTCGGATTTGCCGATGGATGACATGGATAAAAGTATACCAAAGAAATCATATAAAAATGTAAAGGCCCCCGACAATGTCGGGGGCCTCCATATGAATTTGTAAGTCAGGCTATGAGCCCTTCACACCTCCGCCTTCAGCATTCGGCGCTGATGGAGGGGCTGGTGCTTCCGGTGTTGATGATGCCGCAGGAGCATCTGGTTCCTTCTTCACGGACTCGGGACTCTTGTTCCGGAGGTCCTTCAACATCTCGTTACCGATGAGGGCTTCGAGGATACTGCCGGTACCGCCACTCTGAGCACCGCCCTGCACCAGGATCTGAGGCACGAGTTGGATCTTGTGCTCTGCTAGTGTTTGGGCGACCTGTACCATGGCGAATTCCTTGGTGCCCATAGCTGAGGTCTTCTGTTTGATCACGTCCGCCTCCGCGCCGCCAACCGCTTTGATGTTCTGGGCCTTGGCATCGCCGACAGTGGTAAGAACAATGACCTCACCCTGCGCTGCGATAACCGCCGCCTCCTTGTCACCTTTTGCAGCTTCAACTTTTGCAGCTGCTTGCTGAGTTGCGATGTCTTTGTCGTAGCGAGCTGCTGTCAGGTGCGCTTCTTTGTCAGCGGCTGTCTTGGCCTTCACATACTCCTGACGCTTGCCTTCCGACGCCATCTGCATTTCGAACATCGCCTGCTGTTGCTGAGCGATCTTTCTGTCCGAAAGAATCTCCATCAGCTGCTTAGGCGGCTCGATATCACCGATGAGCGTATCTACACCAACGATGTTGTGCTTGTCCAGGATATTGTTGATGTGAGCCTTCGCTTCCGCTTGACGCTCCGCGCGATGATCGACGAAGTCGAGCGCGTCGCTGGTTTGCGCCGAATTGCGGAAGTAAGAATCGATGGTCGGCTCGAGCACCTGCGACACCATGTTCTCCATGGAGCCGAAGCGTGCGATAACCTTCGGAGCAGCAACGCTTGAGATGTTAACCACCTGCGTCACGTCGAGCTTGAAAGTGAAGCCATCTTTTGACCGAAGCTGGATCGTATCCAAATCCTTGTCCAAGTTGTGATCCTCTCCCTTTTCAGCCCAGTTGAGCACGATATTCGTCGTGGGTACCAACACAACTTTCATCAAGCGTGTATTAATTGGATAAAGACCTGGATCGAACGTCTCGTTCCAGATACCCTTTTGGCCCTTCTTCACGATGTTTCCGTGAGTAAAACCTTCTCCGCTGGTGTCTTCCCCGTCTTGTCCGATGAATGAGTTCACGACGCCCACGAAGCCAACTGGCACCTCGGTCATTTTTATCATATCCACACGGGCAAACTTCGGGTTGATATACCAGTTACCCGGCAAAAGTATCTGCTCCTGCAGACCACGGAACCCTCCCCCTTTCAGGAAGGCCTCAGCGTTTTGATAATGGGCATGACCGGCCACTTCTTCTCCGGCAATCTTGCCAGTTGGGAGTGGTGTACCGTCAAGCGTCGTCACCAGACCGATGTCGTCCGAAGGAATATTCGTAGCGGCAACCATTTCGATTCGAAACAGTTGTTTGTTGATACGGTACTGACCTGCGGTCAGGTAGTTCAACTGCCAGCCCTTTTGTCCTCCATTTCGTATGAAGGCGGCTGCATCTTGGAAGTTGTTGCAGTCCACGACTTTACGGGCGAGAATCGCGCCATCTTCCAGTTTGTCTCCATCGATGGCTTCCACGATACCGATCTGTCCGTTGGGTACCTCGGTCACACCTTGTTTGGTGACAGAGTACATCCATGGCCAGTACCAGAGGTGGAGACCGGGGCCGATCATCTGGGCTTGAATACCCGCCTCGCCTTTGGTCGCGATGATGCGATTTTCTGGCAAGCGAGCACCTCCTCCAACACCCCATTTTTTCACGATGATACCATTCTGGGTTTCACCGATGAAGACCCATCCAAAGATGAGTTTCGAGAATACCAACAGTAGTGCTACAGCCAATAGCCATAAGCCAACCGTTGGCGCCCACGAAGGGATTTCAAACTAGAACGAGAGCAATACCATGTAGTGGTTTTTTGATGGTTTCCAGGTACCTCTAGGTGCGGGCTATCTTGTACCGATGGTCAAGAAAAGCTAAGAAATGACGAATGTTCGCCACCTCATGGCTTTTCTTGACCGTTTTTGACTTACATATTCATATTTAAAAAGAGCCGTTTATGGATGGCAAACTAGCACAAATAGTTATGTGAGTCAATATCTACAATAGGGCCACGATGACTCCAACAACAGCGAACATAATGGATATAATCCAGTAGCGCATGGTGATCTTTTCGCGGGACCAGCCAATAGCCTCAAAATGATGATGGAGCGGCGCGACGCGGAAGATCTTGCCTTTCACGGGACCACGCAACTTCTTCGAGATTATCTGGATAGCAGACGAGAGCGCAGTCATGACAAGCGGAAAACCGATGATTGGAAGGATGAGAACCGTATCGGTTAGAAATGCCACAACAACAAGCGCGAAGAGGAGCCCGAGCATGCCCGTCTCCCCCATCCAAAATCTGGCCGGCGGAATATTGAACCAAAGGAATGAGAGAATGGCGCCAGAGACCACGAGGCAAAACGCCGCAATGTCGATCTGGGTTTGAAAATAAGCGATGACAGAGAGCGAGGCGAAGATGATAGCCATAATGCCTCCAGCCAAACCGTCTATCCCGTCGATTACTCCGGAAGAGAACGTCGCCATAAAGACAAGGATGAAAACAGGAATGAACCAATAGCCGAGGTACCACGCTTGATGCGCGAAAGGGATGACTAGTTGCGCGTCACCGAGCTTTAAGAAGAACCAAAGCGCAAAGGCAAGTCCGGTGAGCGCGATCATGGAAAGCATGTACTTTCGCGGAAAACCGTTTACAAAAACTCCGCGCGTCACATAAATAGTCATTAAGTCGTTCACGAGACCAAGAAATGCGCCAATAAGTAGCGCGATAAACGGCAGGAGTGTTTGTTCTTTGGAAACGAAATTAAGTTTTTGCGAGATATCATTCGGAAGAAATGTAGGGATAAGGAAAAGAATGAGTGCAGAGAGACAAATACTGGCCCAAATAATCATGCCTCCAACGCGCGGCGTGTGAAGTTCATGATCGCCATTCGAGATCCGCTTAAACTCGGCCGACATTTCGTCGCGCTTATCTTCACCATCTACTTTACGTGCCACCTTCTTCCACATCTTGTGCTTGTAAAAAAAGTCTGTGAAAAATGGCGTTATGGCAATACCGAGCACGAAGGTGAGAACCGCCGGCAAAAATAGTTTAATGAGGCTTAGATTTATCATAAGGATATTCTAGCAGAATTAGAATCCGGATTCCTGGGGACTTCTTAGCGACCCGGAAATTGTCTTTACATCCGTGAAGCGGTCATCAAAAGTCGAACCCATGACCACGATAGCGAGATTACGTCCCTGTTCGTCCTTTACCGCCACGACTAAATTGCCGCCTGAAATATTTGTAAATCCTGTTTTTGAAGCAACGAGTCCAGGGATTTCATGAGTGAATGGATTCGTGTTCTTGGCCACATGCTCTGCGTCATTCGAGCGGAAAATTGGCGCCTGATCCTTGGTCGGAGAAAATATTTCCGGATATTTCGTGACGGCTTCCGCAAAAAGCTTAGCCATATTTCGCGCATTGCCATATCCCCCGTTCGTACCGTCGCCGATATCGAGTCCGGAAGGATTCTTGAATTCAAATCCAGCTAGTCTCATTTCTTTAGCCTCCTCATTCATGCGCGCAACAAATACAGAGATGGGATCTCCGGAAGCCGGATCGATGATTTTTCCCGTCTCATAGGCCATCTGCCAGAGCGCGTCGTTTGAAGACTCCACCAAGGCGAATTTTAGGAGCTCGTCCCTTCCCCATTTCTCATCGAGAAGAAGCTTATTGTCTCCGATTTCGGACAAAGCATCTTTGGAAATCTGGAAGACATGGTCGGCCGGAACATGTTCCATAACAACTATCGCCGACATAACCTTTGTAAGCGAAGCAAGTGGCATCTGCCGTTCGGCATCGCGTTTGTAAACGAAATTCTTGTTATCCATATCGTAGATCGCAAAACTTTTGGCGTTTAAAGCCAAATCCAAAAACGGTTCGATGCTTTTCTGATACTCCGCAACTTGTTGTTCAATTATAATTCCACGAGCTATCTCGTCCTTGATCGAGATAGCATAAAAAACCGCCACGATGGCGAGCATGAACATTATAAATATTAGTTCTCTTTCTTTATGGGTTAGATTCATTCTCTAATTCTCTTTTAGCTCCGCCGGATAGCTTTTCGGCCAAAGTGTCACGTACTTTCTGAAATTCTGGTAATTCTCCAGCGCTTCCGACACCAAGGAATGATAGCAATTCGAGAGTCGGCTTGTAAATATTGAGTCGCCCGTCAGTTTTATGCATATCACGCTCCACAAGACCTCGGATTTCGAGGTTTCGGAGAATATACCCGGAATTCACGCCCCGAATAAAATTTATCTCTGAGCGCGTGGCGCCGGAACGATATAGGATTATAGAGATAGTTTCGAGCGCTGCCTTTGACAAGTCTTTCGACAGCTCTTCTTTGCGAAGAGTTTCGAAAAAGTCTGACATTTCGGGAGACGTTCCAAGCATGACTTTGTCTTCATGGGCAACAAGTGAGATTCCCCTTTCCGCTAGCGCTGCGCGGAGCTCCTCAATTGCCGGTTGAATATCGGTTGGCTCTACGCGAAGTGCGACCGCAATCTCCCAGTGGGTCTGAGGTTCGCCTTTCCAAAAAAGATACGCTTCGATTTTATTCGCTAATGTCATTTTGATTTGTTACTTCCGGCTTAATTTCTATCTTTTCAATACTGATATCCTCAAACGCATCTGTCTGGAATGCTTCCATAAATCCGTTCCTGACCAATTCTAGCATGGCAAGGAATGAGACAATTGTTCCGACCTTCTTTTCTTTCTCGTCTTTATACCCGTGCGATGCAGAAAATTCTCGAAAACTCATTTTGAAACTCTTTGTGACCCTTTCTACCAAATCATTGATCGTTTCCTCGATGCTTTTTACTTTTAGAACCAGAACTTCAGGCTTCGGTGGCTCCGGAATCGGAATTAATTTTATCGCGTCGTAGATGTTTGAGAGCATCGAGTCTTTAGTGATCTGCGCATCGGGCGCGAACACCTTTGTCTCAATCTTTTTCTCAAGTCTCGGGAAAATAATTTGCTTGCCGAATTTCGCTTCTATCTCAACTCCAATCTCTTTTATTAAACGATATAGTTCCAATCTTCGTTCAAGGGCCCCGATATCATTTTGTTCATCTTCTGTGAGCTCGAGGTTCGGAATGAGCGAGCGAGACTTGATTAGGATGAGCGTCGCTGCGACTGAGATGAATGATGTGTAGGATTCGATGTCTTTCTTGTCCAGTGCCTGAACGTAAACAATAAAGTCGTCCGTAATAGACGCAAGAGAGATCTCATTAATAAAAAGCTTACGTTTTTCAATAAGACCAAGAAGTACATCAAGCGGGCCTTGAAATTGCCCAGTTTTAACTTGGTACGACGTTTCAGTCATGATGTTTGATATTTTAACATGAAAATGCTGTGTTTTAAGGGAAAAAGTGGGTATTTTCTAATTTGACATTAGGCTTTTTTTATGCTATATAAAGAGTGAAAAGAACCTCAAAAAACGAACACCAAACAGACATGAAGCAAATCATAAAGCACGCCTGGACACAGCTCCGAGGATTTCATGGTTTTATCATGATCTCCCTTGCGCTTCTCATTGTCGGAGAGATCTTCGGGATATACATCCCCTACCTCTTCGGACAGATCATCAATAAGCTGAGTGGGAAGGCCGACGGAGCCTACATTTACGCTATTGGCGCCGTCGCGTTCCTCGTTTCGGCGCATTTTGCGCAGTGGCTTCGAGAATACGTTGACCTGAAGAAGTACTTCTTCACATTCAACGAAAAGATTGAAGGCTTTGCAACGCGCCGACTGATGTCGCTCTCGCTCGGACAGCACATGAACATGAACTCGAGTGTCATCAACGAAACGATCGGCATGGGTGTAAGCTCGCTAAAGGATTTTGTTATCAGCATGCTCTTCAGCCTGCTGCCACACATCTTTTATGTCAGTCTCTGCGTCCTCGCCACAACTATGGTGTCATGGCAGATGGGTCTCATGATCGCAATCTTGTCGGGTGTCTATCTGACAGCAGCTCTAAAATTCAACAAGTCGTATGAGGACCCCCTCTTAAAGCTTGAAGAAGAGCATAGAAATCGCGGCAAGTTCAAGTCAGAGATGCTCCGGAACGTTATCCCCGTAAAGCTCGGCGGCCAGGAAGAATGGTTCAACGAGCTATACATGCAGGAAATTTCCCGCGTAAACACTCTTGCCAGAACTCTTTGGCTTCGCTACAGCTCTGGGTCACACATGATCGGTTTCTTGAAGATCAGTATCACGATCGCCATGCTCGTATTCGGCATCCATCTCGTTCAAAGCGGGTCAGAGTCGACAGGAGTGCTAGTGATGCTCTTCTCTTGGACCGGTAGCACCACGGCGCGTCTCGGCAGCATTCGAAGCGAGATGAGACAGATCGCACGGCAAGTGCCGACGATCCAGAAATATCTTCATCTCGTGGAGACCGAGCCTGATCTCAATGAGAACGGCACACAGAGAGACATCAGTTATGGAAAGATCTCTATGAGCCGAGTCTCATACACGTATGGATCTGCTGAAGATGAAAATGACCGTGGGGTGAAAGATGTGACGTTCGATATTGAAGCTGGAGAGACAGTCGGCATCGTCGGTGAATCCGGCGCTGGCAAGACAACCCTCATCAGGCTGATCACACGAGCGTATGATCCGTCCTCGGGCGGCATTTACATCGACAACACGCCATTGCCGGATTTCGACAGAAGCTACCGTCGACAGATCGCCTTCGTACAACAGGAAGGACAGCTGTTCGATAATACGATCCGCTTCAACCTGACATTCGGAGCCGATACCGAGGTTGACGATACTACGCTCTGGAAAGCGCTGAAAGACGCGCGTCTTGACGAGCGAGTCCGCGAAACGAGAAAGGGGCTCGATGAATTCGTTGGCGAACGCGGCATCAAGCTCTCGGGCGGTGAACGTCAAAGGCTTCTGATCGCCCAGGCAACTATCCGGAAAGCAAAGATTCTCATTCTTGACGAAGCAACCAGTCAAATGGATGCCAAGATCGAAGGTGAGATCTTTGAGAATGTGATCAGTCAGCAGCTCCAAGGAGTAACAACGATCATCATCGCCCACCGGTTTGCAACCCTGAAGTCCTGCTCCAGGATCATGGTAATGGACAAAGGTAGGCTCATCGCCTTTGATAATCACGCAACTCTGATGAAATCTTGCGAGATCTACAGAGAGCTGGTGAAGAAGCAGAAACTCGATATGGCCCTAAACTGATTGGTGTTCGAAACGAAAGGCTCCCGCATTGCGGGGGCCTTTTTCGTTCTTATTCTTCCTTGTTGTCGTTCAGTCGTCCGTCGATTCTGTTCATGTCTCGCGGGAACATCGTTGCCTCGCGGATATTCTTGAGCCCAAGGATCTGCATGGTCATACGCTCAGCGCCGAAAGCGAATCCGCCTTCTGGTGGGACGCCGTAGCGGAACGCTTCCAGGAACATTTCAATTTTTTCCGGATCCATTTTCCATTTTTCGACGTGATCGAGGAGCTGCTTATAGTCATTTACCCGGCGTCCGCCTGAGAGCCACTCAACCCCTCTGCACAATAGATCCATACCCTCATTGAATTCAGGATTCTCTGGATTTGGATAAACATAAAATGGCTTTTGTCGTGTCGGGTAGCCGTAAACATAAACGAAGTCTGATCCGGTTTCTTCTTTGATCATCTCACAGAGCTTTCTCTCCTGCTCCGGGTTCAAATCTTTATCAGCTCCGGCTCCAAGCTTCTGTAGCGCCTCGGTAAGTGAGAGTGTCGGTGTAGACTCAATCATGACTGGGAGTTCAGCTTTTAGAAATTCGAGTTCTTTGGCGCATTTGGTTCGAACTTCTTCCAGAATAAATTTAACTGTTTGTTCGGACAGGTCGCGGATATCTCGCCATGATTCGATAAATCCCATCTCAACGTCGAGGGAAACAATTTCGGTAAGATGACGAGTCGTCGCCGATGGTTCGGCGCGGAAAACCTTATTAACCGAAAAGACACGCTCAAAAGCAGTCATAACAATTTGCTTGTAGAGTTGCGGCGACTGAGAAAGGAAGGCTTTCTTGTCGAAGTAATCAATCTTAAAAACCTCTGCCCCGCCTTCTGCTGTGGCTGGAACCATCGCTGGGGCCTGGAACTCGAAGAAATCTTGTTTTTTTAAAAATTCGCGGAATGAGTCGATGATTACTGCCTGAACTTTAAATATTGATTGTAGTCGCGGATGACGAAGCGTAAGCGCTCGGTGATCAAGCTCGGTTGTAAGGTCGAGGTTAAATCCGTCAACCGACATATCGAACGGAAGAGGTTCTGCCTTGGCCAAAATTTCAAGTCCAAGTACTTCAAGTTCGATATCACCGTTCTGAACCTTTGCATTTTTGTTTTTTTCAGGACGCTCGTTAACTTTTCCGAGGATAGAAACAACAGATTCCGGACTCGCCTCTTTCGCGCTAGTTATCGCCTCACTATTTGGCAGTACAACGGTCTGAATTGTTCCGGAGAAATCGCGAATGTCGAAAAAGACCATTTTACCCTGATCGCGCCGCACACTAATCCAGCCTTTTATGGTAACTTCTTCGCCTTTATGATTCTTGAGATCCTTTATGAGAGTTCGCATAGAAATTAGTCCTGGAGGCAGTAATAAGACATCTTGATCGACGTGTATTCGTTAACGTTTCCGGCATCGTGCCAGCCACTTGCTGTGACCAAAGTATTTTGTCTAACTCCGATACTGTGTGGATACCACTTCTTGCAGTAAGCCAACTTATCAATACTTGCGCCAGATGTTCCATCAGGATCTGAGACCCATTCTTTATCATCCAAATGTCGATTGACCTTGCCCCACCAGTACATGATCTGCATGTCTTTATCGACATCACCACCATTGTCCTGGTCTTCGACTTCTACTGGAGAGACCCACGGAGTTGTGTTCACAGGATTCGTATTGGCTGTATTTGTTGTAGTAGTTGTAACCGGCTTTGATCCGACTTTCTCGCTGCACTCATAAGACATCTTGCGAGATTCAAAATTTAGAAGATTGCCGCGATTCTTCCAGCTCTTGATCGTCTCAAGTTTGTGCTCTTTGACCGACTTTGTTTTCGGGTACCACTTCTGACAGTACTTCAGCATGTCGAGATCCGCGCCGGAAACTCCATCAGGATCAGTTTCCCAATAGCCAGTTTGCAGATTGAAATGCTGATTAACCTTGCCCCACCAGTACATGACACGCGGAGTTTTATCTTTTGATCTGCGCATTGGAACTTCGCCCTTGCCGGAATCAGCCTTGGCTGGTTCAGCAATTATTTTCCCGTCAGTCGAAACACTGGTCTCGACTTTTCCGCCGAGTTTGTAGATTTCTCCGTAAAGAAGATTGATTTTTTGCAAAAGGGCGTCGATTTCAGCTTGCTCTGAAACGACCTTGGATGTTTCGGCAAATGCCGCGGCCGGAACCAGAACCGCCATTATTACGAATGCAATGAGAAATTTTTTCATATTGATATTTGTTAATTTACCCGGCTATTCTAACCCAAAATCCTATTTTTTCCAATGAAAAGGCCCCGACAAGTCGGGGCCCGTTCTCCTAGGAAGTAGCGGCAACTGCACGCTTTCCTCGTTTCCATGTGGCCTTTCGTTTACCGAACTTCCCTTTTCTGGGACTCTTTCGGCGGGGATCAAGTGTGTCACGATCACGATTGGCGCGCTCGATTTTCACAAAATCCTTGAGCTCTGACGGCAGATTGTAGTCAGGTCCCTTACGAGGACACTTGCCCGGTCCGTGGTGCAAAACATTCGGACACTGCCACCAGTGCGAAGTCCTGCCGGTCGTTTCGTGATACTTTGAACGGAAACGGAAGCGCTTCCGACACGCTGGATCTTTGCAGATCGGTGCATTACGAGTCCGCTCCATACAAAGCCATGAACGCATGTCGACTTTATAAACCATGCTCGATGTCATGGTCCGCTTCGTGAGCGTTGCCCAGTACACGACTTTCGGGTTTCCATTCGCATCCCTCTCTTCAGGGTCTTCGATCAGACAGAAGATGTAACCGCGTTTCTTGAATGTTCCGGCTTCAATGATGAAGCCAGTGCAGATCTTGGAGGTCATATTGCTAACCGACGAAGTGTAGGTATACACCGCCGTTGGTCCTTGACCACCCTCACTCTTCAGCTCGGGGTTAAGCTCTACCATCCGCTGCCACATTTGACTGCGCATCTCATGGTGGCGCGAGCGTCCATAACCCCTTTTGATCGCATTCTTGTCGATCTCTGTGAAGTAATCGAGCTCGCTCATCTCCTTCACGCCTTCTACCTCTTTTTCCATCTCTTCCCTCTTTTTTGTGTATGTTCTTGTTTCTCCCGCATTAAAGCATAAATATTTTCAAGAGTCAAAATAGTTGATATTTACGAGAATGAGAATAGAATACGGCCATGGATTTAAACCATGAATGGAAAGTCATCGGTGAGACCCCAAAACCGGCCTACCGAATCCAAACACACCCGGCCAAAAAACCGCATCTGACCTTATTCAAGGTCTTTTTTAGCTTGGTTGCTGTAATCTTTTCCATCGTATTGGTTGCCATTGGCATAAGTTGGCTCGCAAGCGTCGTAACAGTTCTGGTTTCTGGCAAGCTTCTAGGTTACACCGTTTTCTTCGGCATTCCGCCCTACGTCCTCTCTATTCTGATCACGTCAGTGCTCTATATAGTCTATTGGCCGGTAGCCCTCATTACCAAAGGCTTCTGGTCACTCGCCAAAATGAAGAACCGCTACAAAAATCACGAGATCATTACGGGAGCCATACTCCTCGCGCTCGCCATAGCCGCCGTCATCATCATTGCGGTCAATCTCGGCAAGGACATTCACTTTGACTATCGCGACACAGAAACTCGCATCATCATCGATGACGGAAACATCTGCGTCAGCGACGAGAATTATTGCGTCAAATATTAACGCGCTTCTTCGGTTCTAGAAATTTTATAGACGACGCCATTCATATCATCGGTAATGTAAATTACTCCTCCAGGCATGGCCTTTATATCTGCCGGTCGTCCAAGCTTCTCACCCTCCGACGTCAGCCAGCCGGTAATGAAATCCTCCACTGGCTGTGGATTACCCTTGCCGTCAACTCCCATTTTCACAATCTTGTAACCCGTCGGCACAGAGCGGTTCCATGAGCCATGGTACGCAATGAGCAGGTCGAACCAGTATTCCTCCGGCCAGCCTTCTTCGGGAATAAAAGAGAGACCGAGCGGAGCGGAATGCGCTTGCAAGTCAGCAAATGAAGGATCCATATCCGAACAAGGATCGCGTATGTAATTTTTTTTATCAAAATCTCCGTCGTGAATATTTTTTCCATAGCAAAGCGGCCAGCCAAAGTACGGTGCACCTTCCTGCTGGACCGTTGAGGGATCAATGATGTTTATTTCATCGGACGGAATATCGTCCCCGAGTCCGTCGCGCGCCATTTCAGTCAAAAAAACTATTCCGTTTATCGGATTCCTGGTCATGAATACGGCATTTCGCAGACCTTTGGCGTATTTTGTGACTTCTTTAGTATCAAGATTGTAAGAAATGATCTTCCCCCGCATATCGTTCTCTTCCTCGCAAACATTGCAAGATGATCCGACGGAAATGAGGAGTTTGTTTTCTTTGACTGTACTCATATCGAGTATAGTACGTGTAAAATGCCGATCTGCTTTTGATTTGGGCAAATCCAAAAGTTTGGTGTAATCAGATACTGTCATTATTTCCGCGTCGTACACATACCGCGAAAGCTCGCCGTGCTGCGCGACATACAAGTGGCATGGCGGATTACCAACAGGACTACACTTCATGACTAGACCATGAGGCTTGTCGAGTCCGTCAATTAGGATCTTTGCCTTTTCAGCAACCCCATCCCCATCCACATCTTCAAGAACAGAAATCTTGCCTTCACTGGTCTGCGAGACGATCATCCTGCCGTTCGGATCCCATTCCATAACCCGGGCGCCATCAACTCCTTTGGCAAAATATATCGCCTTGAAGCCTGGCGGTAACTTCAAAAATGAAACTTCTTCTCCTACAGATTCAGTTTCTGTCGGATTTTCCTTTGACGGCACATTTATGCTGCCGATCTTTTTATCAATATAAATCTTCCCGAGTACTGCCAGGACCAAAAGAATTATTAGAATTTTTGCTACGGTGTCCCAGGTTCTATTGCTGAGCCTCATATGCTGCATTTTACACCTTCAAGCTTCTTACCAGTAGTTGCGCCGATAATACCGTCCGCATACAGATTATTTTTCTTTTGAAAATCTTTCACGGCAAGCTCTGTCGCCGGTCCAAATTTTCCGTCAGCGGTACCAGCCAAACTTCCGGAAGCCCTAAGCGCCTTTTGCGCGAATTTGACGAAATTGTTGTTATCGCCGCGCTTTAGCTTTTGATCATATAGATAGCATCCATCCATTAAGGAAGCGGTTCCTTGCTTGGCACACTCTGCCTCGTGGATAGATTTGATCTTCTTTAAACTGGTTAAGAATACATACCCTGTGCCCTTCGCTAGTCCCCACGGCTTCAGGATTTCAGAGTAGTATTTTTCCTGCCATTTTACAACGGCATCGAAATCAGGTTTGGCATAAATACCGTCCACAGGAAGCGAGTACCCTTCGTAAGTGTTTAAGTATTTCTCAAGAAGCTTAACATCGGCTGGATCGTTGATGGAGGTGTACTTTACTGGACGAGTTAAATATATGGGCGTATTGCAAGAAAGTTCATTTGGTGGCGTATCTTTTTTAGGATATCTACAGATTTTGTTATTTATTTTGCCGAAGGCCAGATCATTAGTGTAATTAAGGGCCAAAGGATCGATACAAATAAAGTGAGTTCCGCTAGAACCGCCGCCGCCACTTGAACCACCAGGACAAGCTGACGTGGTAAATGTATCATCATCTCCCGTCTCTGTACCATCCGGGCCGGAGGCAGTTGCTCTATAGTGATATGTAGTTCCGCAAGTAAGCCCAGATATATCACGACTAAAATTTTCATTAAATATCTGAATTCTATTGTTTCCTGAATCAGAAACAATAAGAGAACCATCTGCCCCTATAGCGACACTTGCAGGGCTAGAAAATTCCCCGTTCCCTGTTCCAGATACACCAAACTGAGACTGATAGACTAAGCTCGAATTAAATTTTTGAATTCTGTTATTAGAAGTATCAGCTACGTAAACATAGTCGTTCTCATCAACGGACAAAAATGAAAACATTGAAAAACCGAACTCCCCATTGCCACTCCCGGCGATTCCTACCTGGCCGACATATGCACCCGAGGCATTAAACTTCTGGATTCTGTTGTTTCCTGAATCAACTGCATATATGTTTCCTGATGAATCAATTCCTAGAGAGGCAACGCCTGTAAACTCACCATCACCAGAACCAGTGCCCTCTCCAATTTCTAATACCACTGCCCCGGAAGAATTCAGCTTAACAATCCTATTGTTTCCATAGTCGGCAACATAAATACCACCACCGCTATCAAAAGCTATGTCGGTTGGAGATGAAAGTCCTGCGCCAGCAGCAAAAAGGGTCGGATTAGTAAAATCGTTATCATCAAATCTAACGATCTGACTATTTGTAAAATCAACGATATATATTTTTCCATCGGGAGCCCCCCTTACGGATGAGGGAATGGTTACCCCTCCAGGCGCCGGAGCACTAACATTATATTGATCAACAAAATTTCCACTTGAATCAAATTTCTGGACAACATCCTCAAATTGATCAGTTGTATATATATTTCCATCCGTATCCGTACCGGCTGTATTCAAGAAAACAAAACTACCATTTCCGCCACCGCCACCCGAACTCCCAAAATCATCAATAAAAAGATCTCCTGCTTCGCTTGAACTTTGTCCATAGGATGTCGTGGCACCATATTCAAACCCACGACTTGTAATATTAAGACTTCCCTCGCCCTCATGAGAACCTGTAAGTGATACAGTCGTGTCGGTAATAGATGAAGCGATCCCAGTTCTAACCAAGTAATCCTCGCAAGCCAAAGTTGTAAAAGTTGCGTCGTTTCCATAACTAGTTCCACTTGCGTTTGTTCCATATGCCCGATAGTGATAGGTCGTACCACAAGTCAAAGCCGGCACTACAGCATTCAAGCTTGCTGAAAACTGCTCAGTTAACTTTTGAATACGATTGTTCAATGAGTCAGCAACATATATTGCATCCAGGCTATCAATCTTGACGCCATATGGTCCATTAAACTGCCCGTCACTAGAGCCAAGTGATCCGAACTGTGATTGGTAAACTCCTGCGGAGTTAAATTTTTGAACACGCATTGTATCTATGTCACTCACATAAATATAATCCTCTGAATTTATATCAATACCCCGGATATAGCTGAACTGCCCATTGCCGCTACCGGTGGTACCAAACTGTGATTGGTAAACACCTGCGGAGTTAAATTTTTGAACACGATGATTCCCAAAGTCTGTTACAAAAAAATTTCCCAAGGAGTCAAAGGCTATAAACATTGGGTCATTAAACTCACCATTTCCGGAACCGGACGCACCAATGGTGCTCTGAAAGACCCCGGCTGAATTATAAATGTCAATTTCTTGCTCTCCGGTGTCTACAACATATACATTGTCTGAGGAGTCGATTCCAACATCATAGGGGTTTGTAAAGCTGCCAGTAAGTTGTGATTGGTATACCCCAGAAGAATTAAATTTTTGGACGCGAGCAAGATCAGCTACATATATATTGTCATCTGAATCTATGCCGAGGCCCCTTGGAAATTGAAACTGCCCGTCCCCTACACCGGACGTACCGAACTGTGATTGGTAGACACCTGCGGAGTTAAATTTTTGCACGCGAGAGTTGTCTAATTCTAGAACATATATATTGCCGGCGGAATCAAACTCTATGTCAAAAGGATTTGCAAACTGCCCATTACCACTACCAAATGAACCGAATTTGGAAGAAAATTCTGTCGTGTTATCTGTTGAAGCAATTGTTTGACCATAACTTGCGGTAAGGCCAAATTGAAAACCGGTATCGGTTATGATTTCACCGCCATTATTTGCAATGGACCCCGCCAATACCGCACTTGTTTTGGTGATACTTGTTGCCGCGCCAGTTATAACTGTTGGTGCAACGGCCTCAGCAAACCCGGAACTGAGTAGCAAAAAAGCGAACGTAAGAAAAAGCGCTACGAATATTTTTCCGTTTTTATTTTTCCAGATTGATTTAAACATTACTAGCTCTTATATTTTACAAACTTAATTTCTGATATCAAAGAGGATAACTTAAAAAAAGTCTGCCACTCGGCAGACTTTTTTTAATTTATGCTTTCGGCTTCTTTGGTTTCTTTTTTTCTTTGCGCTGGCTAAAATCTCCTTTTCCCATTTTTGTCTCGCCGTAGCTTATTAAGCGAAGGCGGAAGTTAATTTGTAAATACTAATCCATTGCACTGTCCCCACAATCTGTTTCAGAAAGATTGGGCGCGAACGAAAGATTATTCTGATCTGCGTACGCCCATCGTCCATCCGCCAATTGCTTCATCTCACCAAATCCGACTGCCGCGATACCGTTTCCAAACTTAATAATTATTTGTTCTTGGTTGGTCATGCCTTCCCCGCTTGCTTCCCACCAGGCATTTACCATCCTCTCCCCAGCACTACCTGTTACATTACCAACAAATACGCCGGTCTTTTTATCTTTTTCTGCCGGCAGCCAATTAAATTCCCCTATAACTTCACCACCCCTGATATCCATTGAGAGCTGGGCCCTGTCTCCTGCTTCGGTATTCCAGATGTAGCAAAGCTGTTCGGCCTTAACATTTGGATCATCAAAAGGGTCAGTTTCTACGACAGGCTCTTCAGAGTTTGGCTGTTGCGCAACAGGGTCTGGTGCCTTAACCAATAAATAAGCTATGACTGCTACTATAATTAATCCCAGGATTATCTGCCAAGTTTTTGTGTTTGAATTTTCCATGTCTGTATTTTACCACATTTGGAAAATCTGAAGAAACTAAGAAGATTTTTTGTCTAGATCTAGAATTTCATCAATTCGAATCAGATTAACGAAATCTGGCACGTGGGAGACCAATATCATTGCGCCCTCAAATTTATCAAGCGCCTCAGCAATTATCGGCAGGTGACGAAAATTTATGTGATTTGTGGGCTCATCCAGTATAAGGAGTCCCGGTCGCTCTAAAACAAGCCTCGCGAAGGCAACCAAACCCTTTTGCCCCTCTGACAAACTGCCAATTTTTGTATTTATCACGTCGCTGGTGATCAGAAACCCCGCGGCCGTTGCCCGCAAACGCTCATCATTTAGCGGCATGTTTGCTACAGCCATGCCGTCTTTTAGAGATTCGTACACTGTTTGACTGAAATTTAGCGTCGAGAAGTCCTGACGATAATATCCAATACGGACACCATCTCCCAGCCGCATTCCGCCCGCAGTGCCTCTCGCAATGCTTTCAAGTAGTGTTGACTTACCTATACCATTTGGACCCCTGAGTAATAGGTGCTGGTTTTTCTTCAGCTTAATATTAACTTTCTTGATTTTGGGCTTATGGTTGTGAATCACTGAGACACTATCAAAAATTATCAGGTCACCAATAAGTCCTTCTCCTTGGAACGGAATCGTAAACGACTTAATTGTCTTGTCTTCCTTACGAACATCAACAAGCTCTTCTTCTAAATCGGCAGCTAGGTCACGCATCCTTTTGGCCACCGCACGAAGATTCCCACCCTTGTGCGCGAAGACATTTGCTTGATCTTTCTTGGCTTGAATAATTTTCCCAAGCCGGGCATTCTTTATATTTTCTTTTTCGACTCGCGCGCTTATGTCTTTCACGACGTCATAATAATTTCCGACATAACGCTCAATCTTTTTTGTATGTACGTCAAGATAAAGGACGCCATCTGTAAAATAATTCAAAAATTCGGCATCATGAGAAATTACCAGACACGTTTTTCTATAGTCAACTAGGAATTTAGTCAGGTGCTCGATTCCCGCTTTATCTAAATTATTCGTCGGCTCGTCGAGAAGCAATATATCCGGTTCCTGAATGAGCGCGGAAGCGAGTAATATACGCGCCTGCTGACCACCTGAAAAAGTTTTGATAACGCGATCGTGAACTTTCTCATGGCCTTTCAAATGCACGATCTCCAAGACTTCGTCTATTCGCGGATCAATATCATAGATCTTTTCCTTAAAACAGTTCTGGAAAAATTCTCGCACCGTCATGTCCATCTGATCCCGCGGGATGACCTGGCGAGCGATGGCAATGGTCGTGCCATTTGTAATATTTATAACCCCGGAGTTCGGTTCGGATTCGCCGGTGATGAGACTAAAGAGTGTCGACTTCCCTGCGCCGTTCTGACCCATGATAGTCAGCTTCATGCCGCGGCGCACAGAAAATGACACCTCGTCGAGGATAGGCTTCAAGGGGCCGTATTCGAAACTGACTTCTTCGAAACGGAGGATTGTCTCGTCTTTTGACATAGGTCTAGAGACTACCACAATTTTTGATCTATCTATAGTTATTTAACTGTTTGGAAAATCTTATCTACTGCCGGACCAATATCGAATGCGTTCCTTTCGGATTGGCATTTAGACATTTCAGGCTCATTATAATTTCCACACTGAACAAAGCGGAGAGTAAAAATCAGGATTTCCGTTTTTGATCCGGCCGCTCTCGCGTACGCGTACTGCGTATACATGCTTCCAGCAGCGCCTTCGCTCACACGCGTTACACAATAGGTATGGCCATTGATGACTTCTGTTTTTGTCTCCCCGGCGCGCTCTATCTCCGCTCCCGCCTGAAAACAAGAGAAGGCCTCATTAGTAATATTCAGAACAGGCGGCCAATCTGTCAGACTTATGTACTTCGTCCCGAGACTTGCCGGATACTTAAAAGTTTTACCGCCGCTCGTTGTGCTGTTCCAATCACCCGACTCGGACGGCGCGTCCGCCGAAGAAAAAGTCATAGTGGCGATGGGGCCAACATTATCAATCTCAATCGTGAGCAATAAATCGCCATTCTCGGCAAAATTAATTTTATCGGCGCCGCCAATGCTAGAGAAATACGGCGACTCCTCGGAATACTCACAGAACTTCAAAGTGCTAACAATTGATTCGAGACGAATTGTCCCATCCTCACCCAAAGTAAACTTGCTGCCCCAGTCGTTGCAGTCAGTCGTGCCTGTAACCGTGCCATCGGTCATGAACTGCACTGTAAAAGCCCCGGGATGATTCGGTGTCATGGAGCTGCCGTCCTCATAAGCCGTCTTCTGCCAAACCCAAACATTAGAAGTAAGCCGCGGCATCAGTCCGCTTGTCTCCATGCCGTCCGGATTCAAATTGCTCGGTGTTGGCGCGGCGGAATTATTTTTACCTGAGAGGATTATGATGATGACGATAAGTGCAATTCCCGCTATTCCCCAGATTATATTTTTCATGAAAGAAGTTTGTTAGCTCTAATAAATTAATTGTATTCTAGAACGACATATTTGACAAAAAAACATTAGAGGGTATTATAAGAAAAAACGAAATCCATGCACCCATCCAACACTGCCCTACAAGAAGAAACGACAAGATCTACCGCCGAATACGTCAATTTGCTCGAACGGACTCTTGAACAGTTCGCCGGTTACCTCCAGCGTCACACGAATTCGCTCGTGGAACGTGACTACAAGGAACTCCGGGCCGACACCGCCAAAGGAATGAAAGACGCCAAGAACATGCGGGATCGCCAGCTCAAGGATTATGCCGGCAAAGACATGGATGACATGATCGAAGCCGCTTATCAGGCAACCCTGAAGCGTCTGCAACGCGACCTGGAGAACTTCCGCATCAAGCACCATATCCCCGATCACCCATAAAGAAGCTGAAGCCCCGCACACGTGTGCGGGGCTTAAACTTTTTCTATTATTTTTTCTTCCAAGCTTTTCGCTTAGCGGCAGCTTTTTTTGCTGCGCGGTCAGCCAGCATAGCCTTCTTCACGGCAAGACGCTTCTTCGTCTTTCGTGGATTGGCGTTCTGCGGCCGGATATCTACGCTTGATCTTTTAGTCATATAAGAAGGATTATAGCCAATTTTATGGCCTAAGCAATATGGAAAAGTGCCAAAAACTCTTTACTTGACAAAATATACTTATTATGGTAATATATAAATAACCTTAAAAACCCAATACGCATGAAAGCCATCGTCCTTTCGATACTCCTGCTCTGCCTCGGAAAGCCTGCAAAAGCCGAAGCCAACGACCTGATCCTTCACTCAGCGAATACCGAGCTTCGCTCGGACATGAGCGGTTCCCTGACACTGGAACTCGGACCCAAAAAGCGGAAGCACTTCAAGCAATGCAAGAAGAAGCGCAAACACGGTGTCGGCACGAGCAAAGCGGACCGCAAACGCGCCAAGAACCGTGCCAAGGGTTCGAAGTGCGGTGACCGCCGCAACCGTCGCGTTCGTAACCGCCACTAAGCGAAGAAGTCAATCGGCAAGCGCCACCCCACCAGGGGTGGCGCTCTTCTTTTATCCAAAAAGAAATCGCCCCGCATGGAGGCGATTACTTTTTATTAGCAGCCCAGGTGTCGGCGAAGCACGTCATAGGGATTTCCGCGCTTAGGCAAGTTCTCCCTGAGGAACCCCGTTGGACTTGTTGGATTAGCCAAGAGTATGGCGAGTCCCCAGTGTTGCTGGTTCTCATGCAACTTGCCGATAGCAACCAGGCTTTCGGATTCGACTTGCAGGCCGACATTTCCGAGCGTGAGCGTGATCTCAGATGAGAGCGCCGCGACTTGGTGGAATTTCGTGTCGGGTGTTATATCGAACCTGACCAGCTGCCAAGAAGCATTCGATGATCCCAGCTTTAGCCAGAGAGCGACACGCCCACGACCTTTGTCGAGTGACTCCCAGATAGGCAGACTTTGCAGCTGCTCCACCTGGATCACGCGTGTATTCATTCCGAGATCTCCCATGTATGGTCCTTTTACTTCAACGTAACGAAAAACGGTAAGAATGTAAAGGACCTGTTATTTTCCTTATTTTAGATTTTCGTAATGATGACTTGGTCCGGTTTATTCTCTGCCTCGGCAAGTTTACCCTCGGTCTCGGCCAATTTCTGTTTGTGGACTTCCAGCTCTCTGTGGAGAGCGTCGTTATGTCCCCGAAGTTTTGATTCATTCATCATTCCTCTAATAAATGACGGGATAGCCATAAGCCAGCTGATGATAATACCGGCGAGTAGCGCCAAGATTACTATCAAGGCCACCGATCCTTCAAATCCCCACCCCAAGAACGTAACCATGACCGTCTGAACATTTTGCAGAGCGAAGATGACAACACCCGCGCCCAAGATGATTCCAATTATTAGTGCCATATATTTTGAATTATTCTGATAATCTTTCGGTATATCTATTATACGCCGATCTCCGAATGAACACATTGACAAATGACCCTAATAATGTAAATATCACGAAAAACCAGCACCATGAACGATACTCTCACACACGAAGTTACCTTCTTCGTCGAGCGCACCACCACGTACTTTTTCCAATGTCATCATTGCAACGGGCACACGCTGGTTCGCAAGGACCATGCTGCAAAGATAGAATGCGCCGGAGCGACAAAGCCGGAATTGCCTCAAGAGGCGACTGTGGCCACCGAGCCGAAGCCGATTGGAGAACCCGGGAAAATGCTCACCTCCTTCCACTGTTCGGAATGCAAGAGTCCGTTCGATATCTCTATCTGGGACGGCCTTACCAAGAAAACCCCGATGTATGATTCGGCCCAGGTGCCAGAAAGAACGAAAAACGGAGCATGAGATGGACTACGATGCATACTTCCACAACCTCAAGAACTCAAAGAGGACGGAACTCGACGATCTTCGAAGCACATTCGTTGACCATCTGGAACGCCTGAACGGCCAAGTGGGCGAAATGTCTCGCCAAGCAGCGATCAAAAACTTTGATGCCATTAAAGTTGAGACAGAGCAAAAGTACATCACGGCGTTCCAACTTTTCGAAGATGTCCTGAAAAGAAGAGATGTACCAAACAGAGCTCGCACGGACGCACTTGAGGAAGCAAAAAAACAATTAGAGGCCTCATTACGGACACCAAAACGCGTCCTGTACAACTACATGGTAGAGTTCATGAAATAAGAAGAAGGCCCCGCGTTCACGCGGGGCCTTTTCAGTTCTATTTCTTTTCGATTACGACCGGCGTCGCGCCAATCTGCGCGCGATGCATTTCAAAATTCGGCTTTGACACAAAGTCGAGCATGTCACCCGTCGGCCTGAAAAACTCTTTGCGCCAGAGATTTTCTAACGCTGAGCAAAGCTTCCTCCTTTTCCTTCGATCCTTTGTTCCCTTCCTTTCCTCTACGTGGATCCGGAAGTAGCTAACTTTGTCGCCGTCATAAAATACATGGATGCGTAATGCCGAGGGCAGCGCCGCCAAAAGCTCCTGAAGCTTCGGAAAAAGCGCGGCATCAGAGCGCTCCCTCCTAATTTGCTCCAGGGCCCAAGAGACATTTTCGAGAGTGTGCTCATCGACAAGTCTTTGGAGATCGGTACTGAGCCGGACTGATGCTTCTGTTGCGGCCTGCGGCTGCTTGGAAATGTTCATGTGAGTGGTTTTGGCATACATTATATGAGTAGTCACTTGTAATCAAGCACGCTTTGACAGACTCTAATTCATGGGTATTATGATGAAAAAAGAAAATGGAAAACCAAGTCACCCTGGACGACCTTCGCAGACTCGATCCGAAATTCGATTTCAATCGCGCTTACAAGCGAAACTACTGCACTCTTCTCATGCTGGCAATACGTCCAGCCAGACCGATGCTCTCCTACACCTTGAACGGTGTGAAGAAAGAGCTAACAGATATGGAAGCTCGCTTCACCATCACCGAGCGGACCTTTGGAACCAAAAAGGAATTCCATGCAGATGGTTACGAGTTCCATTTCTGGAAATCCCAAAGCGAAGCCACGGTGGCTCTCGAAAAGATCATCAGGAGTCACGGTCTCGAAAAGCTTGATGAAGCAGGTATCCTGGCGACATACCAACTTCTGGAGAAAACGCACATGGAGACGAGGGCGTCCATCGATAAGGCCCTGGAGAAAACCTAAAGTAATATACGCCCCCGTCTGACGGGGGCGTATTCATTTTATTGACAAGTCAGAATTTTAGTGTATGGTATATAAAAACGAACCTACCACATGGACTATAAAGAAATCCTCCAGAACCTGAAGGCCCAGGGAGACAAGGAAGTTGCAGACCTGAAAGTGGTCTTGGATCGCAAGTTTGCGATCGTACAGGGTGCTCTGGAGGAAAAGCGTAAACGCATTCTCTTGGCGCTTTACGAGGAGCTGAAGGTTGATATCGAAAGATCGAACAACGAAGCATACGAGATGTATGAAAGAAGGATGGAGCGCGTCTCCGATGCACCGGAGATCATGAAGAAGCACAATGCGGAATCGGCGAAAACGGCACTCGAAATGATCCTTCGATCGAACAAGACCCGGCTCGAGAATTTCAAGAAGAATGATCTCGGCGTATAGCCGACACACATGAAGATCAAGCGGCGCCCTGCGGGCGCCGCTTCTTTTTATATATTTTTTACTAAAAGTAACTTGTCTGTCCGAGAGAGCTTTTTTATCCGCGCCTCCTCCCGTGAGGCATTCGCACGGTTACGGAACCGCCGCGAATACATAACCGTTACCGGTCCGCGCCCACGCGTATATTTCGCACCAACTTTTCCGTCATTGTGCTCCCCCACTCTCCTTTTCAAATCCGTCGTAATACCTGTATACAAAGTATTGTCAGCGCATTTCAATATATATAAATGATACATATTCGCTTATTCGCGCGAATTAGAGATAAACTTTACCAGTGGGTGAGGCTTCTTTGGTAAAAAGTATTTAACCAAAATACTTGTTTGCTCTTTGTCCACCAGCTCTGCGGCGTAAAGTATCGCAAGGTGCTTCGAAGTCGATTTAAAAGATAACTTTATATTCCGAGCAATGTCTCCGACAGTTGAACCTTTATGCTTCCCTAAATATCTAACGATAGCCATACGTCGGCCATTAGCAAGAGCTTTTATTATGCGCTCTAGATTCTTCATAATAAATCAATTATAACAAATTTTTATTTCCGTTAGCCACATTTGTTTAATTTTGTTTCAATATTTTTCTACCTTAGTTTACGAATTATTACATTCGCTAATTCGCGCGAATTAGGGATTAATAACGTTATGTATTGGTGGGTGTATATGGGATGGGTCGTAGTTATAGGGTTAGATGGTCTGAGTAGGGTTAGGTTTTTGGGATTTGCGGATTTTGGAAATAGCGATCCCGCCCCAGACGATGAGGAGTGCGGAGTAGTTGATGATCATGTAGTACATATTGCTCCACGCAACGCCGTACGGGAAGCGGTAATCTGAAAGTGGGAATAGAAATGGCGTGGGGTAGAAGTCGATATCATGTGACGGAATATCTATGAGTATATGCAGTGCCCAACCAAGTAGCTCCCACCGCGGACGTTTGGAAATAATCCATACAAGTAGAAACACAATGAGCCACACCACAAGCGAGTGACTGTATTGGTAGAGGTATGAGGCGAGGTCGAACCCGGCGACAGGCAGGTGATGTCCGCCAAATGATGACAGTGCGAGCTGTCCGGTCAGGACTTTCCAAATGACGATGACAAATGGAATCACGAAAGCAAACAGGTCCGGGAAAACTCCCCAGAACCCCGTCCATCCAGCATGCATAACAGGAGGCTTCCCTTTCTTCTTCCGGAAGGCATTCACTCCCCTCGCCCCAGCATTCGCCCATAACGTATGTGCAAATATGTCCATACAGATTCACTATAAGCCAAACTCATAAGATTGCTTAATATAATCTACAGCGAGATCTACCTCAGATGGTTTTTCTACTCTGAATTTTGTCTCGCCTGTTCCCCAGTGCCCTTTCTCGCTTACGTCATGAAGTTCTATTTTGTTTTTCATAACATTATCAATAGGAATTGTGACATGGATCCATAAGCCCTTAGCTTGAGGTATTATCTCACAGAAAATATTCTCTGTTTTATAACTAATATAAAGTTTTGTTATTTTCTCTTCAATATTACTATCCAACTCCAAAATTTTCTCACGAATTTGCTCAAAGAGCTCACGACTCTCTGCCCAACTATCTTTAAACAGATCAGTTATTAAATATTCCTTACCGTATTCTCTAATAGGCTTACTATCTTCATCAATTGCTAATGAGTTTGTTCTTTCACTAATCCTCATACCTTTTTGTATATTCTCTGACTCGATAGACAATAGATCATCATAGAGACGATATTTCAAAAGTTCAATTTTAAATGGTAAAAACTTCACGAGGCCAAGATCAAATTTATTATAACTTTCCGCTATACAAATAAGGCGCGGATTCATCCAATCAATTGTAGGAAAATCTACTGGCTCCATAGTATCTTTTAGCTCATTAACAAAATGTTTTTTTAACTTATCTTCAACAAGCTTTTCAAACTTTTCTTTATGATCAAGTAGCCATTCTAGATACCAAGTAGCTTGATTTATAACGCTATTATTTTGGGATCTCTTATATTCAATAATTACTGGCGACCCATGCTTGTCCAAACCTACGGAATCTATTCGTCCATCAGTAGTAACAAATTCTGTACCTAGGAAGTATATATCTAATATCTCTAGAAGATTTTCTTCTATTATCTTTTGAATATCTTTTTCAAGAATATTACGTTTTTCAATTTTTGTTACTTTATTGTTATATATTTTAAATAGTGGCATAAATTTATTATAATCGGTTTTCTTTAGCCCTAACCCTCTTTAGAGCAAGGTCACAAAATTCCTTCTCACTATCAATACCAATGTATTTCCGGCCATTAATCTGTGCAGCAACGGGCAAGGTGCCGCTACCCATAAATGGATCGATAATAACGTCGCCCTTATTACTACATCCTATTACTAGACGATTTAATATCTCGATTGGCTTTTGCGATGGGTGCTTACCATGAGCTCGCTCTGATGTTGGAGTTGCGACAATGTCCCACATGTTTCTCATCTGGACACCTCCATTTAAGGCCTTCATTTCCTTATAATTAAATTTCCAATTCTTTGCTTTTTTCTGTGTCTCATTTACAGCCCAGATAATATGCTCTGTGCTTTCACAAAACATTCTTTGCGTTACATTTGGAAAGGCATTTCTTTTATACCATGTAATAGAATTTATTAATTTTCGATCAAAATCTTGGAGTATGGAACCAATTTTATAGATATTATGATACGAACCGAAAATAATAATATTACCGTTTGGTTTCAAAACCCTCATAACTTCCAATATCCACGCTTTGGTAAAAGCAACATAATCGTCGTCGGAAAATTTATCCCACTTTGCATCTATCTTTGTAAATTTCTTTTCTTCAACCCATGTCTTGTTTGACTGAAGCCAGCCTATCTTTTTCTTATTGTCGTATCCAGATATGTTATATGGCGGATCAGTAAAACAATGATCAACTGAATTATCAGGTAGGGATTTTAAAATTGCTATTGCATCACCAAAAATCAATGCGTTTTCGTCGGTAGTGCTTATTTTAGTTTTTATTGATATAGTTTTCATTATATGGACACTAATGACACAGAAAACCTTATAGGGCAACTCAAGAAAATTCAGGCTGATTTCTATGCCACCTTCGGTGTTACAGACATTATAACAAATAGTAAGATATTTGAGGTACTTATCGCTGACACGTTGAATCATAAGCTTATTTCTGGTCATTCAGGATCAAGAGACGCAAAAGACGACGATGGTAACGAATTTGAGTATAAGCATTACAAGGAGAGTAGCTCCAATCACACCTGGACATTTAATGATTTTTCAGACACAACAATCGAGAAATTGATCAAAGCCAAAAGTGTTATCTTTGCTCACATACAAGATGAAAATGTTCCGTTTCCGGTATTTGACTGGTACTACGAAGTTCCCGGAATAATAATATCGGGGTATCTATTTGAAGCTACAAAACGAATTACTAATAATAGAAAAATGATCAATGTGGGACCTAGGCAGATCGAAACAACCCTGGCTTTCAAAAAAAAGACAACCACGGGATTGTGCTCTGGAATTTATTCTGAATGGATTAAAAAGATTGTTGACGTTATTTTAAAAATTGAACAGCAGGTTGGCACCAGTGACATTTTAACTAGCAACAAGTTTTGGGAGGTTTTAGTAGCTTTGCGCTTAGGACATAAGGTTCAGTCTGAACAATCAAAACATGACGCTACAGATGCTTTTGGTAATATGTATGAATACAAAGTGGCAAAAGGATCGAGTTGGAGTTTTCAAGATATTTCAAAAGATGTTTTGAAGAAATACATGACAGATAAAAGCATAATTCTTGCCACCGTTGATAAAAATGATTTTGTTGTAAAAAAAATATACGAAGCAGATACAAAAAAGATTGTTAAATTACTTAAAAAGAAATTAAAAGTAAAAGAAGTAAGGTATAAAGATCAAGGTAAAGAAATAAGAAGGAAGCAAGCCTCCTTATCTGTTAAGGACGCACGAGATATCAAAGCAAAACTTATTTATTCATCAGACCAAAAATTAAAATAGTTGAGTGGGCAACTCTTTAATTCTATTTAGCGCCATCTTGTGGTATTCCTTTGATAATTCAAAACCAATATAGTTTCTTTTTGATTCTACACATGCAACCGCAGTAGTTCCGCTACCCATAAATGGGTCAAGAACAATATCTCCTTCTTTCGTTGCCAATGATATAAGTTTTTTAATCAATTCAACTGGTTTTTGTGTTGGATGAAATCTATTTTTACCCTTTGGAGCTTGGCATTTGATTATATTGTGCTCATAAGTGCTATTCCAAGTTGAACCTGGACGCTTACCTATAACAACAGCTTCCCATGCGTTTAAAAAGCGTGATTTTGCATTAAGAGGGACCGGATCAGGTTTTTGCCAAACCAATACATCAACAGCTATAAAGCCTTCTTTCTCTAGAGTGTCAATAAAAAAGCCAACATCTTTTTTTGCACAAAAAGTCATCATCCACCCACGAGTCTTTTTTACGGCGATATGGAACCAGTCCTTGCTAAAAGTATCCCACTCACCGAAATCAAAATCTAGTTTAGCTGTTGATCCAAGCCTCTTTCCTTTACAATTTAGTTGTTTACTTATTCCGTAAGGCGGATCTGTAACAATTAAATCAATAGAACCATCTGGGATGTGTTGTAGGCCAGTCAAACAATCCATTTGTTGGATAGTATTTTTCCAATCGTTCCAATCTAGAGGTGTCTGCTTTTTTTCAATTTTTATTTTTATACACTCAACAGTTTTCATAAATGTAATTATAATCAATTAACTAACTAATGGCTAATAAACTTAGGTTTTTTAATTACGCCAATCACTTTACCGTTAACCCTAAAATCATCATCTTGATGTATAAATATGGGATCAAAATGTTGTGAAGATTCTGAGAGTAGGACAATTTGTGAATTTTCTTTATCAAACACGTATTTTTTAATATTTGCCAAGCCACTAATTATCGAAACAATATAATCATTATTTTTTGGAGATGTACTTTCACTATCAACAATGACAAAATCACCATCCTCTACACTCTTACCTTTTATGTCTGCTCTATTCAATGAATTTCCTTCAGCACGAAGTATAAATACATTATTAGCCTTTGGAACTATTCTTTTAGAGACTTTCAAATAACCTTCAATGTTTTGTTCGGCATAAATAGTTTGAGGACCACAATTAGCTGATCCGACTATAGGTAAGGAAATAAACATTTCTTTTGGAGTCTTTTTTGCACCGATCACTCTAGTGATAGACTTTTTTTTCTTGTCGACAACAATAAACCCCTTCCTCTCAAGCTGAAAAAGGTGGTGTTTAATCTTCTGAGGTAACTTTTCGGCAATTAGATCACCGATATCACGTAGTGTGAGATCCCCAATATTCTTCTCACTAATGATTTTTAGTAACTTTTCTTGTATTGGATGCATGTGAACATTATACTACCTTGTCAAAAGTTAGCAAATACTTTTCCACATAGTTGACAAGGTTGACAGAAAACCCCTATAGCATAAAATATAAACGAAAAGCTGCCATATTGAGGCAGCCTTTCCAGATTGAACATTTTCCGCGAATTGGTAACCCTCTATCAGGTCGTCTCGCGTTCAAAATAACCGATATGTAACTACACTACAAATATATCACTGACAGTCTGCATTTAACAGTAAAGATATCAACAGACACTTGAACACAATTCTCATTAACTATGATCTTCGTAGTCCTGAAAAAAACTATCAAGCTCTTTGGGACCATCTTCAGACATACTCAGGCTTCGTTAAACCACTAGAATCATTGTGGTTAATTAAGACTGGTAAGTCAGCAAAAGAGGTTCGTGACACAATCACGAATTCATACATTGACAGCAACGATCGGTTGCTTGTAATAAATATTACAAGTGACGCTGCCGCTTGGGGTGGTCTAACTGACAAGCATTCTATGTGGATTAAGGATAACATTTAGCACACCAACTTTGTTTGGTTTAAAAGCACCGCGAGGAGTGCGGTGCTTTTAGTTTGAGACCCATGGCTTTACACAAACTTTTACCAGCAAACGGTACTCTTTCTAAAACTAAACATCAACAGGACAGGTATTCTTCCCTATTGCTACATAAAAACCACACCAGCTAAATATTGCGTAGATGAATGCGAAGCCAGTGTAACCCTTCTATGTAAATCCAATTCTGCCTTAAAATTGATTTTTTACCAGCAAACGACGGGTTCTATACTGAGGGTGGATTTTAGGTATTTCTCCGCTTCGGGCATGAAGCCGATTTCGTCTATGAGGCCGTTTGTTAGAGCCTGCTTGCCCATCATGGTTGACCCGTCCGCTAGTGCGCGAACCTTTTCGACGCTTAGTCCCCTGTTTTCTGCCACATCGGCAATGAATTTTTCAAAAGTGAGTTTTATATCTCGTTCAAAGAGTGCGCGTTCCTCGGCCGTGAGAGGTTTGTCAGAACTCCCAGCATCCTTGAACTTGCCAGTGCTGAGACTATTCCAAGTGTATCCTTCTTTTTGGTTTAACCCTGACTGATCTGCATAAGACATACTTACGCCGATAGACCCGATGTCGGATAACTCTGAAGCGAAGACCCGGTCAGCCGAAGACGCCACCCAGTACGCCGCCGACGCTCCGACGGTGCGTACCACCGCTATGACAGGTTTCTCCATGGACCGGATTTTATTTGAAAGTTCCTCGGCTGCGACGGGTGATCCGCCATAAGAGTCGATATCGAGTATTGCCGCCCTGATCTGTTTGTTTTTTTCTGCGTCATCGAGTGCTGCATAAATATCCTCTCCTGAAGCGTTGTCACCTGAGTATTCATCCTCACTTAGATATGTGTACAAGTCCCCGTGTATGTTTATACCAGCAACATTACAGCTCGGATCGTAACCCAAGTCCTCAAAGTTATCCATAGTCGAATATGTAATACGCTCAAGTCTGAAAATAAAAAAGTAGAGTGCGAGTGCTGTCACGAGTAGCGTCGCAAGTATCCCAATAATGATTTTCGCTTTCCGATTCATACGGAGATTATATCCTACAAAAAATAAACCCTCCTGTTCAAAAGGAAAACCCGAGACCTAAGTCCCGGGTTCCGGATGGCGTCCTCTTTTTCGCTCGTCACTACTAGTGAGTGTTTCATCCTGGCTTCGCTATTTCCTCTGGGTGCTCAACTACAGTTCTCCCCAGGTTTGGCTTTCGGTGGACCTTAACACCACCGAATTTTCCAGCAGATTACCTCTCGTCTACCTACCAAAGTATAGAGAGATCCACCAGAAGGCACGCCTCAGAAATCCACGGATCGTAGGATATTATGCGCCTCCCCGCGGCTTATCGCAGCCTATCGCGTCGTACTATGCCTCGTTAAAGAGCCGAAGTTGGGCACATATTAGCATAGATTTAGACGGCTTTACATAGAAATAAATCATGATAAAATGACTCTGAATTGTTCTGGCCAAGCAAATCTGTAACGTGCGAATGCGATGCACGCCAAACGCGCCGGCTGCCGCGGGAACCGAAAGGTTTCCGCGGCTTTCAATTTTGTCTGGTTCTTAAACTAAACTTCTAACAAAAAGATAAACCAATCCCCACCAACCGGTAAAAGAAATTATGAATGAAATAGTTATCTTATTCTGAAGCGCCTGAGGTAATAAGTCTTTTGCGTGACCATCCATTTCCCTTTTGAGGAGTGCCGGGCTTACAACGAATGACAGGAAGCATCCGTTTAGAACAAGCGCAGAAATTATAAGGAGCCGAAGTGTTAACTCAGGTATTCCCCAGAATCCGAATCTCTCAAGCATGATGTGCCCCACGAGGACGAGAATAGTCCCGAGCCAGATGAGAGGCTTCGTGACTTTGTGCGTACGAATAGTAGCTTCGGTCCAGTAGTGAGATTTGCGCCCAAGAAATCCGTGAAGGTCGATGACGGTCACAGCCCCAAGTCCAATTATGAACCCAGCGAGTGTGATAAAAATAGAAAGGGTCATCATGAATGCTAGTTATCCATGAACAGTCCGAGAAGGGCGATAACAGTTACGACGGCGCCCACGGCAAATATTATTGTTTCCGAGCCTTGTATCATTTCTTTAGATTACCGAGCGCGAGGATCGATGGCACCCAAAGTCCGACGAAGATTCCAGCGTCGCGATCTCCTTTGAACCAGAGATAGATTGATAATACGAATGCGATAAACGCTGCGAGCATGATTAGTGTCTTTCCCATAAAATAGATATGAAAATAATAATGGGATAATTATATCACCCCTTCCATTGAATAAATATTTAAACTGTTAGTTTGTTAATTCGGAGATTTCTTTACTTCTTTCAGAACCCTTATGGAATCTGAAATAATAACTATAGCCACCAAGTATCCAATATTACTCATCGGACCTATCGCTAAAACCACCCTGGGGTGAAAACCGAAAATACTGGTTATGATAGGGGTAACAGCAATTATACTCGTGACCAAGAGAAAGATGGCCGGCAGTCGAAGCTTCTTCTGATTATCCATATTACGACGAAGTCTAGTCGAAGCGCCGAAGAATATAAATGAGATGGTGGCAATGATGATTACCGAAAAAATCTCTACGCCAAGTGGCAAATCACCGCCCAAGACCATGGTACCCATCCCCAATACAAAAATAAAGCCAAGGATTGTAAGCGCGCCAGCGATTGCGGCAAACACAGAAAGTCTTTTTATAATTTCCTCAAATTTTCCTTTTTCCATCTTTATGAATGCTTATGTTCAAATGCAAGTACGGCAAAGACCAAGATATAAATGATGTGTTCATCTACTATCGGATTATTCTCTGGTGGGAATCCGGCAAGATACATGAGTAGCATCATGACAATACCCGCAAGTCCGGCCCATTTTATGTACTTTGGTATAAGTAAGCCAATACCGATACCTAGGAGCCCCAACATAAACACCCAGTCGATAACTGCATGATTCGCCAAGCTCTGGAAAAATTCAGCAAATGGTCCACTAGTTCCGTGCAGAAGAAAGCCAGTTGTTGGTGAGCCGCCCACTAGCCAAGCTTTTTCTGCGACAGTTGCGTACCCGAGTCCGAAAGTCTTGTCGACAAATGCCCACAAGAAAATAAATGACATGGCGTAACGCAGAGTTTTATAAATATTGTGCTTGTTCATGTGTTAGAAACTTGTGTCTAATTATTATTGCACGTTTCTCTTTCATAAATAATATTTTTGGGGACACTGGAGAGATCTGGCACAAGCATTCCTCCCTCTTCTTTCAGCGCATAACGGATTTTGCGGAGCTCAGTATCGACAAGTGTATAGAGCTCGACTTCTTTGTTCGAGGAACCTTCCACAGTGTAAGAAAAAGTGAGTTTTAGGTCATGGTCCATGCGTGTTCCCGCAAGTGTTCCGCTGTAGCCATTCGTCATGTCAGGGCCTGATTGCGTTCCCGACTTTTCTCCGACAACAGAGTTGCCCAAAATGGAAAGGCTGATACGCTCTTGCACAGCATACGGCTCGCTTGGAGTCGCGGCTTGGTCACGTGAGAAACAATACTCTCCGTCAACAATGCCAGTGGTGTCCGGTTCCCTGTCTGTTGGAGCATGGGCTGGCTTATAAATCAAAACGAGAGAAATAATAATGGCCACAATAGCACCAAAGATGATCTTTGCTAATTTCATGGGTCAATTATCTGCTATGCCCGGCTTTAAATCAAATATTTGACATTCCAGGAAACAGATGTACTATCTAGAAAAAACCAACCCATGGACAAAGACATGGAAGCTATTGCGCTAAAGAAGCGGCAACGCATTGGATTCGCCATCTGCGCCGCGCTCCTTTTGATCGGGTATGCGCTTCTCAACAAGAGCTGGCAAATGGAAGAAGGGTCTGAAAAATCGCAGGATGAACAAGCAGAAACCAAGTAAAGGGGCGCGGCAAAGCCGCGCCCCTTTTGACATCATTTTTATACTGAGTTAATATTAATACGAAACCAAACCAAAACCTTCGTGCCATGGGAAATACCGCTCCTCCCCAGACGTCTCCTGTCGCTGCCGGTATCTGCGCTGTGTTGTTCATTTTGATCCTGGCTATTGCCATGACCAACGGGCACCCCCTGAAGTCCGCCGCTGCGGCGCCCAGCATGGAGCAGAAGAAGTGATCGTCCCCCGCCAGCAATGAAAGCTGGCGGGGGTATTTAATTTGCCTAAATAAAAATCATTTGGTTTAATATCAAAAAACCAAAATCCACCATGGAAGCAATATTTGAGCTGGGAACTCCTTTCAGTCGAACACTGCTCTGCCAGAAATGCTTTGATGCGGGTCGACCAAAGACAACCACAGCGTATGTAGTCTATGCCGGCGCTCGCCGACAGCTGATCATAAAGTCCATGTCGGGGTACTTTCGAAAGATCACAGAGGCCTCACCCCACACATCATCTATCCGCCGAAGAATCGGCGCGAGGGCGATACCATCTACTGCAAGAGTGAGATCGTCTGCGGCATCATTGGCTGCGGCTTCAAAGCGGAGCTTGATGAGAGTCGGAACATTTGGGGACTTGAGATGATCGGGAGTCTTGGCGAAATGGAACTTACCGATGTTCGCTTTAACCATCTGGTGATTGATCCGCCCCGAGACTACTACTTATCCCATGTAGAAGGGTCTAATTGGAACTTTCGTGAAATCATCGAGGAGCAGCAAAGAATCCTGGTGAAAAGGTGAAGAAAGGCCGCCGTTAGGCGGCCTTTTTCTTTTACCGTATAAGGCTTTTTACCTTGACTTTTCCTGTATTTTGTGCTAATATACTAGATGGACACTTTGACAACCACCAACACCAAAAAACCATAAATGAACGCAGTAAAATCCGTTTTCCTGACGGTCGTCCTTTGCTGGACAACCATGTTCGTTTCGGGACAGATCCCGAAACCAATGAGTCCCCCAAGACTCGTAAACGACTTCGCGAACTTGATCCCTCCCGCAATGGAAAGTGATCTCGAAGCAAAATTGCTCGCGCTCGAACAAAGCGCAACAGTTGAAGTCGCGGTAGTGACCCTCACCTCAAACGCGGGTTACGACCTCGAGGGAGTCGCGAATGCCCTGTTCAATGATGAACACTGGCGCATCGGTAAAAAAGAGCTCGACAACGGTCTCCTGTTCCTCATTTCGATGGATAAGGCCGACCGTGGAGTGCGTCTTGAAACCGGCTACGGCATGGAAGGAGAATTACCTGACGCTGTTTGCAAACGGATCATCAACGAAACGATCCTGCCGCACATGCATAGGGCAAACTATGCCAAAGGCATCGAAGCAGGCGTAAACCGTATTATCAAGGAGCTCGGAAAATCCGAAGTAGCGGTGAACGGAAGTAAGGAAGCGTACGGCAAAGCTCAAAAGGAAGAAATCGCCCGCGTTCGCGAGGTGAAATCAGAACAAGATAGCTCTGACAATATGCAGTCATTACTACTCGTCCTCGCTTCCATGCTCGGCTTGGGACTTCTCAGTTATCTCGTCTATGTGGCGTACAAGCGGCAGAAGAAATTAGCCGACCGTCGCAAATGGATGGATGACATGAGAAAGACCTTCGATACGGCTTGCGATGTTCCAGAAATGGACCCAGAGTGGCCTAATTGGACGCAGAAGAAATTCGAGCATTACTCGAATGTCCATGATATCGAAAGGAGACAAGCCGATGCCATGCTTGCATACCTGCCGAAAGACAAAAAGACGATCATCGAAATTGATGACGCCCTGTTCGACAAGACAGAAATGCAGGTCGGAGAAGTGATGAAGGCAAAGAGCTTGATGCTCGAGACCATCGAGGATATGAAGAAGTACGCTGACAGCGCTGCGAATATGCACAGGCATGCAGAGAACACGCTCCAGAGAACAGAGAAACTAGTCTCTGAAATGGCTGACCGACATTCCACGAGTGAATACACTGACCTTCTCAAGGCGAAAGCCGAGGAGCTCAAAAAGTTGGTCATCCTGACGAAGGAAGACCACCGTGGTGTTTATCTCACTTCGCAAGCCATTGATAAGCAGTGCGAAAGCATCATCGAAGAACTCTGGAACGAAGAGCGCCTACGACTCGAGAACAACAAGAAAATGTCGAAGCTTGAATTCGACTATGAACAAGCACAGGCCTCTCTCAAGACGACGAAGACGGACCTCGAGACGCTCCAGAGCTCATACTCCGGAAAGTGCCTCGAAGGACTCCTGACCTACGTCGTTCTCGCAAAGCTCTTCGAAGATGGCACCAGCAACCGCGCGAAAGCTTACGACTTGATCCGTAGCAGCACGCGCCTCAAATACAACGGCGCAGACATGCTTCGGAATGAAGCGCAGAAGAAGCTCACACGTCTCAAAGAAGGCATCTCAGCTGTCGAATCTCGAAAGGGCGATATCGGCACCAAGAAGCGCGGGTACGCCGAAGCTTTGAGGTCAGCTAAGTCTCTGTACGAGTCGGCCAAGAAAAAGGTTGATCACAGCGATGTCGGCAGGACAGCAAAGCAGATGGTTGAGAACGCTAAGGCTTCGATCAATGAAGTGGAGAGGCTGGCAAGTCTCTCTCGTCCCGACTGGATCGGAGCATATGAAGCTCTCGAGAAAGCAAACGAGTACTCCCAAAACGCCATCAGTAAGGCCAACAGTCAGATCAGTGCCGCTCACGCAGCACGAGTTGAAGCTGCTAGGCCGAAGTATCGTCCATCATCGAGTATCGGTGGCGGATCGATTCGGATCGGCGGAGGCGGAGGCGGTTTTGGAGGCTTTGGTGGAGGTAGGTCAGGTGGAGGAGGAGCGTCTGGACGCTTCTAACAGTACATATAGTGAAGGGCCCCGCGCAGATGCGGGGCCTTTTTCTTTTCCATACAAAAAGCCGGCGACATATGTCGCCGGCCTAAAGCTTTACGTGGGTTCCATCACAGAGAGTCCGAAGCCATATCTCAGGCTTTGCTCGTTCATGGAAGCGATATTGCTGATCGCAAAACGGACAGTGTTCCCTACCACCCTTCTGATCCAAAACCTCATATTCTTTTTCCGAAGCCACAAGCTCTGGATGAGAAAAGGGTCCTTTAGACCAGCGCCAAAATTTCGGCGGTTTAAGTCTAATGGTCATGAAAGAATGGGTCTTTTGTGAATGAGAAAACTACTGGCAGGTTTTATATCGATGATCTCGACACCGACCCGCCGCAGAGCCGATTCACAAGCGTCACACGGATAACTATGTCCGTAAATTACCGCCCGATGAGGAGTATAACTTCCACGCGGTAATGCTCGGATAGCCATGATCTCCGCATGTGTCCAATTACAAGCGCTTGTGACGTCATAGTCGGCCTTTGTTTGAACAACACCAATGCGATGACACAATCCGCCGGTTGGAGAACATCTGTTCGACTCCACGGCCAAAATCTTTCCGTATTCGTCATATATCTCGCACACTACCAGTCTCTTCTGACAGGTAGATTCGGCCGCGGCCTCCTCCAGTGTTTTCATGGGATTGGTTTTTTGTTAAGCCTACACTTTTTCGCGATATTTTCAACTTGAAACAGAAGACCCGGAAGCATCAGCTTCCGGGTCCGACGGGTACGCCGTCTTACACCAACTGGCACCGAGGCAAACCTGTTTTCCAGGGGAAATCCTCAGAATCCTTGGGTCGGGATCCCTCCCAACCATGGGGACTAAAACCAAAAACCAGTGGCATTTCTATCTAAATATCATTATGCATATCTTAAAAAAAGATGCAAGCCCCACCCCAAAAGTAAAACCCCTAATGTCAGGGGCTTCACTTGGAGGGTATAGAGTCTCGGTGCAGACATTCTATCTCATCGGCCTTGGTCCTTAGGGCCAGGAAATTTGAACGACTTCCGGGACGTACAACCAAAAGGTAGCAAATAACATAAGCCACCGAGCCGCCAAAGAACAGAGCGCCGACGACGACTTTCGTACTGAGCGCCAGACGGCCGATCAGAGCAAGCGTAAGTGTAAATGAGTAGCCGATCGCGAACATCGCGCAGAACAGAGCGAGTATGGCGAGAAAAACGTGTTTTTTTCTAGCCGCTCTGCATTTCAAAATGATCCGGAGCTCTTCTATGGAATACTCTTTTGGCATGAGCGAAGTTTTCGGGACTATAACAGAAAATTGGGCTATGGGCAAGAAAAGCGAAGGGCTCCGCAAGCGGAGCCCTTCAAATGGGTTAACCTTCAGCCGCGACCTTTTTCTCTCCCTCCTTTTCCTCTGAGGAAGAACTGCTCTTCTCTTCGTTAAGACGCAAGATCTGTACGTCTTCGGACTCGGTTGAGTCAGGCTTGAAAATGTCGGTTTCTCGTTCTACGTCTCGCTCGATATCGAGCATGCCCCTTACATCCAAATTCGGATCAACCGGAAGACGCCCGCGTCTCTTTCTCGTCTCTTTAGCCATGGCTTTCGGTTTTTGGTTTTTGTACGTTACAGTATAAAAGTTTACTCAGATCTTTGGGTTTGTCAAAACTATTGCACGATCACTCCTGCATCAGCGTCTCCACCGATCATGCCATTATCCGGCTCTGGTGTTCCTTCGAGCATCGTTCCTCCGGCGGCAGAATTATCTGGAAGATCTGTTCCCTGTCCGCGCTTCACTAAAACGATGACGGCTATAGCCACAACCAAAATGATAAGGATCATTACGAAATTCTTCATGATATAAAAAATTAGATTATAAACGCCTCTATCCGACTCAGTTTCGCAAGCCGGCCAGATTTCGAACGGTTTCCATCTTGCGCTCGGCGATCTTGCGGACTCTTTTCTCACCGCGGCGAAGGATATTATACACCTTCTTCGGATTGCTCTGAAGCTTTTCGTAGACCTTTCGCATAGGCCCGAAATAAGCCATGAATTTCTCTAAAAGTCTTTTCTTCGCCTCACCATAACCGAGGCCCCCCTCCTCGAAGCCGCGACGCATTTCTTCTCGCTCATCCGGCGTTGCCAGGAGTTTGTATACTTTATAAATATTATTTTCTTCGGCGACTTTTTTCTCTTCTGGAGCCTTTGAGTCGGTTACAATGCCCATGATGGCCTTTTTTATCTCCTCCTCTGTCCCAAAAAGTGGAATGACGTTGCCATAACTCTTTGACATCTTGCGACCGTCGACTCCAGGTACAGTTTCGACATCTTTCACCAAAAGCTCCTTCGGACGCTTGAAAGTTTCGCCGTAGGTATTATTGAATTTATCCGCAATTTCTCGAGCCATCTCAACATGCTGAACCTGGTCGCGGCCAACCGGCACGACGTCGGCGTCATACATGAGAATATCCGCGGCCATGAGGACCGGGTAATCAAAAGTTCCTACATTTATCTCACTTCCCTTTGCTTCGGCATCTTTGTAAGCATGCGCGCGTTGAAGCCATGGCATAGTGACGAGACAGTTAAACATCCAAGTGAGTTCGGCATGCTCAGGGAGGGTCGATTGCCGGTAGAGTGTGACGCTCTTTGGATCTAGGCCGCAAGCAAGATATGTACAGATAGCATCGAAAGAATTCTTTATCATGGTTTCGCGGCTCGCGACAGAAGTCAGAGCGTGATAATCAGCCAAAAAGACAAACGACTGAAAGTCTTTTTGCATATCTACGAACTGCTTGATGGCGCCGAAATAATTGCCAATGTGAACGGCACCAGTCGGCTTGATGCCGGAAACGAGAATCTTCTTTTCCATGCTTATATTTTAACAGACTTCAAAAGATGAGCAAAAGAAAAAGGGCCCGCGCGAAGCGGGCCCTTTTCCATCATGATGCATCTAGGCGGCGCGATGCAACTCCCGATCCTTGACGCAGAAGGCGATCCTGCCGTCAGACCCGTCCACGTAGCGACCCTCCTTGGGGTTGGTCAGACGCAGATGCCGCGTCTTGGAGGACAGCTTCTTGCCGTCGCGGGTCTTCTCGACGATCTGCATGCGCTTGGCATGGCCACCCGCTTTCACAGGACTCTGACTGATGATCTGGATCATGATGAAATGTTTTGGTTTTGTGAATTTCTACTACACTATAGCATATATAAATTAATTTGTCAATATGTGTTATTGGCCCTATTTAGTTGGATATTTTTCTCCAATTAGCACCATATTCGTCGGCGGATATGGAAGTTCAGATAACTTACCGTCTTTCATTTCAAAAAATCCCACTTTTCCCTTCCATCGGTTTTCAACTATCCAATGATTGCTGTATTCCCGGGATGACGTATTTGGTTCATTTGGATTTTCGATGATTCGGAAACCAGCCTTTCGTAGATTTGCTTTCCATTCACTAAAGCTCCAAAACGCAAACTCTTCATTCAGCTCGCTGTTCCAGTTATCGGTATAATCCTTTTTCGTTATAAATTCCACCGCGTCTTTAAGACGTAAATAAATGTATTTCTTGTTGGCAATTTCCACCTCTTTGAATTTAATTCTTGAATCCTCTCCGCGCCTACCAGAGCTTCTCATGCCGGAGAGATAATCCTCGGCGAATCGAAGAAACCTGGCGTAGGTAGAAAGGGCTGACAAATGCGCCGCCAGGTCTTCTTTATGCTCCGGATTATGAAAAATGTTTTCATTAGATCCATCACTATCATTTAGCTCCATATAGACCATTGAATCTTTATTCTCTGGACCCACAACATCACGAATAACGATCCGACCATTTTTGGTAGCCTGGTCATACTTCATGCCAAGATAATTCATGAGGCTTTCACCCTTTTCGCCATATGACCAGAGTTCATGAGTTGTGGAGTTACAGATAGTAGTGTCAATGCTGTTATCTTCAAAAATCTTTTCAAGGAGATTGCGCTGATGGAAATATACGAATGAGCCGCCGAACTCGCCGGCCCGGAGACGCTCTTCGCAACGGGCAGTAAATTCTGTCGTGATTTCAATTCCTATAATGTCTGAGTCCGGAAAATCATGGGCGAGTTTAACCATGAGCGCGCCGTCGGCGCAGCCTTCGTCGGCGATCTTTCCTTCCCTCACCGCCCCCACGATGTCCTGGTATTTTAGATTGATAAGATTCATATGATTCATACCGTAGGCGTAAGTGCTGTAGTTACGCTCTTCGGTCAATGAACCAGATTCAGTAAGTAAGGGATCGTGCCATAGCCGCAAAATCTTTTTTACCACATCAGGAAAATCACCTAAGAATTGAAGGCTCGTTCGCGAAATTTTTTCTGTCAGGGTTTTGTCGTGGTCAAAATATTCCCCCCGCCCTACAATTTGCCTCACAATATCTATCGGTGTATCGGCTTTTGTGGTTCCATCCTCTGGATCAAATTCAGCAGGAAGAATACTGAAACCAAGCCCTCTGTACTGATCAATTAGATTCTTTGTTGAACAAAGAACGATGGTATTTTCTGGGGTAAGTTTGAGATCGCTTTCAGAGACTTCGGCAATTTCTTTCAATACGTACTCAGCAAACCTATCAGTGTGCGGAAATCTGGGGACACCGAATATCTTATAATTTACTCCCAGATTATCCTTGTACTGCTTTGCAAAACGATCAAGATTGATAATTCGGTGATGAAATGCAATTGGGTTATACCTCGAGTTTGCTTGGTTTGAAGAAGTAACCGCAAATATAATGCTACCAATCTTTTCATCTGTCGGGACGTCTCCATTTCTTATCAAATTTAGCTTCGAAATAGGTAGGCGCAAAACCTCCCATAAGTAATCTTCTTGAAACTTAGTATTCAAAAGATGCCTTCCCGGAAACAATAGATGTATCATGACGGGAGAAATTATAACATAGCCCCTGGAAATAGTGTTAAAAAGGATATATAATAGCGGCATGGAAAAAGCGTTCAAAATTGGCATCGACATCCATGGCGTCGCGGATTCGAAACCAGAATTTTTTAAAGAGCTAACAAGGATATTGGTGGCGTCCGGCTGGGAGGTTCATCTCATTACAGGAACGCGAAGAAGCCAAGAAGAAGAGGTCGTGCGAGAACTTGGCATATCTTTTACGCACTTCTTCTCTATTACTGATTATCATACAGAAATCGGCACAGATATACGCTGGGATGAGAAAAACGAACCCCACCTGGATCCATACCTCTGGGACAAGACCAAAGCTGAATACTGTGAGCGTACGGGAATAGATCTCCATCTAGACGACTCAGATATCTATCAGTACTTCTTCAAAACTCCTTACGCTAGGTTCTTTAGCAAGGATTCACACAGGATCAAGAAGACAAAACTGCAATAAGAAAAGGCGCCCCGAGAGGCGCCTTTCTTCATACGTGTACTTCCTGGACCCGCTCGCTCTCATTGATGAGCCTATCGAGCTCAGCAATACGCTTCTTTGTTTCCGTGTAAAGCTCCCGAAGCTCGGCGATGTCCTTCTCCGCACCAGCCAAAGCCGCGTTCTTCTCCAAAATGTATTCCGCGTTCTCCGGATCAATTGGCTTATCCTCGAGATCAAGCAACTTGTCTAGGAACCTGTCCGTCTCTAGCTCCCTTTTCCGTTCGGCCGCTTTCTGCTCGGATTTCGGAAGCCTGGTAACGGCGGTCTGAAGCTGACTCAAGTATTGTCGATGCGTTCTCAAGAGAAACTCCCGCTGCTGATCACGGTCGCCTTTGGAAGCCAGAAGCCTCTTGCAGCTGTTGCGATACATGGATCTGATCTTCCCCTGATTGTTGTAGTACTCGAGAAGACTCGAGTTTACCATTCGCTCGTGGCGCAAAAAGCGCATATACCAATTCTTGCTTTGACCCAGATGTTCTACCAAACGATCAAGGAAGAAGATATAAAAAACAGCCAAGAGCAGCCACAGCGCTACGGTCGAAAAGCCCACCATGGCAACAAGAACAGGATTGTCGTGCTGACCCGTCATGTAGCGGATAAGCAGCGTGAGGAACGGGATACTCACTACCAAAAAGGTCACGTGAGCAAGACTCTGCAGGAATCTTTTAATGTAAGGAATCGAGTCCCTCTCAGTGAATCGGTTCTCCATGTTTACAGGTTTTTAGGTTCTGGTTTTGCTAGTTTTTACCATATATTTAGAATTAAATCAATACTCCCCATTTCCCCACAATCCACTCAATCCCCATTATTCCCTTCCGATTTCTGAACCTCGCCAATGTGCTAGAATCACCCTATGTCTGAAGCCCCGATAAAACCTAAACACGTGCGCGTGCCACCACACGACTTGGATGCCGAGCAAGCAACCCTCGGATCTATAATGTTAAACCCAGCCGCGCTGAACGAAATCATTGATATCTTCAATGCCGAGTCGTGCTACTCAGAAAAGCACCGAATAATATTCAAGGCCATGATCGACCTTTTTTCAAAGAATGAGCCGATCGACCTGCTCTCGCTTTCAACAAGTCTCAAGAGCCGCGGCCAACTCGAACAGATCGGTGGCCGAGCATACCTGACCGATCTCACGAACTCAGTACCAGCTTCAACTAACGTAAAACATTACGCGGGTATCGTATATAAGAAAGCGCTGATGAGAAAGCTCATCGAGGCCGGCGAGCACCTCTCGACCGTCGGTTTTTCCGAATCCGATACCGATGTCGAGACAATCATGGACGAAGCAGAGAAAAAAATCTTTGCCATTACCGGCGACCCAAAAGGTCAGAAATTCGTATCGATCAAACAAAGTTTGACGGAGGTTTGGGATCAGCTTGAAAAGCTTCATAGCGGAGACGGCGGCCCTGGTGGCGTACCGACAGGATATCCGGCGCTTGATAACCTCCTTGGCGGACTTCATAAGTCTGACCTCATCATCTTGGCCGCACGTCCATCCGTCGGTAAAACTACTCTCGCGCTCGATATTGCGAGAAACGCCGCCGTCAAATCAAAGATCCCTGTCGGTATCTTCTCACTTGAAATGAGCGCCAATCAGTTAACCCAGCGCATGCTCTCTGCTCAGTCGCATGTCGACGCTTGGAAACTTCGAACTGGAAAAATTACAAACGAAAATGACTTCGGCAAAATCCGTGATTCTCTTAACGAGCTTTCTCAAGCTCCAATATATATTGATGATCAGGCCGGTAACTCAATTATTAAAATGAAGTCCGTCGCAAGACGCCTGAAGAGTGAGTTCGGCCTTGGGCTCATCGTCATTGACTATCTCCAGCTCATGACCACATCAAAAAACTATGACAGTATGGTGAACCAAGTTACAGAAATTTCCCGCTCGTTGAAAGGTCTTGCCCGAGAGCTCGATGTACCAGTGCTCGCCCTGTCACAGCTCTCTCGTGCGGTGGAATCACGTGGCGGCAAACCACGTCTGTCTGACCTTCGAGACTCCGGTTCCATCGAGCAGGACGCCGATGTGGTCATGTTCATACACCGCGAAGACCGTGCGGGCACCCGAACCGATGCCGAGTCCACGGGTATCGCTGAGATCCTCATCGAGAAACACCGAAATGGTCCTGTTGGTAAAGTGGATCTGTTCTTCGACGAGAAAAATTCTACTTTCCTATCAATAGAAAAGAATGGTGACTTTGGCGTAACGACACCAACGCAGGCAAAAAATTCATTCGATGAATTCTAAATATGAACAGCATTGAAAAACTAGCCGAATATTTCGAGAAATTTCCGGGCGTCGGCAAGCGTCAGGCCAAAAGATTTGTCTATTATTTACTTAGGAAAAATTCAGCCTTTTCAAGAGACCTTACGAACGCTATCGCAAGACTCAAGGATAATATTCGTCTCTGTCAGGAATCTTTTCAATATTTTTATTCTGAAAATCCAAAAGAAACTCTCTCCCCTATTGTACGGGACCCAAACCGCGACCGAACGCTGCTTCTGGTTGTAGAAAAAGATTCCGATCTCGAAAACCTCGAAAGTATGCATTTTTATAAAGGCCTCTATTTTGTACTCGGCGGCTCTATCCCCGTCTTGGCGAAGAATCCTGACGACATAATTCGTGTTCGTGAACTTCAAGAAATAGTTAGGAAAAAAATTGAAGCGGGAGAACTTAAAGAACTCATTCTTGGATTGTCGCTTAATCCTCAGGGTGAGTACACCCTGGAATATCTGAAAGAGAAATTAAAAGCTTTTGAGGAGAAGGGCCTCAAAATTTCCATCCTCGGCCGCGGACTCTCAACCGGAACAGAGCTCGAGTATTCTGATAAAGAAACTTTTGAAAGCGCGTTTACCAATCGCAAATAATTTTTATACAAATTGAAAGGCCCCCGACAATGCGGGGACCTTGTTCGGCAATCGATCACGGCAGTAGGGTGCCAAGATCTTGATTGACCGAGATTGCCGGAGCCTCTGGACCTTTTTTCTTCTCACAGGGCGCGAGAACAAAAGGACCTGGGATCCGAAAAGTGATGTTGCGTATCGTCCCATCGAACTGCTGCTTGCAGAGGTAGAAGGTTCCCTGAGTGTAGTGCAGAAGGAAGTCTTCGTTTGAGACGGAGACGGTGCAACAGTATGTCTTACCCTCGCGACGAGGGAAGGTGCTGCTGTACTGCGGCGAGAGGTTCAGGCTTCCATCCGAGTTGGCCGACTCAACGAGGGCACAACCAGGCGGAAGAGAGCTTCCCGACGCTTCTTGGGAAAATGCGGGACTCATGAAGAGCGCCGCGAGTCCGAGGAGGACAGTTTTAACGATCTTCATGGGTGTTAGGAGGTTTAAACCAATTATATCTATCCGCAAATTTTCCGCAAGGTTGTCAAATCCCTATGTGGAAAAGAAAAAGGCCCGTGGTGGCGGGCCTCTCTTCAGGAAACGGGCTTTTTCCCTTTGCGCTTTTTTCTGTCACGTCCTTCGTGCTTCTGCTTTACAGCACCCATGATCACGGTTGGCACCTCTGTCACAATCACGAAGTATTTGATGCGAACACCGTCTACCGTGTAGTCCTCACTGCCATCCTTGTTTTGCTTCTTACCAAGATGACGATAGTCAGAAAAGTGTGGCTGGTAGAATGTTTCCTTCACTCCGTTTGCGACGAAGCGGTCGCTTCGTATGAGCTCAAAGAACTTGCATACCCGATCCCCTTTTACAACAGGGGCCAGAAGGAATGCACTCGAATCCTTAGGGCTCACTATCGTATCAAGTGCATAGACAGATATCCCTGGGATTGGATACTTTCCGTTATGATCGTCGACCAGTTTAGGCTTACCCATTAGCAGCTTTACCGGCAGGCGAGTTGCCATTGAATCCTGCCAAAACTCGAGTTTGGTTCCAGTACTTTTGGTACAGGGACAGTTGAACTCAAGTCGTAACCTACCTACCGGTAGACCAAACCAGTCATAGAGGACGCTGTCCGAACCCATCTTGAAGTGCTCTTCCGGCAGACCGAACTTTTTTACGTACTTTCCTGCACCTACGCTGTATGTAGAATAGGGCCGTCCGTATCCGTCCCGAAAAGATGCTCGCTCAACAAGAACAAGCTTTGCCTCAGAAATAACCGAATCCTTATTTCCTAATATCTCAATACTGACGACAGTGGAGTCGAGCCTTTGGTTTCGGCGGGCCGTAACCGGATCCGCATTCGAGGGTATCTCGACGTCATCTGGGATGTTCGGTGCGAATATTGGCCTTCCGTTAGTACACGACTCGATGCTCGCCACAAGGACGACAAGGAGAAGCTGGCTACATTTTTTCATTGTTCTGGGTTTTGTCCTCTGTTTACACGAAAAAATGGCTTTTGTCAACCTCAAGGGTGATACTAGGATCAACAAAAAACCTCCGTTGCCGGAGGGTTTTCGTTAGGCGATTTTTCCGATTTTAACCTTGAAAAATGGCTGTCGGTGACCACGCTTTTTGTAGTAGTTAGACTTAGCCTTGTATTTGATAACGTCGATAGTCTTGTTTCGGCCAGCTTCAACAAAAGTAGCCTCTACTTTCTTGCCTGAGATTAGGGGCATACCGAGAGTCGACTTGGAACCGTCATCGAGGAAGAGTACCTCGTCGAAAGAGAGCTTGTCGCCCTTCTTGAAATCGCCCGAGAGTTTCTCGATCTTCAAAGTATCGCCCTCGGCGACCTTGTATTGCTTTCCGCCTGTTTTTATAACTGCAAATTGCATAATGGGAGTATTCTACCCGAAACCTAAAAAAATGCAATCCCCGCCCTTATCCCCAAATAAATCATGAAATAAAGGGTGTTTTCAGGCTATAATTGTCCGTATCATGGTGTCTAAATATAAATGGAAAAATACCGTTTGGGTAGATCTGGAGTCTCCGACCAGAGCTGAGATAATGACAACACTCGAGGAATTTGATTTGCCCGAATCCATGGCCGATGACCTCGGGACCTGCACACTTCGCTCAAAAGTCGAGTACTACGAGCGCAATAAGCTAATTTACCTGGTGCTCCACTTCCCCGTCATTGCCCCCGGCCGGGAAAATTCTGAACAGGAGATTGATTTTATCGTGGGCAAAAACTATCTCATCACCACGCGTTATGAAAAGATCGATCCAATGCACAATTTCTCCAGGCTTTTCGACAAAGAATCGTTTCTAGAGATCAGTCGCCTCGGCGAACACGCCGGCTATATCTTCGCCGGACTCATGCGCGAGATCTACAAGCATTCATTGGAGAACCTCGAGAACATAAACGACTCGCTTAAAAAGATCGAGGAAGATATTTTCAAGGGTCGTCAAGCAGAAGCTGTAGGGATCATATCGAACACGAATAGAAAGTTCCTAAATTTTAAACAAGCCCTCAGACATCATGGCGAGATAATTTCATCTTTCGAAACCGTCGCTGTAGAACTCTTTGACGCCCGTTTCAGGCACACAATGGAATTAGTTCAATCAGAATACAACAGAGTCAAGAACACTTTGGATGTCGGCAAGGAGATTCTCTCGGACCTTCGTGAGACAAATGACTCGCTTTTGACCACCCGAACAAACCAAACCATGAAGACTCTGACAGCCATGACCTTTACCATGCTGCCAATCACGCTTATTACCGGAATCTTCGGTATGAACGTTACTGAAAATATGCTCTTCATTCGAAACGGCAAGGATTTTATCTTGGTCCTCTGCTTCATGCTTGTTGTCGGACTTATCATGCTTGTCTATTTCAAAGGCAAAAAGTGGCTGTAAGACGAGTGATTAGTGGCTAGTGCCTAGTGACTAGAAAAAAGGTAGAATAGCGGAATGCTCAAGATATACAATACGCTGACAAAGAAAGAGGAAGAAATTGTGCCCATAAACCCAGGTAAAATTGGGATGTATTCTTGCGGTCCGACGGTTTACGGCATGCCTCATATCGGAAATTACCGAGCTTTCGTCTTTGCCGATCTACTAAAGAGAACTCTCCAGTATGGAGGCCTAGAGGTTAACCACGTCATGAATATTACTGATGTTGAAGACAAAATAGTCCGAGATTCTAAAGCCGCTCAAAAGTCTCTTAAAGAGTTTACTCAGTTTTATACAGATAAATTTCACGAGGAATGCGCTGAACTTCATATTATTCCGCCGACTACCGAATCTTTGGCCACTGAACACATTGGCGAAATGGTATCGATGATTGAAACGCTACTCAAGAAAGGCTTCGCGTATAAAAGCGATGACGGCAGTATCTATTTCGATATCAAAAAAGATTCTGAGTATGGAAAACTTTCCGGCCTAGATTTGAAAAAATCAGAGGCTGCCCAGAGTAGAATAAAAAATGACGAATATGACAAAGAAAACGCTCAGGACTTCGCGCTCTGGAAAGCATGGGATGAAAATGACGGTGATGTGTTTTGGGACACACCACTCGGCAAAGGACGTCCGGGGTGGCATATCGAGTGCTCGGCCATGTCGACGAAATACCTTGGTAACCATTTCGATCTCCATACCGGTGGAATAGACCTGCAGTTCCCTCATCATGAAAATGAGATTGCTCAGTCTGAGTGCGCCTCAGGCGAACCATTTGTAAATTATTGGCTACACAACGGACACATTTTGATCGACGGCAAGAAAATGTCTAAATCATTGAAGAATGATTACCGACTTATCGATATAAAAGAAAAAGGATTTTCTCCGATCGATTATCGTTATTTCCTACTCCAAGGAAACTACAGAAACCTTATAAATTTTACTTGGGAAGCCTTGGAGGCATCACAAAATGCGCTCCGTAAACTTAAGAACTTATATCTTAATCTCGGGAATGACGTCGGCGCACTAAATCATGCATATACGAAAAGATTCGAGGAAGCTCTCGACGAAGACCTAAATACTGCCGAGGCATTGTCAGTCATGTGGCAACTTGCGCAAGACAAAGAGATGCTTGATGCCGACAAGAGAACAACCCTCATCGACATGGATCGAGTATTAGGCCTCGGGATGGAATCTTGGATCCGTGATGAAATTCCGGAAGAAGTTACTAAACTCGTTCAAGACCGCGCGACAGCTAAAGCCGCAAAAGATTGGGCAAGGGCCGACAATCTCCGCGAGCAAATAACCAATCTCGGCTTTGAAATTTTGGACAAAGGCGATGATTTTGAGATAAGAAAAATTTAATAAACAAAAGGCCTGCTTTTAGCGGGCCTTTTGTTTTTATAGAGGCTTCGGCAAATTATCGAATGGCGGATAGATCTCTGGGTCGATAGTTCGAGCGAAGCAGGTTCGGCCGACTTCGTGAGTCCAGGAATCGTTACCAACGCCTCCTGGATATGGGTATGACATGTCGACGGCTTCCCGAGTAGCAAACGGCATGCCGCCACCCCATCCTTTTGTTTCCTGCCAACCTTCCGGCATGACGGCGCTAAAAGTCGCGCAGAGTTCAAATGTCATATCCGCAGTCTTTTTATATTCATACGTACGACCCTTCTCGAATTCAGGATCAAACGGCGCCATGAAGCTACTGATAGGATCCTCCATTTCCTCTAGAGATTCCGGCAATCTTTCCTTCTGCTGCCAGAACGAGATCACTTGCCATTGGATGGATTGGAGATCCTGTACACGTCGCTCATCGAGCCTCCAGGCGCGCTGTTCGGCAGGGCTACCAATAACGTTAAAGCTCCAAATTACGGCCACTAGGGCGAGAACAATACCGACGCCGGCAAAAAGCCGCGCGAGGCTCCTGCTTGCTTGAGACCTGAGTTCGGAAATATAGAACCAGCCGACAAGCTTCGCGACTGCGAGAGCTGCGACGACCTTCAAAATAAAGCGAGTTGTGATTTCCCCGGAGACAAAATAGCGAACAAGTGTTATGAGATCAACAATGATGACAACACCGGCGAGGAAAAGAATAAGATAAAGCATCCACTTTTTTATAGCGTGATCAATCCGCCCAAGCGTTCCACTCGCAACACGGCGCCAAAAATATGAAAGGATTAAATATACCGGGAAAACAATTATGAGAGTCGCGATGGCGCTTCTGATACCTTCGTAGTTATAAGTGTTGTATCCGTACTGATACATGGAGTTCAGCGCGTCAGGAAACTTCTGATTGAGTGTCTCAAAAACCAGATTGAGAAATGCTGTAACACTGGCAATAAGAGTTACCAAAACCCCTAGCGAGAGGAAAAAGAACTTCGGAGATAACTTCGATCCATGATGATTATTATCCATACGAAAATGCATTGTTAAATCTAATATAGACATTATAGCAAATTTCTTGTTAGAATCGGAAAAACGCCCCGAACATGGCAAAAAGGATAAAAAAGGCTGAAGTGACCCTGTCAGAACCGCTTATCGGCATCAAGGATTTCAACAAAAAGCACATCGGATGGAACATGTACGAAAGCCAGAGAGGCCCTCAGCCTAATATGCGTGGCCGAGTGACATACACCTATGATGCCTTCTGGAAAGCAAAGGTTGACGATGATTCTATCAACATGCTTTTGCGTCTTTTGGACTCTCACCCACATGACTTCATGGTAAGCCACGAAGAGCATGATGAGGAAAAGAAGAAGTATGTCTTCCATTACCTTCTCGACCCCATCCTTTCAAGCAAGGTCCTGGTTCTGAAGATTCACCGCAACCAGCTAAGCGCGACAGCAACCGACCAGCTAGACAAGCTCCGCGACAAAAAACGAAACTTGGAAAGAATCGCACTTTACAAAGAAGCCGACGAGAATCTTCCGGAATGGATCTACGGCCCCCAAATGAAATGGGTGCGGGGAAAGAAATTGACCCGTACCTTCCATCTACCACTCGGCAAGACAAAGACGCTTCCAGGAAGAGAAGTGAAACAAGTCGCACCTGCACACTCATGACACCAAGAAGAGCCCCGCTATTGTGGGGCTTTTCTATTGAAATAGCACAAAACAATAAGCGCCCCTTCCGGGGCGCTTACGATAATTGGGCTTTTTGCACGGAAAGTCCGTATAAAATGGCCCCTTCAAAACCATGTGTCTGGTTGCTGCTTCAAGCAGAATCAGGCTTCCGCTTTCGCAAAGCATTTCCACCAGAGCCCAGGGTTTGTCTTCTCTGGTATCGCGGCTATCGCGCATCTTCATCACTTTATGCAAGCACTTGATCCAATGAAGGCTCTGATTCACGCTTGGCTCGCCATTCCCCATTGAGATCAGGAAATGGCAGAATTCGTGAAATAGAATATTGAGTTCAAATGCGCTTATGAGGACCCGGCTCTTCCGCCTACGCGAATTCGGAATCCTCAAAGTAAGTTTTGCCGGCTTGCCGCCGACGCCCGGATCCATACGGGCCACATCAAGTTTCATCTTTGCCGGATCAATGAAAACTATCTGAAGCCTTGAGGAGTTTTCAATTCTTTCAACTTCGACTACAAGTTTTCGGGTAAACTCTGCCGGCGTCCAATCCGGACCGCACTTTTTTGCGACGCGATCACAGAGTTTTCGTATAAAGGTAAAGTAGGCGCGATATTTCCTGTCTTGTTCCAGGAAAACTATCGCGTCTTTCACCCCAGCCCAGTGGCTGAATAAATCTCTATGCATGGCGTCAATCACATCCGATCGCGCAAATGCCTTGAATTTGGCGTTCATGTTAGGGTGCTTTTGGTTTCAAGGAAATATTATTACTTCTGAGCGAAGAGTCAATACAGACGGTGAAAAAACCAAAAGAAAAAGGCGGGGTCATCCCCGCCTTTCGCTTCTTCTGTATTCAGTCCATACGTCCGCCAGTGCACTTGTGAGGGTCGCTATAGCGGCCAGATGTCATGAAGTCGTCGATCTGTCCATGTGTCAGCTTTGGTTTCGGTTTTTCCTTGCCTTTCTTGATTCCGAGAGCGTCTGATCCACCGGCCTTAATCTTCTCCATCTCGGCCTTCACGAATTTCGGATTGTGGCGCCCCAAATCCTTAGGAGGGAGCATCCAGGGCAGTTCTTCGACCGACTTCATCCAGTCGAGAAGGGTCTGAATGTTCGGCCGCTTCGGATCGAGCGTCTTCTGGTCCATCATTGCGCCGAAGACCAGGAAAACGAAATCGTCAGCTGCCTGATCAGACGCATTAATGATACGGCGCAGCAGATCAAGCCCGGTGTAGTGGCCGAAAATGCAGCGCGAGACTGCTGTCATCTTGATGCTGCCATCCTCGGTGTACTTCTCCAGGCTCACTGTATCGTAGACCCGCCCCAGAAGCTCGTACATTTCCCTCTTCCTACCTTTCGGCACGAGCTTCGCCGAGACGAGCCTGTCGAAGAGCTCAGCCTTGGTACGAGGCCTGGCAAGAAAAATGTCGAAAGCTTTCAATGGAACTTCACCGATGGCAAACGAATCGATCCAGTCCTTGAAGAGCGGCACTTGGCCATAGTCCTCGATGAGATGCTGCATCAGGACGTCCTTCACATCAACCAGCGTACCAGCCGAATTGAGCACGTCAGTTCCGAAGAGATCCACAAGAATCGCTCCTCCGACGTCATAGTGATGCAGGAAGAATCGTCCTTTTGGGGAGGCATGTACCGACTTGTTCTGGTCGATGACAGCATGAATGTCCTGATAGTCTTTGGGCTCGCCACCAAAGATCTTGGCCGAGCTTTCTGCGTGGGCTTCGCTTCGCATTCGTTGTGGGTTTTAAGTGTTCGTATCTATCATTAGAATACTTATTTCTCTGAAGGTTGCAAGGGTCCCGTTTTGATTGAATTTCAATAGAAAAAAGCGGGTTTGCCCGCCTTTCACTTTCTATCTTATCTGTCCTCTTTTTCCCGACCACTCGTACTCATCATTCACCTTTGGGTAATCATGCCACAACCGAGCGCTAGCAATGTCACACATGTGGCAGAATGCCGCAAGCTCATTCATCATGCGCTCCTTCGTAGAATGGTTGTGAATCTCACCTTCGACATACTCGAGCGCGTTTTGCACTCTTGGAGTCAACCCAAGACCGTACTCCTTGAACTTTTGATCACGAAACTTACGCTGAGCGGCCTTGCTCTCAAGCTCTGGCCTGATTTCAAGCTTTCCATCCATCAGTGTGTACTTCCACGGCTTTTCAATGTCGTGGAGGAAGAGTACAAGCAGCGCATCGGAAATATCGACCCGAGCTGATCGAATCATCCCGAACGTTTCGTACAAAACCACAGCAATGTTCATACACTCTGTGACATGATCGAGATAGCCACCCTCCCAGGCCTGGTGGTTATGCGACGAGCCACGAGCCACACCAAAAAGTTCCTCATTATCGCTAAGGATCCTTCGACAGGCCCAACCATTACTACCGTTTATGAATCCGACGAGATCCTTGAGTCGGAAATATTTGTGCTCCATGTTCTTCGGTTTTTGTTCAAGCAGAATTTACCCTATGAACAGGTCAATGTCAATATTCTATCTATCCGGTGGTACTTCATAGTATGAGAGGAGGAATTTGGCCATGTCGAAGAATGGCTCAGAAAGCGTCTCAGCGGCATATTTAACGCCCCTGGGGGCTATTATGGATAGGAATACGATAAACTGTGGGTCCGTGGCCGGGAAGTAGCCAACAAAGGAGTGTAGATTTCGGTCCTCATAGTATCCACCCTTGGGATCAGGAATCTGAGCTGTACCGGTCTTGGCCGCGATACTGTAATTTGGCATTTTGTATTTCCCATTGCCATAAACATTGTCGACACTGTAAACCATCATTTTTGATATCGCTTCTGAAGTGCCGTCTTTGAAAACTCGCGGTTGATCAGTTTTCAAAAATTCAAAAGTTTTCTCTCCCCCATCATGAAAATCAATTGATTTGACCACGTGCGGGCGCACCAAGTATCCGCCGTTGCCTAGTGCCGAAATTGCGCGCACCAGAGCAACCGGCGAAAAGGAAATTCCCTGACCAAAAGAAATGTTCGCGAATTCGACATCGCGCATGGAATCCAAGTTCGCCGACAGACCCTTGGCTTCGTTTGGCAAATCGATGTTGGTCTTTTCGCCCAAGCGATAGTCTGTCATATATTTGTGGAATTTTTCTTTACCAATTTTCTGCTCGGCAAAGACCATGCCTGTGTTCAGTGACTCTGACAAAACGTCCTGCATCGTGATTTGGCCGCGGCCGCGTTTGTCGAAATTAAAGATCTCCCTATCACCGACCGTAACAGAGCCTTTATCATAAAATGGCGTTGAGGCATTAAGAACGCCAGAATCAATTCCGGCTGCGATAACAAGAGGCTTAACGACCGAACCAAATTCATATACATTTTCTACCAAAGAATTAGAAAAAACCTCAACACTTTCTACATCTCTAAAATTATTAAGATTAAAATTAGGCATTTTGGCCATACCATAAATTTCTCCTGTTTGAGGATTCATGATTATCCCGTGGGCCGATTCTGGATTATATTTCTCCATCACGGCTAAGAGTTCCTTCTCTAGAGAATTCTGGACCGTTGGCTCAATAGTCGTAATAACATCGCCCGAGCGTTCGTCCCCCTCAAAAACTATCTTCTTTACCCCAGAAAAAATTTCGGCAAAAATATTCACGTACAAATTCTCTTCTTCCTTTTTGAGAGTCTCATTGAAATACTTTTCCAATCCATATTGCCCCGAGATTATATTCTCACTACCGAACCCCAAAAAACCTACAATATGCGCAGCCATAGATTCACCTGGGTAAAATCTCCATCGGTCCTTATAAAGGTCCACCCCAGTCAAATTTAGCGCGGTAATGGCATCAGCCTGCTCTCGAGTAATCTTTGCCGCAATATCTTCATATGGATCATCCTTTTTTTCTGCCTTATCCATGAAATCCTTTCTCTCGATCGGGATAATTTCAGAGAGTTTTGGATAAACATCACCGGGATCTTTGATAAGGTTCGGTTTGATGGCCAGCTTGAAGCCGCTCATCATGGTAGCGGCCGAAATACGGCTGCCATCCTTTTTTGAAAAGTAAATCGCACCGCGATCAAAATTATCACTCGAGCGGACATACGAGCGATCAGCTTTGTCAGCGTACGCCTCGTTCTTGACCACCTGGACAGAGAAGAGTCTAACCAAAATAAAAGCGCCGACGATCAAGGCTCCGATCGATAGGACGCGTATTCGTACTAAGAAAGTCTTTTTCGAATCATTCATCATCTATGGCTGAGAGTAAGGTCAGGGGCGACATATTCTGCAGTTTTGGCGCTGACAAAGCCCATTGAGTAGGCTTTTTCAATCGAGACTGCATCGTTCTGGGCCAAAGTCTGAAGCTCTAACTCTGAAATTTCTGTCGCAAGGCTCCTGTTTTCGGCCTCAAGACTTTTCTCTTCAACAAGTGTAAAAATAGTCTTGCCGATAAATGCGACATACAACATAAAAGTTGCAAAAGTAATCCCGGCAAATATGTAAAAAGGTCTTGCCACGGCCCAAGAACTTCTCGTATTTATTTTTGCATGTGCTTGATTCATTGTTTCCTTATTACTCTAAGTTTTGCGCTTCTGGACCGAGGGTTTGCCTCCAATTCTTCATCGCTCGGAACTATCGGCTTCTTCGATATAAGCTCTCCTCTTTCTTCTGCGACTTTTTCTTTAAAAAAATTCTTCACGATTCGATCCTCCAAACTGTGAAAAGTTATGATCGCCATTCTGCCGCCCGGCTTTAGGGTTTCAAATCCCTTATCGAGCGCTTCCGTCAGACTGCGAAGCTCGTCATTTACGGCAATCCTGAGCGCTTGGAAAGTTTTCGTCGCCGGATGGATGCGCCCGAATCTGTAGAAGACCGGAACCGCGCTCATGACAATCTCTACCAAGTCCTTGGTCGTCTTGATCGGCTTCTCGTCACGCCTTTCGACAATCTCTCTAGCAATACGTCTAGCGAAACGCTCTTCACCATATCCGTACAAAACATTCGCGATGTCCTCTTCCTTCCAGGTGTTCACGATATCCGCGGCGTCAAATTCAGAATCAGACTTTTCGGCCTTTAGCGTCATAGACAGCGGCTCGTCGCGGCGAAAAGAAAATCCTCTGCCGGACTCTTCGAACTGGTCCATGCTCCAACCGAGATCTAGAAGGATAGCATCAGGGCTTCCGATTCCTGTCTCGGACAAGAACTTGTCGATGTCTCGGAAGTTTCCTTCTCGTAGCGTCACATCGCAAGTAAGTCCGGACAATCTTTCGGTTCCCCGCTCAATCGATCCTCTGTCGAGGTCCAAGGCCAGGATTTTAACGTCGCTTCCAAATCTTTCGCATATTTCTCTGGTATGACCGCCGGAACCAAACGTTCCATCGACCAAAGTTTTACCCTTCGAAAGATCGAGATTGTCTACTGCTTCTTTTAAAAGTACTGAGGCATGCATGCTATATCACGCCTACTCCTCCCAATTTTTCGGCCAAAGCATCGGCCTGCTTCTCGACCACCTTCTTATACTCGCCCCAGACCTTGTCGTTCCAGATCTCGAGCCTGTTCTGCACGCCGACGAGCGCCGCTTTCGACTTGAGTCCCGCTCTGTCCTTCAGGAAATCCGGAAGGAGGATTCTGCCGATAGCATCAACACTCACCTCTGTCGCGCCGCCGAACATAAATCGGTTGAACGATCGGTTGTCCGCCGCGAGCATCGAGAAGCCTGAGAGCTTTTCCGAAATCTTCTGCCATTCCTTCTTCGTAAAGACGAAGAGACAGTTGTCGAGACCGGGTGTGATCACGAGATCATTGCCCATCTCCTTTCGGAATTTCGCCGGAAGTGAGATGCGGTTTTTTTCGTCGATTGTATGTGTAAACTCGCCTATTAACATAAAAATTTCGACTTACCACTTCATCCCACTTAGGCTAAATTATACACCACTTCATCCCACTTAGAAAAACCTATTCCCACCTTGTTTGGGGATAACTGAGAGTTAGCGTTGACAACAAATTATAGAGATTGTATTATCAGAAAAAAATAACGCCCATGATTCCTGTTTACTCCTTGAGAAAAAGCAAACTGGTCCCTATCGGTTGCTTCGAAGATCTGGGCGAATCGAAGCCCGAAGAAAGACCTGTCGACGCTCAAGAAACCATTGTGGTCGACGCAGAACCGGCAAAAGAGCCCGGTAACGGTGACCAAGCCTCACCGAAACCCCAATAAAACAAAGGCCCCCGCTATGCGGGGGCCTTCATGTTTATTAGTTGTCTTTTCGCGGCTTTACCAGTGGGAAAAGCTGAGTTTCGCGGATCGGTTTATCTGCCAAAAAGGCAAATAGGCGCTCACCGAAGCCAAATCCGCAGGTTGGCGGCATGCCGTGTTCAAGCATCTCAACAAATTCCCATTCCGGCATCATGGCCTCATCATCCCCGCGCTCTATAAGCTTTTCCTGAAGCTCAAAGCGCGCCCTCTGATCAATAGGATCGTTCAGCTCAGAGAAGCCGTTCCCTACTTCTGAACCGGCCAGAAGCACCTGGAAACGCTCTGTGCGCTCCGGATCATCCGGCAATGACTTAGCGAGCGGCGAAACGAGTTTTGGATGATTTATGAGGAATGCCGGACCGCCAATCTTTTTCCTGCAATATTTCCAAAGCGTATCCATAAGCCTTTCACGATTATTTCCAGTGTATTCAACGCCAAGCTCGCGAAGCTTTGCCTCCATTTCCTTTTCCGTCGCAGTGAGGACATTGATTCCCGTATGTTCTTCCACGTGCGATACATAATCAACCTTGCCCCATTCGTGTCCGAGATCGAATGTGTGGCCGCGAGTAGTAAAAATAGTGGTGCCAAAAACCTCCATCGCTACATGTTTATACAAATTCTCGACAAGTCTCATGCCGTCGTTATAGTCGGCGAATGACCAGTAGAATTCCATGTTCGTAAATTCCTGAAGATGTTCCGGACTGGATCCTTCGTTTCTGTAAACTCGGCCGATTTCAAAAGTTTTCGGGAACCCCGCGGCCATGAGACGCTTTTGCCAGAGCTCGCCGACAGAAATTCTGAGGTATACATCCAAATCATAGTCATTGTGATGTGTTTTAAATGGTCTGGCCTCGGCGCCGCCGGTTGTGATTTCAAGCGTCGGAGTTTCGACTTCCAGAAATCCTTCTTTCTTCAAAAAGTTTCTTGTCGCTTCCCAGAATTTTGATTTCTTGTAAAAGAGATCGCGAGCTTCCTTGTCCATAAGGAGATCAAGGTATCTCTTCCTGAGTCGGAGCTCTTCGTCCTGAATACCCGCCCATTTCTCCGGCATAGGAAGAAGCGACTTTGAAAGAATATTCCAACCTTTGACCAAAAGGCTCTTCTCACCTTTTTGGGTGGTGAAAAATGTACCCGTTACGGAAATGAAATCCCCGACGTCAACAGCGTCGACAAAAAGATTGAATAAATTTTCATCAAGCTCGTCCTTCTTGAACACTGACTGGAAAGAATCAGTTCCATCATTTAGAACAGTAAAAAGTATGGCTCCCTGTCCGCGGATAGCCATGATGCGCCCCGCAAGCGATAGACTTCGCTCGCCAAGATCTTCGAATTTTTCTTTGGCCTCGGCCAAAGTGAAATCACGATCAGCGCGAGCCGGGTATGGATCCATGCCAGCGCTTTTGAGAAGCTCTAGTTTTTGAAGTCTCACCTCTTTTAATGAGTCTGGGGCGCTCATCCCGTTAGAAGCAGGTCGCGGTCTTGGCGCGACTTGCTCGTATTATATTTTTAACTTTGCTTTCTAGTATTATCATTTTATATTTCATAGCGACCGCGGCTTATAACGGGACTCAATTTATTCCATGTCTACGATAGTATATTCAACCGATCCGGCCGGACTGTCGAATACGGTCTTGTCGCCTTTCTTGTGTCCATAAATAGCCGAACCAAGTGGAGATTGATAAGAGATTTTGCCTGCAGCCATGTCAGCCTCACCTTCGCCAACGATAATGAATTTCCTTTTATCCTTGTCCCCTTTTTTCTGGACAGTGACAATAGAACCAATCTGAGCAGTATCGCCCTTTTTCTTGCCGGAAACAACTTCGGCGTCTTTCAAAATTCTTTTGATTTCCCTAACGCGGTCTTCAAGCTTACCCTGAGCCTCTCTAGCTTGGTGATATTCGGCATTTTCAGAAAGGTCGCCAAGTGATTTGGCGAACTCTAGACTTTCGATTATTTCTCTCCTTTCTTCTCCTTCCAGGCGTCTCAGCTCTGCTTCGAGCTCAGCCTTTCGCTCTTTGGTTATCAGTTCTTTATCGATCATAGTGGCCAAATTTTAGCCTTTTGAGGGCTTTAAGTCAATTTAAACCTGTTCCTCGTCAGTGGGTACATCCTCTGGCGCAGGCTTCGGCTCAGCTGGCGGCAGGCCAAAATACTCCGGCGTGTTTTCTTTCATCCAGTCAAGAAACGTCCTCAAGGCGAACGAAGCCGAGCGATCTCCAGTTTTGGGACCTTTTTCCATCAGGAGCACGTAAGCATATTTCGGATCTTCATATGGAAAGAACCCAATCGTCCAAGAGTTTATGTATTTATTTCCCACACCGGCCTGGGCCGTACCAGTCTTACCTGCCAAATGGACATACGGAACATTTAGAACTTGTCCTGTTCCCTCGGTGATCACGCTCCGCAGTCCCTCGCGAATTACTTCATAATCTTCTGCCGGAAGATTTTTTTCGATATGTTTTAAGTATGGCTCAGTATTCATTACCACATGAGGAGTTACAAGAGTCCCATCATTGGCGATAGCCGAAATAGCGCGGAGCATTTCGGCTGGCGTGACCTGAAAACCATATTGCCCAATGGCAGTGTGGTAAGTATCTCCAAGTCGCCACGCCTCACCATTAAATATTCTTTTTTTCCATTCTGGACTTGGAACAGTTCCCGAGACTTCCCCGCCAATATCAGTATTTGTCTTGTCGCCGATATCAAACAAGCGGATGTATTCTTCAATTTTAGCTATACCCATGCCCTTTTGACCCTTATAACCTCCGCTGATGGCGTAGAAAAAAGTGTTAACCGATTCTGCCAAGGCTTTACGTACATCAGTAACTCCGTGTCCTCCTTCTTTCCAATCTTTGAATGTCGTTGAAAGCTCAGGGTCATATGGGTTCGGAACTTTTATCTCTCCAGTTGATAAAACTGTGGTGCTAGGAGTAATTATTCCCTCATTCAAAGCACCGATCGCAATGAATGGCTTCACGATAGATCCCGGTGAATAAAGTCCGGAGACAAATCTATTCAAGAATGGCTTCCTCTGATCTTGAAAATATGAAGTTATGAGTGCATCGTCGCTGCCGTCAGTAATAACGCCCGGATCATACTCCGGAAAACTCGTGGCGACAATAAGTTCTCCTGTAGAGAGGTCCATGATGGCACCTGCGCCACCCTGATAACCGATGTCTTCAGATAAAGTCTTCATGGAGTTATACATTGCTGACTGGAGACGCTGGTCAATGGTGAGAGTTATGTTTTTACCGTGCTCAGGCGAATTTAAAATATTTTCTCCACCCACCTCACCCAGCGCATCAACTTCAATAATCTTAGAACCATTTTCACCGGATAGGTCGTCGTTATATTCTTTTTCTATACCATCCATTCCGGTAAAGTTAGTTTGCCAATAGTAACCCTTTTTATCCTTTTGCGGATATTTTATGTAACCAAGCAATACTGACGCGCCCGGTTCTTTGGTATAAGCGCGGTGCGAGAAATCAAACTCTGTCATTTCCGGCGTTCGTTCATTCCATGCAAGTTCGATGCCATTGCGATCAAAGATAACCCCTCGATCAGCAAAAATTATCTGACTATCTAAGCTATTTTTTTCTGAAAGCACGCGATATTCTTCACCTTTCTTTATCTGGAGAGCATGAAGCCGTCCGGCAAAAATAACAATCACAAGCGAGAACACAAGGCCAATGGACCAAATGGCTTGTTTCGAGATAGTTTGTTCAATTCGGCCTTCGAACTGCTGTGTATCGAAGTCGCCAAGATTCTTTGAATCCATCAGAATCTCGTCGAAATCAATACCTATTTTATTTAGTTTTCTCCTTTTTCTAAAAAACATACTAACGATTTATTATTGAAGTAGAACCCTTTATAATTTTCATAAAGATAAATAGTAGTATGCCGCTAATTGTAAGGAATCCATAAACAGGACCTACGCGAAAAGTCTCAAATCCATACACAGCGTCCATCACGAATAAAATCATGAGCCCCGGGTAAAAATTCTCAAACAACAATACTCCAACAATGAAAAAAATGGCCGTTACCCAAAATGGCCAAAAAATGGCTGAAACAGCCATAAGAATAGTAATGGGATAATAAAGTCCTGTGCGTTCCATATTCCGCATTATATATGAACTGAGACTTGGGTCAAAATCAAGCGGAAATATGATCGCGACGAATTAGTCCTGCAATAAATCTGACTATTCGACGAATGAAAGCAATGACTAGTAGGATGGAGACCGTCCAAAAAACAAATTGGAGAGAAAATAGGAAAAGGAGGATCGCAAGTAGCGCGATATGCAGTACCGTAATCACCTTAACAGCTGTGCTCGGTTCTTTTTCATCTTCCCGGCGAGTCTCTATCTTGTCGAGTGAGGTTTCTATTTTTTCTTTAGTTTCTAGGCGCCAATCTTCCACTCTGTTTACTAGCTTCATGAACTTCACATTGGCATTCCCAAGAAATGTCCCTTCTTCGAAGTTGAGTTTTTGAAGAAATCCTGTTTTTTCTTTGGCTTCAGTTCTTTTTGCATCCTTATCCTGCGCGAAAACCGGTGTCGCGATCAACAGAACAGCCAAAACCAAGGAGGCGTACCTAAACATGTTTATTTAAGAGGGTCTTCTTCACTAATGAAGTTGTCCATATCTAGAGTGAAAGATTTCTTTACGCCATTAACATCCACTGTGTATGTTCCTTTTGTGAGACCATTTGCCCCGGCAAGGTTAATGCTCTTCTCAAACGGTACCAGGGCCTGAGTACAAGCACCATCGATTGGTCGCTTTGTTTCAAGACGTATAGAGAAATCGCTTTTGCCGTCAAAAGTTTCTTTTGCGTCACCTAGAGTAGTGCAGCCGTCAGGGAGATTACCCTTTGCGACGACACTGATCTGAACCGGGAATGATTCAAGCTTTAAGATATCAACTGAGTCCACATCGGCCGTGCCAATGACCATATTTTCATCTCCACTTTTGTCTTTATTTTTAGTCAGAATAATAACTGCCACAACCACAACAGCAAGGCCGAGCAGTATCCACATTAGAGTCTTGAATGAATTATTTTCCATAGTTATAAAAGTTAAGGCTAATGAAGACATTATACCACCCATCCACTTTTTTAAAAATACACCCCCACACTAAGTTTTTAAATTAGGGCCCTGGTTAGAAACAATCAACTTGGTGTGGGGGCATGCCGCTTGGTATAATGGAAGCATCAAATGGAAGAAGCGAATTTAATCCTGGACTCGGTCGGAGGACTCTCTTATTTTGGAGTCTTCATTTTAGCTATTCTCTCAAATATTTTTATTCCCGTTCCAGAAGAGTTGATCCTGGTTGTTATGGGGTATCTTTCTGGCAACGGGCTTTTTCTCTACCCTATTGTCATGGCTCTCTTCGTCCTGGGACTAATGCTTTCTGACTATGTCCTCTACAGCCTGGCGTTCCGCGGCAGCAAGCTGGTCAAAAGTTTTATCAAGAGGCTTGAGAAAAGAGGCCTATTAAAGAACGAGGCTTACACGAAGAAACATATCAATAAAATTATTTTCTTCTCGCGTTTTCTAGTATACCTCCGATTTATCGGGCCGGTTATGTCAGGATACCTCCGAGTAAATCGAAAAACTTTCCTCTCTCACAACTTTTTAGCGCTTGTTATATATGTGAATGTCTTCCTAGGGCTTGGTCATCATTTCCACAAGCAGATTGAGTTCATCACCGATGGGGTTGCAAGATTCAAGAACTACCTATTAATCGGACTTCTTACCATCGGCACCATCGTCATCCTCCGCTACATCCAAAAGAATTTCTTGATTTGGCTCAGGAAAATTGGAGACTTCATCCCGACCATCATCCCGGGACTTGAAATGAAAGATCCTGAGCCGGTTAAAAAGCAGACTAGAAAATCAAAATAACAGAAAGCCCCTGAACACAAGTGTTCAGGGGCTTTAGTCTTCAAAAGAGCTAATAAATCCTCGGCGGAGGTGCGCGCCACTTGTGTGGACTCCGACGCACCTCCTAACCGAGAACCAGGGTTTTACGGGCTTACGGGCCGCGCACGAGGGGTACCCCTACTTTCACTTCTTGGACGTTTTGCCCCCTCTATCCGCTAAGGCTAGCTGCGCTGCTTTCGAAATCCCCTTGGGGCTCGAAACGGAATTAATTAAAACAATATCATAACGCAAATTTATATCAAGCTATAGGAGATTGTTTAGCTTTTCGTAGTCTAGAAAATCCAGAGCGCTATAAAGCCATCCGGAAAGCTGGCCGAATTTGCCGCGCCACAGAAGAATGCCTATGAATATGAGGATAAGTCCGGCCAAGACTGAAAACCAGCGCGAAGAGCGAAGCGTGACCTTCCTGCCTCTTTTTATGAGGTGGGCGATGAAAAGAAACGGCAGAATAAAGCCGAGTGAGAAGAATAAGAAAAGCCAAAGCGCTTGGAAGACGCTGTAAGAAAACGCGGCGTAGAAAAATATTCCCGCCAGCACGGGGCCGACGCATGGCGACCAACCAAGCGCTATTGAAACTCCGAAAATAAATGGCGAGTGTTTCCCTTTAAAAATATTTCGAAATTTCTCACCGAATAATTGGCCCTTAAAGAATGGCAGATTAAATAATCCGATCATGTAGAAACCAAGGACGATGATAAACACCGCGCCAATTTTCTCAATCACAGCTTTTACTGGCGCGAGGGCGTAACCCAGGAGTCCGGCCAAGAGTCCGAAGATCATGAACGTCATAAGAAACCCTAGACAAAACATCAGCGCGCTTCGCGTTGTCCGCTCTTTCTCTCCATGTGAGATAAAAGCGATAAATCCAGGCACAAGCGGAAGCGTGCAAGGAGCCAAGAACATAAAGAGGCCGGCGATGAATGAAGTTACGAGATTCACATTTTCCATTTAAGAAGTATACCAAAAACAGGAACGCCGCCCCACGTGGGACGGCGCTACTTCTTGGTTCAATATTTTATGGTCATCGTTCCTCCATGAGCGGTTTTGTAGAAGTGGTTCACAAATGGACACCATGTGCCATTCATGTTCACTGAACCGGTCAGGCTAAATTCTTCCCCCGACATGTCGTTCCACTGCATCCCGTTACTCACAGCTACAACTTCAACTGTCTCTTTGCCCTGAACGTCAAAATCATAGCGTTCGGAGAGCTCCAGCCTAGTAGAATGATCGGGGATCCTCAGAATGAATTTTACTTCTTTTCGTTTTGAAGGAGGACTGCCTGCAGACTCGCTGAGACTTTCGCGCGACACTCCGCCCATGGCTCGCAAGAACATAGACATGTTTTTTGGTTTTAGGGTGTTTTGTATTTTGAAAGACAATAGCATAATTAATACTATTTGTCAACATAATTTTAGCTTGTATTTAAAGACTTATTTGAGCTTCTCTTCCCTCACGATCTTTCCGTCAGCCAGATGAACGATTCTGTCGCAGTAGAGCGTATATTCTTTTTCATGAGTGACCATAACGATAGTCTGCCCTTTTTTATTTAGGTCTCGCAGAACTTCAATAATGTGCTCGCCGGAAGCAGTATCGAGGTTTGCCGTTGGCTCATCGGCAAAAAGAATCTTTGGATCTTCAGCAATAGCTCTAGCGATGGAGACGCGCTGTTGTTCCCCGCCAGAGAGCTGTGATGGCCTGTTCTCTTCTTTTCCAGCAAGTCCGACCTCAGCGAGTGCGGCAGAGGCCTTCTTCTTCGCATCCTCTGTCGAAAATCCTTTCATAATGATTGGTACCATGATATTTTCGCTCGCGGTGAGTTCCGGCATGAGGGCGTAGTCTTGGAAAACATAACCAAGCTTGTCCAAACGGAATTTGGTTTTTTCTTTGTTTGTTAGTTTCAAAACGTCCAGTCCGTCGACAATAAGCTCGCCAGTCGTCGGCTCATCGAGGAGGCTCATCTGATACATGAGCGTGGATTTACCCGCGCCGGATTTGCCCATGATGGCCAAGAATTCGCCTTCTCGAACCGTAAGGTCAATTCCCTTCAAGACATGAGTCTCGATTTTTCCGTTTACGAACGTCTTTGTGAGATTTTTTACAGTGATTATCATATATTTATCGTCCAAGGATCGAGTCCAGGGTATTTTTTCTGATAATCATCGACGCCGGAATGTAGCCCGCGATTAGAGTCACAACTAGAAGCAGGGCAAACTTGAACATTACGCTGTCGATTGGCGCGACCAAGATTCCGTCAGAGAATGGAAAGTCTATCGGATGAGCGTTAAAGGCCGGGACCATCACGCCGTAAAGCACAATGAGTCCGAGGACGGCGCCGGAGACAGCGTAAAAAATTGACTGGATAATATATGCCCACTTGATCGAGCGCGCCTCGATACCGATCGCTTTCAAAATGCCGATATATTTACGCCGCGTCACAGCGTTAATGAAAATGATGATGAAGATTGTAATGGAAGCGACAATGATGCCGATCATACCGATAATGTTTCCAAGAAGCCCGAAAGCAAGTTTGATGTCAGTCAAAAATTGCGGAATAGCCTCGTTCGAAGTCTGAACCTTTGCTGTTTCAGCGAAACCGCTTTTGATGAAAATATCTTTGAGGCGCTCTTCCGAAACCCCCGGCGTCGCCAGTACCGCGATCTCGTTTACATTCACGCTCGTTCGGTCAAAGAACCGGACGAATTCACCTTCGGTCATAAATATTCGGAAAGATGTCTGGTCAACTTTGCTATCAACGATACCTTTCACGATGTATTCACGCGTCTTGTCTCCCGATGTAAGACGGATTTTTGTTCCAGGGAAAATATCATCAAGCGTATCGAATCCCTCGCCGAAATCTGAGATATACCTCTGGATCATATTAGCTCCGACCAGAACATACTGATCATCTCCCGGCTCCAGATATTCTCCTTCGGCCACGTATTTAGCCAAACTCGCGACCTCATTTTCAGCTACAGGATCAATTCCGGCCACTTGCGCGCCAACGCTGTCGCGGAGCGCGTTCGGATCGCGGCGGTTTCGATAATTCGCCTCAATGGTTGCAGAATCAAGGAACCTTGCCGTGAAGTTCTGGACTTCCGGAATATTATGAAGTGTCGCAATTACGCTATTGCTGCCTTCAATATAGTTTTCGCCTTTTGGCGTAGTGAGAAGTACGTTTCCGCTGTATTGTTCGCGGTTAGCCTTGACCGATCCTTCGATAAGGCCAACCAAAATACCGGAGACTCCGACCAGGTTCAAGAAGGTCAGCATCATAATAAAAATGATAAGTGCCGTCGTCCAAATATTGGCTCTTTTTATCTGCCGGAGCCCCAGCAGGAATCCGACTCTTAGCGCAGCTCTCATCCCGTTAGAAGTAGGTCGCGGTCGTTCCGCAACATACTTGATTTATACTTTTAATTTTGTATTCCTTGATTATCATATTTTATTTTTTATCTGCGACCGCGACTTCTAACGAGACTCATATTACTCGGCAAAATGCCCAATTATGATGTCTCCCTCTGCGAGTCCTTCCTTTATCTCAACATAGCCGTCGCTCCCATATAGACCGGTAACAACGCTTACTTTAACTTCTTCTTCATCCTTTAAAAGATTCACAAAGATTCCTTCGTCATCGAGCTCAATGTATCGCTCTGGGATACGGATCACATCCTTCGCTTCCGCTTTCGCAATATTGACCGTTGCCGTCATGCCTGAGCGAATCCGCTCATCGGCTTCGACAAAAGAAACCTTGCCGCGATAGACGGATACGCCGTCGACTTCAGTTTCTGCGGGGTCGATTGATACAAGTGTTCCTGGGAAAACCACTTCCGAACCGTAAGCATCTAGAGTAATAGGCGCCGGTATGCCCGGCATAAGGCCGACAACATCTGATTCTGGAACCTCTACAACAACCTCATAAGCACCGTCAGTGATAACTCCGGTAACAATGACGTTTGCCTCGGCAATCTCGCCCTTCTTTACATCTACTTTGGAAACGACTCCAGAGAATGGCGCTCTGAGTGTTCGCTCATTTATCTCAGCTTGGATACGCGCTACGCCGGCGGCCGCTTGTTTGATGCGGGCGTCTGAAATCTGCTTTGAGACATTGTCTTTTTCTGCGGCGTCGCGGCTCGCAAGCGCGCTTTGATAAGCATTGTAGTTTTCAATATAAGAATCTCCCTCAACATTTGGGATGGAAATTCGCCATGTGTCGCCCGAAGAAGTCTGACCCTCGGTGAATTTTATGAAGAGACCCTTTGTTCCAAGCGGAATAGCTTTGTAGAAGACTACTGGAGATTTGCCATTCTCGATGCCGAAATATCGGAATGATTTGCCAGAGGCATCATTCGAAGACTCAATGGTCACGCGATACTCTCCCTCCTCCATCCCCTGATAGCTTCCGGAAATAACCGGCGGTTCATGCGTTACGCTTGAATCCCGGGAATATGCCTGCAGATCGTCCGAGAGGAGTTTGGCATAAGCGTTTTTCACATCCTGGTCAAGCTCGGCGTCAGAAACCTTGGCCTCGGCTTTCGCGAGCTCTAAGTTTGCAACCGCGTCGGAAAGATCAGCCCGAAGAGACGCGTTATCAAGCTCGACAATTTTCTCGCCCACAAAAACCTTGTCGCCCGCTTGTTTGAAGACCTGTTCCACCATGCCGGAGGTGGAGAAAGCCATCTCTGCGCCCTCGACAGGCTTCGCCTCGCCCGAGAGGATCAAGGTGTCTAGCACGTCTCCGCGCTCAACAGTGAATCTTGAAATTCCTTCATCGCCTTTGCCGCCGCCGGCAACGATAATTACCAAGAGGAGTAGCACGCCTCCGCCAATAAGCAATTTCTTCTTATTTGTCTTTAGATATTCTTTAAATTTAGCCATAGTTTCCATATCTTAGCACAAAAAATTCATAGAAAAAGCGCCTCTTAGGCGCTTTTTCTATCTCACTTATTGAGCTTTAAACTCGGTAAAGGTGATTGCCGATGGTACTACAAACTGCGACTGATCAGGAGCCCAATTTATGCATGTGTATTCAAGATCGACATTTGCGTCAAACCCCTGCTGCTGTCCGCCAGCCTGCGCGCTCTGATCGACGGCCATCTTGAAGCCCGTTGGCATCATGTTTGACCAAGTCCACATGGTTGCACCATCAGAAATCATATGGCTTTCTAAATCCATTGTCGTTCCGCCGGCCAACACGTTTGAATTAAAGTCGCCGCGCATCTTGGTTCCTGAGATATAAATCGTTCCTGTTGATTTGCTATTTTCCACCTCCTGAGTAAACGTGCACTTGTGATCGCCGCCTCGTGCCATCAGATCCTTGGCCGAGCCTTGGAACGTTCCAACTTCCTGCTCAGCAGGAGCCGGCGTGTCAGCTACAACTTCCTCACCCTCTGGAGCCAAAACTATCTCGTCATTTCCCTTGCCAGCGCCTTTGATTATGAGAACTGCCGCAGTCGCGAGTATAAGTCCAAGGAGTACTTTTCCAAATATTGTCATAGTAAAAAGATTAAACTTTTAAATCCATCAAAGATTATACAAGAAATTGGGGACTATGATAAGCCTGCGTAGTGTTTCAAAGCATACCCGGCAAAATAAGCTATGCTTGCAGCCAGGCCACCGACAAGCACTGTTTCGATAGATGATTTTGTCCGACTCTGGCCCGTAACCGTTCCGCGGACAATGCCAATGATGACGAAAGCTGCGGCTGTAAATATCCCGGAAACCATAAATTCATTAAAATCCATACTTTTAAAAAGCGCTTTGCCAATGAACGGAAGAAGCGGCACAAGACCGACTAGCACAAATGAACCGAAGGTTATGGCGGCGGTTTTGAGCGGGGCTTTGCCGTGGCTATTTCCAACAGCCTTTTCTGATTTCGCTGAAAGATAATTTGAGCTCGCCATTGAGAAGCCGTCGGCTAAAACATTCGACACGCCGAGAATCAAAACAATAACCGGGGAAAGTGAGGCGCCCATAACACCAGATATGATGGCGAACGTCGTAACGGCGCCATCAGTGGCGCCGTAAACGAACTCAGCTAGATACTTCTTGCTGAAATCTTTCATTTTATTGGAATTTGATTGTCAGTTCAGCGGAATCATCAAATTGCGGCTCGCCCGAAGGATTGTCTTTCTTCAGAATGAGCGTTCCCCTTTCGCCGTAGGCTGGCTTAGTGAACGCGAGTGTTCCGGTAAAAGGAACATATTCTGTAGTCATCCACTCGCCGTCAGCCATGATATTGCCCTCGGCAATAATAAGTCCGTCCCAGTCAGTCAGAGTAAGTCCCGCGTTGGCTTCAAAGAACCAATTTCCCGGCGCACGGCCTTTCACCACCAATGGGCTAGTGACGCCGTCGCCCTCTTTTGGCGCGGTTATATAAATTTTTACTCCTTTCAGACTCATAAGTTCAATCTCTGCCGGCACAACAATACCCGGCTCTTCTACAACAGGCGCCGGAGCTTCGGGACCAACTTTTGAAATGATAAAGAAGACAATTAGCGCGCCAACAATAACAATAATTACGTTTTTCATAATATCGAATTGCATATTTATCTGATAATGAATGTCGCCCTGACTGTCACCATGACTTCTTTCTCAACAGTGGTCGTGTCATATGTACCGTAGTCAGATGTATCAATAGAGTTAGGCGCCAAGACTTGCACCACGCCGGAAGTCGCGGATTTAAGCTTTCCTACATTTCCGCCGGATGCTTTGGCAATCTCCTTCGCTCGAGCTTTGGCGTCTTTTACAGCTTCGCCAAGGAGCGAAACGCGAAGGCTCGCTAGATCTGAATAGAAATACTGCGCGCCATTTGTCTGAAATAAGACACCAGACTTGGCGATTGCCGAAACGCCGTTAGAAATCTTTGTCACCTTCTCAACGTCAGCCGAGTTTACGCTTATCATTTGTGAAAGCTGGAACTGTTTAGGTCCACCGGTATTGTTATAATCATACTGTTCAAACTGAGTAATCGGAGAAATCACAAGCTCTTCTTCGGTCACGCCGTTTTCCAAGAGATAAGCTTTGACCTTGGCTGTGCTGGCCTCCATCTCTTTGTAGCGAGTCGGCAATTCAAACTGCGCACCATAAGCGATCACCGAGCCGGAAAATTTGGCTGAGTCAGAAATCACGCTGGTTTTGGCGGAACCAGTTGATGTAAGAACGTTTCCGCTCGAACGAAGATTGGAGAGAAAAATTCCAGCGACTATGGCCATAACGATAAGCGACGCGCCCAAAACTCCGGCGGCTGTTGCGTTCTGTTTTTCGAAAATTTGTTTAATTTGCATATTAAATTTAGTAATTAATTTCTACCCCTTTAGGATCTGGAGCATCTTTGCTGGCTTGAAAGACTCCCCAAATTTCTCCGGCGAAGTTTGTGGCCGGTTTATCATTCTTTGGATCGAAAACGCCGTTACCATCGTCGACATGAAGCATCGCATAATAATCTACTCCCTCAAGCAAGGTTTCTGTCGTGCCAATATCCTCGTCAGCGTACTGACCAGCCGGGAACCATTTTGATACACCAATGATTGGGCCCGGCTTCCCGCCTTCATCGCGGTGAATAATAACAAAGCCGGCTTTTTCCATATTTATCGCATTTATAGAAACACTGTCCGTGAGACGTTGCTCAAGGACCACAATCGCGTTTTCTCCTAGCTTCATGAATTGTCCTGACACTCCTCCTGTTTCTTCGGCCGCCGGAGTATCTGCTCCGTCGTATTTAATCTTGTTGGTTTTTACGATAGCGAATATCACCAAGGCCGCCAAAACTACAAGTAATATTATTATGAATTTTTTCATTTCTTGTTCAAATTATCTCCTAATACTTCAAAATAATCTTCGATATATGCAAACATTGTATCACAGGCAACAAAAGCGATATTTATCTCCCCGCTCTTGTCTCGATACTCTTTTAGACGTTTAGCCCCCCTCTCTTCTTTCAGAAACTCTAGCAGCGCCGCGAGCTGCATACCGGTGGATGGCCCAACAAAGAAGCCTTCTCGAATAAGCTTGAGACTCTCCCGGAAGGCTGGCACGGTTTCTATTTTCATCTCCCCGTCTACGGCCTCGGGCCAAGGAAAGGCAAGTTTTCGGACAGCGTCTTCCCCACGTGGACCCGGGATCGAAAAGCCTCTCTTTATGTACGACGTCAAAACTTTTACCTTCGGATTCTTTTTCTTCAGATACTTTGATGTGCCGACAACCGTTCCACCGGTTCCGAGACTTGTCATAACGATCGATAGGTCTTTTCCAAGCTGATCGAAAAGCTCTCGGCCAATGATTGAGCCGGACGCCTTTGGATTATCTGTATTCACATATTGGTTCAAGTTATACCACCCGGCTTTCTTTCCAAGTGCGCCTGCTTCGTATATACCGCCAACATTTGCGCCGACGTCTGGCGATGCTGGTCCATGAGAAATAATAGTTTCCGCGCCGACAAGGCGGAGAAAATTCTTTTTATTTTTCGGGACGTCCGGCGTGATAATGGCGTGCATGTTTGGGATACCGAAATGACGCGAGAGTATGGCGAGTGAGAGCACGGTGTTTCCCGAAGAGTACTCGACGAGATGCTTTATCTTCTTTAATTCTTTTTTCGGGATTCCTTCGAGCATATACCACGACGGCAGAGATTTGATATTAGCGAGCGGCACGCTCTGAGCGAGCTTGATGTAGATATGAACTTTATCTTTAAGGAATGGATTGAGGCGTGCGGGAAGCTCGACAAGCGGCGTCGGGCCCGTCGCGCCCGGACGTAAGTAGTCGAGGATTGCGTTTTTTCCCTTGAAGGTATTTTTCTTTGGCATTTCTAAATCTTAGCATGGTATCGCAGAGACTCTAGATTGGTTGACAAAATATATAATAATTATATATTGCAACAAAAGAAAACTACATGTACGGACTGACAGCAATACAACAAGCACTCCAAATGCATGCGCAATCCGGCGCGCCGGACGCAGAGATCATCATCCTGATGATCTGGATGATGGGCACTGCCTTCCTCGCTCTTTTGACGGATAAGTGACACACCAACGCAAAGCCCCGCCGGAAGGCGGGGCTTTTTCATTATTGTCTTTTATTCCGTGATCGCTCGGCTTCTGTAAGGAATTGTTTTCGAAGTCGCACAGATTTCGGGGTGATCTCCAGGAATTCATCATCAGACATGATCTCAAGTCCGCGTTCAATTGAAAGTGTGAGCGGCGGTATGAGCGTGATGGCTTCGTCGTTTCCGGATGAGCGGACGTTCGTGAGATTTTTACCTTTGGTTGGATTCACCATCATCTCTTCACCCTTTGAAGTGTTACCAAGGACCATTCCCTCATAAACTTCAGTTGCAGGACCGATATATAGAACGCCTCGATCCTGGAGATTCCAAAGAGAGTAACCAAGAGCCTTGCCGGTCGCCATGGAAACCATGGAGCCAACTTGACGCTTCTCAATTTCGCCAACGTACGGTTTGAAACCGATGACGCGCGAAGCGAAAATTCCTTCGCCTTTCGTATCCACCATAAACTGGCCTCGGTACCCGAGAAGTCCGCGGGTCGGACCTTCAAGCATGAGGCGTACACGATTTCCATCAGGCTTGATGTTCGTAACATGAACAGCTCGGCGGGAGAGCTTGTCGATGACGGCACCCTGAGCTTCGACCGGAATTTCAATAGTAACTTCTTCAAATGGTTCCATTTTTTGACCATTTTCTTCTTTGATGATGACCTGCGGCTGGCTCACCTGCATTTCGTAGCCTTCGCGGCGCATGTTCTCTAGGAGGATGGCGACGTGAAGCTCGCCTCTGCCGAATACTTTCATCGTATCGCCTTCGAAGTCGACGCGAAGTCCCACGTTAATCTCAAGCTCTTTGAGTAGCCGCTCGCGAATCTGGCGGGACGTAACGAATTTTCCTTCTCGTCCGCCGAATGGCGAGCTGTTAACCAAGAAGTTAAGCGCGATCGTTGGCTCGTCGACTTTGATCGTCGGAAGTTCTTCAGTGTCTTTAGACATGCAAATGGTGTCGCCAATGTATATGTCCGGAAGTCCGGCCATAAGGAATATGTCTCCGGCTTCGACAACATCGGCCTCTTTTCGAGCTGTGCCTTCGAATGTGAAAAGCTTCGTCACACGACCCTGGCTAATTGTTCCGTCGTGCTTTTTTATGAAAACATTAGCATTGGTTTTGAGTTCCCCATCGTAAATTCGTCCCACAGCCATACGTCCAAAGAAGTTGTCGTACGCCAGGTTAAAAGGCTGGGCTTTTAGTGGAAGAGTCGTGTCGTTCTTTGCGACTGGTACGGTTTCAAGGACGACATCGAGGAGCGGAGTTATGTCTTTCCGCTCATCATCCATTGAACGCATGGCGACACCTTGCTTACCAATAGCGTACACGGTCGTGAAATTAAGCTGCTCTTCTGTCGCGCCAAGCTCAAAGAAAAGTTCGAAGACTTCATCATGAGCGCGCTTTGCGTCCGCGGCCGGCTTATCAATTTTATTTATTACGACGATTGGTTTGTGTCCGATTTCTAGGGACTTCTTCAAAACAAATCTGGTCTGCGGCATGGGACCCTCCTGAGCGTCAACAACCAAGAGAACGCAATCGATCGATCGAAGAACGCGTTCGACCTCGGAGCCGAAATCGGCGTGGCCCGGAGTGTCGACGATATTGATCTTCGTGCCTTTGTAGTTAACCGAGGCATTCTTCGCGTAAATGGTAATGCCGCGCTCTTTTTCAAGATCGTTCGAATCCATAGACGAAGATTCGTCCTTGACCATGCCGGTCTGGCGCATGATGGCGTCGGTGAGCGTTGTCTTTCCGTGGTCGACGTGGGCGATAATTGCGATATTCCTGATTTCCATAAGTTTTGATTAAAAACCCGCCCGAACGTGCACAGCGCCGTTCGTACGGGCGGGATCCCCTATTCGGGGAAGGACAGAAAGAATACAATATCTTTTACCCTTTTGCAACCCATGGCTTTGACTAAAAGCCTTTTTTGTCCTAGTATTCCTCCGAACCGAACAAAAAAACCAAAACCAAAAAACCGAATGCAGCAGCGCAAACCACCTCGAATATTCATGAAGGATGTCATCAATCAGAACTGGCTATCAGCAAAAACAGTTGGCACCAGAAATGATATTGCCTGGGGCAAGCCTTTTGCCGGATGGCCACTGTTCCTCAGCATAGCGGTCCTACTTGCATCGTACATGCTGATCTCTCAAAACATCGATGGCGAACCTATGGGCGCTTTCGTTTTCAGTCTTATGATGGCGATCGGCGTTGCAGCGTTTTCTCTGAGGTGGAGACGTATAGTCGTAGGAAAGTCTCGGGAAATGAACCGCCGTCAGCAAGTGTATCTTCAGGACTACAAGGACTCACTGAAAGAAGAACTCCTAAAGAAAATTCCTTCAGAGGATAGAGACTTGTTGGAAAGGCAACTAGAACACATCCGCGGTCTGATTGAGATCACCGAGAACAAGTTCCACGACAATATTGTCGGAAGTCGCGTATTCGTTGATGATGAGCCCCGTCATCCAAAGGATGATGAACATCCACATGATCGTACAGCGAACTGGAGAGGAACAGTCAACGCAAATACCGTCGGCCAAAACGGCAGGCTAACCGACACAACACCGACCGGAGCATAAAAGGTTTTGGAAAGCCCTCGCACATCGCGGGGGCTTTTCTTTTACTCATATTTATTTGACAAACTTATAAACTAATGTATTTTAATAAAAACCGAACAAATCATGGCAAAGAAAAACCGTCGGAAAAAGCCACCGGGCATCAATCGCGGTCTGATGGCCCTAATCACAAGCGACAAGATCGGTGTACTGTCTCCGGAGCACAAGAAGCAGTATGAAGACTGGATGGCCGGAAAGCCTGGCGCTACTGGCGTGATTCTGGATGATTCGTCCACGGTCCAAAGTCCGGCACAAACTGAGCCTGACCCGGGAATTACCGAAGTCATTTCAGATAAGAACAACTTCGTCATCCCGAAGAAGGAATTCGATCCCCTGTTTGCCTACGCCGCAGGCTCGCACCTCATCAAGCGTAAAAAACCCAAAGATGACCCCAAGTAAGAAGGGCGTCCGCAAGGACGCCCTTTTGATTTATTTAATCTTCTATGTGCTTTCCCCATTGCCAGCGCGGCTTCTCGCCTTTTTTGATGGCGAGAAATGTCATGATAGCCATGGCCAAAAGAAGCCTAGGCAAGAATTTTATCAAAAGCTCGCCTGTAGAATTTGAACGATTTTCAATGCAAAGAAAACACCAAACAATGTATAAAAGGAATATCATGAGAGACAGCCACCCTTCCCACGAAGCCGGGTACCAGCCATAGCCATAGAGTTTTCTTTTGAACCATTTCTTTTGCACGTATCTATTATATCCGACTTGATTCCGGGCCGTACAGTTTGACAATTGTTAATTTGGAATATAATTTCTGTAAAACCGTGTTCAAATGAAAACAACGGGCTTTGATGATCCCATGCTCAGAGAACAGCTCCAGGACGCAGACCTAATGGAGGCGACAGAGATTGGCCAGGACGCTGTATACAACCTGATACGCGCACGCGAAGAACGAAAAGCGCAACTGCACAAGATTTACATGCTTGAGATGGAGGTATTCAAGAAAGTCATTGCTTTCGTACTCTATCTATTTCTACTTTTTACGGCGGCGATGCTCGGGTGGATGTTCTTTGGCTTACTCTGGGCAGTCGCGACTTGCGCAGGCCTGACCGTTCTCTTCTCCCTTTTCCGGATATTCCTTAACAGGAAGCGGCGCCCAAAAAAACCGAAGACATAAGCCCGGGACACATGCCCGGGTTTTTGTTTTAGTTAGACGAGAAAGTTTTTAACTATCTTTTCAAATACGAAAACCATTTCTTATCGATAGATTCTGCCAAGTCTACTCCTTCGCTTTCGGCAAAAAGAAGAAGGTAGGCGAAGACGTCTGCGAACTCCTGGGACAGAAGTTCCTTGATATCCTCTTTCGACTTCCCTTTCTGGCGTCCGCGATCGGTGAGCATGAGATACGCCTGCAAACATTCGCCCCACTCTTCGGTGATTTTAAACGGCAAGTAGTCACGATCCATTTTCACATCCGGAAATTCCTTCTGATACATTTGCATCACCTTCTTGGCATTTTCTGTGAGTTGTTTTATTTGAGTATTCTCCATCATTAGAATGTGCGCCAATTCTACCATCTTATTTTTAATTAAAAGAATAATTGTTTTAGTTGACGGTGTCAGAGAATTATGACAATATCTTTCAAAACCGGAACCAATGGATCGTTTACAACTCCTCGCTGCGATCATTGGCCTAGGCGCTAATGCACCGCTCATTTACCGAATCTTAAAGGGAACTGTGCAGCAAAACTTTGCCGCCTTCTTCCTATGGGCCCTCCTGGACATCATTGCGGCCACAACAACCATAATCCAGAAAGGAAATTACGCGCTTCCCCTCGCTTATGCTTGCAGCGCTTCGATCGTCACCACGTGTCTCGCTTTCAAGAAGCAGGTTTCCTGGACATGGGTCGAGTCAGTCACAACGTTTCTGGTGTTGGTCTGCCTTTTCGTGTGGTATGCGATAGGACCAGAGGCTGGGACTGTAGCCAGCAGCCTAGCAGTCGTGATCGCTTCTGTTCCGCAGGGCGTCGACACGTGGAAAAAGCCCGAATCCACCCCGACCGGTATCTACACGCTTTTCCTAATAGCGAATGCTATGTCCCTGTACGCAGGTAAGGATTGGACCATCGAGGAAAGGCTTTACGCCGGATGCACGACCTTCCTCTGCGCGGTTCTTATTTTGTTCTCGCTGAGAAAGCCCGCTTACCGTACCGTCCCGCGCGCGCAATTCTGATCTTTTGAAAAACCCCGCAACCGCGGGGCTTTTCTTTTCTTGATAAAAAGTATGTTTTAAGGCAAAATGACGTCATTACCGGGTCGTCTAATGGTAGGACAGCAGGTTTTGGTCCTGTTAATTGGGGTTCGAGTCCCTGCCCGGTAGCACATGAAAGATACTCCTTCTAAAGAATACGAAGCGATCAAAAAATACTATGGAGGACAAACAACTGCCCGAAGCGGTGTTTTACTTATTAATCACATAAATGAAGGCTTGGAGATTCTTAAAGCCATAAACGCTTCAGAATATACCCAGAGAGCCTATTGCCTTCATCCACTTTTTCAGAGTGATGAAGATGTACTCAAGAATATTTCTAGAATTTCAGAATTTGATCCGAAGATCGTTGCTTTAACAATGGAATACAGGAATATTGCCAATGCATACCTAAGTCGAAGAAAAATTATTAGCCTTGAAGAAATAGCTCTTAGTCCACTTACTGAAGTTAATCAAATGCTGATTGCCGATAAAATCCAGAATTACAAAGATTTTATGCAATATCATTTTGGCAAGCATGAACGCTCAGCAGAATTATTTGAATATTTCCAGAACTGGTTCGAAAGACTTGGAATTTCTAAAAATATTTTCAATGCAATAAAGACCGATAGCAGCAAATTACATTTGGAGATGTTAAGATAAAATCACATTTAATATTTTAATTTTTATATATGTCTAATAGAGTTGCGCATTTTGAAATACAAGCAGATGATCTACAGAGAGCAATGGATTTTTATAAAAAAATTTTCGGCTGGGAATTTGTCGAGTGGAAAGGAAGTGACACAGAATACTGGATGATCATGACCGCGCCAAAGGACTCGACTGAGACCGGTATCAATGGCGGCCTCTTGAAACGGCCTGGCGAATGCGATCCGGTGAAGCCACGACAAGCCGTAACTGGTTATGTTTGCACCATCGTCGTGGATGATATCGACGCGACGATAAAAAAACTCGAGGAAACCGGTTCAATCTGCGCCCTACCAAAAATGGATCTGGCTGGCATGGCTTGGCAGGCATATTACATCGACACGGAAAAGAATGTTTTCGGCATTCATCAGCCCCTAGTGAAGATGTAATGAAAAGCTAAAGCCCCCGCGCATCGCGCGGGGGCTTTTTCATGCCATCTCGACCAAAACCGGCCAATTCCGCCAGTGTCGCTCGGGAATCATGCCTTTATTGCACATCCTATAGACGACATTGTCGCAGAGGACCTGGAGATCAATAACATGAACCGGTCCAAAGTTTTTCTGCTTGGCATCTTGAAACTTGGCAACAAAGCTCAAAGCCTCGTCCCGAGTAGCAAAATGCGGAATCAGTTCGGTCTCAAGCTGGTCGATCAGATATTTCTCGAACTTCGCGGCGCCGCTTTTCTTGATCTTGCGCCGATCGTAGAGAAATATACCAAGGCTCGCTGCGGCCACGACCGCAATGAGAAGTGCTGTCAGCATCTTGTAGGGTTTTGTCCGGGGTAAGCCGGGTTAATGAACTTGCGTCTTTTAATTAATAACATTCCGTTCGTGTCCGGTCAAGAAATATATCCCCTTTCTCACGACGGACATCCCCTGGTATAATAGACGCATTAATATAGCTTTATAAAAGAATCATGAAAAAATACATTGCTGAATTTTTCGGCACATTAGTCTTGACGCTTACAGTTACCGCATCTATTTTTAGCGCCGCTGGAGTGCCGACCGCCTTCTGGGTCGGTCTCACGCTCGCTATGCTTGTCTTTACTATCGGCGCTGTTTCAGGCGGACACTACAATCCGGCTGTCACTTTTGGAATGCTCGTTATGCGACGCATTAGCCTAAAGAACGCTCTCATCTATATATTCCTTCAGGCACTTGCTGGCGTCGCGGTCTGGGCCATAACCATGGCTATGGCGCTACAGCTACCAGCATTCAGAACAGAATTTTCTGTTTATTCATTCGTTGCCGAAATGATCGGTATGGCAATCTTTGCCTTCGGCATCATGGGTGCTCTCGATAAAGCTCGCGGTGGACTGCAGACTGCGGCTATCATCGGTCTATCTCTCATCATGGGCGCATACATCGGCGGTGGACTCGGATCATACGGAGTCATCAACCCTGCTATCGCTCTCGGCGTGCACATCTGGGCCATCCCATACCTCGTCGCTCCATTTATCGGATCGGTTATCGGTATGCTCATCTACAAATTCTTGGGACAGGGTAATAAATAATTCACATGGGACTTTTCGGCATTGGCGGACAAAAGAATGAGGCGGCTCCTAACAGGCCTGGTATTGAATCCGTACACAAGAGTTTTTCCCCTATTGATGAAAATCATCTAGCGAATAATCTATTCTTGGCGGAACATCCGGAGAGGAGTGAAGGGGACGCGCTTAAACCTTGGTTTATTTTTCATTTCGAAGACCCTTCTGTCCTTGATGTATTCGATGAAAAAGAGCACCCGGTAAAAATAGAAAAAACGACTGACGGTTATACCGGCACTGTTTGGTGCACAGACGACAAAGTTGATTTCGCCACTACTGAAGAAATGATCTTAAAAGGTGGCGGAATTATCGTAAAAGAAGATCCAAGAAAAATTAAACCAATAGATCCTCCAATCGAAGAAATAGATCACAGCCAAGCCGCATAAATAAAAGCCCCTTTCACCGGGGGCTTTTATGTTGACATCTATCAGGCTGAATGTTATGGTAACTGAAACCAACAGCTCCATACATATGGCCAGAATGCGCCAATTAAAGATCACAAAGACGCTTACCAATCGCGAAGACAGGTCGCTCGACAAGTATCTCCACGAGATCGGAAGACTGCCTCTCATTACGGCCCAACAGGAAGTTGAGCTCGCTGTCCGCATCAAACAAGGCGACGAGGACGCGCTGGAGAAACTGGTGAAAGCGAACACGCGATTCGTGGTATCTGTTGCAAAGCAGTACCAAAATCAGGGACTCTCTCTTCCTGATCTCATCAGCGAAGGCAACCATGGTCTCATTAAGGCGGCAAAGCGTTTTGACGAAACTCGCGGCTTCAAGTTCATCAGCTACGCCGTTTGGTGGATACGCCAAAGCATCCTCCAAGCGTTGGCCGAACAGGCGCGAATCGTGCGACTACCGCTTAACCAGATCGGTTCGATGAACAAGATCAACAAGGCTGTGGCAAAGCTCGAGCAGGAATTCGAGCGTATGCCGACAGCAGAAGAGCTCTCTGCGCTGCTTGATCTCCCTGTGGACAACATTGAGACAGCCCTCAAGCTTGGCGGCGGCAGACACACGAGTCTTGATGCGCCGCTCCGAGATGGAGAGGAATCAACACTGCTCGATGTCATGAAGGACGAAAAGGGTCCTCAAGCCGATGACCTGATCATGAATGGCAGCATGTCAGAAGAGATTGAACGCGCGCTCAGTATGCTTTCCGGACGTGAGGGTGATGTCGTAAGGCTGTACTTTGGGATTGGCATGAACCACGGTCTCACGCTGGACGAGATCGGCGCCAAATTCGACCTGACCCGCGAACGCGTCCGCCAGATCAAGGAAAAGGGCATCCGACGCCTCAGACATTTCAGTCGAGGCAAGCTCCTCAAGGCCTATCTCGGATGAGAACACAGTACAAAAGGAAAAGCCCCGCGCATGACGCGGGGCTTTCTTATTCCTCGATTATTTTTATGAGCGCGAGTTCCAGAGGCAATGTCGAAACACTGGCGTATTTTATTTTCTCCCCCGTTTCCAAGAGAATTTCTAAAGTCTTCGAAGACAGATTGGATCCTTTTGTTTTTAAAACCAGAGTTATGGCGTCTCGCTCGCCGTCGGTCATGGATTCGAAAAGCTCATTTTTCATCTCAGGAGCGTAGCGTAAAAGAAGCGCCGTGCGCAGCCTCATGACGGAAAGTTTCAAAAATAAAGCCATATCGATATTTTGTTCAGCCGCCTTTGAAATAAGTTCAAGTCCACCCGCTAGATCTTTTTCAGCGATGCTTTTCAAGAGACTGACTGCCAGCATACCCGAAGGCGCGTTTGTAACTGCTTCAATTTCCTGTGAACTAATCTTCTTGTCTTTTGAGAACGACATCACTTTCTGCAGAATACCATGCGTGTCGCGGAAAGATCCGTCTCCGAGAATCGATATGAGCTCGGCGCCGGCGGCATCGATTTTCCAGCCTTCGCTCTTGGCCACGCCCTCAACCATCTGTTTCAAGATTTTGGTGTTTGGCTTTTTAAAAGTAAAGACTTGGCAGCGAGATATGATTGTTTCAGGGACTTTTTCTATTTCGGTGGTAGCTAAAATAAACACGACATGGGCTGGCGGTTCCTCGAGCGTTTTTAGCATCGCGTTCCAAGCAGCTTTCGACAACATGTGAACTTCATCGAAAATATAAACTTTGTATTTGGAGTCAAAAGGAAGTGTCGCAATATTTTCCTGAAGCGCGCGAATCTCATCGATACCACCATTCGATGCGGCATCTATTTCGAAAGTATCATTTTCGGAAACTCCAAGCTCGCGCGCGACAATCCTGGCCACAGTGGTCTTGCCTGTTCCACGAGAACCGAAAAAGAGGTACGCATGCGCAACATTGCCAAGCGCGAGCGCACCCTGCAAAACTTTTACAATATGTTCCTGACCCAGAACCTCCTTCCAGGCCTCTGGCCGGTATTTTCTATACAAAGCAATCTCTGACATGGCTCAGATTATAACAAATATAGTAAAAGCGCCCAAAAGGGCGCTTTTACTATATTTTAACTAATTATAGATCCCCGGCACCTTCGTCACTTCCTTCATCACTGTCAATTTCATCTTCGTCCTCATCCTCGTCTGTATCTGCATCCATATCGTCGCCAACGGTCTCCTCTTCTTCCAAATCTGCGTCAATTGCGAGAGTCTTCAAAAATTCTGTTTCTACCATATGATTATGAGCTATTTGTAATGGTGATCCAGAGACCACAACCAGATTATAACAAGAGAAGAATGGTCGTCAAGAAAGTCAGCTAATTTACATTCTTCAGATAATCTTTTGTAATTTTTTCTATTTCTTCATAGCTTTCGGCGTCCATTAAAGACATCCGAAGCTCTTTAGCGCCATCCCAATTATTCACATAAGCCTTGTAGTGTTTCTTCATGATGGCGAAATTTTTATACTCGCCTAAAACCTCAACGAATCTCTTCGTGTGTTGGAGCATGGCAACCAATCGCTCTCTGACGCTGGTGAATGTTTTGTTTTGATCAAATAACCAAGGTCGTCCAAAAATAGCACGACCTAGCATGATGCCGTCTGCATCGGACGCCACCGCTTTTTTCCTCCCGTCTTCAATATCTTTTGCGTCGCCGTTCCCTATCACTAGAGTTTCAGGCGAGATCTCATCGCGCAATTTTATGATTTCCGGCATAAGCTCCCAGTGAGCGGCAACTAATGACATTTCTTTTCTAGTACGAAGATGAAAAGTTACTGCTGGTAATTGCCAAGATAGGACTTCCTTAATCCAGTCCCATTCAATCTTATTGTAGCCGATTCTAGTTTTTATACTGACAGGCAAATTTCCGGCGCCGCGCCTAGCGGCAAGCATAACCTCTTTTGCAAGCTTGGGATCTCTAATTGAGTACGCGCCGCTTTTAGACTTTTCTATAGACCTATCAGGACAACCCATGTTTATATCGATGCCATCGAAGCCGAGATCTGCGCAAAGACGTGAGGCAAACTCCATGTTTTCCGGATTTCCGCCAAAGAGCTGCGCCACAATAGGGCGTTCAACCTCTGAGAATTTGAGATCAATGATGAGTGCCTGGCGACCCTTCTCTGAAGCTAATCCATCCGCTGAAACAAACTCGGTCCACATTACATCCGGCTTGCCATTTTCTGCAATAAGATTTCTAAAAACACAGTCTGTGACATCGGCCATTGGGGCCAAAACAAAGAAGGGCTTCTTTTCGCGAAGCTTTTTCCAGAATCCACCACTATTCAATGATATTTTCTTCATTTTGGAATTTGTAGAATACTCTATTGTTGAAACGAGTGTCAACATACAAAAGGCGCTCCTTGCGCTCTTCCCAATCATTTTGAAACTTCTCTTCGGAAATCGCCGCGCCAAGTTTTTGAAGCGTATCATTTAGAGGCGCGTCTTCATTCCAAAGTATTTTGGCATAATCTCCAGTAAGTGAATATGTATCCAGAAGAAACTGATGCTGACCGTCCGGCCCAAGCACCAGCGAGTGCACCGGTAGTCCATTATCTTCGAGTATTGCTAACATTTTTGAAACATCAGAAATGTTGTTTTTAAGATTTATTGTCTCTCCTATGATTGTCTTCCCTGTGGATAAGCCGCCATATATTGAAAGATATACTCCTTCAGAAAAATTAGGAGCCTCGGCAAAAGCAAATCCTTTTTGGTCCAAGAAATAACATTTCCCTCTCTGCCATCTGGAGGAATACGCCGGCGCCTCATATCCACACCAGGTATAGACGGCATGCCTCTCCTCAATCCTGACTTCTAGCTTTTGACCAAGACGATTGACCGATACTATCTGGTAGATGCGAGGAAACTCTTTGGAGATAAAACTGGCCAGCTCACTCTTTGAGAAAAGAAAGATATTCGCCTTTGAATAGAAGAAAAGCTTCTTACCGGAGAGACTAGCCAAAACTTTCTGCGCAACTTCCGCCTTGTCCAAAGATTCTGTTCCGTCGACTTCCGCTTCATTTATCACAAATTTAGGAATTCCTGAAACAATACCAACGCCGATAAAAAGAATCACCGTAATAAATAAAAAAAACAAGAACTTTGAAAAGAATCTTCTTCTTTTTTCCTTCTTTATCGGCGAAGCTCTCTGAACCACTTCCCTCATAGACTACTTCTTGATTACGTCTTTCGGGAAGTACTTTTGGAGAACGGTTGGAACACGGACCGACCCATCGGCATTTTGAAAATTCTCAATTAGAGATACCAGGATTCGCGGAGTTGGAATAGCTGTACAGTTAAGCGAATGAGTGAAGTTTATCTTCCCATCAGCGTCCTTGTAACGGATCCCCAGTCTTCTGGTCTGGAAGTCGTGAAAATATGAAGCGGAGGAGATCTCACGATACTTTTCTTCTTTTGGAACCCAAAGATTAGTATCGTACATTCGAACCTTGGCAAAGCCCATGTCTCCGGTACATGCATCTACAACTTGATAAGGTATCTCTAATGACTGAATAAAATCTTCAATATTTTTCTGAACATCTTCGTGCTGCCTGACGGATTCGGCATGATTGCCGGCGCACAAGATTACCTGTTCAAACTTATAAAATTCATGGACGCGGATCAATCCTTTTATGTCTTTAGCATGGCTGCCAGCTTCAAGACGAAAGCAAGGAGAAAATCCAAGCATTTTTACTGGAAGCTTCGAGCCGTCGAGGATCTCGTTCATATACATCCCCATCAATGGCACCTCGGAAGTACCTACAAAATAGCTATCGTCTTGGGCTTTGTAAATATCGGCTTCGCCTTGGGGGATAAATGCACAGCCAAGAAGCGGTTCACGCCTTACGTTGATTGGTGGCATTACGGGATTAAAACCGCGCGCGCTCCAGAAATCCATGGCGTAATTCCAAATAGCAAAGCAAAGCCTAACCCCGTCACCCGTCAAAAAATACCCACGAAAGCCGTGAACCTTTGTCCCGCGATCAAGATCAAGCATTCCGAGATCCGTCATAATCTCTACATGACTTTTTGGCTCAAAATCAAATTTTGCTTTTTCGCCCCAGGTCCTAATTTCCAAGTTGTCCTCTTCTCCTGAGCCTTCTGGAGAGGTTGGATCAGGAATATTAGGTACACGAAGCATTAGATCGCGCCAGACGTCCATTACAGCCTTAAGTTTTTCTTCTTTAATCCTCAAATCTTCTTTTACCACCTGCATTGACTTGATGAGTTCGGCCTTCTGCGCCGAATCCGTAATCTGTGGAATTCTGTCAGAAACATCATTTTGATCGGCTCGCAGCTTTTCAACCTCCCCAAGAAAAAGCAGACGCTCATCATCTGCCTTCAAAAGCTCGTTGAGATCTATTTTTATATTCTTTTTATCCGCGCCAGCTTGGACCAGGTCCTTGTTTTCCCTGATAAATTTGATATCTAACATTTCGGTATTATACAAAATTGATATAATTTATGCCATGGTTCAGGTCATTAAGCTTTTACATGAAATACCGGAACGGCTGCGGGAAATAAACGATCCTCCGAAAAAACTATACATTGAGGGCAATTTACCCAAGGGTGATTTTAAATATCTAGCAGTGGTAGGGTCGCGCAATTTCACCTCATACGGTAAAGCCGCTTGTGAGGAGATAATCGCCGGACTTACCGGATATCCCATCGTTATAATCTCGGGTCTTGCCCTAGGAATAGATGCGATAGCCCACGAAGCCGCATTAAGGCACGGACTACTTACCATGGCGCTCCCCGGCTCGGGAATTTCCGAAAAAGCCATCGCGCCGAGAACGAACTTTCTGCTATCCAGAAAAATCTTACAAGCGGGCGGCTGCGTCATGTCAGAACTCGAACCAGAAGCCATGGCAGCGGTTTGGACATTTCCGCGAAGAAACAGGATCATGGCAGGACTATGCGACGCGGTGCTCCTCATAGAAGCCAAAGAAAAGTCTGGAACACTCATTACTGCAAGGCTTGCCATGGAATACAACCGAGATGTCTTGGTCGTGCCTGGAGAAATATTTTCTGAAACTTCAAAAGGCACGAACAAACTACTCCTCGACGGCGCGCATCCGTGCCTCAGCGCCAAAGAAGTCCTCGAAATGCTTGGATTTAAAGAGCGTGAACTTGTAGAAAAAACTTATGATGATTGCACTGACGCTGAGAAAGCGGTTTTGAAACTGCTTTATGAACCAATGGCCAAAGAATCCCTACTCTTGCAATACGAAGGATCCGTAACAGAACTTAACATGGCGCTTTCTCTCCTAGAGCTCAAGGGACACATCAAAGAAACGATGGGCGAAATCAGAAAAATCTAACGCGGCAAAAATCTCGAAATTTGCAGAATTAGGAATTTTATAGTTTACTATGGGACATGACAAAGCTTCTTATCGTCGAGTCCCCAGCAAAAGCCAAAACTATAGAGAAATATCTCGGTAAGGGATATAAGGTTATGGCCTCTGTCGGACATATCCGAGACCTTCCAAAATCAAACAAGAAAGCCGTCGATATCCCCGGCGGTTTTATTCCTCATTACGAAATTACGCCGGTAAAGAAAAAAGTCGTGGCAGAACTCACGGCCGCCGCAAAAAAAGCTGACGAGGTCGTTCTTGCGACGGACCGCGACCGTGAAGGAGAGGCTATAGCCTGGCACCTCTCTGAGGCGCTCCACCTCAAACATCCGAAACGAATCGTTTTTAATGAGATCACGGAAAAGGCAATTCAAGAAGCCATAAAAGATCCGCGAGAAATAGATCAAGACCTGGTACAGGCTCAAGAAGCGCGCCGCGTACTCGATCGGCTTTTTGGCTACGATTTATCCGGGCTCATCTGGAAAAAGGTTCGCTATGGCCTCTCGGCCGGACGCGTCCAATCACCGGCCCTTAGGATCATAATGGAGCGCGAACGTGAAATACGCGCTTTTAAAGCGGAAACATTCTATATATTGAGTGCGCTTCTAAAGAATGGGGCCGATGAAATGCTTTTTACCTGTGATAAAGAGATATGGGACAAGGCTGAAGCCGAAGGAATACTTAAAAAAGGAGAAGCCGGAAAATGGTCTGTTGTTTCGGTCAAAGAGACTGACACCAGCCGCGCTGCCAGAGCGCCATTCACCACTTCGACCATACAGCAGGTCGCCTCGACGCGCCTTGGCTTCGCCCCAAGCCGCACCATGGGCGTGGCTCAGAAGCTATATGAAAAGGGCTTCATCACATATATGCGTACCGACAGCCAAAATCTTTCAAAGGGGGCTCAAGCTGAGATGCTCGAATGGGTGAAAAAGAACCTCGGAAAAGAATACGCTCAGGAAAATTTCTATGCGAAGAAATCAAAAAACGCCCAGGAAGCCCACGAAGCTATTCGTCCAACCCACCCTCTCGAAAAGAATATTGCCGGCACCGATGATGAGCAAAAGCTTTACCGCCTCATCTGGGAACGCGCCATCTCATCTCAAATGACTCCGGCCAAACTTCTAAAGACAAAGATCTCGACAAATATAGAATCAAAGGATATTCCAAATTTCTCAATCAATGGCTCGAGGGTTCTTTTTCCCGGCTGGCTTGCTGTCGACACTCGCGCTCGAGGCGAAGACACTGAAGTTCCAAAACTCAAGGAAGGCGACAAGCTCGATCTCACGAAAATTAACTCCGAAGAAAAGCAGACCGAGCCGCCATCCCGCTATACCGAAGCCGGACTCATCAAGGAACTGGAGAAGCGCGACATTGGCAGGCCATCGACTTACGCAGCCATCATCCGCACAATCGAAGACCGCGGCTACGTGACCAAAGAAGGTCGAACGTTATTTCCGACCGATACGGGAGACGTCGTCTCGACATTCATAGAGAATAATTTCGGCGAATATATCTCAGACTCGTTCACAGCAGAAATGGAAGGAAATCTCGATGAAATTGCCGAAGGAAAGAAGACATATAAAAAAACTCTGTCCGATTTCTATGGCCCATTCACCAAAGAACTAAAGTCCAAGGACAAGATCGAAAAGCTCACCAACATCGGGGACGCCCCGAAGGAATTCCCCTGCCCCATCTGCGGCAAACCTATGGTCTACAAGCTTTCAAAGAACGGCAAGTTCATGAGCTGCACAGACTTCCCGAACTGCGTTGGCGGCCGCACAGCCGAAGGCAAGATCATGGAGGGACCAAAAGAGATCGGCGAGATGTGCCCTGAGTGCGGGGACAAGCACGAAGGAAAGCTCGTGCTCCGAGAGGGTCGCTTCGGTATGTTCATCTCCTGCTCCAGATATCCAAAATGTAAATTCATCAAGGAAGACGAGGAGGAGGCAAAGAAAAAAAGGACCGGGGTAAAATGTACCGACTGCAAAGATGGCGAGATGGTTGAGCGCAAAGGCCGCTTCGGAATATTCTACAGTTGCTCAAATTACCCAGAATGCAAGAATGCTATCAAAGCAAAGCCGACCGGAGAACTTTGTCCTATGTGCGGAAAGCTGATGATGGAAGGGACAAAGACTATTCCAGTAAGATGTAGCAGTAAAGCTTGTCCGAATCATAATCCCCATAAACTCGCCGAAAAGAAAAAATAATAAAAAGAAAAACCCTCAGGCGAGGGTTTTTCTTTTTTGTGTTTTATATAATTGTCACAGCCGCATCTACCACGGTTTCTGCCGGCAGACTATTTGCAGAGGTATCACGAACTGCATTTTTGCCCGATGGAGAATTACCAGAACCAACAGAGATAGTTATAGGCCCCGAAAGATTGGTCGAAGGCGTAATCGTAACTTGGTTTGAAGCTGTTACAGAAACGCTTCCGATTGTCATCACCACGCCCCCCTGCTTCAAAACAAATGTTTCTTTATCTACCGTTGTATTGAGCGGCAGCGTATCATCTGCAAACGTGAGGACAAGTTCATTCGTGGCTGTTGTGTATACGGCACTCGAGAGAATCGGTCCGCGCCCATCTGGTCCGCTATAATAATGTTTTTCAATCGCAGACCACCATCGAGCAGCAAGCTTCTGCATGTCGCTATCGGTATAAATGTGTCCGCCATCTGCATGCGGCCCCAAATCATAAAGAACTGGACCATAAAGATTGTTGCCTCCACTATTCCAAGCGTCCTGCTGCGAGAGACGAATGGTATCCAATTCTAACTCAGTTGTTCCTGGCTTATTTATCTGACTCAAGCTTGCAATAATTGTCTTTGGGGCACCGGCAATATCCGTTGCAAAATTATTTGTTAGAGCCTGCTGTCCAGCTAAATAATTCGAACGGCTCACGCCTCCACCAGCATCTGTTTCTCCCTGATACCACAAGACTGCTTTTGCGCTATTTATGTGCGACCTAAGAACTCGTAGGAGCGCAGCTTCATAACGCTTTTGACCAGTACCATTCTTTTTCCAATCCTGAGGACTAACCAAGCCTGTCGCGCCTGTCGCAGTTGTAAGGAATGCGACCGGAACCTCTTGTGAGTCCATCACATATGTCGCAACAAGCGGCCAAGCAGATCCCTGATCAGTGAATATGTCGCTAGGATCGGTAAGCTCTCTCCAGGCATCATCAGCCCTGAAGACAGAGGCCTTTAGTGTCGGATGAGAATAACTCTGAGGATTTTGTCCTCGACCGACAGCATTTGACTGACCAGCGACGATAAAAACATCGCCGACTCCAACAAGCGGAACTGTTGTCGACACAGAAGTATTATTTGTGAACCTAACAACAAGGTCCCCTTGCCCTGCGGCCTGAGCAGTCAAGATACCATCATAGAAACCGTTAGTTAGAACTGAGTCGATCGTCTGGTATGCCCCACCATTAAAACTAGCTTCTATGGCTGTTGCATTACCTGTATACCTGCCAAAAATATGCATATCCGAAAGATTTGACCCATTGCGCTGAAAAACTTGATAAGAGTCTGGTGTAGAGACGCCGATCGTATCAGTATCAGGGAAATTAATTATGAAGTTGTCCATAACAAGCGTCGAGTTGATCTGAGTCTGGGAAATCGCCATCCCTCCCGCAAGATACGGAGATGTCGAATCCACAGCCTGAAGAAATTGAACCCAAGCGGTGCCGTTCCATCTATAAGCAGTAATTGTTGCCACTCCGCCTGCTGATGAAGCTGTTACACGCCAAAGACGCCCGGTCGTCGTTGGAAAAGATGTAGTAACTGCGATCTCTGTGTTCGTATAAGTTGCGCCGGACGGAGAACGCTTGAAAATTCTAACTTTATCATCTGAGTTATTATCCCAACGAACAAAATATCCGCTCGTGGCATCAGCGTTTGAGAAAACCAATATTCCTGGTTTATCTGTGGTTGCTGCAGTTCCGCCTTTGATTTTGAAATTTGCATCTAACCATGAAGAAGTGAGGGGAACATTGTCAAACATGATGTCTGTTGAAGCTGTTGGAGATTTTATCTGAATAGCTTTTCCAAGAGTTGCGTCGTTTAAAACAGACACCGTTCCACCACGGACTAAGGTCATGTTGTACGGTAAATCTTCCAAAAAATCAGGTGAATAATTATAGGTTGTCGTGAAGGCGTTTGCCATAGTAGGCAATGCCGCCACAAACAAACCAAGACCCCAAAGTATACTTTTCATCATTGCATTTGCTAATTAATAAACGCTCGTCAAATTTTATCACGGCACTCGAATATCAAATAAATAATTAGCTATTAATAGTTTTTGTAATTTAACCACAACTAAAAAAGCCCTAAAAATAAGGGTTTTTTCATTAAAGATACCAAATTTGACAGTGGCCATAGATTTGTTATGATACGTTCATTCGTTCCTTCGAAGAAAATTCCATACACATAGGTGGTAGACGACCCGTGGCCTGCTAAATGGGAAAACGACCCAAAAGTGGAACCATTGGCCGCCCGGGTTCGTCTCCTCCTCTGGTTTGGAATAAAGATAATGCAGGGGCCGACAAAGCTCCGGTTCTGCGTTACAAATCTTGTAGCCATAATAGTCATCGGGACGGCGAACCCCTATGACACTTCTTCGAACAAGATCTGTGCGCAGAACCAGGTATTGAAAAGCGCCATCCAAAGTGATGGCGCTATTTCTTTTGGAGATTACTGCCAATCCTCATTGCGCCTTCGAATAGCGCGCATTGTAACTGCTCGAGTAATGAAGACAATCAGAAAAATTCCAACGACAATCAGACCGAATATTGCAATCTCTGGTGGAATCTTTTTTACTAGACCTGTTAGATCGATATTAATACCGCCACCGACTCGAACCTCTATTGGCTCGGTCCAATTTGACGATGCGCCACGAGAGTCAGAGACCCTGAAAGATATCAAATAGTTACCACCACGAAGTTTTGAGTTGGGAGTCCAAACCCATTTACCAGAACCAGATTGAAAATCCTCTCGCGCAACAAAATTGTTCTTTCTATTTGTAATCTTTGCGGTTAAATTTGCTCCCTTGATCGTTTCGCCGCGAACCACAAGCTCTCCCGCACTAGGAACGGTTTGTTGATATTCTTTCACGACTGGCGAGTCAAGGGCCGCCACCTCTATGTCAATATAAGCTTCGTTCTGATTTCCCGCCCTATCATAAACAATAACGGAAAGCTCATGACTTCCAGGCTCAATTGTTTCAAGCTCATAATTACCATTCGGTAGCTTATTCCAATCAACCTCTTTTCCGTCAATATTTATTGAAAAGTTCTTTACGCACGAAATATTGTCTTTAATCTCAAGATCAATTATGGGTTTTGGGTTGGTCAGATCTAGCCTTGAGACTTCACTAAGGATCAATTCTGGCGCGGTCTGATCTATTTGAATCTTGAAATGTTCAGTCTTTGACCATCCTTCATTGTCCTGAAGCGATAGATGGAAATACCAAGTTCCATCTTCAATATTTTCATATTTCTTCTCAACAATGGCTGGCTTTGATAATACATTTGGTTCTGTGTTCGGACTCTTGTCGAACGCCGTCCTACTTGCAACCACATCTTCTGTCACGTCCCATGAAAATGCGGCAGTATTTTCTTTTCTCCAAATCTGACCCGGGTGTGTTGTGGAATAAATAAGGGAATCTGTGTCGCAAGAGGTTTTTTCATCTATTATTGGAACCGTTTCGTCTATCGGAATTTCTTCCTCCAGGTCAATAACCTCTGGCGCCGAGGGCTCAGCTTTCTTTATTGTAAAAACAGCTCCTGTCGAAGTAGAGAGGATCGGCGTGCCCACACCATCGTTTGCAAGAACCTGGCCACCCGTAGTTTTAATTTCAGCGACTCCAGACGCTTTACCTTTGAAATTTATAGTAATAATACGCCCATTGCCCCCTTGGAATCCCGGCGGCAATACCACGCCTTCATACTTGATAGTGCCAGAGGTATTTGAAAATGAAGGCTCTTGCGCCCAGAAATCTACTATTGAGTTCGCTTTAGAGAGGGATACCACTTGAAGCTTATCCGTTGGAAAAGTTACCGTCCCTGATGCTGCATTCATAGACTTATCCAAGCTTCCGACATACACGCCGACAGAGAAAGAAGCATTTTCGGCATAGGTCCCAGCTGCAGGCGTGAAAGAAAGGCTTGCTGCCTCGACATTGCTTGTCAATAAGAAAAACAGCACAAAGGCGCCAGCAAACACTTTTTTAAATTTTGTCATGCGCGTTTCTTTTTTCGCCATATAAGATAGATACCCGCCACAACGATAATAACCATACCCGCCACATACCCCCTGCCGAAGCATGAATCACCAGCGCAGAACTTGCCAGGAGGCGTAAATACCGCCGTACGGACATTGCCCTCATAGTCGTATGCCTTAACATATATTTTCCCACCTAATGACTGTTTCTCCAAGACATACGGGCTCTCTGCCTGTTTAAAAACACGTCGGCCCTCCAATACATCGTACGACTTAATACCAGATCCTTTATCTAGTGCGCTCCAAACGATGGCATACCAACCTCCGTATAATCCGGGGTCTTTAACAAGCTCTATGTTAAATTCTTCTGGTGGTGTCTCATCTTTCACGCTCACCAGATATGGGATCTCGTCTTCTGTCGCGGCCCTAACAGAAAGAGCAAATGACTTTTCGGCGATATTTTCTCTTGTACCGAGGCCGTCATTCTTAAAAATTCCTACGTTCTTAAGAGCAACGGTTCCGGATCCAACATCTTTTGACAACAAGATAAGCGAAAATATCGGGCCGACTTCTTTGTTGTATCCCGCCGGAGCTATGCCAGAGAAGTTAATCGTATTTCCTTCAAAAACTGATGGACTATTTAACCAAACCGAGACAAAAGAGTTGCCGGTTATGACTTTATTGATCTCGAAAATTGGCGAGACAAAAAGCGAACCCTCGATAGCATTATACTGAGTCCCGCCAGAGACCAGATCAAGCTCAATCAATACCTCGTCCCCAACCTTTAAGTCGTTGGTTGCCGGTAGAAGCTTAGTAATCGCTACCGTTCCGGCAAAAACCGAATTTGAAAGAAGAAGCAAAGCGCAAATAATAGTTATCCTGTAGATATATTTCATACTATCCTGTCCAGTAATAAGCAATTATCGAGAAATCGACCAGATTGATGACGCCATCACCATTCAAACAGTCAGCTTCTTTTGAAACAATATCTCCGGTAAGTGTTTTCGTGTACCAAAAAGCGGCAATTGAGAAATCGACTAGGTTAATTTTTGCATCGGAGTTCAAATCCGCATTGCATGACCCTGTGTCAATCTCCTTCGGAATGTTTTCTGTTCCAACGACGAACGCCACCTGTCTGCCGTATCCGGAAGATTGACCATTATCGAGCAGCGATTTTGACTTAGTATTATGATTTCCCATCTCGAGCGGTGCGGTGTTGAAATTATAAAGATACACCCCATCGTCATTTGACTCTGTTTCAGCAAAATGCGGCGTTTCGGAATTAACCTCAATAGTAACCTCAGATTCTGGCGTTGTTTGTCCGAATATGACAATATCGTCTCCTTTGCGAACCTGAGCCAGATCAACTTCTATAGTCGGTGTTAGGAATATTCCAGAGACGGTCGCCGAATCGCCCTCATTGATAGTTATTGGAAAACTGAACGAAGTTGATTTCAGACCATCTTTGTCTGTGCCATAAACAGCAAAATTGTACGATCCGGAATCGAGGCGAGAAAGTCGAACTGAGAACCTAGCATCACCGCCAGCAATGGTTTTAAGCGATACTACTCCGTCTTTCAATATCGTAACTTCGCTAAGTGGAAACGCATACCCTGAGAAAGTGACTCCAGTTGACGAACCGCCACTTCCTCCGCCACCTCCGCCACCAGTAGCAGTCGGCGTAGCAAATACCTCATTTGATGTGGCTATCACATCTCCTAACGAGTCGAGAGTTCTCACAATGAAATAATATGTAGTCCCGTTTGAAAGACCGGTCTGGCTAGAAGACAGCGTATTCCCAACATTTGTATACGAGTACCCCGAGCCAGACGTGCTAGAAACGCCAACCTCATACGATGTAACAGTGTGACCGAGGCTAGCATTAGAAGCGGTCCAAGAAAGGGACACCGACGCATTTCCAGCCGTACCCGAAAGAACTGGACTAGTCACCACCGAGAAATACAAGAATCCTGAACGCTCAATAAAACCGCCACTTGCCGAAGCGCCGATCGCAGTCTGACCGAGGCTTCCGAAATATTGAAAACTTGCGCTTGAAGAATAACCCGAGCCAGACAAAATAACCGGATCGCGCACAATAAAGCTCGAACTTGTAAAATCTGCCGCCAAAGCAATTCCAAAAGAAATCGCGAAAATAGAAAATAAAATGCCAATTTTGAGAGCAGAGGAAAAACTCTTATACATATAAATATTTTAACACAAAAGCCCCCACTGGGGCTCGTGCGATTAAGATTTATGGATTTGTATTTGTTGTCTCAGACTCGGAACTCTGCGCTGGTGCAGGCGCGACTGGGGCGGCCTTGACCTGGGTCTTGGCCGAATCGCCTATATTTATTGGCGCAACTTCTATTATCTTATTAGCTGCCGGATCAAAAAGTATAGCCTTCTTTGACTGCGTAAATATTAACACCTTGTCTCCATTTTTGGCCTTAGCGAAAAATGGCTGATCTTTAAGCTTCTCTACGTCTGTCACAGTTGCAACCGTCGGCCTCTCCTCCGGCAAAACAATCAATTTTCCCACCTGGGCAACTAATTCATTTACCTCCGCCTCAGCGTCGGCGCTGGGATTTTCTTGCAAGTTGCTGTATTGCATATAGAAATAAAAGGCAAGACCTCCAAGGATAATGACGATCGCCCCGAGAACTTTATTCATAGCATTACCAGATTTTTTAACCGCTGTTCTTGAAGACAAAGTTTCTACTGATTCTTTTGGCATAATATTTTAATGTTTAGCTAATTGCTGACCCCTATATTATAAGTACGCGCCACGCAAAAACAAGTTGAAAATTAAAGCGGTGGTTCCGATATAATACTTTCTCCTGAATCCGAAGGTTCTGTAGAGGGTTCTGACACCTCAATCAGGTTTTCCCCACCTTCGGATATGGTTTCAGTGGTTGGCGGTGGTAGTTCTTCTGGCACGTATTCATCATCCTGAGGAATTACCGTCTCATTTTCTGGCAATAATTCTTCAGGTTCTTGATTGTCTGGGTCAGACATGGGTTCGGGTTCTTCCAAATCAGATGTGGTATCTAGTACCGATGGCTCGCTTACAAGTGTTAGGGCATCTTTGACAGCGAGGGCAATCCAAGAGAACTTGAGATCCATAGGAGCAGGATGATTTAGAACTATGGTGAATCCCCCCGGACTTTTACGCGTCACAACATAGTCGATACCCGCGGCAAAAAATGACTCTTCTAGATCAAAATTATCCTCTTCTTCATCCTGCTGTTCAAGAGATATGTCTGCGCTCACGACCGGTTGGGTCAAGTATGGTTCTGTAAATGAAATTTCTACCGATCGCGCCCCAGCCAGAATCACCGCAAAACCTGCAGTATCGGCATTGAAGTACGGGCGACCAAAAAACTCTGTGTCGCTCATAAGAGACAGCATCGCTTCGGGACCGTCAACTGACGCAACGGCTGATATACTATTGACCGCAAGCCCTCCACTCAAAGTAGAAAGCTCGGTTACATTAAGTGCGCCTGATATGTCAACATCTGACAAACTAATGGCGTAACCGCCAGCCAGAATACCATCGATTACCGTTTCAATTTCTTCTAGGGTATCAGCCGTGTTCTCGGCAATGTTAGCAGCCTGCTCCTCAAGTGTTCCAATTCTGCCATTTAGCTCCAAAAAATCCGCGGAGCTGTTCGCTGATCCGGTCTCAACCGCCTCAGAGAGCGATGAAATTTTGTTCGTATATACCTCAAGTCCTGAAATAGTTTCAGCTACGACATTCTTTGCCGTAACTGTACCGGCAAAGTAAGCATTCCCGCTTGCATCAATTTGAACACTTGCAGATGATTCTGACTCTTCATCGTCTTCTAGTGAAACAACCTCACCACCAATTATAAATTTACCAGTCTCGCCAAGCACTACACGGACCTCACCGGTCTCATGGGACGATGATATGGTATGAGTTTCAACAGAGTCGGCAATCAAGGTCGGAGTGATGACTTCAAGACCGGCGCTTAGGCGATCTGTATAGATTTCAGAAAGTTCTGTTTCCGGACCAAGCTCCGCGCGGTGAGCCAAGAAATACTCGAGCGCTTGTCTATTTATTGGATAAGTTTGAGATATATCTCCTTCCGGAATATCATCTTCTTCGGCGGTCGTAAGTCCAGGCAAGATATCAGCAAGCTTTGAACCATTACTGTATGCATTCTTAATAAAGGCAACAACATAGCCGTAGCCCAATTCAATCTGCGTTGGCATATCGCCGTTGTAGTCAGTCATTGATTGACCCACGACGATACCCGCCTTTGTCGCCTTCATGGCAACACCCGGAACAGATGACGGGGTAAGAAGATCTCCTTTTACAATCGGGCCATTCTCAAGATTAACCTTCATTGGCACGCGCCCAGCAAGCGCAATAAGCACTGGCTGGAACGCATTCGGATCCTCATCCATATTACCGATCGTTAGTCCCGGCTCTGTTGAAACTACTCCAATCGCCATGTGATCATATTTTTTGTTAGTCTTTTTGACTCCGGCATTCATTTCTGGATCAATAGAAACAAGATCGCCAGGACCAATATCTATCTCGTTTGTAGCATATATTTCAGCAAGGTCGGCACCCGCCCCCCGAAGTGTCCAGACTTGCAATTCACCGCGAGCACCAACTCCTCCGGCACCACCTGTTGTGGTCGCACCAGCGCCGCCTCCGCCACCTCCGCCACCCGGAATACCTCCAGCACCCCCTGTTCCCCCGGTACCCGAACAATGACTTGCCGCACCGCCGCCGCCGGAACCGCCATTTTGGCTCGATATAGTGCTATCAGCTCCAGCACCACCATTTATTCCTTGCGCAAGCGCTCCTGTTCCACCGCCACCCAATGCTCCGGAAGAGCTAGCTCCTCCGTCTCCTCCTCCCCGGAAAGAAGCACAGCCAGATGGATTACTTCCACCTCCGCCGCCGGCTCCGGCACCGCGAATTGCACTTCCTCCTTCACCAGAAACCGCGCCTCCCGCTGTGGTAGAAGCACCCCCGCCACCTCCGCCCCAAGCAGCCAAATTACCGGCAGACGCTCCAGCAGAAGTACCTGAGTTTCCTCCTCCGCCTCCCGCAAATCCATCCGTAGAAGCATCTGAGGCGCCGGCTGGTGTACCGCCAGAGCCTCCCGTAGCGCCCGAACCGACAGCACCGGCAGAACCGAGGCCTCCGCCTCCGCCTCCGCCGTTTCCTGCCGTACCAGATCCAGAACCTCCTCCGCCAGCACGAGTAATGAAGTAATTAGTTCCACCACATGCTGCTGATGAGCTAAAACAAGTACTTCCGCCCGAACCTCCCACACCACCGACGCCACTAGATCCTGCTGTACCAGCTGTTCCACCGTCACCCACTTCAACGCTCACACTACTAGCAAGATCACTAGCTGAAATTATTTTTTGATTATATGCGCCGCCTCCACCTCCGCCTCCGCCAGAACGAGTAGCAGCAGTTGAGCCGCCGGTTCCTCCGCCTCCGCCTCCGCCTCCGCCCCACCCTTGGACAATAACCAAAAGAGCGTCAGACGGTTTAGTCCACGTATCATCAGCGGTATATGTCTGTATTTTAGTATCTCCACAAGATCCTATTGAAACTGTTCCGGAGCCATTTGATTTAAAACAACCTTCTGCGTCAGCAGATGGAAGTGTCCAAGTAATGTTTGATCCAACGGTTGCCGGCGCCTGGAATGCCACCCAATTCGAGCTGTCTGAATCGGCCAAACGTAAGTCGCTTTGAGTATTTAAAGTAACGTCACTTCCAAACGTCGCACCGATCGATGTAAATGTCATATTAGTGACACCTGTTGAAGAAGAGACCACTACCGTATTCGAGGTGTCGTCAAGATTTATCGTCAAATCTTCGTCAGAACCATCTCCCATACCAAGAAGCGTTAGCGCACCGTCACCGTCATCTGTCATAAGAACACCAGCAGAGCCTATGGCGATATTATCATTGAGCTCGAACCAATTGTTTGTCGTATCATATTTAAACGTCTTGTCTCCATCGGTGTCATTAAACGTAAGCGTTGTGCCTTGTGTACCGTCAAACGCGGCCCCCGAAGCAACATCACCAACGGAAGTTATGTCTCCAGAACCGGCGCTAACTGTCGTACAGTCCCACGTATCAGTCGACTCCACCCAAGCTAAAACCTGGCCGTCGCTGCACCCTTGGAGAAGCGACAATGTGTCAGAATACGTGGCAAGCCCCGAAGCTGAAGATGTTCCAGTAAGGCCATCTGTTGCAGTTACGAGACTTATTGCGTCAGCATCTATTTTACCCGTAGACAAAGTAATAGCCTCATTTCCTGAACCAGCTGTAATTGTCCCGCCGATATCCGTATTTCCTGTGGCGCCAACATCAAAATTTGTGTAATCGATTCTACCTGTGCTACCGGCGAGAATTTGAGTATTCATATCGATAGTTCCACCCGCCGTGAAAGCACCCAAAGTATCTGTAGAGTTATCGAAAGTGATTCCACCATTTGCAGCAATTGCTCCCGATAGAGTAGCCGTGTCTCCGGTAAACTTTGCACTACCGGTTGAACCGATAGTTCCAGTGGTGGTAATACTGTCAGTGCCAACATCGATCGCACCGAATCCGGAAGTGATCGAGCCTGCGTTGAGCGTACCGACAGTCGTAACGTTCGAAAGCGTATCGAGCGCGGCTTCGATTGTCGATTCCGAAGTCGCGTCTATCACGTCAAGTCCGTTGATTGTTCCAGTACCAGTGAGCGTAAGCGTGTCTGTCGAGAGAACTGTTGCGGTCAAAGTGCCTGTCGAAGCATCATAAAGAAGACCGCCATCAGTCTTGGCAGCAAGTGATCCAGTTGCAGAATCAAATATTGCAACGAACGAGGTCGAATCTGTTCCGTCTACAACAGTTACGGTCGAAGCAAGGGTTGCAAGGTCTATTGTGATGTTGTTTGGTACATCTGCATCCAAAATCGAGGCACATGTAAGATTTCCGTTAGCGGCAATAGTTGTCGCAAAAGTATTCGCTCCGCAGTCTGTTGGGTTCGCCGCGAGAGCTGTGGCCGTATCGGCATTACCAGTAACATTTCCTGTAAGTCCTCCAACAAATGTTGTTGCCGTAAGCGCATTCGTCGTCGCGTTATATGTAAGACCTGCATCAGTTGCAGGCGCAAGTGAACCCGTTGCAGAGGTTCCGAGTGCGACGAATGTCGTTGTATCTCCGCCGGCGTCTGCAAAAGTAACTGTTCCCGCTGTGGTAGCAGAGTCAACCGTTATATTGTCAGGAACCTGAGCATCTGTGACCGCGCCCTGCATATCAGCAAGATCAAGCACTGCTTCGAGTTCGGCCTCTACGGCAGCTTCATCGAGGTCCACCGCCGTAAGACCAGTCCCGTCAATATCTCCAGCAATATCGAGCGCGCCCTCGAGAGTTGCTTCGCCGGTCGCATCAATCACATCAAGCCCATTCAACGTGCCGGTGTTAGTAAGCGTCAGCGTATCAGTTGAAACTATACCTGTTGTAGTAATGTTGTCTGCTCCCACATCAATAGCGCCAAATCCTGATGTAATGGAGCCAGCTCCGAGAGCGCCAGTGCCAGTGATACTAGAGAATGTTCCTGCGGCAAGGTCGGCGTTAGCGATAGTATTGTCTGCAATTTTAGCCGAGGTTACGACGCCGTTATCGATAGTCCAAACTGAACCCGATGAGGATACCGTAATATCGCCATAATCAGCATCTGACAATCCTCCACCGGCATTATCGACTGAACAGTCCCATGTGTCGGTCGCTTCTACCCACTTGAGAATATTTCCATCACTGCAGCCTTGTAGAAGCGCGATGCCGGTCGAAAGAATCTCAAGACCGGATCCTGTTGAAGTCGTAGAAGATAATGCATTCGCTGACGGCGCAACGGTAAGCGTGATGTCGTCAGCGTTAGCGATAATACCTCCGTTACCGGAGACAACTGCTAGTGTCGGGGTTGAACCTTCGGCAGCGCCAGATCCCGTGAGGCCGGCTCCGCCTGTTACGGTTGCGACATAGTTTCCTGCCGTATCGGTTCCAAGAGTAAGATCTGTTATTTCTGTAGGACCAATGCAGTCCGTACAATTTAGATCTGTGGCAGCTCCGGTAAGCGCGCCAACAAAAGTCGTTGCCGAAAGTACTCCCGTCGAAGCATTATAAGTTAGAGCTCCGTCAGTTTTTGGCGCCAATGATCCAGTCGCTGAATCGTAGATGCCAATGAAAGAGGTAGCGTCTGTTGAGTCAACAACGGTCACGGTCGAGGCGAGCGCAGCCAAATCGATCGTTATATCATTCGGCACATCCGCATCGGTGATACTTGCGCAGGTCAGATTTCCGTTTGCAGCGATAGTTGTGGCAAAAGCATTTGCTCCGCAATCAGATGGATTGGCTGCGAGTGCTGTCGCCGTATCGGCATTACCAGTTACGTTACCAGTAAGACCTCCGACGAAGGTTGTTGCTGTAAGAGCGTTTGTGGTGGCATTGTAAGTAAGTCCTGCATCGGTTGCTGGCGCAAGCGATCCTGTGGCGGAAGTTCCAAGAGCAACGAATGTTGTTGTGTCACCGCCGGCATCAGCAAAGGTGACGGTGCCTGCGTTGCCGGTAACCGAAGTCTGGTCGCCCGTGTTGGTACCTGAGACTGTCGTGGCACCAGAAACCGTGAAAGAATTTCCTTGGATACTCGTAAGGTTGGCTAGTGTATCGATGGCACCTTCGATCGTAGATTCCGACGCAGCATCAATCACATCAAGCCCATTCAACGTGCCGGTGTTAGTAAGCGTCAGCGTATCAGTTGAAACTATACCTGTTGTAGTAATGTTGTCTGCTCCCACATCAATAGCGCCAAATCCTGATGTAATGGAGCCAGCTCCGAGAGCGCCAGTGCCAGTGATACTAGAGAATGTTCCTGCGGCAAGGTCGGCGTTAGCGATAGTATTGTCTGCAATTTTAGCCGAGGTTACGACGCCGTTATCGATAGTCCAAACGCCGCCTCCACCAGAAACGACAATGTCTCCATAATCCGAATCTGTGAGTCCGCCACCACTATTATCCGCAGCGCAATCCCACGTATCAGTAGCTTCAATCCACTTAAGAATCTGCCCGTCGCTGCAGCCCTGAAGAAGTCCTATGCCGTCATTTCGAGCTATAAGTCCCGAACCGGAAGAGGTTCCGGTTCCGCCATCGGCTGCACCGGTAAGTGTGAGCGCGTCCGCATCGACGAAGCCTGTCGCAAGCGTCAGTGAGACATTTGACGATCCGGATTGAAGGGTTCCTGCCACATCAAGGTTTCCCCCCGAAGAAAGCGAATTTGATGCGGAAAAGAAATTTATATTACCTGTCGCGCCATTGCCCTGGAGAGTCAAAGTGTTTGTTCCCGTTGCACCAAAATCAGGATTTGTTCCACCCAAAATGAGATCATCTGAAGTGAGGGCCACAACGTCATTGCCATCGGCCGACTGAGAAGCCGTAAAGCCGCCTACGGTTGAAGCGTTGATGGCAAAACCCGAAGAATTTATTCTCTGACGAGGAGAAAGATTCTCAAAAGTAACACCCGAGCATGATCCGCTAATCTGCGCTGCAACCTCGGTGTTTAAATAAACAGTATCCGTCGAATTAAAATCAAAATCAAGCACGTCCCCGCCAGCGCCAGTATCGCCGATTCCGACATTAAATACCCCTGAAACAACACTTGCAGTCATAGTTGACGGCGTACCTAATGGCCACAACTTCACATCGCCGCCACCCACAGTTGCATCGTCGTAAAAAGAGAATCTAAAGCAATAATTTGTTCCACTAGATCCGCCCAGTAAATTCCCCGAGGAATCAAGAAGTCGTCCCTGATGGCTAAGTATTTCTGGAACGCCGGGGGCCGCAAAAACAGGATTGGTAAATGGAGAAAACGTTAAGGCAAAAAGCAGAACAAGCGAAAAAAGCTTCTTCATTCGCAAATGAATTCTCAACCGTATTCCGGGAACTATCATGTCTATATTTTACAACGAAAAACAGTTGTCAACCAGTAAAAAGTGTTGAGAACTCTATATATGAAAATACTCCACCCTAGGAACCACTTTGCATTTCGTCCCCCCCTGAAGAAATGACTTCTGTTTTGAAAAGTTTTCGTGATTTTAAGCTCTGTAATATGATTTCTAGCTCCCGGTTTTTCAACAGCTTAAGCACAATTATGCCGCAAACTATACCGATGAGCCCCGAAGACACTCCTTGGCCCAAGATTCCCCAAAAAGTATCTATGTTGAAGACTTCATCAAAAATATTTAGTGAAATGTAGGTAACGTAGCCTATGAAAAACGCGCCGGCAAAGCTCTGAGCGAAAGATCGGAAGAGAAATGCGTCTTTAATCTTAAAATCGCGGCGGAAAAATCCCCAGAGAAGAAGTATGTTAGTAATCGACCCGATCGAGTATGCGAGGGGCAGCATGACTATTTCCGTATGAGGGATATTCTCAATTCGCAGAAGCGCCTCAATGAAGTACTGAAAACTTGGGTTCGTGTGGAAAACGTTTACAAGGACCATAGCCAAAATAATAGTTGCTCCAGCAGAAATTAAATTTATATAAAGCGGCCGCCGGGTGTTCCCCGCCGCATAATATCCGCGAGTAAAGAGAAGTATGAGGCTTTGACCAACAATAGAGAGCGAGAAAAGCGCAAGTCCAGCAGCCGTCAGACGCGTATCGTCCCAGGAAAAGAGACCGGTCCCGAGAATAACGCGAACAATTTGAGCTCGGAGAACGATAAAGATAAACATAATCGGCATGCACCAGAAAATTATCTGTCGCGCAGCCACGGCAATGTAGGCGACGAAATCTTTCATATTTGATCCTGAAAAATACCGGGCCAGCGTTGGAAAAGCAGCCACTGAATAAGAGACTCCGATAATTCCAAGCGGTACATTTTGAAAATTTAAAGAAAATTGAAATATTGAGATGGCCCCCTCGCCCATTTTTGATGCAAGCGCAGTTATGACCACCAAAGCCAGACTGTTGAGAGCGAGTCCGAGCGTCCGCGGAAGAGAAAGCATAGATATTTTTTTGATCTGACCCCAGTCAATCGAGAAAGACAACTTTGGCAAGAAGTGGTGCCTGGCCAGGACCGGAAACTGGATCAAAAGATGCAGTAGCGCGCCAAAAACTACCCCAATAGCAAGTCCTGTAAGACCAAAACTAGGATATAGTACGACGACACCTAGTATGATTCCGATATTGTAAAAGACCGGCGAAAGGGCAAAAACGAAGAATTTTTTGAACATTTGGGTTACAGACCCGACAAGATTTGAGAGCCCGAGAAGTATCGGAGACAACAGCATGATTCGCGTTATAGAAACGAGCTCTTTGAGCTCGAGTGGGTTAAAACCTGGGGCAACAAACTTCGCGAGTTCTGGCGCAAAGATAAAAGCGATACCAGAAACTATAATCATCATGGATATAAAGATTGTAAAAACGTCATTTAAAAGTTTTCGCGCTGACTCACTACCTCCGTTTAGTTCACCATCTTCTTTTAGACCAATTTTGTCCACCAAAAAAGGTAGGAGCACGGTAATCGACGCAAGTGAAGCGACCGAAACAAAAATAATATCCGGAATTTTAAATGACGCATAGTAAATATCAAGAGTTGAAGACGCACCCAAAAAATGCGCGAATGCCCTATCGCGAAGCATCGCCAAAATCTGCGAAAGTAGCGTAAAAGTTCCGAGAATTATAGCCGCTTGGTTTATATTCTTGAACTCACGATTAAGTAGACCGATGATGCGATTAACCATGCTAAATAACGATATTTATTAACCGACCCTCAACATAAATTATCTTCTTTACCTCCTCTCCAGCAAGCTTTTCGACGACTTTTTCGCGAGCTAAAACGAGAGTTTTCACTTCTTCCTCTCTCGCACCAGCATGAACCTCAATCTCGTCACGAACTTTACCATTAATCTGGATAACAATTTTAATCTTTTCTTCCTTGATTTTTGACTCATCATATTTGGGCCAAGAAGAAAGATGGATCGAGGCTGTGTCCCCAAGGTTGCGCCACAATTCCTCAGTCATGTGCGGAGCAAATGGCGCTAATATCTGCAAAAATTTTTTATAGTCTTCTTTCGAAACTGATTTTTCATCATCGAGCTTGTTTGCAAGTACCATCATGGTCGAGACACAAGTGTTGAACTTAAAACTCTGAATATCTTCTCCTATTTTTTTTATAGTCTTGTGCAAAAGACTCTCTAGCTCTTCGCTAGTATCGCCGAAATACCCCTCGCCGCGCCAAACCTTCTCTAAAAATCTCCTTGTACCAACAACCCCATCCGTATTCCAGGCCACAGCCTGTTCAAAAGGGCCCATAAACATCTCATAAAGTCTGAAAGCGTCAGCGCCAAAACGCCCGACCATCTCGTCAGGATTCACAACATTTCCCCATCGTTTTGACATCTTGCGCCCGTCCGCCGCCTGAATAAGCCCAACAGTATGCAATTCTTCGAATGGCTCTTTAGTTGTAACAGTACCGATGTCATAAAGGAATTTGTGCCAAAAACGGGCGTAGATAAGGTGGCGGGTAGCGTGTTCCATGCCGCCGACGTAGACATCAACGCTATTCCAATATTTTTCTTTGTCTTTGTCGACTAATACCCCCGCATTATTCGGATCCATGTAGCGCAAGTAGTACCAGGAAGATCCGGCCCACTGCGGCATAGTGTTGGTTTCCCTCTTTGCGGCCTCGCCACACTTTGGACAAGTCGTATTAACCCAGTCTGTTATCCCAGCAAGCGGCGACTCACCTGTTCCAGTTGGCTCATAACTCTCTACTTCAGGTAGTCTTACCGGCAAATCTTTTTCTGGGACTGTGACAGTACCACATTTTTCACAATGAATGAGTGGGATCGGCTCTCCCCAATAGCGCTGACGAGCAAAAACCCAGTCATGAAGGTTTTCCAGCCAGTTTTTCTGACTAGTTTTTACATACTCCGGCCATTTCGGCAAAAGCGACAGGTCTTCAACAAGTCGGTCTCTGTAATCTGTTATTTTAATCACCCATTGCGGAAGAGGCTTCTGTTCTATTTCTGAACCACAACGCTCACATTTGCCATCTTCCAAATCTTCGTTCGCAAGTCCTGTCTTGCAAGAAGGACACCAGTTGATTGGGGCATGGGATTGGTAAACAAGTCCGCGTTCAAACATTTTTACAAAACACCATTGCGTCCATTTGTAGTATTCCGGATCTGTGGTGTTGATCTCTCTCGACCAATCATAGTCAAGTCCAATAACCTGAAGCTGCTCTTTATAGCGAGAAATGTTTTTTGCAACGGCAATTTTGGGATGTATTTTATTTTTGAGCGCAAATTGCTCTGCCGGCAATCCGAAAGCGTCCCAACCCATCGGGTGCAAGACACTGAAACCATTCATGCGCGAAAACCGAGAATAGACATCGGTTGCAATGTATCCTTTTGGATGACCAACATGAAGACCCTCTCCAGACGGGTATGGGTACATGTCTAGGACATATTTCTTTGGTTTTGAAAAATCATCATGGGTACGATAAATACCCTCTTTTTCCCATACAGATTGCCATTTTTTCTCAATATCATTAGGATCGTAGATCGGAGCCATAGGTTAAATAATACCTTAAAATATGGGCTTTTCAAAACCAAAACCCCGATAAATCGGGATTTGGTTTAAAAAATTTTAATTAGTTTATGCCGTAGGGGTCCACTTAACCTTATACATGATTCCAGGGTCCTCCAGATAAACTTCTGTCTCCGGACAACCGATAAGTTCATTCGCCATCATGCGAGTAGATTTGTACCATCGGTGAGTAACTCGCGGTAGAAATGGAGGCACCCATGGCGTAATTATCTGCTCAAAATATTTCTGCTGGAAATCGCCCACGGCTTTTGCTGTTGTCGAGCCATATATACCATCAACGATAAGCCCTGCGTCCATTTCTTCATTCAAGAATTCCTGGATGCGAGCAATCTCTCCTCCGGAATCTCCTTTTCTATGATATTCGGTAAAAGGGGTACACGCGCCAAGCACCTCTCCGTCAGTGGCCCCTAAAACGCTACCACCCCCGTTATTAGATGAACCGCGTCCCCCAACAAAACTCCGACCCGATTCTTCTTCCTCTTCGTCTTGATCTTCGGGATCATTATCTTCTGTATTTTCACAAGTCTGTGTTTCTTCACAAGAAGGATTAGGAGGAAGCTCACTACAGTCTACCTCACACTGAGGATCCTGGTCGCAGGGCTCTTCTTCGCAAACAGGGTCTTCTTCGCAATCCATTTCACACACGGGCTCTTCAGGATCCTCTTGATTAATATCGCAGTCATCATTTATATCATAAGATGCATAGAATCCGTCCGATCCTGTCGTTACAACCAGGTGGAATTCAACTTTAGTCGGAGTCCATGTCCTCATACGGTCGAACCTGTAGTCATATTGGTTAATATACCCATTGAATGATCCACGTGAATCCATGGGAAAAGCTGGATCATTAATGAGTGGATCATGTGTTCGCGGATTGGTGTTCAGGTTACTCCAATCAAGCGGGGTCTGCATACCAGGCTGCCAAGTTGCCCCCTGGATCTCGATAACTCCCTGGGCGAATTCCTTGCCGCCGATTTCACTATTATCAGTATTGTGATTACCATAAAGGACAAGTCTTACTTTACCATTCTGGCGTTCCACAGCGAGACCCGAAACATCTGCGTAAGGAGCTAAATCCGCGTCAACAATAACAGAACCGTCTGGGTTCGTTAGCGGGAACCACGCTTCATCGGCATACATATTCTCTAGCAGCGAACCGCCAACAAAAGTCTGGTTCGAAAGATCTCCGCCAGGAGCCCAATTTCTCCAGCCATTCACTGCGGCTCCATTTGAAACCTTTGCGAAGCGAACGCGCGCGTAGACAATAGGACAAGATTCTTCTTCGGGATCTGTCGGATCTTCTACTTCTTCGCATTCTGCCTCTTCAGGATTGCAATTATCTTCTTCGCCGCCGTCTGCGCAGTTAACCGTGAGCTTGTACATGAGTCCGGCAGGATTTGACTCCATAGTTCCGCCCTCTTGAGCCCAGTTTGTAACTTCAAACTCAATTTCATTTTCACCAGTTTCAAAGGCAGCGGCAGGAATTACATATTCGTCTTGTCCGCCTGAGCTGTAATTATCTTCGTTCATGTCGACAAAGAGCGGATTACCGTTCAAATAAACCGCATATTCGTTGTCAGCGGCAATTTCAAGCTTTCCATCAACCGGAGTTCCTACGATATCAAAAGCTCGTGTAAAAGATTCTGTGCTTTCGCCAACAGGATCGGCGATCGGATTCTCTGACCATATCCATTCCGCCCCACTGATAGAAGCCGTCCAAGCGCCGTGTTCGGGATTAACGGCAACGCCCCCATGTTCTCCTGGAGTACTAACAAGCGTTTGCTCCTCACAAGCAGGAATATCTGTATCAACCGGCTCATCAATCGTTACGGCATTCGCCGTATTCCAAACGAACACCATCGAAAAGATCGTGACAATGTTCAGACTCTTCACCAAAAAATTTTTCATGCAAATAGATAATTCTTATAATCTGAAATTAGCCGCACTAGACTAATTCCGACTCCGAAAAATCGGAACCTTTCCAATATTGATATTATATTGCTTAAAGCCAATATTGCAACACGAGTACTACCAATAGATCTGAATAAAACCGTTTCCACCGGGTCCGCCCATTCCGCCGCGATTCTGTATCGCTGTATCTTCGTACTGCGTCTGCCATTGATGATCATACCACCTGCCAGCGCCTCCTCCGCCACCGCCTCCGCCAGACATGGTACCCCCGGCCAGACCAGGGCCACCGAATGGATCGGGTCCCCATGAAGACCCTCCGTAGCCACGGTTATTCAAAATTCCATTTGGACCTTCGCCATTTCCGCCATAGCCTCCGCTGCCCATATGATTTGTCTGTGCGTCTGTATTCTGACCATTTTCCCCTCTATGCCCCCATGCTTGCTGAAAAGATGTATCGAGGGATCCGCCGGCACCGCCCCAACCAGGAGAAAACGTTCCGCTTGCGCTCGTGCCCGCCTGACCACCATGACCACCTTCTACCGATAGAACTGTCTGACCGTTGATCGCAACTGTCGTTGGACCTCCACTGGATCCATTCGTAGCATGTGTATCAATTTCCGGGAAATCGATACCGTAATCACCGCCAGGAGCATCAGGATTGAACAAATGATTCAACTCTCCATATGTGCCACCAGCGCCGCCCATACCAACAGACCAGCGGAGCACATCTCCGGATCTTACTTTCATATCTCTTGTTCGACAATTGCCTTTACCGCCGCCTCCGCCGCCTCCGCCGCCAGAGCCCCAATTCGACCCATCTTCAAGTCCTCGATCACCCCCGCCCCCGCCACCAGCAGCTGAACAAGCGATAATTCTCACAAACCTCTGACTATTTAGCGTTATGCCTTTTTGGCCTGTGCTATTTGTTTCAACCCCGCCCGATATCTGCAAAGTCAAATCCGATTGAAATGTTTGTGAAGTAAAGACTTGGGCCAGCATTCCATCCCTCGAAATGACTGTTCCAAATACAGTTACTACCCCAACAACAGCAGCAAAAGCTATAACCGTCTTCTTGAGAGTTTTTTTATTGAGTTTTTTCATGTTGATATAATTTAATGTTCCCGATTAATTCTTTTTAATTAATAACGTGAGCAATATGGAAAACTCACCAAGTGATAGTCACAAAACCGTCTCCGCCGATACCGCCGTAGCCGCCCCAATTCCTGAATGTATTTATAAAATTGTCGCCGTTGGAATCATAGTCCTCCCATTGCCCCGCACCGCCTCCGCCGCCTCCGCCGCCAGAGGCAGTAACGCCATTGCCGCCGGTAGTTCCATGAGGGTTTGATCCCCAGGTCCACGATGATCCTCCGCTGCCCCTATTCGTAAGGAGTCCATTCTGGCCTTCGCCATTGCCGCCGTAGCCTCCGCTGCCCATACCGTTTGACTGCTGATCATTGTTCTGGCCATTTTCACCTCTGTGGCCCCATGCCTGCTGAAGAACCGTATCCAATGAACCCCCGGCCCCGCCCCAACCGGGAAGATATACATCGCTTGCATGCGTGCCAGCCTGGCCGCCATTTCCTCCCTGAAGCTGCATTACGTCAATACCGTTTATGCTGACATACGTCCAGCCGCCCGGAGCTCCATTCGTTGCAATCTGATGTTGATCTGCCGGCGGACCGAACTCCATTACTTCTATCATGCGTCCCCTGATACCGCCCATACCCCCCGAGCCAACAAGCCATCTTAGGGTGTCGCCTGCGCGCAATTTCAGCGTTCGCGACGCGCACATTCCTTTTCCGCCTCCGCCGCCGCCAGCGCCACCGGCGCCATCATCACTGCCAGTTTCATACCCATGATCACCGCCGCCTCCGCCGCCGCCGGCCGCACACGCAACAACAGAAACTTTTCTATCTCGATCAAAGTAAATACCGTTTTGTCCCAAAGCGTTTTGCGCAGGACCGTACGTTGCTGTCTGAGAATCAACCGTCATAACGTTGCCGAACTTGAATACCTGAGCCAGCATGCCGTCTCTTGTCGCGAACACTGCCACGACATTTATAAATCCAAGCACAGCAACAAAAGCAACTGCCCCGACGAGAAGCTTTTTTTCATTTAGTTTTTTCATATTAAACTCATTTTAACCCAATTTAATTCTTCCACCCATAAATAAAGTAAATTTCTGTTGATTATCACTTTCCTCCCCACTACATGCAAGAAGTGTATGGATTAAGTATTTCATTTTTCTTATTCGACGCTCACAGTTATATAACCGTCACCTCCCCTTCCACCAGAGCCGCCGTATTGGATGATTTCATCCTCTCCGCCCATCCAAACACCGAGTCCACCTCCGCCGCCACCGCCGCCATTTCCAAGCGTCGCAGCCATCCCGTCGCCGCCAAAAGCAGTGTTGTATCCATAAGTATTGGTCTTGTAGCAATGGCCACCCACTCCTCCATTCCCGCTCTCACCTGGTTGGTATTCTGGTTCACCGTGTCCACCCGCGCCACCGTAACCAGCCAAATTATTTTTTGCATATTCACATGAAAACAAGGGCAACTCTGTCGAAATATGGCCATTCTCACCGGCATGCCAATCAGCGTCAGCCGATGTCACGGACCCGCCCAGACCGCCAGCCGCGCCTGTCGTGTAGGCATTGGCCCCAGGCTGGCCACCCAGGCCGCCGGCTACTTGTATAACGTCAACGCCATTGATGCTCACATACGTCCATCCGCCATTGCCTCCAGCCGTTGCGGACGCACTGATCTGCGGATAGATATTGCCATTCGTGATGAGTTCGTAGAGTTCTCCGCGCTGACCACCATTTCCTCCTACACCGATGTTCCACCGGAGCGTGTCACCCGGTCTCATCTTGAATGCTTGATCGGCACATTGTCCACGCCCACCTCCGCCACCGCCAGCTCCTCCATTGCCGATATTGGATCCAGACTCATAGCCGCGACCTCCGCCTCCACCTCCGCCGCCAGCTGCGCATGCTCTGATGCGCACGATCTGCCGCGAGGTAAAAGTAATGCCATTCGCACCTGCATCATTATCTTCCGGCGTATATGTGGCACTTACTGGAGGACGTCCGCCTAAAGGTGAGATATTAAGCACCCCTGCCGACAAATCTCCTCCATTCGCAGCACCGAACATCCTCAAAATTGCTCCTGATTGCACAATCGAGACGACAAATAGAAACGCGATAGCTCCGCCAATAATTCTTCTGTCAGATAATTTCATATAAGAAATAGCTTTTTATAACAAGACAATTATAAAACTTTGAAAAGGATTAAGATATTAGGTTTGGGGATAAGCAAAAACCGCCGGGTGGGCGGTTTTTGCTTTACTATTTCTTTTATCTAGTCTACCTGCACGCACGGAACTTCGATCATATCATCGTAGTTATATCTTGCGTAGAATCCATCAGATCCAGATGTTGCCACTAGGTGGAACTGGAAGAGATCGCTGATAACTCGCACGTTATCAAATCGAGGATCGTACTGATTGATATAAGCCTTGAATGTACCTCGTGAATCCATAGGGTTCACCGCGTCATTCACGGTCGCATCGTGCAAACGAGTACCGGTGTAAGGATCATTTGAGATAGGATCAATGAATCCATTCGGCTTGTCCCAAGCTCCGAGAAGTCTAGCAGAGGCATTTGTCGAGAGCTCGATTGATCCAGCAGCAAGCTCTTTGCCACCGCTCAGGTCAGTGTGATTTCCGTAGAGTACAACGCGGATAGCTCCGTTTATTCTCTGAACAGCAACACCAGGGACATTACTGTTTGCAGCAAAATCAAGGTTGTTGGTGTCAACTATAAACGAACCGTCAGCATTTGTAAGTGGGAACCATTCGCTACCCATATATACATTACCGCCAGAACCGTGAGGTAGAGGATTAGTGCCGCCTACAAAGAATGGGGTTGCCGCATTTAGATTGCCGCCATTCCAATTTCTCCATTTTGTAGCGTCAGAAGTATTAAGGTGGATACGAGCGTAAAGTGGTGCGCCCTGAGTACAAACCTGTGGCTCACCCTCTGTACAATTTACACTTACGTTATCAAGTAGGGTTCCAAGAGAGTTTGGAGTTCCCATATCCTTGAAAGCGATAGTTGTCATAGCCCCAGTTGCTACGAAGTTGTATGCGTAGTGTGTCCAAGCATTTCCAGAGTTTGCTGATCCATCAGCAACCTGATTCTGGACGTTTGAACCATTTACCCAAACACCGAGCATGTTATCAGCACTACCTGTTCCTGGACGCGGAGAAAAGTCATATCCAAGAGTGTAGCTATTTCCTGCCACTGTTGGGATATCCTGAGATATCACAACAGAAGCCTGCTCGCCATCATTAATTCCCCAGTCAGCGTCGAGTTCAGCGTACTGTGCCCCTTCTGCTACTGGAGTCCAGAGACTGTCGTGAATTTCAAGCTTAGCTGTCGCTGGAGCGCCCACGAAGGCACCGTTCCACTGAACATCCCATCCGAGGTTTGCTGTTCCGTCATCAAAGATTGACCAAGTACCAGTTGAAACGTCTGGTGCTTCGAATCCTCCGTTAGTGACTAGATTTACGTTTGATGTACAAACTGTAGGTTCTTGGTTACAGTCATCATCTTCTGTAATACCTTCATTTTCCTCACAATTGTCTTCATCGTCTCCACCCTGACAATCATTTACAGTAAATTTATAGAGGAGGCCGGCTGGATTCGTCTGTGATGTACTGTCCGCGAGACCCCAGTTCTTGACCTCAAATGAGATCGTGTTAGAGCCTGTCACGAGCTGTGCAGCCGGAATCGTATATGAATCCTGGCCGCCGGATTGATAGTTAAACTCCGTCGCATCTGCGAACAATTCGTTTCCATTGACCTTTACCTTGTAGGAATTGTCAGCAGCAACTTTGAGTTCAACATCGCTCGGAGCGCCCATGATCGTGAAAGTCTTGGTGAAGACTTTGATGACATCGATCGTTGAATCAGTTACGTCAGCTTCGGACCAGATCCAGTCTGCTCCGGCAATGCTCGCTGTCCAACCAGCATTTACTGGCTGAGTAACAAGTGCGGCATCGTGAGAATCTACCTGAGTAGAAGTATCACTCTTGTAGTCCGTTGAGACCTCTTCACAACTATCATCTCCCTGACACTCTCCCACATAATCGAGCTCATGGTTTGAGTGACCATTTTGCCAAGCACTGTATGGCAATGTTTGCGTCTGAGGATTGCCGTCATTTCCTGGTGGAACATGGCAGAAGGTTACTGTCTCCTGCTGCGCCGCCGCGATGTTATACGAAAAAACCATCGCAAAGACGGTCAAGATACTTAGGCTTTTTTTAATAATATTTATCATATGTTTAATTGCTAGCTTATAATTATTAATGCTGATAATATAGTTTTTAGTTTCCCGAAAGTGCAATCTAGTCCGTTTCCCACTATACTCCTATTATCACTATTTGTAAACAAATTCTGACTATAATTTCCCACCAAAAAAGCCTTGCGTGGCAAGGCTTTTTTGGTGGGAAATTTATTTTTACTGTTTTATCTCCTGCATAGCAACAATTGTGGTCTCTGAGAGTCCGTGATTCATGCGCATGAATCCGAAAATAACCAGAAGGAGAAGCAGACCGTAAGCGATATTCTTAGGGTGCTGAAGTCTGATCTCGATGAATATTTTTAGAATCAGAGAGAAAACGACGATAGCGAAAAGAAGCATGTAGAGATCCTGAACCACGGCTGAAGGAGAAACTATGAGGCGCTCAAACCACGTCGTATATTCAGGCACGCTCTGCGCCGGCGCGGGAGAGGTTTCTGTTTCGCTTATCTCCGCCGGGGTAGCTTCGGGATCAGTGAATTCCATGAATTCTTCTTCTGTCGGCTCTGAAACTACAGGCGCGGCGGCAGGCTGCTCAGCCTCGGCTGATGCTTGTACCTCTTTAACCGCAGTCTCTTCTCCCAAGACGTTATCGGGCTCATTTATAGGCTCATTTGCCTGCGCGATTTGATTCTCAGCTGGCTGGAGAGGCGCCTCCGCTACGGGCGCAGCAACAGCGGTCCTTGGCCGGCCAAACATTTGGACAACGTACATTGTGTTGTCACCCTTATATCTTCCCGGAGCAGTCGCGATGCCGATCTCGGTATATTTCGGATTAACGATATTTTTCTTGTGTGTCGGAGAATTCATCCAGGCCCTTTCAACCTCTCCCGAGTCATCAAAGTTTACCGCTAGATTCTCTCCGGCATAGATATAGCTATAGCCCGAAGCTTTAATAAAGTCCCATGGCATGCGGCCATCTGGAGACTGGTGAGCAAAGTATTCTTTCGCAGCCATGTCAGACGCCTTCATGTTGGCGGCGGCAACTAGATTCTCGTTTATTGAAAGCGGCTGGAGACCTTCCTTCGCGCGATCTTTGTTAGTTAGATCAACAAGAAACGCCGATTTAATTGAGGCAAGCTGAGGACTCCTCATCACGACATGGTTTCCAAACATCGAAGCAAAGAAAAGTATCGCCGCAACCAAGGCTGTAGTTATGACGGATTTTTCACGCAAAAAGTGTGGCTTGTGTTCGTTTTCCGGATGTGGGATGAAATATTTCTTGAGGGTTTTTTTCATATTTTTCATTAACCTTATTATAACATAAATAAAATAAAAAGCAAGTATATATCTCGCTTTTTATTATAACACTTAAATCACCCCTAACCCTTTCAGCTCCTCAGTGCTTATTGTCGGCGGAATGATTCCTTCATGAATTTTTTGGACCGCCAAATCCCCTGTCGCACGCGCATCTGCTTCATTTTTGAAGCCTTTATTGTCACCTACAGCCGGAATATTCGGTTGATGGACGTACACATTCCCGTCAATTAAAACTTCGTATCCCCAGCCCGTATCTTCTTGAAACGTATTCACCGTAATCTCAGAATTCTCGTATGGATTTGGTACTTCTTTTTCCTTCTGGAGGAATTAAGTAAAGACGGCGTAACCGACACCCGCTATAATCAACACTCCTAAAATTATCAATTTAATATTTTTCATATATTTTATTACGGGCAATATTCATAGAAGTCTTTATAGACGGAATCCCACGAATTTGTTATTGGATTCCAATAAGGTTGACCATAGCCTGTTCCAATATAACCTTTATTTCCGAGCGAAAATCCTATTGCTAGGTTTCTTAAACCTCCTCCAAAATTTGCTTTCTGGGTCCAGGTACCTCCCATAACACCTGGGCCAG
>CAZPVH010000001.1:0-97529 GCA_964589975.1 uncultured Candidatus Saccharibacteria bacterium | reverse complement strand
GTCCAGGTACCTCCCATAACACCTGGGCCAGGAGTGTATTCCCAGAAATCTTGGTAGGCGCCTCCACCAGTAATATTGCCGAGGCCTACGTAACCTTTTAAGTCTATTGAAAAACCTGTTGCTCCGGATCTACCTGAGACACCCATATCGGCTTTCTGAGTCCAAGAATTTGTGCTTGGATTGTATTGCCAGAAATCTTGAGTAGTATTATAACCAGTAGAAGAGCCTGTGCCTACATAACCCATGTCGGTAATAGAAAAACCAATAGCATTTACTCTCGGCCCTCCTCCAAAATTTGCTTTCTGGGTCCAGGTACCTCCCATAACACCTGGGCCAGGAGTGTATTCCCAGAAATCTTGGTAGATTGTGGTGCCGCTAGAGTCATTACCCATTCCTATATAACCTTTATTTCCAATTGAAAATCCTATGGCACCTTGTCTTGCTACACCACCAAAGCTAGCTTTCTGGGTCCATGTATCATGAGGCGAACACCCCTGCGTCGGCGCCATCGGCGTATTCTTGAAGGTACACGTCACCGTCTCGGCATTAAACATCGAAATATTCGCAGTCGCAGCGACAGTCGTCGTACCCCCTGACGGATCAATGCATGAGATCGAGACATTGTATCCGCCTTCGTACTGATTGGTATCTGGGTTGTATACCTGTGGAATCATTTGTTCGCTCACCGAGAAGAGACCGTTTTCTGGTGTATAGAATGTTCGGACATAACTAAGAATAGTGGAGGCACCTGACAATGTCCCATCATCGTCCAGCATGAACGGCGAAACATACCCCGGGATCGTATGCACAAAGTAGAAGTCTTGATAGCTGTCGGGATTCGCGTCTTTCCTGATGACAACCTTGCCACACTTAGTACCACCGAGTGGTGTGCAGGGACCTGTTCGATCTTCACCACCGGTGTCGTGAGGATCGGTAACACCTTTTGAAACTTGGGCAGGTTCAGAATTTCCCTTACCAAAACTAGAGGCGGCAAGTACCGCCATTACGAAGACAAAGATGATAATGAGTCCGCCGAATGCAAGACGTCTGATGGCACCTTTTTTAGGATTTTTCATACGCATATATTGTAACACTTATGAATTTATAAGCGCTCTAGTCGCCTCCCCAAAGAATCCGCTACCGACTGTTAATCCATATGGCGCAAGCAAAACCTCAGCATTGGCCTCTTGGAATTTCTTGAGGGCTATCTCTGTATTGACACCGAAAAGCTCAGTCTCACGTCCAGGTGAACCGACGCCAGTCTCGGCGATAATGAATCCGTGGGTGTTCAAATATTCTTGAAGACGTTTAACGTCCGCTCCCCTGTCGCCTTTCCGAAGGTCGCGCGTAAATGGAACGAAGGGATTTTCTTCTGACAAGACTACGGTCTCAACAGGCGCCGGAGTTTCTTCTACGACTGGAGTTACAATCGGCTCTGGTTCCGGCTCTACAGGAATTTCTTTAACAACAGTGATCGGAGTTTTGGCAAGCGCTTCCCTCCTGGCATGCTCATAACAGATCGGATACACAATGGTGCCAAGAAAGATCACAATCATGGAGATCCAGCAGATATTGAATTTGTCTTTATGAAAATATTTATCTTTCATAGAAAACTTGATGGAGTAATTATATCAGCAATATTTTTTCAGAAAGGAGTTTTCAACACAAAAACAAAATCCCCCTCGCGGGGGATTTTGTTTTTGAGATTACTTTGCGTCAGTTGCTGATCCTCCTGCCTGAGCTTCAATGAGAAGTTCGGCAACAGTATCAATCTGTGACTGGCTGAAAGCTTTCTGATTCTTTACTTCGATGATCGAGAACATTGTCTGCGGATCTTCGAGGAAGACAGGAGCTTCAGGACAATCCATGATCGCGTTCATTGTCGCGCGAGTCGTCTTGTATTCTCGTCCAGTCGTGTTTGGAGAAAGTGGAGGAGTCCAAGGGTCGATGATGTCATCCCAGTGAAGGGCCTGGAAATCGTGGACCGCCTGTGTCGTCGCTCGGTCATAGATACCATTTACGGTGAGGCCGGCATCCATATATTCATTCAAGAATGTCTGGACTGCTTTCACCTCGCTCTTCGTGCTGCCTGTGTCGTTGTACTGTGTGAAAGCGACACATGATTCAGCGCCGAGAACTTCGCCGCGATTTCGGCTTCGTCCGCCAGATGAACCACCGCCGCCATTGTCATCATCGTCATCTCCGCCGCCACCGCCACCGCCATTATCACAGTCGTCATCGATCGTGATAGTTCGAGTAACAGTAGTTGTCTGCGCCATTGAGTCAGTTACAGAGTAAGTGACTGTGTAGGTTCCGGCTGTGCCGAAGATTACCGCAGAGCTGTCGACAATGATATCTGACGTAAGATTTCCGTCTTCATCGTCATTTGCCGCAACGCCATCCATGAAGCTGAAGTCAGCTGATGTCGCCGTGAGCAAGATGCAAGCTTCGCCAGGGGTCGTGATGACAGGATTGTCATCATCGCCGCCGCCTGTGCCGCCGCAATTCTCGCTTACGGTGAACGGTACAACTGTAGTTGTTGTGTTTCCGTCAGAGTCCGTCGCAGAGTAGACAACGTTGTATGTTCCTACTGTTCCGAAGATTACAGCAGAGCTGTCAATAGTGACTGCAATATTGCCGTCCTGAGGATCAGTTGCCGTAGCGCCTGCTGCGAAGTCGTATGAGAGAACACCCGTCGAGACGCATGAGTACTGAGAGATAGCGATTTCAGGATTCTGTCCGTCGCCGCCATTATCACAGTTTTCTGAGATAGTGATAGATCGGGTTACTGTTGTCGTGTTTCCGTCAGAGTCAGTGACTGTGTAGGTGACTGTGTATGTTCCGGCTGTGCCGAAGATTACTGCAGAGCTGTCTACGATAACTGCGTCTGTAATGTTTCCGTCTTCATCATCAGTTGCAGACACTCCGTCCATGAGGTCAAACTTCGCATTCAAGAGGAAGCATGACTGTCCAGGAGTCGTGATAGTCGGAGTCTCATCGTCGCCGCCATTGTCGCAATTTGCGCTAATAGCGAAGTTTCGGTTGAGAGTCGTCGTATTTCCGTCAGAGTCGGTCGCCGAGTAGATGACTGTGTAGATTCCGGAGTTTCCGAATTCAACGTCAGAGCTGTCGATCGAGAGAGTAACAACTCCATCTTCGACATCGGTCGCGATAGCGCCGAGGGCGAAGTTGAATGATGTAACCGCAAGCGATACGCAAGACTGGCCGGTAACAGTGATGACAGGAGCATGTCCGTCGCCGCCGTTATCGCAGTCTTTAGCGTTTGCCGGGGCAACCGTAAAGACATAGTTGTAAGGTCCTGCGACAATCACGCCGTCATCATTCTTGAGAGTGATGGTAAGTGGGTAGTCGCCAGGGATATCTGCGTGGAATGTATTGAGGTCAGTGATAAAGATGTTTGACTGGTCGTATTCACCGTTCGCGTTATTCGTGATAGTGATTCGATCCATTGGGAAATCTGTGCCGTAAAGGATGCAGACATCGCCGACTTCTATATCAGGATCGCCCTTGTCATCATCGCAGTCCTCGTCAAGAGAGTAGAAGTACTTTGTGTAGAAGCTATCTCCTCCCTTATCCTGAACCTGGATGTCGAAGTATGCGCGATCACCTGCGTATGAGATGTAATCAAACTGTCCGTCTGTTCCATCCTCAAGCTTGTAGTATGGATCTGCATCTTCGTAAACAGTTGTTACAAGTCCATTGAAGAATTCAATGTTTCCTTCGATGTATTCTCTGTGCCCGATAGACTCAGCTTCAGTTCCAAACAATGTTGTTCGAAGCTTGCCATTCATTCGCTGGATAGCGAGACCCGGTACATCTTCGTAACCGCTGATGTCGGCGTCATTGATGAAGTTTGTGCCATCGTAAACCATGAACCATTCACCTGAGGCGACAATGTTAGAATTCGAACCTAGGTAGATATTAGAAGTAACGTTTCCTGTACCAAGATTAGAGAAATCTTCTACGTTGACTCGCGCCCAGATCGCTCCGGAATCACAAGAGCCTTCGCCCGGACAGTCGTTTCCTTCACAGCCAGGTCCGCCGTCATCCAATGTATTGACGATCGTACATTCAGCCTCGTTGTCCTCGGTCACAACAACATTCGTACAGGTAGACGAGACAGTTTCCCATCCAGCCATTGACTGCTCAGTAACTGTGTAAGTTCCCTCTTCGAGATCATTGATCTGCAGAGAGCCCTCGCCGTTTGATGTCGTAATATCGAATGTTCCGTTAGGACCGTTGAAATGGAATGTTCCATTTCCCTGGCCATTGATAACCTTGTTAACGATGAGGCTGCCAGTCTTTTCTTCTGGAGGGCAGTCCTTGCCGTCGTCTGATCGCTTGTCTTCATACTTTGTGTAGAAGCCGTCAGAACCAGTCGTGACAAGCAAGTGCCACTGAGAAAGATTGGAGATCAAGCGGAATGAATCGCTTCCAGGATGATACTGGTGCACACCAGCAACATGATCCATAGGATTTGCGGCATCATCCATCTGAGAGACCGGAATGACTACCGTAGATCGAGTTGCCATATCTGTAGAGAACTCGAGGCTGCCCTGAGACAACTCACGATTTAACATGTAGTAGTTTCGAATATTAGGAGTTGATCCAGATTTGTCTGTTGAAGAATCTCCCGCCTTAACCTCATCATAGAGGTATCCGTAGAGAACGATTCTAACAGTGCCCTCAGATCGCTGGAGAGCGAGTCCTGGAACATCTCTGTAAGCCGCAATATCAGCATCTTCTATAAATGATCCATCTGGATTCGTCAGCGGGAACCACTCATTCGTCATATATACATCGCTGTTATCACTGCCGCCAACAAAGATCTTGCCGGAAGTGTTTCCATTTCCCCAGTTCCTCCAGCCATATGGCTGAGGCGTAAGCTTTACGCGAGCGTAAATCATATTGTCTGCCGGGCATCCCTTTCCGCCTTCCTTCACACAGTTAACGCGAACGTCGTCGAGGAATGTTCCGATAGAGTTAGGAGTTCCAAGATCAGCAAAAGCGATCTTCGTCTGTTCATTATAAGCCTTGAATTCGTACTCGCGTACAATCCAATATGGCTGGTCAGAGTAGTATTCGCCGAAAGCTGAGATGCTTGAGAGATCGAATACGCCGTCATCTATATAGATGCCGAGTCGGTTTTCAGCGGCTGCTGTTCCCGGTCGTGCGGCGAATGCGAAGTGGAGTTTGTAGGTGTTTCCAGGCACCGTGTCGATAGTCTGTGAAATGATTGAAGAGGCCTGTTCGCCGTACATTGGGTCGGATGGTCCGCCCCAGTCAGAGTCGAGCTCTACATACTGGCTGCCGACATAGGCGTTCCAGCCCATGACGCCACTCTGGATCTCCATATTGGCTGTCTTAGGAGCGCCGGCAAAAGAGCCGTGCCATGCAACATTCCAATTAGGAACCGATCCGTCTGCATAAATATTCCAGTCAGCTGGATTAGTTACGACGGGGTTTTCGAAGCTGCCATTGGCAATAAGATTCCCAACGTCGCAGGAAGTCTCTTCGCCCTTGACCTCTCCTTTGTTACCACGGTTGAAACCGGAGTCATTGCCTCCAGTCGTTGAACCGTCACCCTCCTTTGAAGGTTTGCCAGTGTCCGGTTTTGTCGGATCACCAGGGTTTGTTCGGCCGGAAGGATCTTCTTCCTTTCCGCCCTTATCACCCTTGTCGCCTTTTTCCTCTTTTGGAGTATCGCCCTGCTCTGTCTGTGTCGCTGGAGATGTTCCATCGAACGCCAAAGAGACAACCGGCATAGCGGCTGTCGTAAAGACAAGGTTAAATATTACCAAAGAAGACAAAAATGTCTTTGAGACATTTGATTTCTTTTTGAATGTCATAATATGTTTTTTAATAAACTTTATAAAAACTTAATAATTTGTTAAAAGACACTTTTTTAAAAGGACATTATGTGTCCTTTTAATGTCTTTTATGCATCTTTCACTTCACAAAGCCTGACCTTTTGATCAAACTTCTTATGACAAGATTATACAGGAAGATAATTTTTTGTCAAGCTGTTGTGTCTTATACGGCATTTCAGGTCCTATTTTACTACTTTTGAAGACCCTGTCAAAGCCACTTTGGCCTTTTAAATAAAGACGGATTGGTTAACCGCTTGTTACTTGTGAAAAGAAAGTCCCCGCCTTCGCAGGGACCTATCTTTCTGATTAGTTCTAAGCGAAAGCCCTGGTTACGAGAGGCTTCCCTTCGCTTTTCACCGATCGTTTTTCATCACTGCCACTGTCGAACCATGCGGTCATATTCTCAAAAAGTCCGGAACGCTCTTTCTGAAGGAGTTCACGAACTTCTTTCTTCCCAGAATCAGCGAGATCCGCGTAGTACGTAGCGAGCATCGCTCGGATGGTTCCGCTGGACCTTCGTTTCTTCTTGATGAGATGTAAGAGATACTGGAGACGCGCCTCATGCGGCGCGATGCTCCGCTTGTTCTTCGGTTCCAACATTTTGCAGGTGTTTAGTAAAACTATACGCCTAGATATACAGCTTTGCAAATTAAAGATAATCGTATAGAATATTCCCTGTTACTTAGAAGGGCCCTTAGCTTAGTTGGTAGAGCGCCTCTTTTGCAAAGAGGAGGTCAGCGGTTCGAATCCGCTAGGGTCCACAAAAGACACAAACATCCCGACTGCTCGGGATTTTGTGCTTTTAAGGAGCGCGCGCCTTATCTTTTTTTCAAACAAAACTTGACAAAACATATTATGAATGCTAGTGTTTCGGCATTATTTGGCATTAGCCCTCTAACCTCCGTCGCAAGAGTGTTGCGTCATAAGCACCTTACACAAAACAATGGAACAAGGAACGGATTTCGACTGGGTTTACTGGGCTTGGATGGCTGGCAAGGTACTTCTTGTCCTCCTACTCGCCGTAATGACTTTCTTCACCGTGAACCAACAGAACGCGGTGGTGATCCAACGATTCGGCAAATTTGTCCGCGTCGCCAATGCTGGTCTCGGCATGAGGGTCCCGCTCATCGACTCGGTCTCGGATGAGATCAGTCTCAGGATAGAACAACTGGATCCGGAGATCGAAACCAAGACAAAGGACGATGTGTTCGTAAAAGTCAAAGCCTCCATCCAGTACAGGGTTCGACCAGAAAAGGTTTACGAAGCCTACTACAAGCTTCAGGAACCAAAAAAGCAGATCACGGCCTATGTCTTCGATGCAGTTCGAGCCAAAGTTCCGAATATGGAACTTGACGATGCCTTCTCCAACAAGGATGAGATCGCCAAGGCCATCAAAGAAGAATTGGCTGCTGCTATGGAGACGTACGGCTATGAGATCGTCCAAGCGCTGGTTACCGACATCGAGCCTGACGAGAAGGTCAAGCATTCGATGAACGAGATCAACGCCCAGAAGCGACTCCGTATGGCTGCTACCGAACAAGGTGAAGCGAACCGGATCCTGCTGGTTTCAGCTGCCAGGGCCGAGTCCGAGAGCAAGGAGCTCCAAGGACAAGGTATCGCCAAACAACGACTGGCTATCGCTAGGGGTCTGAAGGACTCCATCAGCGAGCTGGCGGGAATCGAGGGCGTGCACGCAGCCGAAGCCATGCAGATGATCTCGTTGAACCAGTACCTGGATGCGCTGGTGCACATGACACAGCACGGGAAGACCAACACCATCATGGTGCCGCTCTCACCGGCTGGGGCTACTGACCTGGCAGATCAGATCAGGAACTCAATGCTTGTGGCTGGAAAAGCACTCCAGAACGGTGCTGGACCGAAGGAACCTGTTGCAGCGGCCGACCGAACAGAAGAGCGTTCGGAGGACAAGGACGACAAGAAGAAAGATGACGCCAGCACGCAAGCGCAGGCATGATGCACGGAGGGGGATGCGAAAGCGTCCCCCTCTTTTCTTTTATTGACTTTCCTTCTGAGTAACTATATAAATTGGAAAAACTGAAACCCCATGAGGATAGAGAACAAGGATCTTTGGATGAAGATCTTGGAGCAGTCTAAAAGGCTCATTCCAAAGAAGTACTACACCTACAAAACCGGCACGGTCGGCAGCTCCTACATCGCCGAGGACGGGGCCAAGGGTTATAACGCCACTCTCAAAACTGACCCGAAGGAGTCAGTGGTAGTGAACATCGTCGACCTGGTTCTAAACCAGACAGCCGAAAGGCTTGGGATGCCTCGAGACAACAAGACCGCAGTCATGTGCGAGATCGATATGGGCGGCGGACGAAAGCTGGAAGTCTACTTCGCAAGTTATAACAACACTCGCGCCATCTGTACTGAGATCAGACCAGAAGGACCAGCCATCGAAGTACCCCTCACGAAAAGGAAGTAGCAAGAAGCCCGCTGTAGAGCGGGCCTCTTTTTTATTTCTTATACTTGAAACAGGTCACCAGATGATCATTTACCATCCCCGCCGCCTGCATAAAGGCGTAGCAGATGGTGGGACCGACAAATTTGAATCCGCGAGATTTTAAGTCTTTGGACATCGCTTCTGCCTCTCTTGAAACCGATGGAATGTCTTTCGAATTTTTCCATTTATTCTTTATGGTCTTTCCTTTCGTAAATTGCCAAATGTATTTATCAAAGCTTCCCCATTCTTTTTGAACTTTCAGGAACTGCGTGGCGTTTTCTATCGTACCAATAATTTTTAATCGGTTTCTAATTATACCCGCGTCTTTCATGAGTCGCGACACGTCTTTCGCGGAAAAACCAGTAATCTTTTTTGCATTGAAATTCGCAAACGCTTTCTCGAAATTTTTCCGCTTATAAAGAACTGTTCGCCAGGACAAGCCAGCTTGAAACGCGTCGAGCACCAGGAACTCGAAAAGTTTCCTGTCATCATGAAGCGGCACACCCCATTCAGTATCATGATATTCTCGCATCAGGGGGTCTTCCCCAGGCCATTCGCAGCGTTTTTTATCCTTCATAGACTGAAATTATAGCACTGATATAATTAGGGGCATGGAAAAACCAAAGAGAGAAAAGGCAAACCTATTAAAAACTGTCGCGACAGCCGGACTTGTTTTCTTAGCCGGGGGTCAAGCTGAAGCGCAAAATTCTAACAATTGGCTCAAGGCTACTGAACAAGAATATAAACGTCTAAATCCTCCAGATAGCAAAGTTCAGAAAGTCTCGGCAAAAAACTTTGAAGAGGCAGACGAGACAAAAGAATGGAGAATTTATACAGACAATGGAGGTAATGCTGTTTATTGGAAAAATTTGAAAAAACCTAAAACCAAAGAAGAAGTCTTGGCCGGAACACCGGCAGAAGACCCAAAAGCTATCTCAGAAAATGAGCTGGCGGAACTTAGAGCTAAGAACAAGAAAAATACTCCTCCTGATATAAAGGATAATTTATTGACCGAAGCTACCAAAGAAGACACCATAAATATCAATGAGGAACCTGTGGCAATAAACAAAGCCGAAACTACCCCTCCACCTAATTCTGACGTATCTGACGTAAAAGAAGAACCTCCTATTGAGGTGCCTGCCGATGTTCCCGCAGAAGATGCTACGATTATCGCAGAAAAACCTATCGTAGATGTGCACGCGCCAGAAATCAGCGATATGCCTCCTATTGAGGAAAAAGATCCTGCGGAACTGGAGATGGACACCATAATGGGAGAACTCGAAGAATACTCAAATAGATTTGAAGTGGATGAGGCATATTTTATAAATTCTGCTGGACAAAAATATAAGGTAAGTGATATTCCAGAGGAAGCGTTTAAAAACAAGGATGAAAAAACAACCCTCAGTGGAGCACTGGTGATTCGCGATAAAGATACTCATAAGGAGTATGAAGTACTTACAAGGAACAGGAGTAGTATAACCGACGATGACTTCTATTTTGCTGAAGCGCTCAAGAAATCCGACGCCAGAGGGGCCTGTCTCGAACTACTGACAAGACAAGGCAAGACAGATCTGTCTACCGATGAAAAAATCGCGTACCTACAAAACTTTTTTGGTAAAAGAATCAAAAAAATGCATAACTATAATCAACCAAAGATAGATGAGTCTAAACTCATAGCCAATGCAACCGCAGAGGAATTAAAGTAGCCCCTGGAATAAGGAGAGGGGTCTGAAAATTAATTCAGATTCCTGGAGATTAAATGATCTATGAACTCGCTCTCCGCCATTCCGATAGATTCGAGCATGGTGTGTAAGGCGGCTCCGTGGCCAAGTATCGGCACAGAGTCGACTTCGATCACGTGGATCCCCCGAGTTGGCGAGATAATGTATTCAACAAGTGAGTAATCTGATAGGCCAAATTCTTTGTGGATGTGACGAGTCATATCTTCAATTTTTTTCTTGTGCTCCAGAGTATTACCAACAACATAAACCCTGTGCAGACCCAGAGACTTTGGTCCTTCGTTTTCCGAAATATTCTTTCGCGCGACTTCATGAACCGGCATAACGTAATGATCCTCTCCTCGATAACCTTCGAGTATGGCCGATGCCACTTCTTTTCCTTCAACATACTCCTCTACCAAAATTTCACTGAACGACTCAGAAATATGCTGAAGAATTGAAACGAGTTCGGCAAAAGTTGTTACGAGATACGTGTGTGTCGAGGCAGAACCGAGAATTGGCTTAACAATCCAAGGTCCTGGCATTTTCTTGAACACTTCCATGGCCTTTCTGCGAATATGATTTAGACGTTCAGCTTCATTAGCCTGGATAAAGAGCCCCTTTAAAACGGCATATTTTGGTGTTTGGTAGCCAATTGCTTTCAATCTATCTTTCGCCACATGCTTAAATCCGGTTAGAGCCGATGAAAGCGAGTCTGATCCAATAAAGGGAACCCCTTTTTCTTCCAAAAATTTCTGGATCCTGCCGTCTTCTCCGTCAATACCATGTAGCGCATTGAAAATAATGTCCACATGATCAAGCAGAGCGTCCGGTTTCATTGCTACTCCATTCTGATGCCAAATACCATCGCGGTCAATCAATATATCGACTGGGCGATATTTTTCACGCGGCAAATGCGTCAGGACATACGATCCGGTTTCCAAAGATATATTATATTCAGGTCCGAGTCCGCCGCGGAGAACGCCGACGCGAATCTTGTCATCTATATGCATGAATGCATTTTACCACCGGCGCCCGCGCGGTTTTCAACATTTCACAGATTTTGACAAAAATATAATTTTGATTACAATGTAAGTCGTTCTTTTCGAAGGAAAGTCAAATAAAACCCAAAAAAGTAGTAGTGATGAGAAAGAGAGTGTCGTTGGACAAGCGCGGACTGGTCAGCAAAGTAGCCCTGGGGACAGGAATACTCTGCACACTAGCAATGGTCTGGCCGGATAGCGCAGGTGCTGTGGTGTTGGCGATCGGATCCGATGATGGCTGGGGAGCCATTGGTCGGGTGACGAAAAACGTTTCCCCATTTCTGAGTATGGGCCAAGTGCTCTGGGCAACAGGAATGCTCGCATTCCTCGTGGTCTTGCTCAGAATGAGGAAGAGAAAGTACCGGGTTTCAAACTGACTTTCCGGTAATGAGGGTCCGCGCAAGCGGGCCCTTTTCTTTTTAAAATAATTTTTTCTTAGCCCGGGGTATTCCTGACATTTTACCGCGAAGGTACTGGTGATAAGCCACACTGAACCGGTGCGCCTCCGCGTTGGCTAAAACTATTTCTTTTTCGTATTTAGTCGACAGCTCTTTTGGGCCGAGTATTGCTTTCGGTTTATGTCTTTCATTCTTTACCAGGGCCACAACCGGAATCTGGACGCCGAGCTGATTGAACAAAGTTTCAACGCGGCGCTTTTGCGCTGTCGAGCCATCGACGACAACCAGGTTCGGAAACAACCACTCGGGGTGTCCGAGCCGTCGCTTCATCATTTCCTCAAGCGCGCCGACATCGTTTGAGCTGTCGAACCCGCGAATGCGGAATTTCCTATACTCATTCTTGTCCGGCCGGCCGTCTACCACCACCGTCATGACACCCGCCATGCTTGTGCCGGAGATATGCGAGACGTCATAGGCCTCAATCCGAAAACTCCCGGCTTTAGACATAAGTTCCTCCCTTTTGATTAGCGAAACGTCGTGAATGTGCTTCAGAGCAAAGATCCGATTTCGCATCAGACCGGCCATCTCGAACTCCTTGCGATTCGCAAAGTATTTCATATCTTTTTCTAGATTCTTTATGACTCGCTCTTTTTTGCCTTGGAAAAACAGAATAATATTTCGGATATTTTTCTTGTAATTCTGTCTGACAGTTTCTTGAGACAAGTCCGGCGTCAGGCCGATCTGCCTGTAAAATTCCACCTGGTCTTTCTTGTACGAGCTGTCATCGTGGAATGGAAAAATCTTTCGAATGATACGTAAGCCTTCCCGGATAGTACCGCCTTGCGGAAACGGGCCGAAGATAGCTTTGGCCTTGAGAGCATGGGCTGGTAGGCCAAAAGAATCTACTCCAGCCAGTGCGTTCTCGAGTTCTCGTTCGCGAATGACAATCACTTTCGGGAACTCTTCTTTGGTCACGACAACATAGTTAAAGCTCTTGTCGTCTTTCTCCAGCGTATTGTAATGCGGCTGATGCTTCTTTATAAGGTTCGCCTCCAGAATAATGGCCTCCAAAACCGAATCGGTTTCAAAGAAATCAACTTTCTCGGAAAGCGTGACCATATCGACAAGCCGCGTGCCGCGAGTCTCCAACAAGTCATTTCGAAAATAGCTCGCAACGCGGCTTTTTAGACTAGTGGCTCTGCCGATGTATAGGATCTTGGCGCCCTTCTTGAAAAGATACACGCCCGGACCGCCCGGCAAATTGCTTATACTCTTACGCTCCATATTGAAACATGTTACTATTCTTGCCAGAACCTGCAACCATGAACATTCCCGAACCGGTTTTGGAAGCGATCCAAGTGACGATCATCTTGCTGATAGTCGGACGACTCTTTTCCCTGGCGGTTACGGGAATTGGTGTTATCGCTATCATGATCTTTGGCGCGCCAAGGCCAGGCGCCTCCGCGTAATACGAGAAAGCCCCGAAGTATCGGGGCTTTCTGTTTTATTTTATAAGAATGTAATCGAAGCCAGGGTGTCGCCTTCGCGCGGACGCATGATCTTTACGCCCTGAGTCGAACGAGACTGGACCGGCACATCAGATATTGAAACACGGATGACTTGGCCTTTCTTCGACATGGCAATGAGTTCTGTCATCTCCGGCGTCACTACGCCGGCTGCCACAACATTCCCGGTCTTTGGCGTGATCTTGAAAGTTTTAATTCCTGAACCGCCTCGGCCCTGAGTTTTGTATTCATCCATTTCGCTCCTTTTACCAAGACCATTTTCAGAAATGACCAAGAATGACGCATCGGTCATTTTTTTATTGACGACAGACACGCCGACTACATTATCGCTCGCTTTCACAAGCTTGATGCCTCTGACGCCGCCAGCCGCGCGGCCCATGGCGCGAACATCTGCTTCTTTGAAGCGGATTGATTGGCCCATCTTGGTCGCCATGATAATCTCATCAGATTTGTCGAGGAAATTCGCAGAAAGAAGCTCGTCGCCGTCGTCTAGCTTGATAGCGATAAGCCCGGAACGGCGGACATCCTTGAATGATTCGGCTTCCATCTTTTTCGCCACACCCTTCCTGGTAACTAATAGAAGAAACGGACTATTGGCCTTCATATCTTTCTCCATCGGAACGATGGACGTCACTTTCTCATCAGCCGAGAGCTGAAGGAAGTTCATAACAGACTTGCCCTTGGTTGCGCGGCGACCTTCAGGTATGTCGTACATCTTTAGCTGATATGCCTTGCCGCGATTGGTGAAGAACAAGAGGTCGCTATGAGTCGAAGTCGTGAGAAGGTGCGTCACCACGTCTTCTTCTTTGGTCTCGAGATCAACGACTCCAACACCGCCACGCTTTTGGGCGCGGTATTCATTCGGATCAGTTCGCTTGACGTAACCTCCGGCCGTAAACACGAGGACTGATTCCGACTCAGGAATCAGATCTTCTTCAGAAATTTCGCGGACGCCGCCTTTCACGAATTTAGTTCGACGATCATCACCGTGCTTCTCTCGAATTTCTTTGAGTTCATTACTGATGACCTTCAGGATCTTTTTCGCGCTGGAAAGGAGATCTCGGAGATGCGCAATCAAAGCCTGCTTCTCTTTGAGCTCTTCTTCGATAGCCTTTCTCTCGAGTCCGGCAAGCTTTTGGAGGCGCATTTCAAGGATTGCCTGCGCTTGGAGATCAGAGAATTTCCACTTCTTCATGAGGTTTACTTTCGCTTCAGCAACATCCTTTGATGCGCGGATAACCTTGATGATTTCATCAATATGATCAAGGGCAATTTTGAGACCAAGCAAGATGTGCTCGCGGGCCAAAGCCTTGTCGAGGTCAAACTGCGTTCGGCGCCTAACAACAATCTCGCGGTGACCGATAAATTCTGAAAGGAAATCTTTTAGAGCAAGAGTTTGTGGTACGCCGTCGACAAGAGCGACCATGTTGAAGTTAAAATTCTGCTCTAGCTGAGTATGCTTGTAGAGGTAGTTCAATATTTTCTGCGGATGCGCCGAACTCTTGAGCTCAATAACGACACGAGTGTCGTCTGTTGACTCGTCTCTCAGGTCCTTGAGACCGATGATTTTTTTCTCTCGAACCAAATCAGCAATCTGCTCAACCAGATTCGACTTCACGACACGAAATGGCAGTGACTTGATGATGATCTGAGACTGACCAAGCTTCGTCTCTACTATTTCCGCTTCTCCGCGCGTAACAACACCACCACGACCTGTGGAATAGGCGGTCAAAAGATCTTTTTTGTTATACACAATTCCGCCAGTTGGAAAATCTGGGGCCTGGATAAACTCTGTCAGTTCTTCTGTTGTTGCTTTCGGATTATCGATGAGATGGATCGTTGCGTCGACGACTTCGCGTAGATTGTGCGGAGGAATGTTTGTTGCCATACCGACGGCAATTCCAAGAGTTCCATTCAAAAGTAGCGCCGGAACGGCAGATGGGAGCACGGTCGGCTCTTTCAAGGTATCATCATAATTTGGACGGAAGTCGACAGTGTTTTTCTCTATATCAGCAAGAAGCTCAGAAGAAATTTTTGACATTTTGGCCTCGGTATATCGCATGGCCGCGGCTGAGTCGCCGTCGATCGAGCCAAAGTTTCCTTGACCAAGGACCAAAGGATAGCGGAAAGAAAATTCTTGAGCAGTGTTAACCATGGCGTCATAAACAGAAGAGTCTCCATGCGGGTGATATTTACCGAGAACTTCTCCGACGATTCTGGCGGACTTCACGAATTTAGCCTGTGAGGTAATGCCCATCTTGTGCATAGTATAAAGAATACGGCGATGCACCGGCTTTAGGCCGTCGCGAACGTCAGGAAGAGCTCGGCTAGTGATAACCGACATGGCGTACGCCAGGTACGAGTCTTTCATCTCGGAAACGATATTTGCCCCGATGATCTTGTCGCTTCCTCCGACACTTTCGATTATTTTTTCTTTTTCTTTTGCCATATATTTTATTCGGTTAGTGGCTTCTTTTCTTTGGACTCTTCTTTATAATTCTTCACATCTTTCCTTATCTCGGTCATCTCTTCTTTTGCCCCCTTGAAGATTAAAAAGAGCGGCTTAAGACTCTCTGCGGTCGAATTTTCTTTGACCGCTGTGTCTTCGGGCACATCCCTGAGAGCCAAGTACCAGATCCCAACGATTAGCGCCGTCAGGACCGCCGCAGTGATGAGCGCAATCTTATTCTTTTCTGACGCCGACTTTGATCTAGCATCTTCGAGAAGCCCCATACGCTTATTCTAAAATAACAACCTCTCCTGCTTTGCCAAGAAAATCTTTTTTCTTGATCGTCAGCTTGTCGACCGGCTTCACGCCTTCGGCTCCGGATTCTTTGAGGAAAGACTTGAGCGATGCGGCATCATAATCCATCGGCACAACAACCTTTGCATTGAAAGAGTTTGCGAGCTTGTGCGCGGTTTCAGCGTCGATCGTCGACTTTCCACCGATGGGCACAAAGAAGAGATCCGGCTCATCAACAGCTTCGACGAAGCTCTTTGGAATAGAGTCGCGACTTGTGAGCGCGCCGATGAAAACAATTTTGATCTCTTCGAGGGTGATGAGATAAATTGAATTTATATATTCTTTCTTGTCGATCTCGGCTTTAGATTCAAATCCCTGAACGTACATGTCGCCGACTTCATATTCGCCGGGACCGTCAATCACGAACGGCGAATTCTCACCAAAAGTCGCGTTATCGATGCCATTGTAGTCAGGATGATTTGTGGTAATGAGCACGGCATTGGAACCGAATTTAGCCTTATTGAAATCTCCGGAATCCTTTGAAACCGGATTTACAGCTACGGTAAAATCTCCCTGGGAAATCTTAAAAAACTGCTTGCCAAAATGTTGGATAACCATGGCAGGATTTTACCAAAAATAGGCTTTTTCTCAAAGCCCGCACACCTATTTTTGATCGCGCCGATGGCGCATGTTCATAGAACCAACAAAAAATAGGTTTGCGGATAAAGGAATTTTCAACCATTCTTATCCTTGACAAATAACGTATATATGCTATAATACGAGCAAAACCATTAGGACAATGAAAACCAACAGCATCATGCTTCGCGCCCTGTGCGTTACCGCCCTGGCCGCAGCGCTCTTGAGCAGCAAAGCCCAAGGCGACATCACCATCGAGCACCGTCATCAGACGGCATGCGCTCCGACCTATCTCTTCAACCAGACCGGTCAGGAATACGTGCATTGGATCGACACCATCCGCTTTGAGAATGGAGTCGTCGAAGAACGCCCCGCATTCACCTATGCCGTCGACACCGATGGCGACAAGGAGCTCGACACATGGAGCGATTCGCCCGAGGTATGCGAAGAGGCGGAACGCGAAGCGCGCGACTGCCAAGCGCTCCCCTACGGAGACGAGAGCCTCATCTTCGAAGATCAAAGCGGCCAAGACAACGTCCGCATGAAGTCGAAGAAGCCGGACGAACTCTGATCTGACCAGAACACCAAACACTCGTCGGATATGGCCGTGAGAAGGAGGCAAGTCTGGCAGCCGGTCCCGATACTTGATTGGGATTGGAAACGAGTCAGGAAGTATGGCCTGAAGAATCTGCGGAACATCGCAATATATGTTCTCGCAATGATCGGTCTCAGGTTGGGTGATCAATAAGTTCTACTCAAGTACTATGGGCCCCCGCTTCGCGGGGGCCTTTTATATTTGACAAAAAGACTTTCATACGTATAATCAGAGTAAACCAGTTCACATGAAAAACCTGTTAGCAGAAATCGCTCTCGTCGTTGGGCTCGCCTCTCTTTTCCCTCTTGTGGCAAACGCTCAAACCAACCCGGACCTGCCGAAGCCCCAGACGCTCGGCGCAGACACCACGAACGGCTGGAAGGAACTTAGGCTGAAAAAGCAGAGCGCCGGACATCCGAACTTCTTCGGACTCCGCGATCCGCAAACTGGGGACACGCTCTACGCCTGCTTCCCTTTCCGCTGCCAGATCTTCGCGCGACCGAAATTCGTGAGCAAAGGCGTTTATGATTACGACCTCTACTTCAAGGATCCGGATGCCCAGACTTCGGATACGCTCGGCTTCGCCATTGCGCCAGACTCAACGTTCCATTACTGCTCGATGTGCGACATGGCCTTCATCTCGGACAAAGACGGGACAAAGTCGCCGGCGATGAACCGAACGCGTCTCATGACGAACATGACGGGACTCGAGGGGCACAGATTCCTCTATGATCCGATGCATGACAAGGACACATACACCATCCAGCTCGTTGAGCGGGAGAAGTAGCCACAGAACTTTAGAAGACCCCCGGCATGGCTGGGGGTCTTTTCTTTGACAAATGAGTTTTGATATGCAAAATAGAGGGCAAAACAAACACACATGAGAACAGTCCTTTTCACTGCATGCATAGCACTCCTCGCAAGCTGCGGAAGTCATGAGTCCGTTTCGGTCATGGAGTCCAAAACTTCGACCATGAAGCCTTACTTCAGCGAAAAAACATACACGCTGAAGAAGAATCCGCTCGATACGAACTTCTATATGGCGATCGGTGGCTGGCCCAGCCAAGCCTATTACTACGACGACTTCATGGACAAGGTTGGTCCGATCTTCTTCGAAGGAGATCCTCTTCCGGTCGGTACCGAGATCAGCCTCTTCGTTGTAGACGACCCCATCCAGATGTACAAGTCCGAGCAGGGTTACTCGACTTCGATCACACCCGGCAAGAAGCTGATTGCCAGACCTGCTGACGCAGATAACGAGTCGACCATATGACAAGCTGTAAGCCAAAGCCCCCGACACGTGTCGGGGGCTTTTCAATTAAATATTTACACCATGAACTCGATCACATCCCCATCTTTGACGACATATTCCTTGCCTTCTGTCCGAAGGAGTCCTTTGCTTCGAGCGTTTCCAATCGAACCGGCATCGAGTAAATCCTGCCAATTTATCACCTGCGCGCGAATGAATTTCGTCAGGAAGTCTGTGTGAATTGCAGCGCCAGCTTGTGGTGCAGTTGAACCAATTTTCACTGTCCAAGCTCGAGATTCTTCGGGGCCGGTCGTAAGATATGTCATAAGCCCTAGGAGTTTATAGCTTTTCAAAATGAGTTCATTTATTCCGTCATCACTTCCCTCACGAAATTCTTTTTTCTCATCGACTGTCATGTCGCGAAGCTCATCTTCGGTCTTTGCGTCAATCAAGACATATTCATAGCCTGAGTCTTCGATATGTTTCGTAAGCTCAGCGAATTTTGCTGGATCTGTGGCGTCGAGATTTTGCACGCCTGACTTTTTATTGAGTCCAAAAATCATTTTCTTTGATGTCAGGAGATTCATGCTCTTCAAAATTTTCTCTTCGGCTTCAGTTAGCTCGAGAGTGTTCGCCATCTTTTCTTCTTCGAGAACTTTTTTTACTTTCTGAAGCACAGCATCTTCGGCAACAGCTGTTTTTTCACCACGCTTCGCATCACGCGAGATATTTCCAATTCTTTTATCGACAGACTCGAGATCGGCGAGGATTAGCTCCATGTTTATAACTTTAATATCTCGAAGTGGATCAATGTTGCCATACACGTGAATAATTTCGGTTCCGGAAGTTTCAAGTGGAAAAATTCGCACCATCTGTAATATTGCGTCCACTTCACGAATGTGGGTTAGGAATTTGTTCCCGAGACCTTCGCCCTTCGACGCGCCTTCGACGAGTCCGGCAATGTCGACGAATTCGATCACGGCTGGAATGGTCTTCTTGGATTCAGAAAAAGCTGAAAGCTTCTCGAGCCTTTCATCCGGAACCGGCACAATACCGACAGACGGATCGATGGTCGCAAACGGGTAATTTGCCGCCAAAACGCCCTTTTTTGTAAGTGCGTTGAAAAGAGTGCTCTTCCCGACATTTGGTAAACCCACGATTCCAATTTGCATGGATGAAATATAGCCGAAAATCGACGGTTTGACAATTGTTTCTACTTGAGTAGAGTGAAGAAAAACACCGCTGATGAAAAAGGTTACGAATCAAGAAGAGGCTCGAGTTCTCCTGTGGAAGCTACAAAAGACTCTTCGATCTAAGAGCAAAGTCGCAATGAATTTTATCTCGATTGAGATAACCTCCGCTGGACTATTCTTGATCAACGGCGCAAACGGGATCGAACTTTGGCCTGAATCCAAAAGCCAGGAATTCAGATTCGAAGGTCAAACTTTTGAACAAGCCCTGAACGAAATGCTCTCGTATTTATCTAGTGGTAAAAAAATGCTTATTTGTCAAGCTGATACACTATTTACCCAACCCAAAAAGAAAATCCCTTTTGTGGAGGGATTTTCTTTCATTCTCACTGCATTATTTTCTGAAGTTCACTTTGGTATTTCTTCATAACTTCCATGGAAGCAAACATTTGATTCTTGCCTCCCTTTTCAAGCTCTTTTATCTCTTTTGCGATCTTCTGAAAGAGTTCTGGGTTCGCCATCATAGCGTTCATCACCTTCTCCTGCTGCGCTTCAGGCAAACCAGACTTCTTGAGCTGGCTCCCGAGCATTTTCTTCATAAAAAAATCTTTGATTCCCATCACGTTAGAGATAGAAAGCGCTTTAATCTATTGTTTAGATATCTGCGCCCCATCCCAGTTTTTATATATAATTCCCTCGACCGTGCATCCTCGTCGTCGATAGATGCTTCATAATAAATAATTTCAAATGGCCCTTTTCCTTTCGTCCAACCTCGGATATTTTTACCATGTTCGACGAAGCGTTCCCGTAGGTTACTCGTATATCCGATATACCACTTAACATCTTTCAAACTCCTGAGCACGTAAACATAATAAAATTTATTATCTCTAACGTGACCCATGCGTGAAATATTAGCAGAACTGTATTAGAATTGCTACATGCAAAAACTCCTGGAACTCCACCAAAAATGGCATAAACAAAATGATTGTAAGTTGAAGCCTTTGGCGACTCAGCCTGTCTTTGGAGATGGAAACCCCGCTTCACAAATTGTTTTCATTGGCGAAGCTCCGGGAAAAGACGAAGACATCCAGGGCCGACCTTTCGTCGGACGCTCGGGAAAATTCTTGGCTGAAATGCTCGAGACCATAAAGATGAAGCGAGAAGAAATCTATATCACGAACGTTGTGAAGTATCGCCCGCCAAATAATCGGGACCCCGAGCCGGACGAGATCGAAGCTTGCCTGCCCTGGCTAATGGAAGAGTTAAATTTCATCGAGCCAAAAATTATTATTTTTCTCGGCCGCCACGCCATGCAGAGATTTTTTCCAACAGAGAAAATCTCGCTCGTTCATGGCAAACTTTTGCACAAAAAAATCAAAGGGTTTGAAACCGAGTACTTCTTCCCTCTTTACCATCCCGCTGCTGCTTTGTATAACGGCTCAATGAGGGACACCCTGATAGAAGATTTCAAAAAGATCTCGCTCATCCTACAAAAGATCTGAAATTAAGGATTGTAAGATTGGCAAATTTGTGTCGTCATAAAAGCCGAACCGAAACAAAAACCCCTGAAAACATGGAAATCTTGGTAATCACCCCGGCATTCTGGACACTTTGCTATTTCTGCAAGGATTACCGCCTGGAAGGATGGAGGTTCAAAAAATAGCGATACGTATTGCTAAAACCCCTGAAAATAAGGGGTTTTAGCGTTAATATGTTAGTATCTAATTTGTAATAATTAGGGCCCCGAAACGTCATATATGGCGAAAGATCATATAGAAATTAAGGATATTTTCATGAAGAGCTACGAAGACCATTCGGATGCAATTCTTCGCTATTGCCATTTCCAGACTTCGAACCGAGAGGTTGCAGTCGATATGGTTCAAGACACTTTCATGAAAACATGGGGATATTTGTCAGACGGCAAGGACATAGACAACATCAAAGCCTTTTTATACAAAGTCGCCAAAAACCTCATAATCGATTACCGGCGGAAGAAAAAGACCTACTCCTTGGACGCCATCACTGAAACCGGAGTAGAGTTTAGTGGAGAAGATGAGATAGAGGTGACAGAGCTTGAGTTCGACAAGAAATTCGTGATCGGAAAATTAGATGAGCTAGACGAAGAGGCCCGAGAGATGCTCACCATGAGGTACGTCAACGAGCTCTCGATCAAGGAAATCAGCGAAGCCACAGGAATGACCCCGAATAACGTATCCGTAAAGATTCACCGGTCGATCGACAAATTGAAGAAAGTAATGCGAGAATACTACTAATAAAATGAATAAAGAAATAAAAAATTTCATAAAGCGCGCCAAACTAGAACGACTCTCGGAAAACGAGAAGAATACTTTGCGTGCAAAAATTCTTGAATTCATTGCTTATAATCCGATCCGCGGCAAGATGCCAGCGCTTAGAGAGAAAAATTATATTTCAATATTCGAAGTCCGCTCTTTCGTGAAAGCGGCGGCCTTCCTTCTTATAATCGCCGTTGTTGCTGGAGGGTCCGGTGTTTCTTATGCCGCGCAAAATTCTCTTCCCGGCGAAACTCTTTACAGCATAAAGGTTAATGTAAACGAAGCTATTGAAGAAGGGTTCGCCCGATCTCCGGAAGCTAAAGTTGCCGTCCAGTCAAAGAAAGTCGAGCGACGTCTTGAGGAAGCGCAGACACTTGCCAAGACAAACAAGCTTTCTGCAGATAATCAGAAAATCGTTATTGCCCAAATCGAAGAGCACATTGAAGAGCTTGAAGAAGGCATCGCGGCGTTGCGCGAGGACGGCGAAGTCGAACTAGTGCTTGAGACAACAGCAAAGCTAGCCCCTGTCATGGAAGCTCACAAAGAAATCTTGGAAAAATCTGGTGACGAAGGTGAAAATAACGGCGCTGAGAATCTAATAGCCAAAGTTGAGGATGGAATCAAGGCTGTTGAAAACGAGGAGAATGAAACCATAGCTGACGTATCAGGCGAGGCTGAAACTGACGCCGTAGTTGCAACCATGATGGCTAAGGCGGAGGACCTTCAGAGCGAAATAAAAAAGAATGCCAAAGAAACTATCAATGAAATAAACGACGATATAAAGGACTTGGTTAAGTCTCGTATAGACTCTGCCCGAGAAAAGATCCGTATGATCGAAGAGCGTCAGACCGTTTTGGATGCCAAAATCGAAACCGACGCGGAAATTAATTTGCCAGTCGAAAGTAATACTGTAAACATCAAAACAGAAATGTCTGCGCCAGTGGGCATCTCTCCATCAAGTATTTCCCTAGACAAAGCTACTGTCGCTACCACAGAAGACCAAGTTGTAATCCAGGAATTCAATATTGAATCAAGACTAAAGCTCGCCGAAGACCTACTAAAAGAAGCTACTAGACTTTACAACGAAGAAGAGTGGCGCGAATCCCTCTCCCTTGCCCAGGAAGTAAACCGCATTGCCTCCGAGATTGAGACTCATATACATCTTAAAGAACTGGATCTGGCCAAAGCGAATTCCACAAAGACCGAAGCTTCTGCCATAAAAAGCAATAACTAAATTATTCGTCGATTAGAAGATATTCTTCTTTGTGTTCTTCCCTTTTCAAGAGAAGAACGGCAATGACGGATGCCAAGACCAGAATTATAAAGAGAAGAACCCAGACTAAAGCGCCGGGTTTTTCTTTTACTTCTGCAATAGCGGTATCTTCGGCAGGGCTAGCTGAACTAACTCCCAATACTTCACCCGTGGTTTCCTTCTGTTCTGTTTTGGATTTTACGCTGGTCGGCTTGTAAGAAGAAACCGGCCTTAGCGCCATGGAAGAAGCCACGTGAGCGGCGGTTGGTGTTGAGAGGCTAATAATCCCGCCCGCCACGAAATGCGTCGTGCTGGAATCAAAGACGACGGTCTTGCCTCCCAATATCACCGAGCCGTCGGGGATTTCGAATTTCCTACCCGAATTATCAGAAAGAACCCATTTAGAAATATCTACAGCCCCAGTCGACATATTCTTCATCTCGACTGAACCATCATTCATGATTCTTGAAATAGAAATACTCGGCGCCAAAACTTCGATTGTCCAAGTATCTTCTACTTCTGGCGGTAAATCCTCGAAAACTGTCATGTAGTATTTTATCGAGATCTGATACGTACCGGGGTGATCATACGCATGATAAAAGAAACCGACACTCTTACCGTTCCAGTCCTTACTGAAAGTTCGGACAGTTCCATCGCCCATGTTGAAAATATATTTCCCTTTTCTGAGTTTCGTGCGATCAAAATCAAGAGCTTGAGCGCTAAAACGCACAGGGCTACCTGCCACAGCTCGCGTCGGGAAATCAAGTTCGAAAACCATATCATCATAGACCGTTCGCTTTGGTGCAGTATGACTTCCGGTTGCTATAGTTACAACCTCTTCCTCATCTTCCTCTTCATTATTCTCCTCTTCTTCTCCGCCTGTCTCTTCTTCTTGATTCTCCTCTTCTTCCTCACTTGATGTAGCAGTTGTAGCGCTTCCCGCAGTTTCATCAGCGGTTACCCAAGCAGAGCCCGTCCATTGCATCGTTTTCTTTGTGACCGAATCACCTGCTGGCCATCCGCTAGAAAATGGCATTGATTGGACCACTGCTCCGTTATCTTTGAGCGAGAGATTCTCTCCTTCATTTGCGAGTGCTCCAGTAAATATCTGATGGGCCGTAATCCCCGGATATGTTGTATCGTCTGTACGTTCCAGTAGTTTGTATTCTCCCGCGCCGATTGAGCCAGACAATGTAATGCTTGGAGTTCCGTCTGAAGCCGTGAGTGTCCAACCGGTAAGACTTACCGACTCTCCACCACTGTTATATATCTCAATCCATTCGTCATTTGCAGAAACTGTCGTACCCATCCAAGCAAGCTCTGTGACTAAAACTTCAGCTCGAGTAATTATCGGTAACACCAAAAACCCACCTATTAATAAAGCTTTGAAGATAATGTTTCTATCAAACATATAAAACTTTTATTTAATTATAATTATTCCAATATTTGTTTTAGAACATCTTCAGGAATTTCTCTAGGTTTTTTCGGCTTATCTGACTCTTCAGTTCTCTTGTCCTCTTCTCGTTTTGAAAAATCGAGATTTGTAGGAGCATTGGCGTTAAGCTGCGCCGGAGCATCTTTTTTGATTGGAGTAATTTCTGGCTGATTTATGGGAGCGACAATGTCAATCGAAGAAGTCGATTTATTTTCAGAAGTATTTTCCGCTTGCGCGATTTTTTGTGCGGCTGGCATCTTTTCAAGCGCGCGCGAAAGTACATCCTTCAAAAGGCTTTTATTCTTGTCGGTAGCGATTTTCGGATCAAGCTTTCTAAATGGCTGATTCTGGGCCGGCTGATTACTTGCGGGGCGAGGAACATCTACCCGTGGCCTATTCAAATTATTGTGCTGCTGAACAGCGCCTCCCCCCTGACTCACGCGACCACTAGACCCGTCAAGAGAAACATTAGGTTTTGGTATGTTTTGAGGCGTAGACCTAATTTCAGTCAGCGCTTTCTGGAAAGGTCGATTGTCGCGGCTTGGTGAAGCGACCGGCTTTTCTTCGCGCGGTCGGCTGCCGTACTCAGTAGATCCCGGAGGGCGCTTTTCAGAAATCTTCTTAACAATATCATCTGGGATTTGAATCTTGGCTGGCCCGGGAGGAGGCGGATTATCACCATAAAGTAATTTTTCTTTTTGAGCCTTCTCGGCTAGATACGCTTCTTTCTTTTCGCGTTCCTTTTTATCCTTTCCGGTTTCATAATTATTTGCATGCCAAGCTTCGATTCCGCCTTGAACCTCACCGCGGTTATGAGCATACGTCGCGCGAGAAAATTCAATAACCTCATTTCTATAAGTGACTGTCTTCTTCTTTAGCGGCGCCATGTTGGTTGCCGAGAACGGCTTTGACCCAACTCCATCAATCATCAGCGTCAGATAGATCTGGTATTTACCCAGATTGACAATGTCTTCAGCTGTAAATGTCGGCAAGAAAATCTTCTCAAGGACCTCCGCATCGAGTGGTCCAACGCGAAAAGAAATGGTTGTACCGACGTTGCCGAATACAGCATCGCGAACAGATTCTTCCATCTGTTCAATGTATTGGTGCGCGATTGTTAGATTTAATTTATACTTTCGCGCCTCCGCCAAAATATCGGAGAAGGAGTCGTTTGCAAAGTTTTGGAATTCGTCGACAAAAAGGAAAAACGGAGGTAATTGCGACATAGCGGACTTGGTAACGTCAGCGCGGGACATAGCCGCCAAGTAGATTTTCGTTACGATCATGGCGCCAAGAAGTCCGGCATTCTGTTCGCCGATGCGTCCTTTTGAAAGGTTCACTAAGAATATCTTCTTTTCGTCCATCAGCTTTCGGATATCGAAACTCGAATGTCCTTGGCCGACAATGTTTCGAATGAGAGGATTAGAAGTAAATTGGCCGATCTTGTTTTGAATAGCAGCCGTCGCTTCGCGCATGAATCTTTCATCCCATTTGGCGAACTCTTCGTTCCAAAAGCTTTTAACTCCAGGGTCGGTGACTTTTGAAACGACTTCTTCGCGGAAGCCCTTGTCCGCGTACATCCGGTTCACGCCAAGCAAGGTCGAGCCCGGGTACTCCAAAAGCGCGAGAATTGTATTATTCAAAATGTGTTCCATTCTGGCCGACCAGGCGTCGACCCAGATTTTTTTAAAGGCAGACATGAGCCCCGACACAACTAGGTGGCGCTGATCAGCGCCCACGTCTTCCATAACGTTAAATGAAATCGGAAAGTCAGAGTCAAACGGCGCGAAATAGACGACATCTTTTATGCGCTCCTCGGGAATATATTCTAGCAGTGTGTCGATTGCCGAGCCGTGAGGATCGATGAAGCACATACCCTCGCCGTTTTGAATATCCTGGGCGGCCAAGTTCTCGAGGAGTGTCGACTTACCCATACCGGTCTTTCCAATAACATAAACATGCCGAGATCTGTCCTCGTTCTTGATTCCGAATGATCTTTTTTCTCCGCGAAAATCAGTTTCAGCGAAGTATGTTACCGTGTCTGCCGCCATGCATATATTCTAGCACCTTATCGTCGGCTCGCCTTTATGCTGAAGTAGATTGCAAAGAAAAATAGAAGTGACAGGAGCTGGAGAACCCAGAAAGAGAATATGGCGAGTGGCTCTTCAACGCCATTAAAGAAAAGACTAACGGCTTTGAATGAGGCTATCGCGCAGCCAGCGATGGCGATTAAAACATTTAGCTTCCTGGTCATCAGGTTACTGCCGGTAGCCCAGCCTGCGCCGATAGCAACCAATACGATCACGGCCAAAATGGCGAATGTCCCAAACTCAAACTGCTTAAAGAAATACGGGAAAGTTACTAGCATAAGAATCCCAGCAACAATAAAGACACTTTGGGTCGCCCTCGAATAATAATCTGGTGTATTTTTCATATAGAAAAAATAGGGTTAAATATAACGCATTAATTATATCAAGTTGTGAAGAGATTCGTTCTATATATATGTGGATTATCGCGATGGTTGCAAAAAACTGTCTTTATAGTAATATGCGTTCATTAGCAAGTTGGATTTTTAGGCTAACCTTAGAAGCAACCGGCCATGTGGCACGAGCGACTAAACCCTAGAAACAGTTTATGAATCCGCTTTAAAAGCGGATATTTTTATGGAAATGACAGAAGAATTAAAAAAGACATTGGAAGAATCGGCGTTCAATATACACGCGGGTTCTATTGTCGAAGGCCAGGTTTTGGACATCCGAAAGGCGGCTGTCTTTATCGACCTCGGACTTTTCGGCTCGGGCATTATTTACGGAAAGGAATACCTGAACGCCCGCGACATCATCAAAAATATTAGAATCGGCGACACAATCAAAGCAAAGGTCGTCGAAGTGCAGAATGCCGAAGGCTACTCTGAGCTCTCTCTAAAGGAGGCTCGCCAGGCTCTGGTCTGGAAGGAGGCCGAGGAATACATGAAGAAGCAAGAAGTCTTAGACCTTCCAGTTAAAGAAGCGAACAAGGGTGGACTTATCATTGAATGGCGAGGCATACAGGGATTCCTTCCGGCTTCTCAGCTCAAACCTGAGCACTATCCACGAGTTGAAGGTTCTGACAAGGACAAGATTCTAACCGAGCTCCGAAAATTCGTCGGTGAGAAACTTGCAGTCATCATCATCGGTATCAATCCTCAGGAAGACAAACTTGTCTTCTCCGAGAAAGCGACAAACCAGGAAGAGCGCAAAGAAGTTGTCGAGAAGTACACTGTTGGCGATGACCTGGAGTGCGAAGTTGCTGGCGTCGTAGACTTCGGCATCTTCCTCAAGATTGAAGACGGCCTCGAAGGACTCGTCCACATCTCTGAGATCGACTGGGGACTCATCGAAGACCCTCGAAAACTCTTCAAGGTTGGCGACAAGGTCAAGGCTCGAATCATCGAGATCAAGGACGGTAAGATTTCCCTCTCCCTCAAGGCTTTCAAGGAAAATCCCTGGCATGAGTTTGATGGCAAATTGAAGAAGGGCGACATCGTCTCTGGCGTTGTTATCAAGTTCAACAAGCACGGCGCCTTGGTTTCTATCAAGGACGGCGTTGCCGGACTCGTTCACAACTCATCATTTGGCACAGAAGAAAAGCTCCGAGAATCTCTCGAGCTCGGGAAGTCATACAACTTCCAGATCAATATCTTCGAACCAAAAGATCAGAAGATGACGCTCGCATTCGTAGAAAACAAATAATAAAAACAGCGAAGGCGCACCTAGCGGTGCGCCTTTTGCTTTAGAATCAGTGTCCTGGATGTTTCCTGCTGAACCTTACCATCCCAATTATCCACCCGACCACGGCTGCGGCAAACGTCAGCGAGCTTCCGCAAATGAATCCAATCCGTAGGGCTCGCATGAAATCTCCTACTACCATCCAAGCTCCTAGCGTCCAAATGCTTGTCAGTACAACGATGACTAGGAGGATCTCCTTGTAACTGCTGACAATGACTCCTCGTACTACTTTGAGCGCAAACTTTGCTGTTACCATGATCTCCGGGTATTGTTTTTACCAATACTACTCTGTACAACAAAAAAGTAAAGGCCCCGACTTGTCGGGGCCTTCTGCTTTTGGAGACTTCTTAGTAGGTGGCTTTCTCCCATGAAAGATCTTGCTTGCGACCCAGGTCGGCCTGAATGCGATATTCATCGACACAACGGCTGAACAACTTCTCTGCTTTCCAGACATATTCAGATGCCATAGACCAATCGATCGGATCCAGCGCATTCCCGCTCGGACGCAGTCTTCCTTGCGCATCAATCGAGATGAGCGGGAATTCGCGCGCGATTGGCTCTACCAGATCAATGCTGTTTGGTCCGAGTCCGCCGGCCACCACGATGCGGATATTGTTACCAAAACGATCAGTGATTGCCCGGACGAACGGAAGCAGCGCTTGCGCGTCCATGCCGAGCCCCTTGCCCATGCTTTTATCAAGCAGCACAGCTTCAAGGCTTTCACCATACTCGTCGAGCTTCATGAGAAATTTCTCAGGATCGTTACCGACCAACTCGAACGCCTTCGTTCCAATCTGCAGGATGAGATCGATATCCCTGTTCGATTGCTTGAAGCGATACACTTCTCGGCTATCAGGCCAGACCATGTCGAGCTGCATAGCATGCAAATTGCTACCGCCGAAAAAACGAGCCTGTTCGAGGTTTGTGAGAAGATCGATGCCTTCCATGTCAGCGTAGTGCAGCACATTGTAAGCCTTCGGATGTTTGATGAAAATACTCGCAACATCTTGCTTCTTCGGGAAAGCTTCGGACCATTGGGTCTTGATCCCGTTCAGGGTCTTGTAGCTCATCATCACTCCGACTCCGAGCGCCCTGGGTATCGGGGACTCGACCCGATTCACATTCATCCAATGTAGAGTGTCGTCGACTTGCTGGGCCGTCATGAAATCGGTAATACCGATGTAGGGTTTATGCATCATGTGGGGGTGCGGGTTGGTTCGCCCACATATTACGCTTATCACGCGTTTTTTCAAGGCTCTGGCTTTTTTAAGAGAAATGACATAATGTAGCCCAAAAACAGGACCTAAACAAAAGACCATGGCGTACAAAGACATATTCCCACAGAAACACAGTCTGATCGCGGTAGTCCACGTAGAAAGCATTGACCAGGCATACCACAACACCGAAGTCGCCTTTGAAAATGGCGCTGACGGTGTGTTCCTGATCAATCATCATCATAGCCACGGACATCTTTTGTCCGTTTATGAAGCGGTGCGCCAACGCATGGACACCAAGAAAAAGCATTGGTTGGGTATCAACATGCTTGGTCTCAATATCGATTCTGCCCTAGGGTGCATGCCCCGCGGATGCCCAGGCCTCTGGACCGACCAGGGCTTCATTTATGAAACAGAAAACGGGGAACCAAGTGTTTCGTTTGTTGCGGAAGATTTCCGTAATGATCGCAAGACTTTGGGGTGGAACGGTCTCCACTTCGGTGGATATGCCTTCAAGCATCAGGTGCAGATCAAAGATCTCTTTGGTGGCGCTAGGCTCGCCAAGGACCACATCGACATCATCACCACAAGCGGTGACAAGACCGGCCTGATGCCGCCATTGCCAAAGATCGCTACGATACGCGATGCGATCGGCCCTACTCATCCGCTCGCCATCGCGAGCGGCATGACGCCGGACAATGTGGAACTGTTCAAGCCGTATGCCGACTGCTTTATCGTAGCCACCGGTATGAGTTCTTCTTTTACGTCACTTGATCCCGTACTGGTGAAAGCCATGGCCGAAGCAGTACATGCATGATCAAAGCCCCCGACTCACGTCGGGGGCTTTCGCATGGGATTAATTAAACTTATTCATCGCCACTTGCCTGCCATCTTTCACAATGGTTGTAATTGTTGTATGAATCTTTTCCTTCATTTCTTTCATCACATCAAGCTCGCTTTTTGAAAAATCTTTGAGAACGTATTTTGAAACCGCCGCTTTCTGGCTCTGGAAAATTCCGGGCCTTGGCTTAATAGCTTTGCCATCAGCATCCTTTGGCGCAATGCCGATCTTGATCCGAATGAATTCATTTGTGCCAATATGATCAATAATCGACTGCACACCATTGTGCCCGCCGGAGCCGCGTCCAAATTGGATTTTCATAGTGCTAAATGGCAGATCAATGTCGTCATGAATTACGATGATATTCTCAGGTGAGACTCCGTGTTTTTTCTGAAGCGTCTTCACGGCAAGCCCAGAGTTATTCATAAAAGTCTGCGGCATGGCGTATAGAAGCTCGCGATCCAAAAAAGTTTCGTGAGAGATGAGAGATTTCTCGTGACTTTCGCTAGTCCAAGTGTCGCCGACGACAGCGCGGAGCGCGATGAAGCCCGCGTTGTGACGCGACTTCAAATATTTTTCTCCCGGATTCCCAAGTCCTATGATTAAGTGCATATGAAAAGTATACCAGCTTATAGCTTCTAGTGACCAGCCTTTGAAAAATACACCCACCTATCGTTTTTCCTTCTTGCGGAGTCGAAACCTAAATTTTCCGAATCCCGAGGACCTTCCCGAAGCGACGTTTAGGAGCGTGAGGGCGTTTACGGCCCGCAGGGTGAGGAAAATTTAGGTTTTGCGGAGCGTCTTTTTCGTGATATAATATCGCCATGATAGACCAAGAAAATCAATACAGAGAACCCACAAATGAGCTTCCGGCTAAGCCGGCAAGCAAAGACGGCTTCTGGGAACTCCTCCGTTTCATCTTTATCGCCATCATAGTTGTCCTCCCTATCCGCATGCTGGTAGCTCAGCCTTTTATAGTTTCTGGGTCTTCAATGTTTCCGACCTTCAAAGACAATCAGTATCTAATCGTCGACCAGATTTCATACAGATTCGAAGAGCCAGCTCGCGGCGATGTCGTTATTTTCAAATACCCTCTTGATCCGTCTAAGTTTTTCATAAAAAGGGTCATAGGCATGCCTAACGAGACGATATCCATTAAGCAGGGCGCCATCACGATCACTAAGGCAGATGGAGAAGACTTCATCCTGGATCAGCCATATCTCGATATGGAAAGAGAGAGTCACGACACCATGTCTGTTGAATTAAAAGATGATGAATACTTTGTTATGGGTGATAACCGCATAGCGAGTTCTGATTCACGAACATGGGGAGTGCTTCCTAGAAAGAACATTGTCGGCAAGGCCCTGATTCGCCTCCTTCCTGTAGACACCCTAGACATTAATCCTGGAGAGTACCATTACAGCGAGTAGTGGCGCTCGGATTATTGGAGTATTAAAATAATAATTAATTATGTCAGAAGAAAAGAAAGATTTTTTGCAGGCTCCCCGCGGAATGCGGGACCTGGAGGGCGAGACTTTTTATAACTACCAGGGATTCTTTGAGAAGGCTCAGGAAGTTTGCGAATACTACGGCTACACCCCTATCCAAACACCAGTGCTAGAGCACGAGGAAGTCTTTCTAAAAGGAGTCGGCGAAGGCACTGACATTGTCGATAAGGAAATCTACTGTCTTAGAACAAAGGGCGGTGATCGCTTGGCGCTTCGGCCCGAAGATACCGCTGGCGTTATGCGCGCGTACATTGAGCACGGTATGCAATCCAGGCCACAGCCGGTAAAGCTCTACTTCTTTGAACAGATGTATCGCCACGACAAACCGCAAAAGGGGCGCTATAGAGACCACTATCAATTCGGAATCGAAAACCTCGGCAGCACAAAGAGCATTGTTGATGCCATGACGATCAAGATCGCTCTCATCATCCTTGGCGAGGCAGGTATAAAGAATGTCCGAGTAAAAATTAACTCCATCGGCGACACTGAAAGTCGAAAGGACTACCTAAAGGAGCTTGTCGCATATTACCGAAAATTCATCAACAAAATGGGTCCGACTGACCGCGAACGCCTAAAGTCTAACCCGATGCGAATCCTCGATTCAAAAGACGAAAAGATTGCTGAGATAAATGCCGGCGCGCCACAGTCCGTCAGTTACTTGAATGCCGTTTCAAAGAAACACTTCAAGGAGGTTTTGGAATACCTAAACGAAATGAATATTGACTACGAGCTTGACCACACATTGGTCCGGGGACTCGACTATTACGCCCACACAGTTTTCGAATTCTTCGGCGAGAAGAAAGTTGCGGGAACTGACGGCGCGGCCGAAGAAACCCGTGAGATTGCTCTTGGAGGCGGCGGACGCTACGACTACCTGGCCAAGTCCATGGGCTACAAGAAAAACATCCCTGGCGTCGGCTTCGGTCTCGGCGTCGACAGGATCCTGGAGGCGACCGACAAGAGATTTCTACCGAAGATCAAGCGCAAAGAAAAGGTTTACTTCATCCAGCTCGGCTCCGAGGCCAAAATGAAGAGCATGAACATCATCGAGACTCTCCGTGAAGCGAAGATTCCCGTCACGCACGCTTTGGCGAAGGATAGTTTGGGTTCACAGCTTGCTGTTGCAGAGAAACTCGGCCTTCCCTATACAATTATCTTCGGCCAGAAAGAGGCTCTGGAAAATTCCGTAATCGTTCGTGATATGGAAAACCGTTCTCAAAAAACTGTTTCTATCGACAAGCTCGCCGACTATCTTAAGAAATTAAAATAAGTCACATGGAGATCGTTACCATCCCGCATCCCGCGCTAAGAAAAGTCTCCAAGGATGTTTCTGCCAAAGAAGTAACTTCTGACAAGTTCCAGAAACTACTCGAGGAACTTTCTAAATCCATGGCCACCCGCGATGACGGCGTTGGCCTTTCGGCTCCCCAGATCGCGATCAACGAACGAGTTTTCGTGGTGTCAGGTAAGATTTGGAAAAAGGAAGGCAAGCCAGCTCCAGCAGACGAGTATTTCATCAATCCTGTCATAGTAAAGAAATCACGAAAGCTTGTCATAGCTGAAGAAGGCTGTCTTTCAATCCCGAATCTATACGGCATGGTCAAACGCCATGCGACTGTTTCCATAGATTACCTCGATGTCAATGGAAATCCAGCAACAAAAAAAGCGACAGGGCTCCTCTCGCGCATTTTCCAGCACGAGATCGATCACTTGGACGGAATACTCTTTACTGACAAAGCCACAAACGTAAGAAAAGCAAAAGACGATGACACCAACACCGAACTCTAAAATTATTTTTTTCGGCACACCGCCTGTTTCTGCATCTATTCTGCAGAAACTTTTTGACGCCGGTTACAATATTTCTGCCGTGGTCACGAACCCTGACGCGCCTGTCGGCCGAAAGCATGTCATGACCCCGTCCCCTGTGAAAGTATTGGCGGAAAAGCTCGGTCTTCCTATTCTCCAGCCGGAAAAAGTAAGTAGCATTTTGCCAATCGATGCCGATATCGGAATCGTCGTTGCATACGGCAAAATTCTGCCTCAATCAGTCATCGACGCCTTTCCGCTTGGCATGCTGAACATCCATTATTCTCTTCTGCCCAAATACCGTGGTGCTTCTCCCGTAGAACAAGCCATCCTGAATGGGGATGATAAAACTGGGGTCGCTATCCAGAAACTCGTTTTCAAACTCGATGCCGGACCAATTGTCGCCGTAAAAGAACTTCCGATTGATAATGAGGTAACGACGCCGGAGCTCAAGGAACGATTAACCGACATGGGCGGCGAACTCCTGCTCGAAACACTTCCCCGCTATATGTCTAAAGAGATAGAACTTGTGGAACAGGACGAAACTTTGGCGACACATTGCGGAAAAGTTAATAAAGCTGACGGAGAACTTCTCGCAACCGATTCTGATCTTACAAAATGGCGCAAATACCGCGCCTACTTCGGCTGGCCCGGGGTTTTCTATTTTGACAATGGTAAACGCAACAAAGTTACACTCGCCTCTTTTGAAAACGACAAATTTGTCATCAAGAAAATTATTCCGGAAGGAAAAACCGAAATAGACGTCTAAGAAAGGTCCTCTCTGCGGGCCTTTCGCTTTTTCCTATTTCCTGTAAAATCTCCCTAAACCTAACCGAACATTCACATGAGCCTGAAAGAACACCTGTTGCGTCAGGCTTATTACCTGACATACGAAAGAAAGCCCGTACCGACAATCGTTGTCCATATCCGAGAAGACCTGCTTGAGGCAACTAAAAGAGTTGGAGTAAAAGAGGGTCTCATAATAAAAGCCAAGCACCGGCGAGGAGATCTTCCTTTCGAGAATTCATTCGAGAAAAATTGGGGATTCGAGGGAACCTCCATAAACCGCGGATTCAAGGACGGATTCCTGAGGATAGCTTTCGCCATTCCGCCCTACTGGATTTATTCCAATGATCCGTGTCCTAATTGCGGCGGAACCGGTCAGGACGACGTCATAGAAGGCAGGAAATGCTTCGAATGCTATGGCACAAAGAAAGCCCGATTAGATCCTCCGGTTTCGATAGGCCGAACTATCGAATCTCTTTCGCTTCTCTTGTGGTATCTGTACTGCGTTTTTCTTGACGAAAAGAAATTCGCAGAATCCCAGGACCTCCTGATCGATGTCGTAACCCATATCAAGGGTAGCGCGCCGATAGGCGGAGAAATGAGTACCTGGTTTTCGGAGGCATGCATGACGCTAAAGAAAAAGTACGACGCCATACCGGGCTACAGACAGACCGACTTCCCGAAAGCGCTAAAAGCCATGAAGGCTACCTACAGCCACATCATGCCCACCCGCAGCGACCCATCATGCCGGGTAGAGATTGGAAATGTCGGATTCTTTCTGGATGTTCCAAGTAATGCCTGCAATTTAGCGGCCGATCATTACGCCATGGGCAATATCTTGGACGAAGGGTTTTCGTGCCACAACGTTGATGGCGCCTGCCAGCAGACATCGCTTTTGGTCGGACTTATTGTGTTCTATCATGAAGTCTTGGAAGAAATTTACAAGACCTAGCATTGCAAAGCCCCGGCGTATGCCAGGGCTTTTGCTTTTATTCTTCTTTTACTTCTTTACCGCTAAATGGCCACCACGGCTTCATGCCTTTGATTCTTTTTTTAATTTTCCTGGCGCCGCGGACGAAAAGCGTCTGAGATTTTTCTTTCTTTTCTTTTATCTCGCGAATGGCTTCATCGCGAACCAAATCAACCGCAGCAAATAATTCGGCGCTTGAATCTTCAACAAAAATATCTTTGCCGTTCATGCTAAATCGAAGCTCGCATTTGAACAATTCTTCCCCGTTTTGATGATGATTAGAATCTTTGCCGATCTCCACGAACAATACGCCGTCGCTCGTGCGCGGAAGGAATTTATGGAGAGAATCAAACTTTTCGTTTACGTAATCCTTTATCTCGGAGGTTAGGTCTATATTTCTGGCCTTGATGTTTATATTCATAGGATTATTGAATTAAACTTCTAATATTCTATTTTATCACACCCCCGAATCCGCCCGCCAGCCCTTATTTAGACCTTATATTAAGGGCAAGAAGCACCTTCCGGATATCTCTGCATGTTGCGGCACAGCTTGAAGCTGGTGTAAGCATATGACCCTTCGGAAGTGTAGACCCACGAATCACCAACCCTTTTAACAGACGCTTCTCGGCCATATCCCGCATATGAATCATCTCCAAAACCAACAACCTCGGCGGTAATGTAGTTAAACATTCTGCCAGTCCTGTCATTATACTTTGCGCTAACGCCTACCATGATACTCGGACATACTTCTGCTCCATCTTCGCAATTTGGAATCCCTGAAGCCAAATCAGACCAGTTCGTGTTCACGAAATCTTTTGCCTCATCAATACTCGGACCATTGCCGCCAATTCCCTCATACTGATTTTCCAGATTCTCGACGAACGCCTCTGGGTCATCGATCTTCTCAAGTCCCTTGTTCGCCACAACTCCACCCACAATTATGGCTGCAATGATGATACCGGAAAGCCCGAGGATAAGAGCGGTAAGCGGCGACATGCTTTTATGTTCTTCGTTCATAAGAATTTTGATTAATTAGTAAAGCCAGCCGAAACACAGGCTCTTGCCCGGAGCATCTGCGGCCATTTGCTCCGCGTTCGTAAGTATCTCAAAGCCGGCGCAATGCTTTTTATTCGCCTCAAAGTTCTGCGCATACTCAGGCGTTGTAAACCCCGGACTCGATTGAAACGGCTTCGGGAAAAAGAACACGACGACGAGTATTATTAAAATTGTCCAAAATTTTCTCATGACTACATTTTACACCATTCCTTGAGTAATGTTGATAGATTGATTCCTGCGGTTTTTAACATCTTTGGAACGAGTGAGGTTTCCGTCATGCCGGGAATAGTATTAATTTCCAGGAAATAAATATCACCCGAAGGCGCTACAATAAAATCAGATCTGGAGATGTGCCTAACACCAATTTTTTGATGGATGAGAAGCGCCTGGCTTTTTAGTTCCGCTTCAAGCCCCGCATCAATTTCTGCCGGACAAATTTCCTCGGCGAGCTTTTCTGGATTATATTTGTTCTCAAAATCGAAAAATCCACTTTTTGGAATTATTTCTATGATCGGCAATGCTATTACTTCCCCCCTAAATTCAACGATTCCAACCGTCATTTCCTTACCCCGGATTATTTCTTCTTGCATAAACTCAGTTCCAGGATTTTCGAGCATCAATTTCTCTAATTCTTCTTTCGAATTACAAACTTTTGACGCAACAGAAGAGCCGCCAAAGCGAGGTTTTGCAAACAGTGGAAAGGCGTTAGTTTCTTTTGGAGATTTTATGCCGACATCCGCCGCAATTTCTTTTGTCCTCTTTTTATCTATCCCCTTTGCATGAGCGTCTGGTTCAGAAAATATATACGGCAAATTCAAAGACCCTAGAAGAGTTTGAAGCTCTCCGTCTTCCCCGCCAACACCGTGAATCATCGGGATGACAATATCAAACTCTTTGTAACCAGCAATAAACTTTTCTCGTTCTGCAGGAAAAGTAAATATTTGCACATCGGCAAAATCAATATTTAGCCGCACATTTTCTGCAGATTTGATAGATACATCCCGTTCGGCAGATTCTCCGCCAGTAATAATAGCAACAGCGGTCATTTAATTTTTTAGGGCTTGCTCTCTTCTGACGACGATAAAAGTCCCTACCCATGAGCCCAAAGCAAGCGGAATTATATATCCGTAGTTTTCGGTATAGTTAATAACGCCATACGCAAGCAAAAAATGCATCAGCGCTGCAATGCTTGCGGCAGAGTAAGGGCGCCGCTTCGTAACCTCAAGTGTATAGTACGCATACATTCCGTCTACAAGAACATAGATGACAAAAACTATGAGTGCGGTTAGAGGCTTTACGGCTGCAATGTGGGCCTGAAATTCCATAAAATAAAACTAGACCCGGCCAAGCTTTCGCGCTGAAGCAAAGGAAATGAGAACGATTATGAGACTCAAGATCGCAGGAAAGGCGAGCATGATCGGGAAGCCAGCCGCGTGAGTTGAAATGGTAGCGCCCAGAGTATCAAAGACGAATCCTGCATACGCCCAGCTCTTCAGCCACTTTACTTTATTCTGCCAAATGCCGACGACACCCAGGATCTTTGCAACGCCAATAATAACGGCGAAGTATACAGGGTAACCAAGGGACACAATGCCGGCAACAGCCAACTCATTCTTCGATGCGTCCAAGAAACCGCCCCAGAGCATGCTGAGTGATAATAGGATTGTTGAAATATAAAAAGTGATCTTCCAGCCTTTAGACATATGAATATTTTTGCTATTTAATAATGTAAATCCTGTATTAGTAATATCCGATAAGAAGAAGTACGCCGACAACAATAGCCGCGATCGCGCTCACTTTATCTGAATGCTTGAATGGATAAAAACGGCTTATGCCGTACACCAAGAAAAATACGATTTCTGCGACAGTAATGAGTGACATGAATATTAGTTTTTTAAATTAATAATTGCGTTTGATCTATTATACCATTGCCAAATATATTGCGAATGGAGCCACCCAGGCTAGCCAGTCTATTATCCCCTTTGAAAGCTTTTGGCCGTATTTCCTAGGATGAAGGACAAATTCCTGATACGTCATCCAAACGAGCAGCGCCACAAAAATGATCGGCTTTACATCGTGTCCGATCCAGACAGAAAGAACATACGAAACGACTATCAGCGCCACAGACCCGACAATATGACACACCTCCCTCCAGATAAAATAAAGACTGCTACTGTATGCCTGAAGGTCAGGCATGATCATGTCCGGAATTTTTTCTATAGATTCCAGTAAGTTCATACAATCCTATTTCTTTCTCGAATGATACTTTCGCCAAAGCCTGCGCCACGGGACGTAAAGCATAAAGACAAAGACGCCAATAAGCGCCGACCAAGCATGAAGAAGTACAAAATAAGCGAGCCAGAGAATCTCTTTACCGTAGTAATAACGCTTCAATTTATAAAAGCAGGAAACTTCTACCTGATCGACTGGTTTCTCAGCCTGGACCTCGGCAAGCCTGTCGGCAACCGAGGCGTGTCCGAAGGTAAGTAGGACCGCAAACGCGCCAAGCCATTCAATATATCCTCCGTCGGAGAGAATTACCCCAACAGCCAAAAGGACGGCCACGAAAGCAGTCTCGACATGATACGTCTTGCACTGAAATACCCTTTTGAGTTTCTCGACAATTGTGACCAAAAGTTTGCCCATGTGGAGGAATTATACCAAAAAGATCTAGTGTCTCCTTATTGGCTTTTTGGGCTTTATTTGCTAATATTCCCCCTGTATTCCCCGGTAGCTCAGCGGTAGAGCAGAGAGCTGTTAACTCTAAGGTCGTAGGTTCGATCCCTACCCGGGGAGCACATAGTTTCAGTTTTTGATATAATTGGCTCATGAACACGAAAGGCACAAAATATGTAGATGGTTTTGTAATACCAATAAAGAAGAAAGATTTGGCGGCTTATAAAAAGATGGCAGTATGGGGAGCCAAGATGTGGAAAAAGAACGGCGCCTTGGAGTATTTTGAATGCGTTGGAGATGACCTAAAAATTAAAAAAGGAATGCCACAGAAAGGATTCATGAAGCTTGCGGGACTTAAGGCTGACGAAACTGTTATTTTCTCATGGATAGTCTACAAATCCCGCGCCCACCGGGACGAAGTAAATAAAAAAGTTATGAATGATCCGAGCATGAAAAATTTTGATCCAAAGGATATGCCGGTTGATATGAAAAGGTTTGCTGTCGGAGGTTTCAAGCCGATCGTGGAAGCTTAATCAACTATATAACCCATGACAACAATTAATCCTTGGATTAACTTTAACGGGAACGCCTTCGAGGCATTTACATTTTATAAATCGGTCTTCGGTACTGAATTTACAAAAATTGTGCGTTTTAAAGATATTGCAAGTGCTGAGTTCCCTGTCGCAGAACAGGAGGAAAATAAAATAATGTATATTGCATTGCCTATTGGCAAAAGCAATATTTTGATCGCAAATGATGTTCCCGAGATTATGGGAAAAGTTAATGAAAACGAAAACAGAAGCAAGATCTTAATAAAAGCGGAAAGCAAAGAAGAGGCTGATAGAATATTCGCTGGTCTTTCTGTGGACGGAACAGTCGAGATGTCCATGGACCAGAGTCCTTGGGGCACATATGCTGGAATGTTTCGAGACAAATTCGGCATCGAGTGGATAATTGAATTTTCTCCAGAGAATTAGAAAAATTATTCTAGGTCAGGATTGAGCTTGACTAAAAACTATAATTGAGGTATAAAATACCAAGTTCTTTTCAGCTCACTTACTAAAACAAAAACGCATGGCAACACAAGGTATTGTTACCATAACCCAGGACGACAAGGTCAAACTGAAGATCGTCGCTGGATGTAACGGCATGAAGGCTCCAAACGTTGTCGGTCTCCTTATGGGCATGAAGAAAATTCCGAGCGCCGTTGAAGCTTACAGACTCGCTCGTGAAGCCGGTTTCGGATCTCCAGAAGTAGTTGTTCTCGATGAAAAGGATGCGTACCATAATACTGGCGAAGATCTTCATCCGCGCTACAGAGCAACTTTTGACCAGCCCGAGTTTAATCCTCGCTGGGAACAAGGAATCGCAGACTATGTCGAAGTACTCAAACGTTGACCCAAACCAAAACCAAACATGGAACAGAAACCCTATCCCCCGATCGCTCCTGGAACAAAGGTGAAAACAACCCAGGAAGACCCCACTGCCGCAAGTCAATACATAGAGGGCGCCAGAACCAATTGTCAATGGGGCGTGGAAGGTACCGTGGTCACTCACCACGACTCGCACGGCCTCTGCTACGACGTCCGACATGCGGATGGCACGGAGCAGACATACGAACCGACTGAGCTTGAAGTTCTGAACTGATCAACACCACCCGATGAAAACCGCCCGGTTTCGGTCGGGTGGTTTTTATTTAGACCTGTGCGGACATCCGGCCCAGCAGCACGGGCGACGCATACCGCCTGAAAGCTTTGAAACGGCTTTCTTTATACGAATCCCCCTAGTCTCTTCTTTCTTCCCTGACGTGACCCAGCAAATCCACTCGTTCCGAGCGAGTGGCGTAATGTCTTCCCAGATAGCAAATGCTGACTTATTAGAAATTATGGCTTTCTGCAAATCAGAAGGTAATTTATGCGGCATATTCATAGGGACATTTTAGCAAATTTGGACTTCCCCGCTACGGTAGCTATACTGATAAAATGAAAAAACAACATTACCTCATCATTATTATCGTCATCATCGTCGGAGCGATTATCGTCAAAGCGAATTTGAATACGACAAGTCCAGCAAATGAAAATCCTACCGCGACGGAAGAATCTGTACCGCGAGGCGAGCCAATTTTTACCTGGGACTATTCAGAACCCGTAGAAAAAAATTTCATCCCCCACTCCACCATTAGCCTCACGGCAACATATCCTGGTGGCGAGACGCGAACAAAAGAAATTGAAACTATCGAAGGTGGTTGTAACGAGTACCCCGAAGCAGACAAGGATGTCTACAAGGATTCAACTATGATCATTTGCTACTACGCCGGATTTGGACGATATTACAAAGTCGTAAAGTCAGAATCCAAGTATCTTGTTCAAAGAAAAGAATTCGAGGAAGGAAGTCCTGAATACGTTCCGCCAGAGCAGGAATTCCAAACAGTCAGCCAATTCTAGACTAACTCCTTTTGTGCCATAATGAGGCTATGGCAATGTGGGATAAAATTGGAAGCCGTGGAAAAGTTTTTGACCGAAGAGGCAGTCCGCAAATGATCGGAGGCGGTCTTGGCATTGCCGGTATCGCCATAATCCTTCTTCTCAATATATTAGGCGGCGGAGATTTGACTGATGTGCTGACCACGCTTGAACAGTCACAGCTCGCCCCAACGGATTCTTACGATACTTCGGACTTTGAGGGACTCGACTCATACGAAGTCTTCGCTTCCACAGTACTCGGATCCGCAAACGACATGTGGTCGGACGTGTTCGCAAGAAATAGTCTTTCTTATACCGAACCGAGCCTGGTGCTCTTTCGCGGCGGTACAGAGTCCGGCTGCGGCGGCGCAATGAGCTACGTTGGTCCGCACTACTGTCCGGCCGATAATAATATTTATCTCGACGAAACATTTTTTGAAGAGCTTGAAATCAAGCTCGGAGCCGAAGGCGGCGATGTCGCTGAAGCGTACGTCATTGCCCACGAAGTCGGCCACCATGTGCAGAATGAGTTAGGAATACTGGACGGAAGCCAGTCGAATGCCGATTCGATAAAAGTTGAACTCCAAGCCGACTGCTTCGCCGGACTCTGGGCGTATTCGATCCGGGACTTGGGGGTTTTTGAGCCGGGAGAAATCAACGAAGCCATGGATGCCGCCGCGGCTGTCGGCGACGACAGGATCCAGCAGAAGACTACCGGGCGCGTAGATCAGGAATCATGGACGCACGGATCCTCGGCGCAGAGGCTGGCGGCCTTTGACAGAGGCTACGAGACAGGTCAGGTCACGCAGTGTGAAATAAATTAGTAATTTAATAATTAAAATATTTATGCAAAAAATAACCCCATTCATGTGGTTCGATAAAGACACAGAAGAAGCGATGAATTTTTATGTAAATTTATTTAACGGAAACCCTGCAAAGAAATCCGAGTCAAAAATTGTTACGATCAAACGCTACCCCGGAGGCATAACCGAAGGACCGATGGCCGGCATGGAAGGAAAAGTTTTGACCGGAGTATTCGAGCTCGAAGGACAAACATTTATGGCACTCGACGGCGGACCAATTTTCAAGCCAAATGAATCGGTGTCTTTCCTAGTTGACTGCGCTACTCAGGAAGAAATAGACCACTTCTGGAATGCTATAACAAAGGATGGTATGGAGAGCCAGTGCGGCTGGTGCAAGGACAAATGGGGTTACTCTTGGCAGATTGTTCCGCCAATGAGCAAATGGCTCGGTGGCAACTCCCCCGCTGAAAAACGCGCTACGGAAGCCATGCTCGGCATGAAGAAAATCATCATTGCCGATCTTGATAAAGCCTTTAACGGATAAGAGAAAAGCCCGCCGGAAGGCGGGCTTTTTACTTTCGTTGTGTTTGTGTGGATGAGCTAAGACTCTGCCTTGGATTTAACACGTGTTGCCACCTTGTTCTCCAAGAGATCGTCCTCCATTTCCTTGTGGCTCTTCCAGACGAAGAAGACAGTTTGCAAGTACGGGTTCTGCTTCGGGCGACGACTTTCGTCAACTTGGCACGACATGTAGAACGCATCGCCCCAGTTATAGCAAGTCACGTGAAGCGCGGACTGCTTGGCCATATCCATCGTGATGAACCCCTGCTCCAAGGCATCGGCGACCGTCATGATGGCCGACTTGATGAACCAGTCGTTCCGGTCAGGCGCTGTAAAGATGTCGAACTCCTCGAAGGCTTTTTCTGGCACGGGGAACGTAATGTGACCGCCGGTGATCTCTTTCTCCATCGGGCTGCCGAACTGATCGAAGAGGATCTGGCAGACGAGATTCGGCTCGACTGAGATGACACGAAACGTCTCCTTGCCGTTGATTGCAGCGTAGGCTTCGTTCGGTCCCGTATAGACCCTGTTATACACCTTGCCGACCTGAAGATGTCTGTAAGTGAGCTTCTGCATTTGGTTTTCTTTTGGTATTGTTTAACATAAAAAGGCATACAAGTCAATAACCCTTTCTAATTTAGATTATTAGGGTAAGATATGGAAAAACGATCCCCCATGGCTAACGAAGATGGTTATGTTTGGTACCAAAAGACCAAACTTGGAGAAACTTGTGGTCCAGATACCCACTGCAAAGACTGCTATACGAGTGGCTGCTGTGACACATGTGAGACCGTAGCAGGTGACGGCAGCTGGTTCGACAATATCGATCACGAGTCATGTTCCACATGCGATGGACCGTGTGCAGAGCTTACCAATCACGCTTACCTGGTAATGGACATGGAAACACAGCTCGGATACTGTATCTCCTGTATCCCTGGTCTATCTCCTAACGTATTAGCGCGACTTGATAAAGAGAAGCTGGCAGACCTAACCCGGAAATGAACGCCCGCCGTATGGCGGGCTTTTCATTTATTTGACATATCCATAAAATAATGTAATATCGCAAAAAACCAAACAAATGCCCATAAAGCTATTCCCCCTCCGGATTCACCGAATCCGACCTGTTCCTTCTCAGAATCCGCCATGCCCCCATCCGCCCGAAAAGAGGCGGGTGACCCATGAAAATATAAGATGCGCCTGCGGCAAGAAATTGAGCTGGTAAAGCGCCTGGCACTGAAAGCCCTCCGGACCCCACTCCCGGAGGGCTTTTTAATTTCCTTTACTTTTTTATGGATATAGATAGTATCTTTAAAAACCAATCGCAACATGACCAGAATACGAGGATATATTTTTGATCTCGACGGAGTCGTTTCCGACACTCAGAAACTGCACTCGCGAGTTGAATCAGAGCTTCTGTCGCGCTTCGGTGTTGCATTGACGCCGCAAGAGATAACCATCAGATACTCCGGTGTGCGAACCCGTGACTTCATGACCGATCTCCTGACGCCAACTGGTCAGACATTCGACATGGACGCGCTCATGGACGAAAAGTGGCAACGCATGACTGCGCTCGCGCACGATTCAGTGGAAGAGGTTCCTGGGGCGACCGCACTTATCAACAGGCTGTTCTTTGAGGGACCACTGGCCGTAGGATCGGCCTCAGTTACCGAGTACGTTAGGTGCGTACTCTACAAGCTCTACCTGCGCGATCATTTTCAGACAATTATCTGCGGCGACATGGTTGAGAGGGGCAAACCTGATCCTGAGATCTTCTTGTGTGCGGCCAGCGAAATTCGCGTCCCGCCTAGCCAATGCCTGGTCTTCGAGGATGGCATAAGCGGCATGGAAGCCGCAAGACGAGCCGGAATGAGATGTATCGGACTTGTGAGGGACAAGACACTGAAATATCCAACCCAGCACCTGGTAACGTCTCTCGCTGAAGTTACCCCCGAGTTCATAGCCGGTCTCTGAAGAAGACTTTGGCCCGCCGTACGGCGGGCCTTTTTCTTTGGTATAATTTGTCACATGAATGAAAAAGGTCCGGGGTTACCGAAGAAAGAAGAAAAGAAGGAATGGGCAAATAAGCGTGAATTCGTAATGCTTGCTTCAGAGCTAAAAGAGTCGGCTGATGGTTTCCCTTTTCCTGGGATTGAGCCGGCCTTGTATGCCGAGATAAAAGCCGAAGAAGAAAAATTCGAGGGCTACCCGGGACTTGCCACGCCAGTAGACAAGATCATCGAGAGAATGAAGGACGAAGGCATCAAGATAGTTTTTGGTGACGATACAGAAATGAATAATATTTACGTCCTGCCTCAAAACAGTTCAAATTATGATGACAGTCTATTCTTGCGACACCTATTAAATGGCAGCGGCATGGACGGCAGACTAAATAGGCTCATAGAACTCAGTAAAGAAAAATATAACGAGAGATTCGGGTAATTTTATTTAACCTGTGGCGGACGCCAGAAGATGTCTTCGAGGAATCCATGGCTGTGACCAGTCAAAACTTTTTGAGCATATTTCTTTCCAGCTTTGCGACATTTCTCATGAAGAGATTTATCCTCGAATGATCTGACATTTCCGGTGTATATAGCACCCATGACTTTCGCTCCAAAATACAGAAATACCCCGCGAAGCCAAAAGGCCGGAAAGGCGAAGAATAGAATTTTTTCCGCCCAGGTCGGCGTGCCTCCCGAAACAAGGAAATAGGTTCGCAAGTGGCCAAGCTTCCCTACCGGCTGCCCGAGACCGTTCTTATGATTCAAGTCTAGCGCGATGAAACGTATACGGTCGATAAAATTCTTGAGATGAGCTGGCACCGAAAAATTATATGTTGGTGTGGCAATCACAAGTCCTTCGGCTTTTTTAATCCTCTCCGATAGAGCGGCGAATTTTTCCTCGTGTACACCTGTACCGCGACTATTTTCATAAGAATAATAATCAATCGGAATATCACTGAGGTAAATTTTTTCGATCTGTATTCCCGAGATCTCTTTCGCTCCCAAAATAAAGTGGTCCAGCATCTGGTCAGAATTTCTGCCGCGGGACGGCGAGCATGATAAGGCGATTATTTCCATCCCGCCATTATACTATGTTAATATGAGTTTAGGGTTATCAGTTTAATTTCAAATTTTATGGCAGATACAAGCGAACAAGACGCGCGAATTAACGAAGCCGAAGATCGGATTGAAGACGCCCAAGAAGAAGCCGCGGATGCCATGGAAGATAAAGCGGACGCCCTAGAAGAAAAGGCCGATGAAGTAAGAGAGGACGACGAAAACTAGAGAATATACTCGTTAGAAAAGTAAGGAAATCTGTGATATAATCATCATTATCAGTAATTTCAACCATATGACAGATTCAACAACAGAAGAAACAAAAAAGGAAGGAATGGAAGAGGCCCAGGAAGGCGCTGCTGAAGGTACAGAAATGAAACCTGAAGAAGAAACCCCTATGGCCCCCGAAGCGACTCCGGCTGCCTAAGCCAGAAAGAAAAAATCCCCAATCAGGGGATTTTTTCTTTCCCTAATATCCAGCTCTCTGTTTGTAAAATCCGAATATCCTCTCTCCATACTGACTTATTAAAAGGGTGTTTGTGGCTATAAAAATGATTATGTCAAACGACAACCAACAACAAATTTTTTATATATCATGACCTCATCATACACTCGGTTTGCGGTGATAAAAGCCGGCGTGGTACACTGATACTTTAGAGGCACCTCGACAAGTTTGCACCCTCTTCCTTTCAAAAAACCAAAAACCCCAAAATCATGGCCGAAACCACCCAGCCAGCGAAACGAGTTCTTTTGAAACTATCCGGCGAAAGCCTCATGGGCGAAAAAGAGTATGGGATCGACGATTCCGTCATTAGCGCTTACGCCGAAGAGATCATAGCGGTAAGCAAACAAGGTATACAGCTCGCGATCATAGTCGGCGGCGGTAACATTTACCGAGGCAAGCAAGCCGAGTCAAACGGCATTGACCGTGTTCAGGGCGACCACATGGGCATGCTGGCGACGATGATCAACAGCTTGGCGCTGCAAAGCGCTCTTGAAACCCGAGGACAGGCCACGCGTCTCCTGTCGGCGCTGAAGATGGAGCAGATTGCCGAACCATTCATCTTCCGGCGCGCCGTCAGGCATCTGGAGAAAGGCCGTGTCATAATCTTCGGAATGGGTACCGGCAATCCTTATTTCACGACCGACACCGCAGCCGCGCTACGGGCGGTCGAAATCAAAGCCGATATAGTTCTCAAGGGAACCCGGGTTGGCGGAGTGTATACGGCGGATCCAGAGCAGGACAAAAACACCTTGCGCTACGAACATGTCAGCTTCGGCGAGGTTTATGACAAAAATCTTGGCGTGATGGACCTGACCTCTTTTACCCTCTGCCGCGAGAACCATATGCCAATTCGCGTGTTCGACATGAACGTCAAAGGAAACCTGGCTGGGGCAGTAAGCCTCCTGCCCGGGGTTGGGACATTGATTGACCCTGAATACAGCGGAGTTCCAGTCATGAGTGAATCTCCTGCGGGGATTAGCTTTCAGATCATAACCGCAAAAAGGACCCCGAAGGACAAGAAGAAGGAACTGGTCGTGAAGACCTAAGCGCGGTGCGAATCAGAAGAGAAGCCTTGCTTGCAGGGCTTCTTCTTTTTAGTGGACCTTCCCGAGAAGTGGTAGCGGCAATATTCTGTTAACAAGCTTCCTCTGATGGATTGTAGTGGAGTTTTTTCCCATCATGCTTGATCCGAGCGTCACGATCGATTGACCGAATTTTTTGGAAAGCGCATCAATCTCATCATAAATCTTTCTTACCTCTTCCCCTCTCACGAACTCGCCGAATAGATCCGGACTTACCGCTCGTCCTGGCGTGATTTGTTTCAAAATAATTCCCGTGGCTCTATATGTTTTTCCTTTTTCATAAACTTTATGAAAATTTTCTTCAACCAAGCGAATCATTCTGTCTGGTGTCGCGATCGGGATTGGGAATTTGATTTCTAATCCATGATGACGAAAATCCTGGCTTTTGATATAAAAAATTGCTTCTTTGGCATAAAGATCATGTAGACGGAGGCGAGCGCATGCAGATTCAATGTTTCGAGATATCTCCGCCAGAATGACAGATATCTCAGATGACGCCGGTGTGAATGTTCGAGTCTTCATGATGGACCGGTATTCAGTCTTCTTGCCGACGGAGAGTTGGAGTATGTGTTCACCGCGAAGCTCTCGCCAAATTTCCTCTAAGGGTTTTGTAAAATATGTTCTAACAAACTCCAAATCTTTCTTTGCTAAATCAAGAGCTGTTTTAATCCCAAGCTTCTCAAGATATAAATATGTATTAGGCCCGATGCCCCAAACATCTTTTGCAGGAAGTTTTTGTAAAAACTCTTCTATCTTGTATCCAGGAATAAAAGTTAGACCGTCCGGTTTGTCCCATTTGGAAGCTACCTTTGCTAAGACTTTCGTGACTGATAAGCCTACGGAAAAAGTCATGCCGAGCTCCGCTTGAAGGTCAATCTTTATCGCGGCGGCAATCTCTTCATAAGACATATTAAGACTCCGTCGAAGCCCGGAAATATCGGCAAAGCATTCATCGATCGAGTACTCTTCAACTTCGGGGGTATAGCGAAGAACTATATCTTTCATTCGGCGAGAATACATGGCGTAGCTTTCATAATCCGAAGGAAGGATCACGACAGATGGGAATTCGCGCCGGATCTGGTGAACCGGCATGCCGCGAGTAACTCCGAGCCTTTTCGCCTCGGGACTCATGGCAGTCGCAATCCCGCGCTCTTCGCCAGTCACTACTGGTTTGCCAACTAAATCCGGCCGACTCGCGAGCTCACATGAGACAAAGAAAGAATCCCCGTCGACATGAACAATCGCCCGAGGAAATTTTCTTATTGATATCGGCATAAGATTTAATACTTTCTGATAACCCCTTTGACTACGGCGCAGATCCTGAGGTCGCCTTCCGGATAGATGTTCGGGTAATTCTTGTTCGCCGGCTCGAGCCAAACGCGCCCGCCGCTTGATCTGAAATATTTCATGGTAAATTCTCCATCAACTTCCGCAATGACTATCTCACCATCTTTAGCGGTGGTTCGACGTTCGGCAATAACCATATCGCCTTTCTCTATATGCGCGTCGATCATAGAGTCTCCATCGACTTCGAGCATGTACGTCGCCTCTTTCTTTTCAATCAAATAGTCGTCGAGGCTGATAGTCTCGGAAAGATCTTCCTCGTTAGGAGACGGGAAGCCAGCTTTGACCGCGCCGAGAAGCGGCACCTCGCCAAGGAGCTTTTCCGGAATGAGGCGGCCAAGTTTATCCTTTGCCACAATCCCCGCGTCCACAAATTTCTCAACCAAACGAAAGACGGCGTTTTTCGACTTGAAGCCAAAGAGCTTCATCATCTCCGAATAAGAAGGCATGCGCTTTTTGGCATGATAGAAATCGCTTAATTTTTCTTTGTAATTGTTATCCATATAAATTTAGAAGAAGGCTGGGAAAAGCTTGGTAAGGATGCCGTCTCCCTGGTGCTTCTTTAGCTGCTTCAAGAGAAACTTGTGGCGGATGGAGTCAAAGAAGTAATTCTCGCCTCGGAGAATCTTCTGATCGATCCGGCGGTTCAATCTCTTGATCTCGCCTTCGATGGTTCGGATGTATTGTGAACGTGTCATATATTTAAAAAGTTTTATTTGATTAATCGACCTGCATGGAGTATACGTGAACGAACGTTCACTATGCAACTGTGGATATCAAAACGACATGAGTGAATTTTCTTGTCGAGATGCATAGCAAAAAAGCCCCGAGATTTCAGGGCTTTTCATGATCTCTGCATCAAGATGCTTTGACTTGGCCAAGCAATCTGTTCTGGAGGCTTGGTATCCCGTCGAGCATCTTTTCTTTTGGCGATGTCCTGAAATAGTCGTTCAGAAAAAATCTGGAGTCTTTGTCATCCTTCAAGAGGAACTCCACAAACTTCCAATCAGCAATCAGCTTGTCTGCAGCGATCACCTTTTGGATAACATCACAGGCTCTCCATAGGCTGACCTTAGGTGAATAGGCAAGCGGCATACCGATTGCTATACCGTCGGCCGGATGAACGAGCTGCACGAGGACCCGGTACTTCACTTCATCAGATGAAGAACTTTCGTTCCAATCTTTCCAAGCAGCGTAAAGTTCTTTGTTTTGCTCGAATGCCAGCTTGAATATCTCATCAATTCTGGCAAGGGCTGTCTGTTTGTCCATGTATCTGAATTTGTTTGAATATTACTCTTGGCTACCTCTTTGTCAAACAAAAGCCCCGGCGCGTGAGCGCCGGGGCTTTTCCTTAACCCAAATTATTTTATCCCTTTATGCTTCCGGAGAAGATACGCGGCAAGCGGAATAGCGATGATAGTGAACCCAGCGCACCAGATGATGGAGAGCGTGGCGTGATTCCCTACCGGCGTGCCGTTCATGAGCGCGCGAGTCGCCTCTATCACGTGCGTCACCGGCTGATTCTCGGCAAAAAACTTGAGTCCTGACGGCATGCCGTCCGTGGGCACGAAAGCGCTCGAAGCAAATGTAAGTGGGAAAACCAGAACGAAACCCATCCACTGCACCGCTTCGACAGATTTGGCGAGGAGTCCCATGATGGCCGAAAGCCAGGAGAAAGCGAAAGTGAAAAGCATGAGAATTGCGAGGATAATTATCCATTCACCGAAGCTAGCAACTGGCCTGAAACCGACCAAGAGCGCAATACCAACCATAACGATAGAAGAAAGAAAATTCCGGACCAGGTCGGCCGTCACGTGTCCGATCATAAGCCCGGCGCTCGTAATCGGCATGGTCTTTAGCCTCTCCACAATTCCCTTTTTGAGATCAGAGGCAACAGCAATGGCTGTGGTGTTCGCGCCAAACGCGAGAGTTTGTACCAAAATGCCGGCAACTAGAAAATTCACGTATGTCGTTCCGCCAGTATCAATGGCGCCGCCGAAAACGTAACGAAACAAGAGCATGAACATTATGGGCGACAGGATGATAGAGAGGATCTGGTCCATATGCTTGAAAATATGCATAATGCTTCGCTTTACCAGAACTAGCGTATCCGAAACTGCCCAGTAGAGCTTTCCGCCTTTTGCTTTTTCAATTTTTGAAATAGAAGTTTCCATCCTGCCTAAGTTTTTATTTATTTTATCCATGTCAATTTATTATTCCTCTAACATATCCGACCTTAATTTCATTTACTGAAACTTAAGCAGGACACGTATATTATTCTTCGATCTTTTTTTCTTCTCGAGGTTTTCCCGTCAATTTCATAAAGACATCATCAAGTGTTGGCTTGTGGAGCGACAGCGACTCAACTTCAATTCCCTTCTCTGACAATCGATCAAGCACTAGTTTAAGATCAGTAACCTTGCCCCCTGTTTCCATACTAATTCGTCGGTCATCCGGGTCGGCGCTTTGGGCCGGACCGTCCATGACGCTGAGGGCCGCGTTAAAATCGCTTCCCTTGTCGACGATTATCTCAAGCCTCTCCCGTCCCGCGCGAGCTTTTAGCTCATCAGGAGTACCAAGGGCAATGATCCTCCCATGATCTAAGACTGCAACCGTATCAGCTAGCTTATCAGCTTCTTCGAGATATTGTGTCGTGAGAAGTATCGTTGTACCATTTGCCATCAATCGCTCAATGATCTCCCAGATCCGCAGGCGGCTCCTGGGATCAAGTCCTGTCGTTGGTTCATCGAGGAAAAGTATCTCAGGCGTTGCTATGAGGGAGAGTGCCAAGTCGAGGCGGCGGCGCATACCGCCGGAATAGTTTTTAGCCGCGCGATCTTTCGCCTCCACAAGATCAAATTCAGCCAAGAGGTCTGCGGCACGACGTTTGGCATCATCTTTTGATAGATGGTAGAGACGTCCCATCATGATGAGATTCTCTTCGCCCGTAAGTAGCTCGTCCACCGCCGCATATTGTCCTGTAAGGCCAATGGCTCCGCGCACAGAATTGCCGTCTTTCACCACATCATACCCGGCAACACGAACCTCTCCAGCGTCAGGAGAAAGAAGGGTCGAAAGAATCCTCACTGTCGTAGTCTTGCCGGCGCCATTTGGCCCGAGAAGCGCCAGCATTGTACCCTTTTCCACCTCTAGATTGATATCTTCCAAGACTTTGACGTCTTTAAAAGATTTCGAAAGATTTTTTATGGAAATTACAGATTCACTCATGTGCAGATAATTTTAACACAGATTAAATATTGAGAACGAACAGCGTATTCGTCGAGCCGACTTTGCCAAATGGCATACCGGCCGAGAGAACTATTTTGTCTCCCTTTTTGGCAATCTTTTGCTCGCGGACAAATTTCGCCACTTGTCCGGTAAAAGCGTCGATGTTTTTCGACAGCGTCATCTTGATCGGGAAAACGCCATACGACAACAGAAGCTGATTGCAAGATATTTCTGACGGACTGATAGCGATAACCGGGAACGGCGCGCGGAAACGAGAGATCATTCTGGCAGTCAGACCGGACTCTGTGAGAGCAATCACGGCTTTGCCCTTTATGTCCTCGAGAACCCTAACGACAGAGAGCGTTACCGCATCAATTACATCATCGGAGCTTGTGATATCGACAAACTGGCGTTTTTGGCGCGAATGCTCTGCGGCCACAGCAATTCGAGCCATTGTCTCAATAGTTTCAAGAGGATACTCCCCCGTCGCCGTCTCGCCGGAAAGCATGATGGCATCGGTACCATCAAAAATAGCATTTGCGACATCGGAAACTTCAGCACGCGTCGGCACTGGCGAATGCTCCATAGAATCTAGCATCTGCGTTGCAGTAATCACCGGCTTGCCAAGCTTGTTCGCTTTTTGGATGACGGATTTCTGGATCATCGGCACGTTCTCTGGACCAACTTCGACGGCGAGGTCACCTCTGGCCACCATCACTGCGTCGGTAACAGCCAGGATTTCATCAATATTTTCCACGGCTTCAACGGTTTCAATCTTTGCCACGATCATGGCTTTTGATTTGCCTTTCCTTAGAATTTCTCGAAGTTCCAAGATATCGCTTGCCCGACGAACAAACGAGAGCGCGACAAATTCAACTTTTTGCTCTATTCCGAACACTACATCCGCTCGGTCCTTTTCAGTCAACGAACGAATAGAAAGGTTTGCTCCGGGGATATTCACCCCTTTTCTACCCCCAATCTCCCCGCCAACAATAACTCGGCAAATGACATCTGTTGCCGTCGTCTTTAAAACTGTGAGCCGAAGCTTCCCGTCATAAATCATAATCGTCGACCCCCTCTCAACTTCTTTTGGGAGAGTTGCATAATTTATGTAAGCGATACTGCTATCACCCGGAACTTTTTTGGTCGTTAGCGTAAATGTCGCCCCAGCGCGAAGCACCGCCTTTCCCTCGGTAAAATCTCCAATGCGAATCTTGGGACCCGACAGGTCTTGGAGGATGGCCATTCGAACACCAGCTTTCTTTGCTGCTTTTTTAGCCAGCAAAAGATTGGAAAGATGTGAGGCGTGATCTCCGTGGCTAAAATTCATCCGTATGACATTTAGGCCCGCTTTGAACATTTTCTCCAATATTTCCAACTTAGCCGAGGCCGGACCAATAGTGGCAACAATTTTTGCGCTCTTTTCAAATAGATTTTCCATATAGGTAGGAGAGTATACCACGCGGATTAATAACGAAAAAGCCCCCGCGCCACGGCGCGGGGGCTTCAGCAATGCTAGAAGCAAAGAGCTCGGAGACGGACCAGAAGTCCGTTTTCGACAATGAGACCAATGGCTCGTTCGCGATTGATCTCAGCGAGGCCTGGAACCAGATACGAGATACTGCCGGAAAATTTACCACTAGGCAATCGGTACGACAGGCCCCCGCCGGCTCCGAGATAAGACTCGAATTCCGCCTGGACACCCAGACCAGAAAGCGCTGGCCCTAATCGCAACATTTCTCCGGCTTTGCATCCGATCGACGTGTCGAAATAATGGAAAGTCTTCTCTCTCGCATACGAGAAAAAGAAAACGAATCCAGGCTGATCGGCAAAGAGGTAGAGACCGCGATGCCATCCCGCTTCAAATTGCTTGGCGCGATAGGTAACATCGCCATAGTCATCAACCCTCCTCATGTACTGGCCGGTGAACACTCCACAGGCAAAACCCATGTTCCTGTCCATCACCCCGACAGCCATCTTTGTCGACAAATGCGTCGGTAACCCCGCGATCTCGAAAAAGATATGCGGCTGCAGAACGGCATAAGGATCGGCTTTGGTGTTGACAAGCAAACCCATGCGACCCTTTGGCAAACAGCGATAGTCTTTCGGCTTCTCGTCTGGCACCAAAGACATTGTCTTTGTTTGCATCTTGTAGATGGTCGAGGGCTTCACATGCGTCAATTTGAGATGCGCGGAAACTTCGCACACCACCTGCACGGAGTCTTTCGGCGGCTGCCGTAAAATAGTTTCGAGCTGCAACTTCTGCGCGCCGACCGGACTTGTTAGTACGGCCAGCATAAACACCGACACCAGAGCTCTCATTTGGAAAGATCTTTTGGTTTTCTTCTATTGTACTACCACGGGGTCGATGCTGGAAACGCAATAGTCTATTTATTTGAGCATAGAGTTTACGAAAGCGCGCGTACTCTGACCAAAGAATCCTGTGCCATGCATAAGTCCCTGCGGCGCAAGAATATCCGCCCTATAAGCTTCTTGGAATTTTATTAGAGCTGCGTGAGTTCTCGGTCCGAAATATGTTGTCTCTGATCCCGCGGAGCCAAATCCACTTGGCGCAAGACTAAAGCCGATACTGTTTAGGAATTTCTGCAGCATCTTAACATCAGGATCTTCCATGGTTAAAGCCAAATCCTTTTGGAAGCTATAAGAAGGAAGATCGTCAGCAGAATTTACAGGATCCGTGGTTGGAGTAGTTGCGCCAACCGGATTTGTGTTTATTACGGCTGTAGAATCTTTGTAACCGCCAGTAGACGAGCTTCCTGAGCTTGGCGCCTCACCAAACAAACCGAAGATTGAGAATGATGTTGTATCACACGTAACTGTTCCTGTCCCTGTTACACCATTATAACTATTCGAACAGTTTGTAAGAGACATCCAACCTGAGCCATCTTCATAGTGATATATTTTTAGCGTATTGGGATCAAAGCCGTTCAGATCTGCGTCAGTATAGTCGATAGACACACTTACTGACTGATCAAAACTGCCATCAACTTCAGTGACTTCATCTTCGAGCGCCTTCAAAGAGTACGCATTATCTCCGACCCAACTCTTACCAGTCGGTGAATTTATCTCGCCCGCAACCTTGTTTCGTTCAAGTTTTAAAGCTTCAATCGCAACATCAAAACCATCTTTTATCCCGGCTGGCGCCACAACTTCAATACCCTTGCCACCAATCTTTGCCGAAGCAGTCGCACCAGCAACTGGAGTAACGGTCTTTACATCTGACACAACGATGGATGAATCACCTTTACACCCAGCTGTCTTAAATTCTCCACCGAGACTCTGGACAGAATTACCATCCGCATCATAGGACTCTGACTTAAACCAATACTTCATACAACTAACAAGCCCTGTGATCTGAGTCTGGTGATTCTGGACCCTTGGGGTGGTGTTCTGCTCTGGACTAATACCCTTAATATTCTCTGTCGGACCATAATAGACTATGGATGAAGCCTCTCTGTTGGTTGTCCAATGTATGGTTGCAGTAGTTGAAGTAGTCGTAACTGTTGGTTCTGTTGAAATCTCTAGAGGATCTCCACCCCCTCCAGCAGCAACTGGGGTGGCCGTGAATATGGTCGAAGCCTCCCCCTCTATGTCATTTGAATTTATCACAGTAACATAGAAATTATATTCCACGCCATTATTAAGAGATGTTACAGAATATGAAAGGTTTTTTGTAGAAGGCACTTCTATTCTGACATACTCCTTTGTTCCGTAATATATGAGGTATGAGACCAAGGACCCGCCAGCCAAATCTGTTGGGTTGGAGCAAACTATACTAACCTCTGTGTCACCTGGCGTAGCAGAGCAATCTACAGGGGCAGTAGGTATTGCCACGGATGGAGTACTAAATACAGCAGTATTTGGATCGCCTTCGCCACCAGAATTCGACGCCCTAACCTCAAACGTATACTCTGTATTAGGCTCAAGATTCGATAACGCTATAGAATACTCTAGCGTCCTATCGTCCACTGAATCTGTAGTAGCGTCTCCGGGCTTAGAAGTCGGATAATAATATATGTTATATCCAATGACTGGAGTGTCTCCGCTGAGAGCTGGAGCTACCCAGGTAGCCCTTACATCTTCAGAGTCTGACTGCAGCGACAAGCTCTGCGGTTTTGTTGGCAATTCTGCAAGAATCGCCATTTTAGGATAAACAACCAAACCAAATACTGTTGCTAAAATAGCAACGAGCGCCATTCCCATGACGTGCCTGTGAATCGGTTGTAGAGCTTGTTTTTTAGCCATATAAAAAATATAGATTAACTTCTAATGAATTATTCAAATAATACCACCTTATTCTCTAGCTCAGTATTCTTTATCCACATGATATACTCTAATTTGTATGGAATTCTTAGACGCAATAATTCTTGGCATAGTTGAAGGATTCACCGAATTTTTGCCGATCTCTTCGACCGGACACTTAATCTTGACCAGCCAAGTTCTGGGCTTGCCTGAAACCGACTTTCTAAAAAGTTTTGAGATTATTATCCAACTTGGGGCGATCGCGGCCGTCATTGTACTTTATTTTAACTCATTCTTTAAAGCCGCTGACTTAAAAAAGATTATTATTGGCACCCTACCTACTGCCATTATTGGCCTTGGGCTGTACAAGATAATAAAAAACGATCTACTCGGCTCGGAAAACATTGTTATCTGGGCGATGCTTATCGGCGGTCTCCTGCTCATACTATTTGAACTCATATATCGCGGACCGGACGTACCCGAAGAAGAAATTTATGAAGTCACTTACTCACAAGCATTTTTTATCGGCCTCTTCCAGGTTTTAGCAGTCATCCCAGGAGTATCTCGTTCTGCTGCAACCATTATCGGAGGTCTACTGATGGGCATTCCACGCAGGACTGTCGTAGAATTCTCTTTCCTGCTCGCTGTACCGACCATCGCCGGCGCCAGCGCGCTTGATATCTATAACAATCCTGGAATTTTTTCCAACGGGAATCTGCCACTTCTCTCCGTCGGCTTTGTAGCAGCTTTCGTTGTCGCCATCATTTCCATAAAATTCCTTTTGCGTTATGTAAAAAATAACAATTTTATTCCTTTCGGCGTTTACCGAATACTGCTTGCTCTGCTATTTTTCTTCCTAATTGTCTAAAAGAAAAACTCCCTTGCGGGAGTTTTTCTTTTTAATGAATATTAGAAACGTCGGTACCCTCCTCCGCCCTGTCCGCCGCCGCTTCGGAAATCTGGTCGGTCCTGGCGAGATTTCTTGTGGCAGTCTCGGCACTTGAGAGTTCCAAGCCGCGCTGGATCTGGTTCGAATGGGAGCTCTGTTATTGGCTGTCCGCAAGTTCCACAAGTCCAATTTCCTGTAAACATCTGGCGAGGCGCTGACGAATATCCTCCGCCTCCGCCACCACCTCGGTATCCTCCCCCTCCACCTTGTCCTCCGCTGTCATTTCGATCGTTATACATTTTATTTTTCGCTAATTCTTATTAAAACGAATCCTCTCACCATCTCGACGATAGTAAAAACTTACTCGCAACTCTATAATACCGCGTAAAGTCTGAAGGAACAATCAAGACTACTGAACAACTCCGATTTGCTTCAGTTCTTCAACTGTAAGGGTCGGCGGAATGATGCCGTCACGAATCTTTTGGGTGGCGAGATTCCCTGTCGCGCGAGCATCCGCTTCGGTCTTGAAGCCTTTGTTCCCACCCAGAGCAGGAATGTTCGGCTGATGGACATAGAGGTTGCCATCGATCATGACGTCATAGCCCCAGCCAGTATCTTCCTCGAAAGTATTTACTATAATCTCAGAATTCTCATACGGATTCGGAGCGTCTTTTTCGGTGTTGTGAAATTTTGTAAACGCGGCGTATCCAACTCCCACCAGAACTAGCACTCCCAAAATTATTATTTTTATATTTTGCATATGTTTTAATTACGGACAATATTCCCAGAAATCTCTGTACATTCCACCATCCGCAGTTACAACACCGGTCGGAATACCCGTACCCATATAGCCCCTCAAACCGATTGAGAAACCGACCGCCGCACTTCGGGCTGTGCCTCCAAAATTCGCCTTTTGAGTCCAGGTATTGGTAGCCGGATCATACTCCCAAAAATCATTGACAGATACAGAGGTGTCATATGCTACACGCCCTATTCCGACATATCCCTTGGTGCCTATAGAGAATCCAGCGGCTTCAGCCCTATTTCCTCCAGCAAAATCAGCCTTTTGAGTCCATGTACCGAGACTTCCTTGGGTAGGGTCATACTCCCAGAAATCATCCTTAAATGTTGCTCCATCGAGTCCTGTACCGACATAAGCCTTGCTTCCGATTGAAAAGGACACGGGATCTATTCGTGGCCCTCCACCGAAGAATCCTTTGATCGTCCAGACATTTGTAGCAGGATCATACTCCCACATATCCTGCGTTGCTGAATAAGCATTCCTACCGAGACCTACATAGCCTTTCGTACCAATAGAGAAACCTGTTGCCCCTGTTCTCGGTCCTCCTGGAGGAAAGTCAGCCTTTTGGGTCCAGACATTGGTAGCAGGATCATACTCCCACATATCCTGGACTGTTGCATATCCATTCTTGCCTAAACCGAGATAACCCATGCTGCCGATCGAGAAACCTACTGCCGAGTGTCGAATACCGCCTCCGAAATTCGCTTTTTGGGTCCAGGTGTTCGTGACAGGATCATACTGGAAAAATGATTCGGTAAGCTGACTAGACGCAAATCCAGTGCCAATATATCCTTTGCTACCGACCGAAAAGCCTGCACTTTGTGCTCGAATGCCAGGCAGGTCTGCCCTCTGCGTCCATGTATTTGATTGACATGCTTTTACTTTGTCCGGGCTCGGGCTCGTAAGGACGGTACCAGGTGTTCCTGGATCCGTCGGGTTCGTAGTCGGACCCGTACCGGTCGGCACCTGCCCAATAACTCTCGTATTCGTAAACACACACTGAACCGTCTCTCCATTCAAGATATTGATAGACACGGAAGAGCCGCTCGACGTTGTACCGCCAGATGGATCAGTGCAAGTAATAGAGGTTTCGTAATTAGGATCAGTAATCTCTGCTACAGAAAATACCCCGTTGAACGGAGTTAAGAGGACAGAGCTATTGCTTAGTACCGAAGGACTTGAAAGAGTTGCGTCATCATCGAGAGTTAACGGAGAAGTAACGCCGGGGACATTATGTGTGAAATAGAAGTCCTGATAACTAGAGGGGCTGACAATTTTCCTAATAACAATACGTCCGCAATATTGAGGGGTAGTCGCTGTACAGAGCGTTTCGCGGGAATCTGTACTTATCCTAATTGCAGCCTGTTGTGAGGCATCTCGGCCAAAGCTCGACGCTGCAAGCGCGGCCATACCCAGTATAAATAATAAAACTACTCCACCATAGGCAAGCCTTTTTGTCGCCCCTTTTTTAGGATTTTTCATTAGATACATTTTAGCAACATACAATAGACCTTGCTATTTATTCTGTGTAAAACTTATCGAAAAACCTCTTCCTTTGTTTGTAGTGGCTCTAAAAGATCTTTGATACGAAAAGTTATCTGTCCAAGCGTCTGCCCGCGCTGCGTCGTGACTTTTACCCGCCAAGAACCCGGCCAAACATTCGCCTTCTTGGAATAACCGCGAAAGCCATCTGCGCGTCCGCCTGTGATTGGAATCCTGATCCGATCTGCTGTAACCCAGCGCGTCTTTTCCGTATCGAAATACTGCCACTCGTGATAAATATCTGTCGTAAGATTCACCGGCGCGTAAACTTCACTGAAAACGTAAACGGCCTCGCCAGGAGCGCGATGAAAAACCCGGCTTCTTTTTTCCCAAAACCTCCATTCCTCCGGCACCTCGTAAGAGCCGCGATACTCTATGGCCTGGATGCGCTGGAAATCATGGTAGACTGCGCGAAATTTTAGCGATAGTGGTATTGGAGGAATTATATTTAGGAAGTATAAAACATTAAAAATTATAAAAATAGAAAAAACGCGCGTGATTATTTTCTTCCTGTTTATTCGAAGAGTTTCTGGATTCAGCTTAAACAAAATGTAGAGGTAAATAGATACGACGAGTAAACTCGCGGCACCGGAGAGCATATAAATTCCAGCGCCAATATCTCTGACCAATACTGGCACTGAGAAGATTAGATATGAAAAGAGGGCAATATAAAAGATACCAATCTGCAGGAGCAAATTTTCAAAATATTTCTTGCGAATCTCAGTGCCAACCATTAGCGCCAAGAGAAGTAGAATGAACGGCCAGCTTGAGATAAGTGACCCAGATTTAGCATAGAAGACCGCAAAGCCAGAAAAAAGACCGCCGAAGGAAAAGAGCATGAGGGCCGTGATGGTTGAAACACGCTCGCGAACCCGAAGCTTCCGTCCCAGACGACTTTCAGCGGAGAAAAGGAGGGCGATCGTCGTCGCGACGATGAGTAGGTGGATAATGAGAACGACATTGTCAAATATTCGATCAGCCTGACCAAGCGTTAGGGCGTCCAAAAGGAATCCGCCGATGAGAATAGCCGGGAGCGCGAAGTGATGATTGCGCCGAAGAAATTCTTCCAAGCTTTTCTTTTTCGAGACGATATAATTTTTCATCCCGTTTCCTTAATTCTTAAATCTTAATTTTTAGATTCGGCCGCGCAATTTCATCGCATCAATTATTCTCTTGACCCCAACAGAAAAGGCCGCAAGCCTCATATCAATCTTTTTCTCGAGAGATAACATTCGAACTGCCCGATAGCTCTCAACCATGATCGCTTTTAGCTTTTCAAGAACCAAGGCTTCGCTCCACTTGTCACCAGAACGGTTCTGCACCCATTCAAAATAAGAAACTGTCACGCCGCCGGCATTCGCCAAAACATCTGGTACCAGGATTATGCCTTTTTCCATAAATTTTTTATCAGCTTCCGGGGTTGTCGGACCATTCGCGAGCTCAAGCACGATCTTTGCTTTCACATTTTGAGAATTATCGGATGTCAGCTGGTTATCCATGGCGGCGGGAATCAGAACATCGCATGGAAGCTCTAAGAGTTCCGCGTTTGTAACGGCTCGCAAACCATCTTTTGAAAATTCAGCTAGGCCTTTTTTTGTTTCTTCTTTCCATCGATTCAACTCTTCGGGATCAAGGCCATTTTCAGAATACTGGCCGCCGGAAGAGTCCGAGACGCCGACAACTTTCGCCCCCATCTTGTGGAGTATCGACGCGGCGGTATAGCCAGCATTGCCGAATCCCTGAACGGCAATGCGCAGGTCTTCAAGCTTGAGGCCAAGGTCTCTAACCAATTCTTCAAGAACGTACACACCACCCTGAGCAGTCGCAATATTTCGGCCGAGTGATCCGCCAAGCTCAAGTGGCTTTCCCGTAATCACGCCAAATTCTTCATGGCCGACAGTTTTCTCATATTCGTCCAGGATGTGCGCCATGGTCTGGCCGTTCGTATATACATCCGGCGCTGGAATATCTTTGTTGACGCCAATAAACGGTGCCATGGCCTGAGCCCAAGCGCGTGAGACTTTCTCAAGGTCTTTAGCGCTGTATTTTTTCGGATCAATAGTTACTCCCCCCTTGGCGCCACCGAGTGGAATCCCGACCACAGCGCATTTGACCGCCATGAGCGCGGCAAGAGATTTGACTTCATCAAGGTCCGCCGCCGGGTGGAATCGGATGCCGCCCTTGTAAGGCCCGCGAGCGTTGTTCCACTGGACGCGATATGCGGGAAAAGTTTCCGTGCCTTTTTCTGTTTCGATCAAAAGATCTTTCTCGATGATCTGATCCGGAACTTTCAAATGTTCTAATTCGGCAGCGCTAAGACCAAGCGCTTCGGCCGCTCGAGATAGGTTCTCGAGATAATTTTGGAATGGATTATTTGTCATGAGAGGAATTGTAACACGGGAGCGCAGCCAAAAGAAAAAGGCCCCCGAGACTCGGGGGCCTTTCGTCACTCCGCTTGGCGGAGATCAGAGCTTCTGGAAACGCACAGCACGTTCGTTCTGGCGCAGGGTGTAAACACCGGCTGCCAGATTACTGAAGTCGTGCGTCACTGTTGTCAAACCATAGGTCTGCAAACGTTCAACCAACTGTCCGTTCAGGCTGTACACATCGAGCGTCTGTTCGTTCGTATCAAGCTCTTGGACCGTGATGGATCCGTAAGTCGGGCTCGGGAACGGCAGAAGGTCAGGCATGGAAGGCTTCTCGCCGGTAGCGGTCGAGTTGCCGTCCCACATCGTGCAGGGCACCCAAACATCTACGTAACCGACAACGATGTCGGTGTAGTCGTAGAATATGAGATCAGATCTCTCGACCCAAATCTCCACGCAGATGTCCTCAGTATACCAAGGCGTGAAAGACAAGGTAACCGTCTGGAACTCCTGTCCGGCATCCGGAACGTCGACTTCGACGTTGTAGACCATACCGGATGATTGGCCAACGGCCCGCAGGTTCACATCCGTATCAATCCCGGGACCCATGTCTTTATGTATGGACACGGCGTATTGGAGATACAATTCGTTCGAGTATGGACCGGGAAACGCCACAATGCTTGCGTTGGAACTGTCTCGGGTTACGATATTGTTCCATTCGCTGTGGAGCGCCTCGATCACCTGGCCGCCAGTGTTTACGTACCGGATGTCGATGTCCCAAGTGTAGTTGTCGTAGGGACTCCATGACAAGCCGTTCAGCACCCGATGGAACGTGTAGTTCTGGGTGATGACCGTGTCCGGAACTCCAGGAAACGACTGCCAGTCACCGGCGCCATGCCGATAACGGACGCGCCGCTGGAGCGGCAAGTCGTTACCGACGTTCACGATCTGCTTGATCGTGATGGACTCGTCGTATTCGATCTTGCCTTGCGTACCCATGATGTAGTGAGATTCATTCCAGTCGCCTGAAATGCTTTGGGCGCAAAGCCCGAACGTCGCCACGAAGGCGAGGAGGGTGAAGATGGTTCTCATCGTTCTATGGTAGGTTTGTTGGTTTTTTTACTCAAAGGTCACTTGGCTACATCATATCACATAATACCCTCTGAGTCAAGCTTAAAAGGCCATGTATTTAAAGGGTTTTTAGGGGTTTTCCACCCTACTGCCCTTTTTCAGTCATATTCCTTAAAAATGAGATTCTATGAAGCGGTGTGGTCCCGTGGATACGAATAGCATCCATGTGAGCCTTTGTCCCGTAGCCCATATTATTTTCCCACGCATATTCCGGATTGAGCTCAGCCAGTTCTGTCATTTCCCTATCGCGCGAGACTTTAGCTATGATCGAGGCAAGCGAGATTACCGGAATATTTTCATCCCCTTTGATAACGGTTTCTTGAATGAATTTTTTGTGAGCGTGAAGTCCACCGTCGAGGAATACTTTTGTATTTTCTAAATCAATTTCCATTTTTTCTAAGCAATTATCAACACAAGCTCTAATACAAGATGCGATCCCGAGATCGTCAATCTCTTTTGCCGAAGTTTTAGAAAGCACATATCTTATTTTCTTTTGGGCGGCCAAGTCCTGGAGATATTCAAACCATTTTTCTTTCATGTTGTGCGTTAGCTTCTTCGAGTCCCGAAGCGGCGCTTTTATACCGGAGACAATCCCTTCGATTGCTGAGGCCTCGGCTATAAACGCGCAAACATATACCGGCCCTGCCACCGGACCACGCCCAACCTCATCAATTCCAACAATAAATTTCGTTTCCATCAAGGCTATAGTAACACGGCCCGCCCTGCTATAATGTACCCACTTTATGGCGCCCAAATTCGTCCATCTACATACGCATTCGCACTATTCCCTACTCGATGGGATGTCGAAAATTGACGACCTTGTTGCTATGGCGAAAAAGCATGGCATGTCTGCCATGGCTCTCACCGATCACGGCGCCATGTACGGAGCTATCGAGTTCTATCAGGAATGCCAAAGTGCTGGCATCAAGCCGATCATCGGCGTCGAAGCCTACATCGCAGAGCGTACGCGTCATGACAAAGAATCAAACATCGACTCCAAGCGTTACCATCTAACACTTCTTGCAAAAAATATTGCGGGATATAAAAACCTGATGAAGCTCGTTTCCATGTCGTTCATCGAAGGCTACTACTACAAACCACGAATGGATGAGGAGCTCCTGAGGCAATACTCTGAAGGTGTTATTTGTCTTTCTGGATGTCCTGCCGGAGAGCTTGCTCACGCTATCCGTGCCAACGATCCTCTCAAACAAAAATCTATCATCGAAAAATACCAAAGCATCTTCGGTAAAGAAAATTTTTTCTTAGAGCTCATGGGCCACGCTGAAGTGGAGGGGTACGAAGTCTTAAAGGCTGGAGTAAAAAAACTCTCGGCAGAATTTAATATTCCGATCGTCGCCACATGGGACTCTCATTACCTCCATGAAGACGACAAAGACGCACACAACACCCTACTTGCCATCAACACCCAAGGCTCTGGCATGAAGATGGGCGGAGATTACTCTTTCATTAACCCAGAAAATGCTTTGAAGTTTTTCTCTGACACACCCGAAGCACTAGAGAATACTTTGAAGGTCGCTGACATGGTAAACATCGAGCTTGAGCTCGGCAAATGGGTTTTTCCAAAATTCGAACTCGAGGCGGGCGAAGACGCCGAGTCACAACTCAGGAAATATGTTTATGCGGGCATTCCACGACGCTACGGTGAGAGTCGTGAGGAGATCGAAAAACGCATCGAGTACGAACTTGAAATCATCAAGAACAAAGGCTTCTCTATTTATCTACTCATTGTGGCAGACCTGATCCGCTTCGCTTCAGAGAATAAAATATTGACGAACATCCGAGGATCGGTCGCCGGCTCTATATGTACATATCTCCTCGGTATCACGAATGTTGACCCACTACATTTCAAACTCCCCTTCGAGCGATTCCTAAACCCGGAGCGTCCGTCAGCGCCAGATATCGACATGGACTTTGCCGATAATCGGCGTGATGAAGTGATTGATTATGCGCGAGAGAAATATGGCAAAGATGCTGTCGCCCAAATCGGAACATTTGGAACCATGATGGCCCGCGGATCCGTCCGCGATGTCGCCAGAGCTCTAGGTTATCCCTACGGTGTTGGCGACAAAATTTCTAAACTAATTCCCCTCGGTAAGCAGGGCTTCGCCATGACCATAGACAAAGCCCTCAAGATGGTTCCAGAACTCAAAGAGCAATACGACACAGACAAAGCGACAAAAGAAATCATCGACTTGGCAAAAAAAATCGAAGGCTGCGCCCGCCACATCTCCGTCCACGCTGCGGGTGTCGTTATCTCACCAACACGCGTAGACGACTACGCGCCGATCCAGCTCGATCCGAAGGGAGGAAAAATAATCACGCAGTACGACATGCACGCCGTCGAATCGGCCGGGCTCATCAAGTTCGACTTCCTGGGAATTAGAAACTTGGCTATCCTTGCCGACGCGGTGAAACTGGTGGAAAAAATCGAAGGCGTCATTGTCGATATTGAAAACATCCCAATGGACGACAAAAAAACTTATGAGATGCTGGCCCGCGGAGAAACCATAGGTCTTTTCCAGCTAAATGGCTCTGGCATGACAAGATATCTAAAGGAACTACGCCCAACAATCATTGATGACATAAACGCCATGGTGGCTCTCTATCGTCCGGGCCCAATGGAGATTATTCCTGAATATATTCGTCGCAAGCAAAATCCACACCTCATAAAATATCTCGATCCTAGGATGAAAGAAATTCTTTCTCAATCATATGGCGTCATCACTTACCAAGATGACGTTCTCTTGATTGCCATTCATCTTGGGGGCTACAGCTGGCTCGAAGCCGACAAACTCCGAAAGGCCATGGGTAAAAAAATTCCTGAGGTCATGGCCGCCGAGAAAGAAAAACTAGTTTCAGGTTTTATAAAAAACGGCCTCTCAAAAGAAAAAGCTGATGCGCTCTGGCTACTTATTGAGCCTTTCGCGGCGTACGGATTCAACAAAGCGCACGCCGCAAGCTACGGCCGCGTTGCTTACCAGACCGGCTACATGAAAGCGAACTTCCCTGTTCCATACATGACAGCCATCCTGACCGCCGAGTCCGGCGATGTAGAAAAAGTTTCCGAAATCATCCACGAATGCGAGCGCATGGGCGTAAAAGTCCTGCCGCCAGATCTGAACGAATGTTTCGGCGGATTCACCGTGATCAAGGCTGAAGAGGCCGGACAAAAAGACGCAATCCGCTTCGGCTTCTACACGATCAAGAACCTCGGCACAGACATTTCCGACGCGATCATCGCCGAGCGCAAAGAGCGCGGCAAGTTCCAGAGCCTCCCGGACTTTCTGGAGCGTGTCACTCACAAGAACCTGAACCGCAAATCCTTGGAAGCCCTGATTAAATCCGGCGCTATGGACGCTTTCGGCGAACGCGGAAATCTACTTGCGAACATTGAAGGCTTGCTTGAGTTCAATAAATCTTTTTCAAAACAAGACAAAGATCAGGGAAGTCTCTTTGGTGGCGACTTGGCGCCGAAATCAAAGCTCGCGCTCACCGATTCTGCCCCAGCAGAAAAAGATGTAATGCTAGCTTGGGAGAAAGAGCTCCTCGGGCTCTACGTTTCCGGACATCCGCTTGATAAGGTCCGAGAAAAAATCGACAAGGGCGGAATGAATCTATTGAAAATTAGAACGTCCGGTAGAAATGACGAAGTCGTTGCTGTCGCCGTCATCATCCAAACGACAAAGACTCTGGTAACGAAGAAAAATCAGCAGATGGCTTTTATTAAGCTCGAAGACCTCTCGGGCACAATCGAGGCTGTCGCTTTTCCAGAAACCTGGAAGACATATGTCGCCATGCTCCAGCCTGACAAGACTGTTGCCATCAAAGGCAAAGTAAACATCCGCGAAGGCGAACGCACTATCATAATCGACAACGTCAAAGAAATTTGACAGGAATCTAGTTTGAGATAGAGTGGTTGAAAACCACAGCACATGCCCTTCCCAGACAACGAACACAGATTTTTCGGCGCAGACTCTCGTGGCCCCGGCACTGGTTCACCTAGACCTAGAAAAACAGGCCCGGTAAGGCCCCTCAATGAATGGACTGATGTCAAAAACGGACCCCCCGATTGTTTTATGAGAGTACAGTGCAAGGCACGACAGATGACCCGCTGGCAACGTAACCGTTATGCGATATTGAATTCCAGAGTGTACGAACTTGAGCAAACACTCTTCTTCAATCCGTCCGACAGAACTTTCCGGACCTTAAAAGCAGGCCGAAACCGAACAAAGTTTGTCGTCGCTTGGAAGCCAGCCTAACTGAACACATGGAAGCCCGCCTCACGGCGGGCTTCTCTCTTTATTGACCTATACCAAAAAAAGATTAAGATAAAAGAAAAAGACACATGAGGAAACAAGAGCCATCAGACACGCTCTCGAACACCATTCCTTTCGACCCAGTAAAGGATGCGGTGCTAGTGAGACACTACCACGCTCAAATAAGTCATAAGCCTGAAGACCCGTTCAGCCACGGTAAAATGAGAGAGCTTGTACGCTGCGTCCTTGCTATTGGAGAAAACCATTTCCCTTCGGCATACGACGAACATCGTCGGAAATTCTTGGCAAAGAAGAAGGCTCAGAAGACAGAAGTTTGTCCTGAACTTTTTCCACCTAAGTCTGATGACGTATTGTTCGTGGAAACGGCCATGGAAGTGTTTCAAAGACGCACAACGAGAAGTCCTTTGGATAGTCGATACAAGCCTGTGTTCGAACTCTTCGTACAGCTTCTGCGTGACCGTGCTCAGATGAAGAAACTCTTTCCAAAGAGACTGACTCCTAGTGCCGTGCGTAAGCTCAAGGAAAAGCAAGGCCAGCTCTTTGATGCCATCACCCCGGCAAAACAAAAAGACCCCTACACAATGTGAGGGGTCTTTCTGTTTCATTAAGCTTGCGCCAGAGTAGCGGGAACTTCCATATTGTCGATCTCAGTCATGACGCGAATAGCTTTCTTGTGGTAGCCAGGCATGATACCTTCTACCTCAGGCGGGTTATATACTTCGAGGATCTCTTCAACAGTCTTACCTTTATAAAGGTGGGCTGTCTTTTCGCTGTTACCAGAGATGGTCTTGGCAACGGCTCGGAAAGAGTCCTCGGGAGTAGCGAACGGGATCTTGCATGAACCATATCCGAAGAAATTGTTCTTGCCAGTCTCGCTCTTACAGACGTTCTTGCCTCCAGTAGTCTCAAGCATGGCAAGCGCCGGCAAGAGATTGTAAGGAAGGTCATATTCGTCAGCGACCGCCACAAGCTCGTCACCGTATCCACTCATAGGGAGATCCCACTGAGCGAAGTAAGCGTCGATCTTCTCGGCCCTAGGGTCGAGGCTGATCACTACTGCGTCATTACTTAGATTTTGAAAGTTCATGCCAAGGTTCTCTACCATCTGGTCCGAAATCAACGGTTTATTGAAGAATTCCGGAGCCTGAATATTGGTAAGAAGTAGTGGCAACAAGATAAATGAATGAAGTCTATTTTTAAACTTGTTCATATTTGACGGTTTCGCTCCGACAACTCCGTGGTAGAAATTTCGTCCGAGGAGACTTTTGAGAGTCTTGCCCGTGGGCAGTGCTCGGGGAAACAAAAAACCCCTTTCGGGATTACAAGGGTATAATAGCATGTCCAGAACTTTTTGTCAAGCCATAAAACTACCCCTCCGTCAAGCCTATAAAGGCCATATTTTTCAATGTTTTTTCAGCCTTTTAGAAAACTATCGCTACCGAGAATCTTTTTGTGCTTCTGCGTCCGACGTAGGAGAATTTATAGAAACTTGACAAAACTACTAGGATGTGTATAATATAAGCAAAATCAAAGACCAACGAACATGAAAGCTACCGCCAAGAAGTCCCTCCGCTCCTTCGACATCGCCGCCCGCGACATCACCAACGCAGGTGAAAAGCGCTACATCGGCCGCAGGTCCCTCGTCATCCTGGAAGATGGCGTCGGCGAAATGCCGATCAGCGAGCACCTCGCCCAGGGACGTCACCTGCGCATCGGCAACTGAGGAGCGTGCTCCTCTAAAAGGCCCTCGATTCGTCGGGGGCCTTTTTCATTTCTTTGACATATGAGCAAATTTATTTTAATATGCGCGAAAGCTCACTAACAACCCTACATAGATGAATGACTTTAAACAGATCGCCGAGATAAACGGTGTTCCAGTTTACTACAACAAAACGCCCGACGGGATACACAACAGTGCTATCCGACTAGCGGTACTCACTGGAAGTATTGACGATACGTTCATCGGCAAACCCGGACTGTACCACTGGTTCGAGCATGTTCCATTTCGTGGGACGAAAAAATACCCCGGGAGGAATAAGAACCTTCGGACACTCATCGACAACACTGGTGGAAATATTGGTGCATCCACGGGATACTACACTACCGAATTCAACGCTCATGTCCCGACCAGTCACCTCACCCTAGCAGTAGATGTCGTGACAGATCTGGTGGCTTCCCCGCTTCTGCGGGCAAAAGACGTCGAGTCTGAACGCAAGATCATTCGCGAAGAAATTAGCGAAGGACTTGGAAAGCCGCGACGCTTGATGTTCCAAAGCATTATGCAAGAAGTCTGGAAGGATCATCCTTTGCAGTATCCGGTCATCGGAAACCTCGAGAGTCTAAACGGAATGACTCATGAGGACCTGCTCCTCGCAAGGCGAAAGGGCTACAGTACGTCACGCATGATCTTCTTGATGTCTACCTCGCTTTCAGAAATGGAAGTGATACGGATGCTTAAGCCAAGATTCCGTGACTTGCCATACCACGCAGATGTTTCCGTAAGGAAAACGGCAGTTGTGGTAAAGCAAATGAAGTGGGAGGCTGGCACCGAAAAAATCCTACCCACCAAGCAAGCCTCTTCGGCTGTCGAGCTACTTTTTCCAACGAAGGCTGGGATGGAGACACCGGAAAGAATGGTGAAAGAATGGATGATGCGTTCAATTTTTACCCATGGCATGACTGACTCCCCTCTACTTCGAGACATCAGGCATAGGAAATCTCTGGCATATTCGGGCTTCACGACCAGCTTCGAGAGCCCGGACGGCGGACATTTTGGATTTCATGTGGATACTCAACACCCCGAAAAGGTCTTGGAAATCCTGAAGCACGGGGTCTTGAATGATAAACGTTTGCTGTCGCGCCCGTGGTTTAAAAAGGTAAAACAAGCGCTTCGTGACGAGAAGGACATGCAAACACCCTCGCCGTGGGGTGATGTTAACAGCATGTGCAATTGTCTGGTTTATACAGGATCAGTACTAACTGACGCCCAAATGTATGGACTTCTCGACGAACTTCAGTTCGAGACCATACAAGATGAACTCGACAAGATGCGCTCGCTCGAGACCGCCAGAACGTTCATCTTTGAAGGAGGCAAATGAAAAGGCCCCGCACATTGCGGGGCCTTTCCTTTTTGGTAGATGATTATTTCTCTGATTCCTGATTTTCCCGCTCGATAATCTTTTCCATGGCCTTCCCGATGACTGGCATGACATGCTTGTAAAGATCAACGCTTCCCTCCTGCAGATCTCGAATCGTATACCAGCGAGTGATCTCCTCATCCGCGAGGGGCTCCGTAGAATCGGCCTTGGCCGAATAATAGTTGTATTCGAGAGTATTGCCGCTCTGGTCTTCCTCGACCAGCTCATCCACCTTTTCTTTCATGTCGAGCTTGATATCGGTCAAGTCTTCGATCATCGCTTTCGTCTGCGCCATTTCATCGCCCGCGTCCGGAGATACGGGAAACTCAGGAAGCGTCCACCGACCGTTGGCCGGGTTAAGGACGAGGATGATCTTCGTGTCGAGGGGATTCGTCGCCGGCATGCGGTCATAGACGACAGAGCCACCCAATGCATATTTGAGTTCTCCTTCTTGGGACTGCTCGAGGTCGGTTGTTGCTCTGTCCGTTTTCTCAATGACTGGCTTGAGTGCCGTTTCTACAGCCGCCTCATTCCCGATTTCTGCCGGTTCAGCCGATGGGGTTTCCAGAGACTCTGCCACGCCCGTGTTTGCTGATCCAGCCATTTCGCGAGAAGCTACATCAAAGACGCTTCTCGGCGCAAGTGACGCTTCAGTCTCTGGAAGACCGAGTTCTACCCTGATCTCATTGATCCGTGCCACATCAGCTGCTTTGCTTTCCGTCATCACTGCATCCATTGCATTCGTGCCCTCTTCCGTATCGCCGTAGAGCTGTCCTTCAGCGGCCTTCATAACCTGCTCCATGGCATCAGCTCCCTCTAGAGTATCAGTGAGAACGCCTTCCTCCGTAACATCATCCTGGGCTTCACGCTCGAGCACATCAAGATCGGCCATTTCTTGGCCGTGATTCTGCGGCGTCTGCGCCCCCATTCCTTCCATTTTCATATAGGATAATGATAGCACGATTGCATTAGGCTATCTCTTAACTTCTTTTATCGTCCACCCGTCTGCGAGAAAGCTTTCGGCCTTTTTATATTTCATTTCCTGAGTTTCTCCTCCCTTTTCGATGATTACCCAATCGTTCCGGCCTATATCATCTGTTTCTGATTTCTGAATCGGAGTCTTGGCCGCATCGCCCTCTACGCCGCCTCCTGAAGTTACATATTCCTTCTCCGATTCTGGCTGTACCGGAGCGGCCGCTTCTGCCGCTTTTATGGTCTCAATGAGGGACAAAACCTGCTCGCGAAATATCGTTTCCATCTGATTAAAGAAGTTGAGGCCTTCTTTCTTGTACTCAATAAGCGGTTCGCGCTGTCCGTAAGCCCGAAGGTTAACCGAAGAGCGTACATAATCCATAGTTTCCAAATGCTCTACCCATAAAACATCCGTCACATGAAGAATTATTCTGCGCGCCGTGTTCCAGAAGTTTTCCGCGCCAACTTCCGTAATCTTATTTTCGATTATTTCACTAAGCTTTTGCTGATCAGGGTACAGGGTCTCCAGGAACGACCGGATTTCGGCATCATCTGCCATGAGCATCTTGCGGCGACGGTCGTATATCGCCTTTCTTTGGGTGTTCAAGACATTGTCATACTCCAAAGTATGCTTTCGGGAGTCGAAATTGAAGCCTTCAATCTTTTTCTGAGCGCTTTCAATGGCGTTCGAAACAAATTTATTTGCAAGAGGCTGATCTTCCGGCAATCCGAACTTGCCCATCATGGCTTTCATGCGATCACCGCCGAAGATACGCATCAGGTCGTCATCAAGCGATACGTAGAACTGTGTTCGGCCCGGATCGCCTTGGCGTCCGGAACGGCCGCGGAGCTGGTTGTCGATACGTCGCGACTCATGACGCTCGGTTCCGAGGACGAAGAGTCCGCCGAGGCGCCTAACTTCTTCGCGCTCTTCGGGGGTTGCCGGGTCGCCGCCGAGCTTGATATCGATTCCGCGGCCAGCCATGTTCGTCGCGATAGTCACCGCGCCTTTGCGGCCTGCCTGAGCGACAATCTCTCCCTCTGATTCGTGTTTTTTGGCATTAAGGATAGTGTGGGAGATGCCTTCTTTCTGAAGATACGCCGAAAGAAGCTCGTTTCGTTCGATCGAGATAGTACCGATAAGAATAGGCTGGCCGGTTTTGTTTACTTCCTTGATCTTTTCGGCAATAGCCTTGAATTTTCCGTTCTCGGTCTGGAAGATGAGGTCTTGCTCATCGATACGCGCCACAGGAACATTCGTCGGAATGGTCATGACATCCAGGCCATATACGGTGTAGAACTCCTCTTGCGAAGTCTTGGCTGTGCCGGTCATACCACTTAGCTTTTTATAGAACCTAAAGTAGTTTTGGTAAGTAATCGAAGCAACCGTTTTAGTTTCCTGCTTGATCTCGACGCCTTCTTTGGCCTCAAGCGCCTGGTGAAGGCCCTGGTTGAAGCGACGACCGGGCATCATGCGGCCTGTCGACTGATCGACGATAATAACTTCGCCGTTCTGAATTACATATTCCTTATCAAGCTTGAAGAGCGCCTCGGCTCGAATAGCCGTCTCAAGGTGATGAACATATTTTATGCCTTTTTCGGTATAGATATTGTCGATACCGAGAAGCTTTTCGGCGAGCTCGATACCAGCGTCGTTTAAAGTGATGGCGCGAAGCTTCTCGTCAATTCCATAATGAGTTTCAGGCTGCAGGGTTTTAGCAATCCCGGCAAATTTTAGATACAAGTCGCTTGAATCTTCAGCGGCTGAAGAAATGATGAGCGGCGTTCGAGCTTCATCGATGAGGATAGAGTCGATCTCATCCACCACGGCAAAGTGATGCCCGCGCTGGACAATACCGTTCGCGTTCTGCGCCAGGTTGTCTCGAAGGTAATCAAAGCCAAATTCATGATTCGTACCGTATGTGATGTCCGCGGCGTAAGCTTCTTTCCTCGTGACCGGTTTTAAGAATTCATAAACCACCTTGAATGAGCCAATAGCATCCCGCTCCTCGTCCTTTTCGCCCTGAACAGTCTTGTCATATATATATGAGACATTCTGAGAGTTAATGACACCGACCGAGAGGCCGAGAGCGGCATAGATTTCGCCCATCCACGTAGCGTCGCGACGAGCCAAGAAGTCGTTTACGGTCACAACATGAGCGCCCTTTCCTTCGAGCGCGTTCAGGTACGTTGCGAGCGTTGCAACCAGAGTCTTTCCTTCACCGGTTCGCATCTCGGCGATGTAGCCTTTATGCATGGCGTATCCACCGATCATCTGCACATCAAAGTGCCGCTGACCCAAAGTCCTTTTAGCCGACTCGCGGACCAGAGCAAAAGCGTTCGGTAAAATATCATCGAGGCTCTCGCCGGCCGCCAAGCGAGCTTTAAGCTCCAGGGTTTTTTTAGGCAGATCAATAGTAGCGACAGCCGAAAGCTCTTGCTCTAAAGCATTGATTTTTTCCACTATTTTCTCTGACCCCTTCAGGAATGACGAGTTCTCGTCGCCAAAGACCGATTTCAGGCTGGATAATATAGACATGGGAACTAGATTACCACAAAAACAAAAACCCCGCGAGAGCGGGATCTTTGTTACAAGGCAGTTCTTCTGACTATCGTCGTCGCTTTGCTGACTTCTTCTTTGCTGACTTCTTAGCTGTCTTCTTCTTTGCAGCCTTCTTAGCTTTTTTCTTAGCCATTGAATTAGTGATTAGTTTATAAAATCGCACGACAGCTTTCGACCAAAAATTTTTTTCAAAAAATGTTTTGAAAAAAGTTGTCGCTTCTGTGAGTAAATTATCTTACATCTCACTCGCTTATACAATTATTTTATAACAAACTTGTGGATAACTTTTGTTTTTTATTTTCTAAAAATTTTTTTACAAACTTAAAATACTTTCTAACGCTGATGGCAATTCAGAAATATTATCAGCCGGTCCCAAATGACCTTTCTCATGCTCCAGAATTGTTTTTGCGCCCAATTTCTCTTCAAAGAATTCTTTCTGACTCAATTCGACAAATACATCATTGTCTGAAAAGATCGCAATCACTTTTCCTGCAATCTTTTTTACTATGCCAAAGTCGATTGGTGTTTCCATCCACGGACGAGCCAGCTCTACGACGTCGGGACCCTCTTCTTCGATTGTTGTTTGGTCGAGTTTCATCCATGGTGCAAGCAAAACCATACCAGCAATTCTGGTTTCATCTGGCAATGTTTCCAAATATCGCATTACCGCCTGACAACCAACACTATGTCCGACAAGAATTGTTTCAGAATCAGGGTTAATGGATTCACGAAGTTTATTTACCCATGTTTCAATTACCGGAGTTTTTGGTTCCGGCATCTTAATGCGCTCGACAATAAAACCTTTGGCCGTGAGCTCATTATCAAGCCACAAAAACAATGGTTCTTCCGAGCTCCCGTCCCAACCATGCACAATGTAAACTTTTTTCATTTTAAAATTCTTTACTATCTCCTTCTAACATTGGAATAAATTGAATTTCCAAGTTTGGTAAAACTTTCAATGGAATATTATGCGACGAGCCGAAGCGTGTACCGTCATGAACCGGAAAAGCGACGCGCGGTTTTAATTTCAAAGCATAATCAATAGCCTCTCCAATCTTCATCCACGGTCCAGACACGGGCAAAGCTAGAATTTCAACTAATCTCTCAGGATCAGTAAACGCGTCGCCTGGATACCACAGCCTGCCATCAATAAAAAATCCAAGATTTGAACTGAGTGGAATAGATTTGTGCATCTCTGCGTGTTTTTCTCCAATTGCGATCAGTTCAATCTCGCCAAGAGAAATAGTTTCTCTGTGTGAAATTTTTTTATGGGCAATATTTTCTTTGTAAAGGAGTTCGCTTACTGAATCATTGGCAAAAACTTGCGCAGTTGGATTATTCTTCAGAATAATTTTCAATGATTCCAAGTGAAAGTGATCCTGATGCTCGTGGGTAAACAATATGAAATCAATATTTTCTAGTTTCGAATGCCCTTCGACAGTATAACTTCCCGGATCAGTCAAAATCCGCTTTCCTTTCGTTTCGATCAAAAGGCAGCAATGTCCGAGTTTGGTAATTTTCATATTTAATTAGCCTCCAGCCAATCAATCATCTTCTGATAAGTTCCTTTGCCGGTCTGTCCATCTGCCGAAAGTTTTTGTTCTGTTTGGAATTTTTTGACCGCGGTCACTGTCGAATCACCATAGTCATTGTCAGCCGTGATGCTGATGCCATAGCGCTTCAAAAATTTCTGAACTGTACCGACACGCGTGCCGCGCGAGCCTTTCTTCATGAGGACATTGTCATTTATTAGCTCCTGCAGGTTGTCTATAAGAGCCGCGTCCGAATCAGACGGATTGGAAGGAGTCGGCTTGGTCGGTTCTGGTTCAGGTTCCGGGACAGGAATTTCTTCTTCCGGAATTGGCGCCGGGGTATAGTTTAAGGGATCGCTCGAGACGACCGGAGCCACGTCCGGGGCGGCGTCATAATTCGCCGCCAAATTCTCGTTCTCGATCTTGAGTCCCGTAAAAGCCCAATATGCGAGCCCGCCGACAACGACCAGGAACATGAAGATGAGAAAATTACCCTTGAATGATTCCATATATTGAATTTTAGCAGAAAAAAGGACCGTTCCAAGGGGATTTGCAAACAGATGGGTCTTTTGCTAATATGAGCCCATGGAAAACACCCTATCTTGGCTCCAGATAATATTCTCTATTATATTGGTGATCATAATCCTCCTCCAGAAGTCGGAATCCGGCATTGGCGGAGCTTTCGGCGCGGGAAATGACGGCGGCGTCACATTCCACAAGAGACGAGGTTTCGAAAAGTTCATATTTAATATGACTATCGTTTTCGGCATCCTCCTGGTGGCATCACTCGTAGCGGGTCTCATGCTTGGCAATTAATCTGCCGGAAGCGGGGTTTTCTCTAACTTAAATAATATATGACAGAAAACAATAATACTGTTTTTGACCTTGGCCGAAGCGCCCCAAAGCCTAAAAGCAAGCTGAAGCGGATATTTGATTCTTTTTCATACCGCCAGACGTTTGTCTTGGCCATCTTGGTTGTGATCCTCTTGGTCAGCGCTATTTCGATCATCGGCAAAGTGAACCGCGGCCTCATGGTAGAAATCCCGGAACGCGGCGGAACATTGACCGAAGGCATCTTCGGCTCGCCGCGATTCGTAAACCCGATCATTGCCGCATCTGATACGGACCGGGACTTGTCTGCGCTCATTTATGCCGGACTCATGCGAAAAACTCCGGAGGGCGAGATCGTGCCTGACATGGCCGAAGGCTATGCTGTCTCCGAAGGCGGACTCACCTATACGTTTATATTAAAAGAAGGCGCCATGTTCCATGACCGAACGCCGCTGACCGCGGACGATGTTGTCTATACTATAGAAAGAATCAAAGACTCGGAAATAAAAAGTCCGCTCGAAGCGGTTTGGGACGGAGTTTCAGTCACCCGAGGTGACGACCAACGAACCGTTATCTTCCGCTTATCTCGCGGCTATGCATCATTTCTCGAGAACACGACAGTCGGAATCATCCCTAAGCACATATGGGAACGCTTGAGTCCGGAAGAATTTAGTTTCTCTGAACAGAATATCCGCGCTATCGGTTCGGGTCCTTATAGAATCAAAGACATAAAAGAACGGAGCGGTGGACTCATTGAAGAATACAGCTTGAAAGCCTGGAGCAACTACGCCGGCGAACGTCCTTATATAAACAACATTGATCTGATTTTCTATAAAAATGAGGATGAGCTGGTAAAAGCTTACCGAAAAGGCCGCGTAGATCAAGTTAGCTCTATCAGCCCTAAAGCGGCTGAAAATTTATCCAAAGAAGGATACGCGCCAACCACAGCCGTTCTCTCTCGCGTCTTTGGGCTCTTTTTGAATCCAAATCAAAATGAAGTGCTCCGTAACAAAGATGTTGTTAGGGCAATAAATCTATCAATAGACAAAGAAAAGATTGTTCGAGACGTCTTGCACGGCTTCGGCACACCAATTGAAAGCCCTGTTCCAATAACTTTAGGCGGAGACACCTCAGACGATGGCGACCCTGCAGCAAATCGAGCTACGGCCGCCACGCTTTTTGACAAAGCGGGATACACCCTGAACCAAGCAACAGGACTTCGAGAAAAAAACGGTAAGGCTCTAAGCTTCTCCATCTCAACCGCCGACGTCGCCGAACTTCGCGCGGCTTCAGAAGTTATAAAAAATGACTTGGCTGCCATGGGCGTAACTGTTTCAATAAAAGTATTTGATGTTGGCATGCTGAACCAAAACATCATCCGTCCACGTGAATACGAAGCCTTATTTTTCGGAGAAGTCGTAAGAAACGTTTCAGACCTATTTGCCTTCTGGCATTCGTCGCAGCGAAACGACCCCGGCCTAAATGTCTCCGTCTATACCAATACGAAAGTTGACAAGATTCTAGAGGACCTCATCAGCGTTAATGACCCATCAGTTATTTTACAAAAAATCGCTGAATTTGAAGGAGAGATAAGGGCGGATATGCCGGCAATTCTCATCTATTCCCCGCATTTCGTTTATATGCAATCGGGAAATGTCCAAAACGTAAACCTTGAGAGGATAACTAACTCATCGGAGAGATTCCTAGGGGTCAGCGATTGGTATCTTCGAACAGATTCCGTTTATAAATTTTTGATGAAGAAGGAAGAGAAAACAGAAGTAGAAACTAATTAATTACTAATAAAAGAAAACTATGATAAAAAAAGGAAATACGGATACAGGTAGCGCGGCCAACAATCCACGCCCGGGCAGCCGAACACGCACCTACGTGTCCCCCGCCGGAGCAGGAAACAAAGAACACCACACAAGACCAGCAAGCAATCAGGGCGGATTTTCTGGTGGACAGAAAAAGAACTTCGGAGGCAGGCCCACTCGAAGTTTTTCTTCGCACGGACCCATGAAGCGCCCCGCAAACTCTTTCGGCAAGCCTTCTGCTGAGGGCCATACCGACCGAAAGAACGGTAATCAAAAAATCCCACCTCTCGCACCAGGAGATATTCGCATCATTCCGCTCGGTGGAGTAGAAGAAGTCGGACGAAACATGACCATGGTAGAGATGAATGACCAGATTATCGTCATCGACGCCGGTATTGGCTTTGCTGACGAGGAAAACCCGGGAATCGATTACATGATTCCAAACACCCGATATCTGGAGGAGAACAAGCATAAAGTAAAAGCCCTTGTTATTACTCATGGACACCTAGACCACATCGGCGGCATACCGTATCTTATTGACCGTATCGGCAATCCGCCAATATACACACGCGAATTCGGCGCCCTGCTCATAAAAGCAAAGTCCGAAGACTTCCCAGGACTCAAACTCGATATCAAAGTAGTTGAAAAGGACGATGGAGCTTTGACCTTGTCTGCCGATTTTAAAGCTAGATTCTTCGGTCTCACACACTCAATTCCAGATTCTACCGGAGTAATACTCGAAACCCCTTATGGCGACATTGTATCGACTGGCGACGTGCGTATTGAAAATACTGATGGCATACCGACGGAAAAGGAAGTCGCGCAATACGAGATATTCAAAGACCGTAAAGTTCTTCTCATGACCATGGACTCTACCGGCATCACCACGCCAGGATGGTCGCAATCAGAAAGAAAAGTCGTTGAGACTATAGACGGCATTATGAAGAACGTCACTGGACGACTTATCATTGCGACATTCGCCTCCCAGGTCGAGCGCATAGTCGAATTCATCAAAATCGCCAAAAAGTACGGCAAATACATTGTCGTTGAAGGACGCTCTATGAAGACAAACATCGGCATCGTCGAACAATTGAATCTGACGGATATGTCTCACGTCATTCCGGTTGAGGAAATGGATGACTACCCACCTCACAAGATCATGATGCTCGCGACAGGCGCCCAAGGCGAAGAGTTCGCCGCGCTTATGCGTATGGCGAATAAAACGCACAAGCAGGTTCGCCTCAATCCGACCGACACGATCATCCTCTCATCGTCAGTCATTCCAGGAAATGAGACTTCGGTCACGAAACTCAAAGACAACCTCTACAGGAGCGACGCTAAAATCATCACCTATATCGACAACGTGGTGCACGCGTCCGGCCACGGCAAGCGCGACGAGCTGATGTGGATCCACAAGCAGATTAAGTATCGATACTTCATGCCTATCCACGGCCACCATCACTTCGTGAAGATTCACGCCGAGCTCGCCGTAGCGAACGGCGCCAAACCTGAGAACGTTATCGTTCCAGACAACGGCTCAATCGTTGAAATCCGCGACAAGGGCAATTCGATCGTCAAAATCAAAGAAAAAGTCCCGGGAGACGCAGTCATCATCGACGGCTTGTCGGTGTCTGACAGCCAACACCTGGTAATCCGAGACCGAAAGGCCTTGGCCCAGGACGGAATCTTTATGATGATCGTTATGATTGACTCAAAAGATAAAAAGGTTCGCAAATCCCCAGACCTGATCTCACGCGGATTCGTCTACCTCAAAGAAAACCAGGAGCTCCTGAAGAAATCCAGAAACCTCATCAAGAAGACAACCGAGGAGGCCATCGCCGGTATGGATCCGATTGACTTCGACTACATCAAAGACACGTTGAACAGAAAGATTTCGAAATTCCTCTTCCAATCGACAGGCAAAAGGCCTGTCGTCATCCCCGTTGTGCTCTCGGTCTAATCCCACTCTCTGATACAATAGAAGAGTGTTACCACGCACGAAAAAATTGCGTTCAGTTTTCCTTGTCGGCTTCCTTCTCACGGTAGCGCTTGCGCTGACTGGATACATTGACTCTTCTTTTGTCGGCACGTTCATCGGCATTGAGACGGTCGGACTACTCTTCTCTATCGGATCGCTCGCCTCGATCATATTCTTAGCGTATCTGCCACACCTCCTCAAGAAAATCGGGCTTGCCGGAGTCTTCCAAACAACGGCATTCCTGTATCTTTTGGCCATCCTCGGCATGGTGAACACGTCGTACCCGCTCGTATTCCAATTATTATTTATCATCTATATCGCCTCCGGCATCGGCATCTATTTCGCCATTGATATATTGATCGAACACTTCGCCAGGCGTTCCGGCGAAGGACGTATCCGCGGCATCTATCTCTCCATCTATAACCTAGCCTATCTCTTGGGCCCCTTAATCGCCGGCATGCTGCTCCAGAATAATTCTTTCGAGCTTGTCTATCTCATGGCCGGCATGTTCATCATCGCGATGTTCGGCATATATATTCGAGATCTTCGAAATATCAAATTCGAATCCCATCATCGAGGCATTTCGTTCCTCAAAAATATCGGCCGGCTTCTTCGAAGCAGAGATCTCACCAGCGTCGCCGCAGTGGCTTTTTCGCTTTCTTTCTTCTTCAGTTTGATGTCAATCTATACGCCGATATACCTGAATCAATTCATGGGCTTTGATTGGCGGGAGATTGGCTTTATCTTTTCACTCATGCATATTCCCTACATCACCCTGGAGCCAATGCTCGGCCGAATCTCTGATCAATTCCGCTGCGAACGGGAAATACTCTCGGCTGGACTTGTTATCATTGGAATCTTTACGATCATACTAGGATTCATCCATAGTCGAGAGCTATTCGTCTGGGCTCTCGCTCTCGCGCTAACTCGCGTTGGCGCTTCATTTGTCCAGGTCGCCAGCGAAAGCTACTTCTTTAAAAAAATAAATCCTGACGATGCGGATATGATCGCGCTCTACAGAAACAGCTCTCCCCTTGCCTATATCTTAGGCCCGGCCCTAGCAACACTTATTCTCGCATTTACAAACTACCGTCATTTGTTTATAATCCTCGGGCTTATCATGATCGCTATGCTCTTCTGGAGCCTTAGACTTCGGGATATAAAAAGATGAAAAAAACCAATAAAACGAAGTCCTCTTCCGCAGCCAAGCCGCTTTGGCCGATGAGAATAAATAAATACCTGGCTCACAAGAATTACGCCACTCGCCGTGGCGCGGACGAGCTTATTTCTGCGGGCAAAGTTTACTTAAACGGCAAAGCCGCGAGTCTTGGGGACCAAGTAAATGAGGCTGACGAAGTCACGCTAAAAGGTCATACTCCAAAGGAATACGCCTATTACGCTTACTACAAGCCGGCCGGAGTCTTGTCCATGGGTCGTGAAGAGGGAGTAAAGAACATCGAAGATTCCGCCAAGTTTCCGGAAAAGGTCTTTCCTTTGGGGCGACTCGACAAAGATTCCGAGGGCCTTCTTATCATGACAAACGACGGCCGCATGACGGACAAGCTCCTGAATCCCGCTTTCAATCACGAAAAAGAATATGAGGTGACAGTTGACCGAGAGATCAGCCACGAATTCCTTATGAAGATATCTCAAAAAGTCGATATAGGTATTGGCAAAACCCGCGCTTCAAAAGTCCGTCGCACTTCGAACAACACATTTGAAATAATCCTCGAGGAAGGCAAGAACCGCCAGATCCGCCGTATGTGCGGAGTCCTGGGGTATGGCGTGAAAAAACTTCGCCGTTTCCGTATCATGAACATTCTCCTCGGCAAATTAAAGCCGAATCAATTCCGGATAATCAAAGATAAGGAACTTTCCACACTGAAAAAATCTCTCGGCCTTTAGAGTTTTATATAATTTAATACGGACCAAAACCTGCCGCCATGAAAGCGTTAGCACTTTGCCTATTTCTCCTACCGCTTGCAGGCTTCTCACAAGAGGCCGAGATTGATTCCCTGCACAAATTCTGCCCATGCGCCGACGATGGAAATATTAAGCGCGCCCTGAAGAAAAAGTGGCTTGCTGGGAGCCACGGCGCGATTTATCAAATCCGATGCGACGGATTCTCGTACTTTTTTCTTCTGCCGCCAAGATCCCGCCTGTCCCAGAGCATTTTCTTGAATGGGAAAAATGTCTTTGAGTCTAGAGACAAGATCCTGACCGCAGGACCTCTGTGGTTTTATGTGAAGATCAGCGACTCAGAGAATATGAAGTACGACTTCGAAACACGCTCGTGGTCACGCGATAAGATCAGAGATGGAGCGCTTGGAGAAGAGCGCTATTGAAAAAGCCGCGCGCCATTGGCGCGCGGCTAATTCATTTTATAACTCTCCGGAACAAGTCTTTGGGCTCCATAGACCAAGATCGTTATCGCGAGCATATTTCTCCGCCGCCTTGAACCCTGCTTGATATTTATAAGCGTCGTCGTAAGTGTATTCGTAAGCGTAGCCGTTCCTGATCATCCACTCATTAAACATCACTCCGTCCGGAGTATAGATGTAAGCCAAAGTTCGCTGATATTTGTCGAGCGCTCCCTCGCCCTCGTCAAACTCGAGCCGGACACGTTTCCCAGACAGAAGCTCTTTGGCTTTATTCGAAGCTTCTTTCCCAAAACATTCGACAGTAGTGCGCGGATCAACCGTCTCGGGCGTATTCATGCCAATGAGCCGAAGGGTTTCTTCTTTTCCGTTGCGGCTAATTTTTACTGTGTCTCCATCGACAACGCGCGTAATGTCATAGAATGCCTCTTCGGTCCCGGACGTTGCCGTGGCAGTCGGAGACTCAACCGTGTCTTCAACAAAGATTTCTTTCAGATCGCTTGATTCCTCAGCGACTGGCTCATCAGTGTATCTTTCTTTTTCACCTTTTGGCGCAGAAAAAATTAGGGTCAGGAATATGATTCCTAGACTGAGTACTGAGAGAATGATCTGCTTTTTCATGATCTACATGCCTATCTGACTGATGGTTTCTACCATGGTCTCAAAGTCTGAAATCCTGGCGCGAATTTCTGAAGAGGTCTTGCCGCCAGCGATGTAAGAATCCATATCTCCAGCGAATTCTCCTGTCATTTCAGCCAAATCTCTGGTGTCAGAATTCGGAACGTAAGACAGGTACGGCTGGATAACCTTGAGCGGCCCCCCAACATAGTTCTTCGGGAATAGAAGATACTGTGATCTATATTCGGTATTGAGGCGGCTCGCGTTATTGTTCCTGTAGCCCAAGAAGTCCGCCGTTTCGACGCGCTCAAGCTTTATGCTTGAAAGCGCTTCGCCAGCAAATTCGCCTCGAGCTAGCATGAGGAAAAACTCATCGCCGCAAGCGTTCTGCTTGGCCGGATCAACTGTATACGTGCGAATGCCGGAACGAACGAAGCTCTCGGATCGAGCCAAATTCATCTGCTCGAACATGTATTCTGAATCAAATACCGACAAGGTATCCGCCGTTCGATAAGTATCTTCTTCGGGGCAAGCTGTGTTGCCGGCTGCTTGGTTAGTGTCTCCCCAAGCTACGGGATAGGTAAACTGAAAGCCTGCCACGCGGTCTCGGTGAGTCACATACGGAGACGCCGACTCTTCTGAGGCGCTAGATTCTCTTTCGGCTTTTTCTTTATAGCTCCACGCCACTCCTGCCGCGATAACAAGGACCAGTATGATGGTTATAGGTATTATTCGATTATTTTGCATGAATTATTTTTTGCACTCGGCTTTAACATTCTGATAGTAAGTATAGTATCCATCGTCATTTGTTGTCACTACAAACTTGAAGTACGACTGATTGTTCCTCATAAACATTTTGTCGTTTTGAGGATGATTCGTGTTGTTAGACGAAGTATATGTTCCAGTCGGCTCGATATCGTTTTCTTCATCGTTTGCGATAGAAACCGGCACAATCATGGCTGAGGTACTCTTCATATCAGTTGAGAATGAGATGAATCCTTCCGCGCGCTCGCGATTTGTAAGCGGCGCGTCAGACGGCTGTTCCCATGACCCATGAAGAACCAGACGTACCCATCCGTCGCCGCGCTGGACAGCAAGACCCGGCACATCTTCGTAAAGACTTACGTCCCTATCTATGATAGGATTTCGCCCGTCAGAAATCTTAAACCACGCTCCTGACAAATATTTGTCAGCCTCGGTATTGCCACCAACATATATTTTTCTTCCCAGATTCCCAAGACCCCAATTCCTGACGCCAAAATTCGCATTCGGATTCCTAGAGAATACGACTCTGGCATAAATAGGCGAAGTACAAGACTCTGTCGACTGCTCAACTCGGCCGTCAGTTGCATTAATCGTCGCCGCAACGCCCTTATCCCTTTTTAAGAAAGACAAGAACCCCGCATTAGCCGTATTAACCCCGATTGATAATATTAATGCTAAAACAAAAACCGCTGCTCCTGCTTTTTGAAACATATTGGTCTTTTTCATAATGCCTATATTTTAGCAGTTCAAAAGGCAAACAAAAAGCCCCATTTTCATGAGGCTTTTCGCACGAAGGTCCTGGAGCGCCACTCGAAGTAGGTACTCTTGTCATCCTGATGTTCAATGTATTGCTCCCGAAAAAAATTCTCCGGCATCGTAACCACAAATCGCGCCTGTTGATTCACGGTAACGAGCCCGGGGTAGGACGTAGAAGGCTTCAGGGGAAGCGTGACTCCGCCTTTATAGTTGAAATGAAATGCGGGCAGAATTATTCCAAGCTCTTCTTTAAATCCCCGCCCGATTCCACTCAGAGCATTTTCTCGCATAGACAGCTTCTCGCCAACCGATCCCCAGGGCAACTTTCTATAGCGAATGCTACCATCCGCGAAAACCTGACAAATCTCCTCGAGTTCCAACCGCTCGTAAAAAACGCGGCACACTGCGGTTCTGGTCGTGCGGACAATACCATTGATACGGCATTCTCCTTTATTCATCTCTTCGGTCAGATGATCAAGCGACTTAACTCCTCCTTTTCCCCAGCGCGCCAGTGGCACACCGAGGATCCCGAGGTATTCCTCTAGATACTCCCTTGGAATGTCCATGGCTTTCTTTTTCTTCATAGTACCCCTCTTCCCAATCTTGTCAAAGCAAAAGCGCCTTAAGGCGCTTTTGCTTTTCTTGATAGAACTATTACGAATGATTACATAGCTGGTCCACCTCCAGAAGATCCTTCTGGAACCGTTCCTCCAGCTGAGCCACTACCAGATCCGCCGCCCTCTGGAAGATCAATGTCAACATTGATTCCGCCATTATCGTCTCCTGCTGGAGCAGGGGCCCCTCCTCGCATAAAGAGGAAATATCCTCCGACGAGCAAGATAATAATCACGATTACGATGAGAGCTGTGTTTCCGCTTCCGTCACTTGTTGTTGTTTGGTTGATTTGTGGCTGTTCCATAAAAAATTTATTTATTATTTTTTTAAATAACTATCGAGTCGCCTTTTTGGCCTTGCCAACTGCTTTCTTCGCGACCTTTTTAGCCGTACCCATCACTTTCTTCGCTCCAGATTTGGCTGTCGCCATTCCGCGTTTAGCGCCGGACTTCATTTTAGAAATTCCCTTTTTGGCCACAGACTTTGCTTTGGACTTGGCCGCTCTCATACCAGCAGCGGCCGCGCCTGCCATGGCCATGATCTCCTTGTTCTTCATCGCCGCATCCTTGGCCTTATTGGCGAAAGCCTTAACTTTGGCGCGATTCTTCTTGCCGTCCGGACCAAGCAACAAATATGCTGCTGCGCTTGCTGCCGCGACTCCTGCGCCGACCGCTAGAGCCTTACCCATCTTGCCTCCTTTTTTGACATTTTTGTTTGGCATATGAATTTATTATTCCTGATAATATCCTTCTTAATTATACAACAATCCACAGGAATTGGAGCAAGCTCTATTGGCCGCCCGTTTCGGTCTCTTCAGCCGTCGGAGCGTCTGGTGGCACCAGTCCATGGCGCTTCTGGTTGTACCACCAGACCAGTACCAGAAGAACTATGATTATTGCAATTTTGCCGACTCCTTCCATTTATTTTTTCTTACGAGATTTAGTTTTTTTCGCTCCAAAAATCAATCTGAAGACAAAGCTATCTTTTATACGCTCGAGCATTTCCTCCGCCTCTTCGCCAATATCTCCAGCTTTATCTTTCAATTCTTCAGCAAGATTTTCAAGCGTTTGCATAAAACTTGATAACCTAATGATCAAATAAATAATGGCGACAGCGACTGCCACGACACAGATTGTCGTCACAAAGAAGAAAATATCCGCTTTCATTAATGTTTCCATCCCGTTAGAGATAGGAAGCGCCTAATCTATTCCTTAGATAACGCTTGCCCATTCCCGATTTTAAATATAATTCTCTCGACCTTGCATAATCTTCTAGTAAACATCCTTCATAATAAATTAACAGGAATGGGCTTCGTCCTTTCGTATATGCAGATTTACCTGTGTTGTGTTGCTCGAGACGCTTCCGTAGGTCCTTTGTAAAACCAGTGTAAATTTTACCATCCTTTTTGCTTTTCAATACATATGTGTAATAAAACATAATCGATCTCTTCTAACGTGATCCATATTTCAATGATAACAGAAAATCGCCCGTCGGGCGATTTTCTGCAACGAATTATTTTACTGGATTCTCTCCGCGAATTAGTCGGATGAGGAACATGATGATGGCGACAACGAGAAGGATGTGAATGAACGATCCGATCGTGTACACCCCGACCACTCCGAGAAGCCAAAGGATTATAAGTATTGTTGCGATAGTTACTAGCATATGCGTTTTTTTAAAATTAACTCTCTTTTAATAAAACGACCTGTTTACTACCCTCCTTTAATTGTAACAGATGAGATTTTTGTCGCAAGGATTTGCATACTAAACTTCTTGACAATAAAACTCAGAGTGATACTTTGTAATCAAAACCACTCACCATGAGCATCTTCACAACCTTCTGGAACCTCCAGATTTATGCCTTCCTCATGCTCCTCTGGGTCATCGCTTACACCTTCGGAATTGCAAATTTCCGAGCGAGTGACTCAACCCAAATTCATCCGACGCGATTTCGCAAAACCCTGCAAGCTTGGTACATGGTCACGATCCCGTGCATCATGTACATGTTCGGCATCTCGAGCCATGAGCCCCTCATGTCCACACTTCAATCCATGAAACTATGGCTGACTGGCATACAAGTACTTCTCGTAATCGCGCTCCTTTTCTACGCAATGAAGCGCTGGCAAAAAGTCACTGTACTAGAAATGAACGATACTGCCCTGATTCTCTGGTTCGTGGCCGGATGCCTGAGTACCGCTGTCGCGCTCGACATCAGTGAGCACATGTTCGGCTGGCTGGGAGACCTGCTGATGGTACTGGCTTTTGGTTACAATATACTCTCCCATATGCATACTCCTACTTACCGAAAGATCTTTCTATCCCAGAGAGGTGCCTAGCCTCCCGCAACCGCCTAAAGCAAAAGCCCCGCACGATGTGCGGGGCTTTTTCCTATGCATTGCGTGCATCATAGTGCGACTGCACCTCAACTTTTCCGGTGTAGGAATTGCCTACAATCCAATTGAAAGACGTGCGGCGGTACCTGTGGTTGATATTGATGCAGAAGTCAGAAGACTCGGCGAAGAATCCGTCTTCCGATCTGTTCTTCACCATGATCGTCCAAGTTTCTTCGGGCGCGCGATCACTGAACGACACTCTCATACAACCCGAGCTCTTTTTCACTTGCATCTGGCACCACTTTTTCGGGATAAGATGTGGTGGCCCTGAAGTCATATCGAGAGGCACAGACGCTTCGATGTCGTAGATGAAATCGTGCATCTGCTCCTCTTTGCCGACGGCAGAGTCACGGAACGGCACGCGGTCGCCAGGGTTACAGTACTGAAGCAAGAACTTCGCTTTGATGTCGATGTACAAGGGATCGTCCTTGAACATCTTCCCTTTGCGACGCTCCCTTGGAGTGGCACTGAACTCAATGATCTGGACCGGAGTACGCTCCTTAATCTCCACTGCTCTGCGCAAGAACTCCAGCGCCAGCATCTCATTCCTTCCGACAGAAACGGCGACTGCTTTCTGTTTTGCCATGTGCTTTTGGGTCTATGTTTAAAAAGAGCGTAGCACAAACAACGAAAAAGAAAAACACCCCTTTTGGGGTGTTTTTCTTTTAACTTAGTCGACGAAAGTCAAAGCTTTTCCGACTTTTCCTGCACGGCCGGTTCGGCCGATGCGGTGGATGTAGTCTTCGTGCGTTGATGGTACGTCGTAGTTGATGACGTGAGATACATTCGGGATATCCAGTCCCCTAGCTGCGACGTCTGTCGCAACCAAGATACGAGTCCGATTTTTCTTGAAGTCATCAAGCGCGCGCTGACGCTGACCCTGATTCTTGTTTCCGTGGATAGCCGATGATTTGTGGCCTTTCTTGGACAATACGTCAGAGAGCTTTTGCACGCCATGCTTTGTGCGTCCGAAGATGAGAACTTTGTCGAACTCTTCATTTGAGAGAAGTTCGTGAAGCATATCAATCTTTGTTGATGGATCTTTTACCACCACGACATCTTGGAGGACACTCTTCGCTGTGTCGCCAGTTTTGACGCTGACGCTCACAGGCTTCGTGAGAAATTCATGAATGAGACGCTCGATTTCAGGAGAAAGTGTCGCCGAGAAAAATAATGTGTGACGAACTTTCGGCATCTTTGAAATCATGAGCTTTATGTCATTTATGAATCCCATGTCGAGCATGCGATCCGCTTCGTCGAGAACCAGAGTATTAAAGAGAGACAAATTGATAGCTTTTCGATCAAGCAAGTCTTTAATGCGTCCAGGTGTTCCGATGACGAAACTATTGAAATATGAGAGGTCGCGGATCTGGCGGCCGATCGGAAGTCCTCCGACAGCGACAGCCGAATACATTTTCATGCCTTTGGTAAATCCAACAAGCTCGTCGTTAATCTGCTGAGCAAGTTCGCGAGTCGGCGCAATGACAAGCACTTGTTCCTTTGGATTCGTTAGACACTTGTGAATTAGTGGGATAAGAAAGGCCGCAGTCTTTCCCGTACCAGTGTTCGCAATACCGACGATATCACGTCCTTCCAAAATTACCGGAATTGATTGGTCTTGAATTGGGGACGGTGTTACATATCCCTTAGCTACAATGTTCGCTTTTAGGCGCGCATCGACAGCAAAGTCCGCGAAGGCATGCTTCGGCACATATGGCACCGTTTTTTCAACAACAGCGTTTTTGTTTATATAGCGAGAGACGTCGATCTTCGTGATCGGACGAGCCTTGCGGCCGCCGCCTCGATGAGGCGGTCGTGAACCTGAATTAGAATTACCACGGAAACCACCAGACTGAGGCCTAGCTCCACTTCGCGCGGGAGATGCAGGTTTTGCCCCTCGAAAAGAAGGACGTTTAACGGGAGTCCCGCCAGACATGTTTAATTGATACATATTTATTTTTTGGGCGATTGCCCTATAACCTTTGGCCTTATATTAAGGTGGCCTTCAAAGGTTTTAGCTAGGCTTTTGACCCGCAACTTTAGGAGAAAACTCGCAAAAGAAACCGATGAGTATTAGTTACTCGGATATAGTAGCTTATTTAGACAAAAAAGTCAAGCAATAAGAAAAATGTTTCATTTAATCAAAACAGGCGTCCGGAGACGCCTGTTTGCTATGGCTAGAATGAGTATATACTTGACTTTTAGCTATGTTGTGATATAATATACTCAGACCCTAAAACTCGGTCCTTCACATGAAAAGGAAGCTCATCATCGGTAGTAGCATTACCGGCCTCATCGCCTCTTCCATCTGCGTTGGCAGTCTGCTGTTCATCGCCTGCTCGCAGGGTAACGAACCCATGCAGTCCGCACCACCAGCGAACACCATCGATGCCGAGCTTGATCAGATGTTCACCGACCTTGGCGCTCGCATGACGATGCGCTTCCCGGTTAAAGAGAACATGCTGATCTGGCGTAGCAACAGGACCGAAGACTCGGCGTTCCCGATCTTCACCTTCTACCGCCCTGGCAAGAACCCCCATACGGGAGACTTTGAGCTTCGGATGCTCCGGACAAGCGACAGTCACGACAGCATCGGGCGCCGCGAATACAGCCTGACCCAGAAAAAAGGAGTGAATGGCAACCGCCACTACATCCTTGAGTGCTGGGAATACGATTGGGACAAGCAGACCAACTACGGCACGGTTTTGGTGACCAGTGTCGAAGACATGGAACTGGCCATGACGAAATTCCATGATCGAATCGATCAATTCGATCATGAGTCGTCCGCCCCCTTCGCTGATGAATACCACACACGTGAAGCCGTCCACGAAGTCATGCAAGGCTTCTGAAGCCGACAGTACATTGAACGGGCCGCTCATCCGAGCGGCCTGTTTTCATTTAGATATCTTTTTGGAAGACCTTCATCTTTTTTATCTTATCGCTTGAAAAATATTTCGCTGTGAAGCCGAGCTCGCGCATCTCTTCATCGCTCCGACCAATTCGGTCAGGCACGATATAGCCACCCGGGATGATTCCATTAATAAGGCTGATATTCTTATCAGCATCTCCTCCAGAATTAAAACTGAGAAGTAGAGATATATTTTGAGGCGCTACATAATCTTCTGTTTCTGTATCATTGCCCGGGAAACCCGCAATATTTTTACGCTCAAGGTGAACAGTCACGGGAACCGCTTCTTCTGATTCAATTATTTTAAAGCTTATCGTACTTTCTTTTATTGTTATTTCTTTTCCGCCGATATCATTAATTTTTTTAAGTACCACTTCTATGAATCTCTCAGGGGATTCCGTACCGGAATCGACCAGCGTTATATCTCGAGCACCAAGAAGTAACGGGTATTCGATATCGTCACCAGAACCTATATACACCGCAGTTCCTCGCGACAAGATTTCTCTACTCATGATGTTATTCTCCTTCGTCTGTAAAACTATTTCTCGCTTCATATTAGTCGCATGGGCCCTTGGAAATGTCTGGGCGCGCATATTCTCAAATGCTTTCACCAACTCATCAGAATTAAAAAGCTTCTTCATAGACTCTTTATCGACTTCTTCGATTGTCTCATTGAGCCCGAATCGCTCGCGATCTTCTGGCGACATGGATGGATACGGGTCTTCGTTTTCTGACGATGACAAAGAAGCTGGTGCCTGCTCGGGCACTTTTTTCCTGAAGAATTTTCTGAACATTCCTTCCATCCGAATATTCTACCACCAAAAGCAAAACAGGCGTCCTCGGACGCCTGTTCACTGTGGCTTTAGGCCAGAGCCCGCTTGCGGATGTCCGCCAGCGTATAACGCACAAGGAGTTCACCATTCCGATAGACTGGTACGAGTTCATTCAGCCCTTTGGCATCCTCGACCTGGACTGTCCGGTATTGTCCCTCCTCTTTCACCAATGCAAGCCGACCGGCCTTCGAGCGTTTGCCGTGATCCGTCACCGGATCCTTCATCACGCCGTGCCAGGTACCATCGATATCGACAGCGCTGCACTTGAAGGCGATCTTCTGTGTGTCACGGTTAACTTCCTGAAGAAGTCCCCCGCCAGAACCGAAGGAGAGGTTGTCAGCAGACCAGTGCTCTTGCTTCATACGCTCATAGATCTGTGCTGGGCTTTCCCGCTTGATGCCATCGCCTTGGATGAGGCGCACGTGCGGGTCAAGCACCTTGTAACCTTTCCGGTTGTCACTGTAGCCGAAGCGATTTGCGAGAGTCGTGAGGAGTCTTGGTAACACTTCAAGCGCTTTACCACTATCCGGACGGATAATGACGACGCCGTCGCGCTGCAAGACTTGATCGCGGAGCTCTGTGCCCCAATGCTTCTCGCAGGCCTCATAGATGTCGTAGCTGTCAGAGACGACAGCCACCGCTCCCGTCGGGAACTGCTTCAGCATGTTCCGGTAGGCATCGAGCTCGCGCTCGCGTCCCCAAGAAGTGATGGTGCTGTGTTCGGAGGCTGGGATAGAGTACCCCGCCATCTGCTCGCCGTAGTAACGACGAACGAACTGTATGGCTTCCAAGTTATCTGTTCCCTGAAAATTCACCAGATGCGCCATCCCGCCAATACCGGCGGATTCGACGCTGGTGCTACCGCGGAAGCCGAAGTCGTGGAGCTTGAAGTCGATGTCCTCTGGAGTCCCCGTTTCTACGAGGTAGCGGAGAATGTCTTTCTTCATATTGAAGTCCTGCGTCGCCACCGTCATGGGGTACCAGACGTGCACCAGAAGCGATTCCAGATAGTTCCCGAGCCACGGAACGTTGTCCGGATCGGTGTTCATCGTTGTTAGAAGAACATTCGAATTCGGAACCATCGTCCCCTCCGGAAGCGAGCGGATCTCAAGTGGCAAGTAACCACCGTGTTCGTTGAGGATGTAGCGCCAGCCCCGTTCGTTGAAGATTCGATCATTCCTGAAATGGAGACCGAGAACCTCCTTGGCTTCGCGGATCTTTTCATCCGTCACGACCTGACCAACCAGATATTTCATCATGATTGGCTGGAGACCGACGGCCATTGTCTCGGGATAGAGTCCGCCACGACTCTCGAGGAAGCCGAAGCTGTATCGAAGTCCACGGGGTAGCTGCAAATGGTGACTGGGCTTGTAGCTGTCAGTCAGCAGCATGATGTTGTGGTCAGTATTCATCGCTACTTGTTTTTTGAGGTTCGGTTTTTTCTTTTCTTAGATTCGCGAGAAGCATCTCCGCCAGAACATGATGTTCTGGTTGGAGTACCTCAAGGAGTCCGTCTAAATCCTGCCAACGCACTTCTTCGAGATCGTCAGAGGCCTTAATGACCCCAAAGACGTAAGTCGTTTTGAAGAACGCAGTCATGATCTTGTGGATGGATTTGCGGTAACGCGGATCATCGATCCGAGCTGAGCCGATGTAGACGAGAGGCGAGATTTCGATATCACCAACTTCTTCCCGCATTTCCCGGCGCATAGCGCTTTCGAATGAATCATCAGTCGGATCCACGAACCCTCCGGGAAATCCCCATTTGCTGTGACCGGCTTTGCGGCCGATCAGCACCTTTGGTTCAGTGCTATGCATAATGGAAATATCCACCGTCGGGAAAGCGGTCGGATAATTCTGCTTCGTGTGGGCGTACATCACGCCTTCACGGAAGTCAGGAGAATCCGGAATCCTCGCAGTCGCTTGCTCGCGAAGCGTCGTAGCGGAAATGCCAGACTTCGGAGTTACTTCACGCGTCGGAAGCTTTCCGCTGTAGTACGGAATGAAGCTGTCCCTAGAGCCGAAGAGCAATGGCTCATGTTCGGGAAAGTTATCCGTGACCAGTCGATCGAGCATCTCTGACCATACCTCATCAGAAATATGGTCTTTGATGGCGATAGTCTTGGCCTTCGGATAAGCGGACCGGAGCATGATGTCGCGCGTCGGATAGTCGAGTGGATCATTACCGCTCGCCCAGCCAGCGTGCTCGCCAACGAGAATCAATAGATCGTCGCTTTCGTTCAGAGCTGTGTCGATGAGATGCCGGTGGCCGGAGTGGAGATAAGGCGTTTGGAAACGACCTACCACAACCCCAAGCTTTTTCTTTTCGTTTTTCATGGTTTCCTTGTGGTTAGGTTGTTAATGTTCTAATAGTGTTCTGAATACAGTATATTCATAACTTACTTAGTGTCAAGCTTACACTATTAAATAACACAAATTATTAAATCTGTCAACTAAAAGGCCATTAGCCCTTATTTCATATAGGTTTTTAGAACTCTTGTATTTATGCATGGCACTTAAAATCCTTAGGATTTGAAACTATATAACGCGGCTGGGCGCATTACTCCCCTCTTTATGGTACGCCTAGTGTCTCGCAGATTCCCCAGGGAAAGTACCCGCTTTCTAAAATTACGCTTATCCATGGCTTCCCCGAGGACCGCCTCGTAAACCCTCTGAAGATCAGAGAGCGTGAACTCCTTTGGCATCAAGTGCTTTGCAATATCAGTGTAGATTATTTTTGATCGCAGGCGCTCTACTGCAACTTTCGTAATATTGTCATGATCATAAGCAAGACCCTTCAAATTTTTTACAGGGACCCATTTGGTCTCAACTCCGGTCTTCTTTGTTTCTTCTGACTCGTCTTTTGTCGTGAGAGCAAGGTATGCAACCGACACGACGCGTCCGCGCGGATCCCTGTCAATGTCGCTAAAGGTATAGAGCTGTTCTTTATGTATATCTTTTATGCCGGCTTTGTCGCGAAGTAGTCTGTCTACTGCTTCTTCTGCGGTTTCGTCAACGCGAATGAGCCCACCTATGTGCGCCCAATACCCGTTGTACTTGCTGACAGTCACCACTTTGCCGAGCAAGACCTCAAGTTCCGCATTGTTCATACGAAAACAGACGGCATCCACAGCCAGCGCGGCAAACCTGAGTTCACTATCATTTATCTTTGCTGTCATATATGGATATATTCTACCATTTTTCTGTTTTCCCCACCCAGCTTGCATTCTTTTTTAAAGTGTGTATAATACACTATATATTATTAATCATTATCTTTATGCACGCATTCTTAGACATAAACAACATCTTCTTTACCGTCATTGGCTATCCGATGAGCTATATCGAGTTCTTCGGCACCATCCTAAACATCCTCTCGGTCTGGCTGGTCGCCAGAAACAAGATCATCAACTGGCCTATCGGAATACTCGGGACCATTCTCTTCGGCGTCCTCTTCTGGCAGATCCAGCTCTACTCTGACTTCATTGAGCAGATCTACTTCCTCCTGACAGCGTTTTGGGGCTGGTATGCCTGGGCAAATATAAAGAAGAGTCCGGAAACAAAAACCGACATCGGTCTTCTTTCAATAAAAGAAAAAATAATCTGTCTCGTCATCGTTGTGCTCGGCACGCTAGCACTCGGACATTTGGTTTCTAATTTCCACGTTTACTTCCCAGCGTACTTCCCTCTTCCGGCGACATACGCCTACTTGGACGCATTTACGACAGTCATAAGTTTCGTCGCCACATTCCTCCTGATCCGAAAGAAGCTCGAGGCATGGTACCTATGGATACTCGTCGACATCATCGGCATCTGGCTTTACTGGGTCAAAGGGGTGCATTTCATCTCTCTCCTCTACGTCATCTTCCTCGTGATGGCGACGCAGGGGCTCTTCATCTGGCTCCGAATTAGAAAGGCGGCGATAAAACAATAATATGAAAACAGGATTCATTGTCGGAAAATTTTATCCATTCCATCTGGGACACATGTACTTGGTCGACGTCGCCCGCGCGCACTGCGATCACCTGATTGTCTGGGTTTGCGAGAAAGCCGAGCAGACAGTTCTTGGCCATGTGCGAGCAAATTGGATCAAAGAGCTTTATCCTGATGTAGAAGTGAGACTGGTTCCCGACACACTCGCCGACGATGACACCGCCGGCTGGGCCAAATACACGGTGCGGGTTCTTGGTAAAGCTCCGGACATAGTCTTTACATCCGAAGACTACGGCGAGCCGTATGCCAAGGCCATGGGAAGCGAGCATTTCCTGGTCGACAAACACCGAACGCATGTGCCGATGTCTGGAACGAAAGTTCGTACGAACACGATCCTGAACTGGGATTACATTGCTCCACCTGTTCGAGCATACTACGCGAAGCGGATTGTCGTGCTTGGAGCGGAATCTACTGGTACAACAACGCTCGCGAAAGCCCTAGCTGATTATTACAAAACTGCTTGGGTGGAAGAATACGGCCGCGAATATTGCGAGCACCGAAACAAGGAAACTTGGAATGAATGGCAGACCGAAGAATTCATCCATATTGCTTCTGAACAAAACCGACGCGAAGACGAACGCGCTCGCCACGCTCGCGGACTTCTAATATGCGACACCGACGCCTTCGCCACTTCTGTTTGGCACCGTCGCTACATGGGCGAGTATTCGCCGGAAGTACAAAAGATTTCTGATCACAGAAAAGTAGACCTATACATCCTAACTGGAGACGAAATACCTTTCGTTCAAGACGGTACACGGGATGGCGAGCACATTCGACACGAGATGCATCAGTGGTTCATTGATGAAATGGAGCGCACAGGCCGAAAATACATCATAGTGACTGGCACACAGGCAGAGCGCCTGGCGCAGGCTGAAGCAAAAATCAAAGAAATAATGGCCGCTGAGTAAATTATGGGTGGCTTTCGATATAGGCTCTGGTTTTCGGTCCGTAGTAGCCGCTTGCTGGAGTAATGCCGACAGAGGCCTGGTATTCGGCCAGGGCTTTCTGCGTCCTTGGGCCAAAGTTTCCATCAGGCACAATATTTCCACCTGAGCCAATCCCCTTTGAAATCAAAAATTTCTGAAGCGTCACAACTGCAGGACCCTTGGATCCGACAGTCAGATCGAGACCGGTTGATGCACCAGCGGAAGTATTTATAGATACCGCGCCAAGTCCATCTTCTATTTCTTCTGGAAGCTCTATCCCCTGTGTCCGTGCGAGCAATAGATCAGTTCGATAAAGCATGACCATTTGCTCGGCGCATTCTTCTTCGTCGTCGTGGTCGCTCAAAATTTTCTCGAGGTATTCTATTTTGTCCGATAATTCAAACGCTCCCGAGAGGCGCGGGAATGGATCCGTCGCGCCTCCTTCGTCTCTGATTTCAAAATGTAGATGCGTTGATCCCCCAATTGCGTTCCCGGAATTTCCGACATAACCGATTAGGTCGCCAGGATCGAGCACATCTCCTTCATCAAGCTCTGACATTTCGTCCAAGTGCATGTAAGCAAACGTCTCATTGCCGGGATTCGCCGTATATACGTAGTATCCGGAACTCGCGCCGTCCCCGACACGGATAACCACGGCCTCGGTCGGACTCACGATCGGCGCGCCGCGAGGCGCCATGATGTCGAGTCCCTCGTGGCTTCTGCCACTTCCCCGGACATCCCCAAAATTTCTGGAAAGATTCCACCTACCGATGCCGAAAAGAATTGGTATTGGAACTTCTTCCACCGGATCATCATCGAGATTATTTATTTTCGAGCGAAGCTGCCTGGAGCCTTCGCGCCAGACGTCAAAGTTTCCATCATTGCTACTTCTTGTCGTATGAGAGCCAAATGCCAGCATTGGCAATAAAAAAACTACCGCCAACAAAACAATCGCGATATTTTGTGATCGATGATTCTTTGTCATAATTTGAGTATAGCATCTATATTCAATCAGGAATCAAGAGGTATAATATTCCTTGATTTTGGGCAAAAACTAGGGCAAAATAGGCCAATTGCCGGTTCGTCTAATGGTAGGACACATCCCTCTGGAGGATGGTATTGGGGTT